>NZ_CP125942.1:0-600638 GCF_039602135.1 Glutamicibacter sp. B1 | reverse complement strand
TCAAGAACCTAGTTGCCTCAGTTCAAGACGGACTGAAAGAAATGTTCAACGCGCCGGAAGGCTACGAAGTTCTTTTGGGCGTTGGTGGATCCACCGCGTTCTGGGATGCAGCAGCTTTCAGCCTGGTTCGTTCCAAGGCGCAGCACCTGTCTTTCGGTGAGTTTGGTTCCAAGTTTGCCAAGGCTACCGATAAGGCCCCATTCCTTGAGGCATCCTCGATCATTGTTGGCGAGCCAGGTACCGTGCCAGAACCGGTAGCAGAAGCCGACGTTGATCTGTACGCATGGCCACACAACGAGACTTCGACCGGCGCAGCGGCACCGATTAAGCGTGTTGCCGGCGCCAACGAAGACGCTCTCATTGTCATTGACGCCACCAGCGCGGCCGGTGGCCTCGACGTGGATCTGGCCGAGACCGACGTGTACTACTTCGCTCCACAGAAGAACTTCGCTTCCGATGGTGGCCTGTGGCTGGCCTTCGTTTCGCCAGCAGCCATCGCCCGCATTGAGGAAATCGCGGCAACCGACCGCTGGATCCCGGACTTCTTGAACTTGAAGACCGCACTGGATAACTCGCTGAAGAACCAGACTTACAACACTCCATCGCTGACGACTCTGGTTGGCTTGGACTCGCAGATCAAGTGGATCAACGCCAACGGTGGCCTGAAGTGGGCTGCTGCCCGCACCGCCGAATCGGCTGGTCTCATTCAGGCGTGGGCAGAAGCATCAGCTGTCGCTTCGCCTTATGTTGCGAATCCAGCTCACCGCTCTAACGTCATTTCCACGGTGGACTTCGATGACTCGGTAGATGCCGCAGCCATTGCTAAGGCACTGCGTGCCAATGGTGTGGTTGACGTTGAACCGTACCGCAAGCTGGGACGCAACCAGTTGCGCATCGCGACGTTCGTAGCCATCGATCCAAGTGATGTTGCAGCACTGCTCAAGTGCATCGACTTTGTGATCGAGCAGCTCTAACTCACCAAAAGCGGGGGGTTTCGAAGAACTGATGTTCTTCGAAACCCCGCCCGTTTTTCTAACTTCTACGATTTTGAACTGCTAGTTTTCCTTGCGCGTGCGATTACGTTGCGCTGCCCGACGACGGGCTGCGGTGCGCTGCGCGGTGCGACGACGTCGAACCTGACGACGTGCCGGTGATTTATGCGTAGCTGCCTCAGGCTCAGTTTCTTCCGATTCTTCGGTTTCTGTGCCCGCAGTCTTCGCAGCGTCATCTGAAGAACCATTGTGTTCTTCATTGACCGCGGAATCCTCAGCCTGTGCATCATCGTTTTCGGTTGCACCGTCCGATTCAGCATTTTCTTCGGCTTGGGCAGCTTCGATCTCTTCCTTGGCAAGGCGGTCAGCCCATGGAACCCAGGCAGGAGCCAGCAGCGAATCTTCGCCAGCGACGATACCGACTTCACAAACAGTGAGGTCTTTAACCTTGGCCCGCGGTACCCGCGCAAGAGTAGCGAACCATGTCCATCCCTGGTACCCCTTTTTCTGGGAGACAAAACGATGGGTGACAAGTCGCTCACCTTCAGCGAAAACCCCGAGGTGCTCGCCGACTTCTTGTGCACCGGCAATTTCGGCGAGCGCGTCGCGCGCCACGTCCACTGCGTCTGCGAGGATGGTGTCCAACTTGGGTTTACGGGCCATTATTTATGCGTCCAGATCGTCGGCTACCGCACGAAGCACGGTAGCAACCTTCTTACCATATGCCTGTTCAGGATAACGCCCCTTGCGCAGGCTATTAGAAACGTTGTCCAGTAGCGTGATGAGATCTTCAATGAGAACTGCCTCAGCTTCAGGCTTCTTGCGTTTGGCGCGGGCCACCGATGGCGCCTGCTCCAAGAGACGCAAACTCAGCGCCTGGGGTCCACGGCGACCCTCAGCAACACCAAACTCGAGCCGAGTCCCCGGGCGCAAGTCATGAACACCTTCCGGCAACGCTGCAGCGTTGACGTAGATTTCCTTGCCATCTTCTGCGGTAATAAAACCGAAGCCCTTGGACTTTTCGTACCACTTAACCTTGCCGCTAGGCATGATCATTTACCTCGTTCGTTCTGTAACTAAATGCATGGCCGAGGCCTGCTCAGCACCATGCATATTTATATGTACAATTCCGCGGAGTCACAGCCGGGGTTCTTCTTAGCTTCTTGCCGGGTACTCAACGTACGGAATCGTTTCAAGTCGTCTATCTAGATTATGTCATCCCTTATGCACTGAATTCATCTTTGCGCTTCAGGATCCGTAAGTCGTCCTGCACAAGGTGGCACGGGGCTAAGCTAGAACTTGTGAGCACAGCATCAAAAACCTTAACAATTATTTCCCGTTTGGCCATCATCGTTGCCGTAATTTCGGCTCTTGCTCTGATCGGCACCCTCGTGCTCTACTTCCAGCACATCGCCATTCCGCCGGTGATTATGGCTTTTGCCGTGTGGGGCCTGCCCGTTGCCTTCGTTCTCGCGGCAGTTGTCGTCATTAGTAACATCCTCAAGCGCCGCAACCTCTAGAGAAGCCGAATCAGCAATCATTCAGCAGACTCCCAGACTTCTTGTGCAGACTGGGGTTCATGAGTGCAAAAACCACTGAAGCAAAACTTCTCGTTGTTGATGACGAACCAAATATTCGCGAACTACTCTCCACGTCGCTGCGTTTCGCCGGCTTCGAGGTTGTTGCAGCTGCCAACGGACGCGAGGCCCTAGCCGCCGTTGAAGCAGACGAACCAGATCTTGCAGTACTCGATGTCATGCTTCCGGACATGGATGGTTTCACCATCACCCGCAAGCTACGTGCAGCCGGACGTCACTTCCCGGTACTGTTCCTCACCGCACGTGATGACACCAGCGACAAGGTCACTGGCCTCACCGTCGGTGGCGATGACTACGTCACCAAACCATTCAGCCTGGACGAGGTCGTGGCACGCATCCGCGCCGTCCTGCGTCGTACCGCCAGCGGAGAAGAAGAAAACGCCACTATCATCGTCGCTGATCTTGAGCTCGATGATGACGCCCATGAGGTGCGTCGCGCCGGAGAAATCATTGACCTCTCCCCTACCGAGTTCAAGCTGCTGCGCTACCTGATGATGAACCCCAACCGCGTACTGTCCAAGTCACAGATCCTCGACCATGTTTGGGAGTACGACTTCAACGGAGACGCTTCGATCGTCGAGTCCTACATCTCTTACTTGCGCCGCAAGGTGGATCGACCTGAATGGCCGGCCCTGATCCAGACCAAGCGCGGTGTTGGTTACCTTATGCGCACGCCGGATCGCCGCTAATAATTCACGAAGGAACACAGTAGGCCTTGTAAAGTCTGTATATGAAGTCGATTCGAGCCAAATGGCGCCGTACCTCCATGAGGACAAAGCTCGTCACCGTCATGCTCGGGCTGATGATCATCGCGATCTTCGCGACCGCGCTCAGTTCATCGCATACCTTGAAGATCTCGATGACCAATCAGATCGATGATCAGCTCAACGCTTCGTGGCCCACGATGGCCTATGGGTTGAACAAGGCCTACGTGAATTCCCTGAATAACAACAGCAGTACCGACGGGTCCGGGGACTTTGACCCCACCCTCTTGGGGCTGAACAGCTCGTACGCTGATATTCGTGATGAAGACGGCAAGATCGTCTACATCATGCCACGCTCACGGGTCAGCCCCAGCAACGCTTCTGACCTACCGTTGCTTAATCCTGCTCAAATCGAACAGTTGGCCACCACTCCCCTGGTCCCCTCCACTGTTCCCGGTAGCTTCCCGACCTCTTCAGGCTGGCGAACCATGATGGTGCCCCTGGAGAGCAGTAACCTCAACCTCTTCCTGGCCCTGCCACTAGATACCGTGGACACCACGGTTCGCCAGACCGCGGTGCTGGTGCTTTCCACCGGATTACTGGCAGCTCTGGTGATGTCGATGATCGCTTATGCGCTGACCGGACGATCGCTACAACCCTTGAACAATGTGGAACGCACCGCCTCCATGATTGCCGCTGGCGACCTCTCCCAGCGTGTGACGGATTATCCTTCCGAGACTGAGGTTGGCCGCTTATCAAGGTCGCTGAACGCCATGTTGGCTCAAATCGAGAAGGCCTTCCACGATCGGCAGGCCTCAGAACGCAAGATGCGTCGTTTCATCCAGGATGCTTCGCATGAGCTGCGCACCCCTTTGGTCACCATTCAGGGATACTCCGAGTTTTACCGTTATGGGGGTCTGACTGATCCCGAAGCGTTGGATTCAGCCATGCGCCGCATTGAAGCTGAATCCAAGCGCATGGCCCGCCTGGTAGAAGACCTACTCATGCTTGCTCGTCTTGACGAACAGCGCCCCATGGAGAAGCAACCGGTAGACCTGCTTGTTCTAGGCCAGGACGCGGTGGAAGATACCAAGGTGCGCGCCCCGGATCGTACGGTCAAGCTCGTGGGGCTCACCTCCGAGAGGCCCAGCCCAGCAAGTACCGTGGGCGATGACGCGCGAATCCGTCAGGTCATCGCGAACCTGCTCACCAATGCGCTGCGCTATACCCCTGAAGGCACTCCCATCGAAATCGCTGTCGGGGTTCGTTCTCTGGTTGCCGGGGCGATGGATGCGGTCATTGAGATCAGAGATCACGGTCCCGGTATCCCCGCCGAAGACGCCAAACGAATCTTTGAGCGCTTCTACCGTGCCGACAGTTCGCGCCAACGAGAAACTGGTGGCTCAGGACTAGGACTGGCCATTGTTGCAGCTATCGTTCAGCAGCATGGTGGCTCGGTTGCTTTGGCTGATACCGCCGGTGGTGGCGCCACGATGTCTATTTCCTTGCCTTACGTGCCATTGGTCGAACGCCCGGAACCAGAGATCGAAGACTAAGCTTCGCTCTTCGCGCGGAGGTGTTATCCACATCCGGTCTCCGGATCTCATTTCAGGCCTAACCAACTTTCTACTGTGGTGGCATCGAGTATTCGATATAGCCATCTAGGAAAGGACCAGGTCCATGAGTACGTTCTCCACTAATACCGGTGAAATGCAGGTCAAGTCTCAGGCAGTCATGAATACCATTGATCGACTCCGTCACGAGGTTTCGACAATGCAAATGAATCTTGACCAGTTGCAAAGCACCTGGCAGGGATCAGCTGCCGCTTCATTCCAGTCCATCGTCGCCGAATGGCGTTCCACGCACGTGCAAATCGAGGAGGCACTGAGCAGCATCGCCAGCGCCCTGAATCATGCTTCCATGCAGTACGAAGAAGTCGAACAAGTCAACACCTCACTGTTTCGGTACTAACCAAGAACTGTGCACCGGCAGGTTGATCAGTAGTCTTAGCATATGAGTATTCTGATCGACCCGCCGCGTTGGCCGGCCCACGGCACCCTCTTCGCCCATTTGGTCTCGGATGCTTCCCTTGAAGAACTGCATCAGTTTGCCGCGCAGCAAGAAATTTCTCCTCGTGCTTTTGATAAGGACCACTACGATGTTCCTCAAGAACGCTATGAGCAGTTAGTTCAGGCCGGGGCGAAGGAAGTTTCGGGCAGTGAGCTGGTCCGTGCACTGGTAGCCTCGGGGCTGCGCATCCCGGCGAAATATCGTCCCGAAAAGCTGGACACCATCTTGCGTCGCCGGTGGGCGCGCACCTTACCCACCGAGCCACAGTTGGGCAAGGAGCTGCTCAAGCTCTGGTCTCAGAAGCACCGTTTCTACCATGATCGGGTGCATCTACTCTCAGTTCTTGAAGCGATAGATCTCCTCGGCGAAAAACTCAGTGCTGAAGAGCGTATGTTGCTACAGCTGGCGGCATGGTTCCATGATGCAGTTTACGAAGGCACCAGCGAAGATGAGTTCAAGTCCGCCGTACTGGCCAGGGAACGGCTAGACACGGTCCTTTCTGCCAAAGCGGTGGGGACGGTCAGTGACCTGGTGTTGTTGACGGCCGGGCACAGCCCGAGCGCAACGGATCATCTAGGGCAGATCTTGTGCGACGCAGATTTGGAAGTCTTGGCTCGCCCAGAGCCGGCCTATCAACGTTATGCTGAGGCGATCTATCAGGAGTATGCGCATCTTCCGCGGCCTGTTTTGGCGCAGGGGCGGAGCAAGATTCTTTCGGCTTTACTTGCCAAGGACACGATTTACACCACGCCGGCGGGGCGAGATCGTTGGGAGTCAGCTGCCCGGAACAATCTGAGTAGAGAACTAGAACACTTGCGTACCTGGATGCCCTAGTTCTCGAAGATCGGCGTTAACTACTGATGGCCTGGTACCCGAAGGTACCAGGCCATCAGCCTAGGTGCTGTGCTAGATCAGCGGTGGGGCTTAGAAGCCGCCCATTCCGCCCATGCCACCCATGTCATCGCCACCGGCTGGTGCAGCGCCAGCAGGAGCCGGCTTATCTGCAACAACAGCTTCGGTGGTCAAGAACAGGCCAGCGATCGACGCAGCGTTCTGCAGTGCCGAACGGGTCACCTTCACTGGGTCATTCACCCCAGCTTCCAGCAGGTCAACGTATTCACCGGTGGCAGCGTTCAGGCCGTGGCCAGCGGCCAGACCCTTGACCTTGTCGGCAACAACGCCTGGTTCCAAGCCAGCGTTCAGTGCGATCTGCTTCAGTGGTGCTTCGATACCAACACGAACGATGTTCGCACCGGTTGCCTCGTCGCCATCCAGCTCAAGCTTGGCAAATGCTGCAGCGCCAGCCTGGATCAGTGCAACGCCACCACCGGCGACGATGCCTTCTTCAACGGCAGCCTTAGCGTTACGCACGGCGTCTTCGATGCGGTGCTTGCGCTCCTTGAGCTCCACCTCGGTAGCAGCGCCGGCCTTGAGCACAGCGACACCACCGGAGAGCTTTGCGTGGCGCTCCTGCAGCTTCTCGCGGTCGTAGTCCGAATCGGTGTTCTTGATCTCGGCTGCGATCTGAGCCTTGCGACCTTCGATAGCGTCGGCTTCGCCGCCACCTTCAACGATGGTGGTCTCGTCCTTGGTGATAACGACCTTGCGGGCGGTACCCAGAACTTCGAGGCCTACGTTGTCCAGGGACAGGCCGATTTCCTCGGAAACAACCTGGCCACCGGTCAGGATAGCGATGTCGGTCAGCATAGCCTTGCGACGGTCACCGAAGCCTGGAGCCTTGACGGCAACGGACTTGAACAGGCCACGGATCTTGTTCAGGATCAGGGTAGCCAGGGCTTCGCCCTCAACGTCTTCGGCGATGATCAGCAGCGACTTGTTCGACTGCATGACCTTCTCCAGCAGGGTCACCATGTCCTTGACCGAGGAGATCTTGGAGTTCACGATGAGGATGTATGGATCCTCCAGAACGGTTTCCTGGCGCTCGGTGTCGGTGACGAAGTAAGCGGAGATGTAGCCCTTGTCGAAGCGCATGCCCTCAGCCAGCTCCAGCTCAAGGCCGAAGGTGTTGGACTCTTCAACGGTGATAACGCCCTGCTCGCCGACCTTGTCGAGAGCTTCAGCGATCAGGCCACCGATTTCCTTGTCGCCTGCGGAGATCGAAGCGGTAGCAGCAATCTGCTCCTTGGATTCGATCTTCTTAGCAGCGTCGAACAGTTCTGCGGTGACGGCTTCTACAGCCTTGTCGATACCGCGGCGCAGTGCGATTGGGTCGGCGCCTGCAGCAACGTTGCGCAGACCTTCCTTGACCAGTGCCTGTGCGAGCACGGTTGCGGTGGTGGTACCGTCACCGGCAACGTCGTCAGTCTTCTTAGCAACTTCCTTGACCAGCTCTGCGCCGATCTTCTCGTAAGGATCTTCGAGATCGATTTCCTTAGCGATGGACACACCGTCGTTGGTGATAGTAGGAGCGCCCCACTTCTTCTCCAGAACGACGTTGCGGCCGCGTGGGCCTAGGGTCACCTTTACCGCGTCAGCGAGGGTGTTTAGTCCGCGCTCGAGTCCGCGGCGTGCTTCCTCGTCAAATGCAATCATCTTGGCCATAGTGGCTTACGGTCCTTTCGGGACGATTTTGCGAAAATGCAACCGACAGACAGCGCCCGCGACGGACGAGTGCTCCGGAGCGGCATCGGGCCAGCAACCGTTTCAGCTCTCGCTATCTGAGGTATTTTCCACGCTCCATCCGCCAGCGAGCTATCCGGGACCATTTTGTTCCCTAGGGAACGCAAAGGCCGACCGGCGTTAGCAGTCGCTGCGTAAGAGTGCTAATACAAATATTGGCACTCTCGCATGGCGAGTGCAAGCCGATCGGCTCAGAGCGAAGCGAATTATGAACGAATTATTCGTTCAGGCCCAGCGGGTCATCGGTGCCCAACACCACGGTGACTCGGTTAGGGATGTTACTGGTCTGCAGAACTTCTTCGATATTAAGGACCTCAGCTGCTTTTTCGGCAGTAACGCGGTAGGCCTCCGAGGTGTAGTACACGGCGGAAACGCCCGCTGGCTTAGTCCAGTTATCGGCAACAATGTTGGTGAATCCAGCTTCGGTCATCGCTTCTTCACCAGCACTAGCGACTCCGGCAACACTGGCACCGTTGTAAACACCGATCTTTTGACCAAAGAGAACCTCGGCGTCATCAATCGTGCTTGACGGGGATGCTGACTCACTCGGTGATGCTTCCAGCGAGCTTTCGACCGATTCACTCGGCGATGCTTCTTGGGACTGAGTACTCTCATTAGTGCTCGATCCTGCAAGGCTTTCTTTAAGCTGGGGACCAAAGATGAAGGACGCTGCACCGATGACCAGCACGATCACGGCGGTCAGCACTACCCACAGCAGTTTGCCGCCGGTCGACTTTGAGGCCGCGGACTGCGCCCATCCGTGCGCGTGGTGTGAACCCACACGGGTGTTGAACTCCGGTACGCGATCAAATTCGTCACGCGGGTAGTTGGTCATTCTTGTCCTTGCTCGAGGTCTGACTGGTCACGGCAGGCTGGGTTATCGTCCCGAGCCGACCTTACCGCCCACACGACGTTTTGTTGAACGTGTTCTGCGCAGTCGCTTAACCAGCATCGGGTCGTAGGCCATGGCCGCATCCGTCTCAATCAGTTGGTTCAGCAACTGATAATAGTTGGTTGGCGACATAGAGAACTGCTTGCTGATCGCTTGTTCCTTGGCTCCGGCATACTTCCACCACAATTTTTCTAAGCTCAGGATCTGTTGTGAACGTTCGTCAAGTTCCGAATCTGGGTTCATCACAAAATCAACCAATAACTCGTTCTCAGCCATCCGTTCTCACCTCAGTCCTAGGCTCAGTTCTTGCGCATTTGGGTCATGCAGGTACTCCACCGTTGGTAGACATACCATCGATATTCTAACCAATACGTTTAGCTATCGTCGTGTGGTCGGGCACAGGCACGCCAAAAAACGGCACAATTGCTTCTATGGATGAAATGCAAGACGCCTTGTTTGATGCCCCGCCACCACCTGTTGCCCCCATATATGAGCCAACGGACTTTCCATTTTTCCACGGTGCGCAATCCATGGCCGACCACGGTTTTATCGCACAGGATTGGGTTCCGGCACTGGTAAAGCAAGATCAGAATCTTCGTCAGCTTGCCCTCAAACTTGCCGAGCGCTCTTCCCTGGGTGAAGTTCTACTTCCCGAGCCTAAGGTGATGTTCCGCGCACTTACCTTGCCTTTAGCTAAGGTCAAGGTCCTGATCATCGGTCAAGACCCTTATCCGACACCTGGACATCCCAATGGGTTGGCTTTCGCGGCCAATCCTCAGGTCCGACCGCTGCCACGCTCACTGAGGAACATCTACAAAGAACTCGAAACCGATCTGGGCGTTGTACCGGCGGCACATCCTGACCTGAGCCCTTGGCAAGAACGTGGGGTGCTCTTGCTGAACCAGGCTCTCTCCGTAACTGCAGGAAAAGCCGGCTCTCATCAAAAGCTTGGATGGGAAGCGATACTTGTAGCTGTCCTGGAGGCAATAAACCTACGCGAAGTTCCTCCCGTTGCCATTCTGTGGGGAAAGCACGCCCAGAAGTTCTCCCCCGCGCTCAATAATCTGCCGCAATTGTGCAGCGCCCACCCATCACCGCTGTCAGCCTCGCGTGGATTCTTCGGTTCAAAACCCTTTTCCGAAAGCAATCGGCTGCTATCCGTCAGTGGACAGGAGCCGATTGATTGGTCATTACCGTTGGCCTAGCGGCGACGAATCCGACGCCGTTCTCGACGTGCGTTGGAGGTCAGCGGGCGGCACAACGTTTCGCCGAAGACAACACCGCCGGCGATGGAAAGCATAATTGCCATCGCGTTAAACATCTCAACAAGACCGGTGGACATATCATCAACGTTGATAACGATGCCGTACATGGCGCGGAAGATCATCAGACCTGGAAGCAGGAACATCACTGCTGGTGCTGCCAAAACCAACTGCGGTGAATGCAGTTTGTCCGCGGCAAAACGAGCGGCAAAGCCGATGATGGTGGCAACGAGCGCGGGCAAGGCTCGTTCTCCGAGACCCAAGTTTTGCGCCAGCAACATGATCAGGTATCCACCCACGGCAATTCCGGCGGTGGGCAGCAACAGGCGAACCGAACTCTGCTCGCTTACCGCACCGGCGATGATGGCAACAGCAACCAAAACTACCAACAACCATGCTGGATACTGCGTGGTCACGATCTGATGCACATCAACTTCCTCACCACCGAGCACATCAGAGATGACCAACGCGGCGGCAATTCCACTCAGGATCGCACCATAGATCAGGCTCGCGGAAAACAATCGTCCCACCGCAGTCACCGGGAACCCGTTGATCGCATCTTGCAAGGCTGAAACGAATCGGCCTGAAGGTAGCAGGAGCAAGATACCGCCAGAAACCACGAGCGCCGGATCCAATGGAGCATGAAATTGATGCCCCAGCAGCGCAATCCCGGTAATCACCAGCGTTGAGGCGGCAATGGTGAAGAATTCTGGCACCCGCCACCGCGAACCATAGCGACCAATCTGCGTCACCAGGCTCGATGAGAACATGGCCACCAGTGCTCCGGCCCAAGAACCGCCAATAAAGAGAACAAAGGCTGCTGCGAACAGGGCTCGTCCACTCGCGACCACCCAGCGCGGGAAGGGTTTTGGACGGCGCGTAATTTCCTTCAAGCGCTTCGCCGAGGCCGTACGTGAGACTCCACCGGCGATGATGTCCGACACCAGTTCGTGTACGAGTACAAGCCCCGCGTAGTTGGAGGTATAGGAACGCACCACGCGCAATACCGAGTAGCTTTCGGCATCAGGTGGGCTGTAGTTCAAATGCAGCGACTGGTTGGTGATGTCCACATCGAGGTGACTTAGACCCAGGGCAGCGGTTACCGCGATAATGCTGGTTTCTACTTCCAACGCACCGGCGCCATAACGGATCAAGGTCTCGCCTAAGTCCAAGGCGAATTCCATGGTGCGTCGCGATGACGCGTCCTGTTGATCGTTGACCTTGGGATTGGCGTACGGGGTACCTTGCAGTCGCTCAACGATGTTCAAGGCCTGCGTCGGAGGGGTGTCCGAGATCCACATTTTTGCCAGCAGTGAACGTGCCACTGGGTTGGCACGGGTTGGCATCAGGGTGATACCGTCGTCGGTGGTGTGAACCTGGCCGGTACGCCACTCAATATCGGAGGCGTCGGCCGCCGCGACGTTGGCACTGACCGCGGTGTTCAGCGGCAGCTCAGATGCCATCGGTGGCTCTTCAACGGGGTCTTCCGGGTGGAAGCCCATGTTGATTTCACTAGTAGAAATGCGCGGCAGTACGCCTGCGGATGGCGCCGGGTCTTCGCCGATCTGCGGTGACATTGCACCGTGTTCTTCCTCAGATCGATGCGCCACTAATCTTGCCCCCTCAACCAATGTTTTCCCATGCAATTTACGATACAACCCATGGGTTAGAAGATGGTGTGAACGGGCGTAAATCACGTGGTAGCGCCGAACACATTTTGGGCATTTGAGGCCCTACGGAATATTGGCGGGCGGTTGGTGGTTCCAAGGAAGAGAACTTAGATGCTTTTGCATACAAATTGGAGATCTTCAATGAGTAATATTCCTCTTCTACCCCAGATCGGCGCCGAGACTTTTGGCGACATCAGCCAGGACGCCGAAGGCAACCTACTTTCCCATGCGCAGGTGATTCGTAATGTGATTGCTGAGGGCCAGGCTGCCGAAGCAGCCAATCTGGATTTCTTTGGTGTCGGCGAACATCACCGCGACGATTATGCCGTCTCCGCACCAGAAATGATCTTGGCTGCACTGGCAAGCACCACGCAACGGATCAAACTCGGTACCGCAGTCACCGTTCTCTCTAGTGATGACCCGGTTCGGCTGTATCAGCGCTTCGCGACCTTAGATGCCATCTCACGAGGCCGCGCCGAAATCGTTGCCGGGCGCGGATCCTTTGTTGAATCATTCCCACTGTTCGGATTCGAACTTGATGACTACGAAGAACTCTTTGAACAGAAACTGGACCTGCTGGCGAAACTACGTCACGGTGAACCGGTGATCTGGCACAGCAATCACCGCGCCGCCTTACGCAACCAACAGGTCTACCCACTATTAGAAGATCAGCCGCTGACCACGTGGGTAGGTGTGGGTGGCAGTCCGCAATCTGTCGTTCGCGCAGCCCGTCACGGTCTGCCCCTCTTCCTGGCGATCATCGGCGGCCAGCCTTCAGGCTTTGAAGGACTGGTGTCTTTGTACCACCGCGCACTCAAGGAATTCGGCCACGAACAGCAGCCAGTGGCCGCCCACTTCCACGGCTTGGTCGCGGACAGCGATGAAGAAGCGCTAGAAACTCTCTGGCCCCACTACCAACGAACCATGAACCGCCTGGGCGCCGAACGTGGTTGGCCATCAGCAAGCAAAATGCGTTTGCAGGCAGCGATGGGACCGGAGGGAGCGATGATGGCCGGAAGCCCACAGACCGTGGCCGCTAAGCTCGCCTCGGTCACCCAGAAGTTGGGACTCTCACGAGCCGACATCAAGTACTCCGCTGGAACCTTGCCTCATGAGGCCATGATGCACTCCATCAAGCTGCTTGGAGAAGAAGTGAAACCTCGGGTCCATCAGTTGCTGACGGCCCAAAAGTAGCCTCCGCACGACAGCAGAATATTAACGCAAAAATGCCACCAGCGATGGTGGCATTTTTTGTGGATCTTACTGGACTCGAACCAGCGACCTTTCGCGTGTGAGGCGAACGCTCTAACCAACTGAGCTAAAGATCCAAACTTCGGCTTTGACCACAGGGTCAAGCACCTAAACGATCTTAGCCGGTGATATCTCTTGCACCAAATCGGTCAGCCGCTCCTCGTGGCAAAACATCGACTGAGCGACGCGCTTAAACCAACATTCACGGCAACCTCTCAGCAACAGTATTTGCCACATGATTAGCCCTGAAAAACCGCGCCAAATAGTTTATCTTTGATTCACTCAAAAGTACCTGTTTCCACTTGTCAAAACGGGACTTCAGACTCCATAATTTTTCTAGCTCATCGAGCTCAAACTGGACCCTACAAGGAAGTTGCCGGAAGCCACCGGCATCGGTCCCCTCAAGGCCAACGAAACCGCACCGCAGGTGATGACCTGTGGTGCAAAGCCTCATTTTTCGTTCGTTCTTTTTCTCTAGGACCGTACCCAGTGTTTGAAAATCTCAACTTTTCTTTGTCATCCCTCTGCGTTCTACCAGAGCAGCGCGAAGAATTGGCACAGCTCTACCCAGTCATCGACCAGCGTTGGCACCAGAAATTGGATCGTCTGAGCCTGTTGGTCACGGTCCGTGATCGTGGCACGCTGGTGGCTGCTGGTTTGGTTCACGACTCGATCGTGGCACCCACCGATTCCATGAACGCAGTGGAGCTCGGTTCCATGGCGGTACGTCCTGAATATCGCCGGTTAGGAATCCGCCAACATGTGACCTCCCTGCGCCTGGAGCATGCGGTGCGCTCGGGCAAAACACCGATCATTGTCATTGACGCACAAAACCCCGCCTCGTGGGCCTTCTACGAACGCTCCGACTTGTGGGAACGCGAGCGTAGCTTTGAACGTGATGGGCAGCTGAAGTTCATTTACCGTGCCACTCAGGCTGCAAAAGATTGGGTGGCGAACTTGCCACAGGCCGCCCAACACTGTGGGGAAATCATCACCCCGGTCACCGCAGCTCCTACACCTGCGTACGAGCTGGCTCCAACTTTGCAACCATCACTGGCTGTTACTTTGCCTTTCGGTGATCAGTCGCCGGCGATCCCGGTGATCTAATCCCTAGAAGAGAGAGTCCTGTTGCTCGTCCACCCATTCGTGGCCGGGCAGCGGGGCCACTTCACCGGCTCGGCGAGCGCGAGCTGCTTCATGTAGGTCGATCGGCGTGACTTTGAGAACGGCATCAACCATTGCATTCAGGAACTGTGCGGTGGCAATATCTTCGGGTACCGGCGGGTGCACACAACGCACTTGCGGATCATCCGAGTCATCATCCCAGTCAACCAGCAACAGCCCGGTCGCGGTATACCCAAAGCCATCGCCAAAGTCCCGCAGCTTGCGGATCATGTCTACGGTACGGCGGAAGGCGGCCGGCTCAGTTTCAAGGATGGTGGCCCGCTGCACGAAGAAGAACCCGACTGCTGCCAGCGGATAACGTGCCCGAAGATTCGCTGCGTCACCGTAGGCTTCCTCATAACGGTTGGCCAGGTTCTTGCCGAAGGATGAGGTCATGGCTTTGGTGCTCAGCAATAATTCTGGACCGGTTGACCAGTGGGTCATCACCACATCGGTCTGTTTCATATAGGCCCGACCCAGGATCCTGGCATCGGTGCTCCCGGCTTTGCCGGACATGATTGATTCATGAACCTCGTCGGCGAGGCGTTCTGGCAGTCTACGTAAGAGGTCCAAGATATCGCTGGAAAGCACCCTTGGGGCCTCCGGTCGTGGCCAGACCAGATCCGCATCAAAACCGGCACGACGCAATTCGTGGGCTAACCAAGCGTCAACGCCCTGGGCAAAACGTCCGGAGCGGGTAACCGCCTTGTTGCGCACCGGGATGCTCAGCAGCTGCTCCAAGACCTGATAGGACGGGTTGAATTCCTCGGTGACCGCACCGTTATTCAGCCACGGTGAGTCTTTGGCCGCCGACATCAAAGTGGTATCAAATTCCGCAAATGCCAGGGTCTTCTCAACCACAGGATTAGCCACGTTTATCCCTTCACCGCTTTACTTCTCGCCGCTCGTCGTTCCAGCATGTTCGTCCGTGCCGCCCGGATGGTCGCTACCGCTGCCTTATCCAATGAGAGCATTTGCTCTAGGACGATCTCGTCGACCATTTCGGTCGCCTCTTGTTTTGCCCCGGCAACCAATAGTGCGCGTACCTCAGACTTGATGGCGCGCAATGGTGTTGCATAGTGCTGCACCATCGCAATGGACGGTACCGGAAGCGCATCGGCTTCGCGGGGTTCAACCTTCAAAATTCCCCCACCATAGGAACGCCCGACCATCTCGGCACCCAACATGGTCAAAGTATTCAACGACGCCAACGGCAGCAGTTCCCTGCCCAATTCGCGCACATCTGCACCCAAGTACACACCGTGGATGGAGTTGATATGGTGTACCCCCGCCTCGTTAGAGGTCAGCCGTGGGGTATCGGCATTCATATAGGTCATGAACAGATCCGGCACCGACAATATCGGGACTCGCCACCACGGCGAGCGCACCCGACACTTATAGGCTTGGTCAACATTGGCCAATTCGCCGCTGGCCACCAGATGCTCTCCTGCCGGGCTTGGTGCACCGGCGGGCCTGAACAGGTAGGTTGCTGCGCCCTGATCGCGCAGGTGCTCCCACCCATGCGAATCAAGTTCCAGCCCCCGCAGGTGTCGAGAGCCCGGAGGTGAAATACGAATGACTTCCGTTTCCTCCAGCCCCAGCTCCTGAACCTTGTCGGCGTTGAGCGTGAACCACTTGTTATTTCCGGTGACCGCACCCAGTGAGGTTTCGCCCCAAGAATTGAGCGTCGCGAACTGGCCCTGCGCAGTGGCTGAAGCCAGGATCCCTTGGGCTTCCAGCCCGACCAGCGAGCCGGTCCAACGGTCCGCAGCGCGTTGTGGGACGTGGCGGGTGCCCGATCCCAGCTGTGCAAGGTCGTGGGCATTGCGGAACTGATGCAATCTGAAATGGTCGCTCGGGCCCTGGCCATAGCCCTCGGCCAGCAATAACACGACTTCTTCTTGAGCATCGGCAAACAGGCGCTCTTCAAAGACTGCCAGGTGAACTGTGGCAAAGCGTTCGAGCAGCATGGCTCGTACTACCCCGGCGTAGTTAACGAACATCAGCTCGGCAGGCAGCACCAAAGCCATCCGGCCACCGTTGGCTAGGAAGCTGGTGGCATGAACCACGAAGGCGGCCCAAATGCTGGCTAGTTCGTTCAGTTCCACCCCGGCATTTTTTGCTGCCAGGCGCGAACGTTGACGGTCAGCCCCGCGATGAAGTTGATAACGCACATAGGGAGGGTTACCGATCACCACATCCATGTCGGCGTTGCCGGCGATATCAAAAAAGTTGGCCTGGTTTATCTGCGCGTTGATTCCCTGGCTGCTCAAGCGGTCATGGGCCTGAGCTACCGTAGGTGCGTGTAATTCATAACCATGTAAATGCACCTGCCCTTGGCGCTCCCCCAGTTCACGATGCACTGCTTCAAGAAATTGAGCATCACCACAGGAGGGCTCCAGAACCCTAGCCGGCTGGCCTTCTAGGGCCCATTGCGCCATGAAGGTTGCTACCGGTTCCGGGGTGAAATAGGCGCCCCGCGCATGGCGGGCACTGGCCTGCTCTTTTTGTTCTTTACTCAACACGCATCGATCTTTCCATGGCGGCCAGACAGTTTGGCTGGACGCAAATGACCGAGCCTGGGCGGCAACTTATCCATTGTACTCGGCTCGCCGCTAGAACTTTAGGTCCCTAGTGGGTGGGTTTAGCTTTGCCCTTGTGACGGAGCTTCTGGATCCCCACCACAATCACCGTAATGATCGCGCCCATGATAAATCCTGCGACACAGGAAAAAGCGGTATTCACGCACCAGCCCAGGACTGCGCCGGCTGAACCGGTGGCGTGTGCTACCAGCTCTTCGACGTGGTGCACAAAACCGTACGGCGCGTGCCAGCCCAGCTCATCCATGCCCACCAGCAGTAGGTGTCCACCGACCCACAGCATGGCCACAACGCCAACCTTGCTGAGTACCGACATCACGATCGGCATGGCTTTGACCAGGCCTCGCCCAACTTTCTGCGAGAGCTTGCGCGGTTTGGTGGCCATGTGCAGGCCAATATCGTCCATTTTCACGATCAGCGCCACCGCGCCGTAGACCACCACGGTCATCAGTAGGGCCACAACAATGAGGATCAGGGCTCGGGTAATGATTGGTTCGTGCGCGACCTCGTTGAGTGAGATCACCAAGATTTCTGCAGAGAGCACCAGGTCGGTGCGTACCGCAGAGTTGATGATGGACTTTTCATCACGCTCTTTGCCTTCTTCCCCGGATCCGTGGTGCTTGATCCAGCCAAAAGCTTCGAGCAGTTTTTCCGCGCCTTCAAAAACCAGGTACGCGCCGCCGAGCATCAGGATCGGGGTCAACGCCCACGGGGCAAAGTAAGAGAGCAGTAGGGCGACGGGGAGGATGAAGATCAATTTATTGCGGATGGACCCCAACGCAATTTTCCAAATGATCGGAAGTTCGCGCTTGGGCGAGATCCCCTCAACGTACTGTGGCGTGACCGCAGCATCGTCAACCACTACGCCCATCGCTTTCGTACTCGCTTTAGCCGCACCCATGGCGACATCGTCGAGGGACGCCGCAGTGACTTTCACCAGGGCGGCTACGTCGTCCAAAAGTGCTACAAGGCCTCCGGCCATGGTCAGCTCCTCAAATTGGTGATGAACGTCGGGCCTTTTCTGCCTCTGGCTCAAAGATGATGGTGTCCTAAGAAATTCTACCGGGGGTCGTGTTTATCCTGTTCGAAAGGCACGACTTCTGCGCCGTGATGGTGAGGGGTAAAAGCCGGATACCGTGTGGATTCTTACGGTCGTTGGCTAGGGGGCTCTGTTGTTTTCGACCACGTGATAGCTCAAGTAACTCTCGTCAAACAACGTTCACTCGCAGCTTTGAGCTCTCCACTCATAGCGGATATTTCCGACAACTGAGAAGCTTTTTGATGATTTCAAATCTGTCTTATAGATAACCCGAAGCTGCGAAACTTCAGCATTCTCAGCATCATTCTTTACAGCACCTTCGAGCCCCAACTGCACATTTTCACCGGCAGGGACTTCAATGGGGGCATCTAATGGTGTTAGCCTCTTCGCGGATTCGTTGAAGTCTGCCTCTGTGAGGCTCTCATTAGTCCACGCCATCAAGCTAGCCTCACCTTCAGGTAGCGGTGCTGCCATAGACCGCTTTGATTCCCAACCTTTAGCCTCTACAGCCTGCACGTCTGCGATCCATAGCGGAGCATCTGAAGTGTTAGCTGCTACATCCCCGACAAAATTTTGCTCGTGGAATACTCCGCACCAAGTGTTTTCAACGTCGCCTTCAGGAACGCCTAGGTCCAGTGCGCCCGTCTGAGTGGCTTGGACCCCACCACAAGCGGAAAGAGTGCAGATAGCTGTTGCAGCAAGGCAGCCTGAATAGATCTTGCGTATCATCATTTGAACTTAATGCTACCGGGATTCTGCGCCGATCCATCCCGATGACTGCACAGTTTCCACTCATTTTGGGCTCTTCAATCTTAAGATGCTTCCCGAAAATAAGGGGCTAAAAGCCAAAAGGGGGGTAGGCTCTTTTGGGCCCATTACCCGTACCTTTGGCATTGCGGTTGGGCACGAAAAAATCCCCGGAATCACGCGGGTAAATGCGTGTCCTCCGAGGATTTAGTGGAGCCCCCTACCGGATTCGAACCGGTGACCTTCAGTTTACAAGACAGACGCTCTGGCCAGCTGAGCTAAGGGGGCGTACCGAATAAGAATATCGGAAAACCCCACTAGTCTGCGAATCGACAGGGCACAGCGGGAAATACCAAAGGGGAAGAAAACCACGGATGGCTTTCTTCCCCTTTATCTTGGTGCGAGATCAATATGGAATACTACCTGATCGCCCCAAGTTGTCCAGAGCTACTTCTGGAATTACTTATTAGCCTTGATCGCTTCTTCAACCTTGGTTGGGAAGTCATCGGTGCCCAGAGCAAGTTCCTTGCCCTGGATGAAGATTGAAGGGGTTCCCTTCACTCCGTCGTACTGACCAGCAGTGGTCGCGTACTGAACGAATGGGCGGAACTTATCACTGGTGATGCAGTCTTTCACCGATGCGTCAGCACCGTTGTCGATGGCCATCTGCGCGAGTTCAGCATTCTTCATTTCGCCCTCTGGGTAGTGACCCCACAGAGCCTTCACGAACTTCATGTACGCAGTTGGGCTGACGTCGGCCACGCAAGCCAGAGCATTAGCGCCACGCGATGAGTAGTTAGTTGCCGAACCACCATCAAGGTAGCCAACGTTGCGGTATTCAACGGTCACGTCGCCGCTGGCCAGCCAATTATCGATCTGATCGCCGTAGGTGGCTTCGAAGTCTGCACAGTGCACACAGTTAGCATCCACGTACATGGTGATGTTGATCGGGTCGCCCTTATCGGCAACGATCAGGTCACGTGGCTTAGCAGCATCCAACTGTTCGGTTGGAGCGGTTAGGCTCGTTACATCCACACTGTCAACGGTTTTCGTCCCGACCGAGTCAGGGGAAGTCACCAGAATGCCACCGGCGGCAGTTGCGCCCTGAGGAGTGGCACCAGTGTCTGAGATCTTCGTTGCGTTATTGCGAACGATCAGGGTCACGACCAGTGCAATAACAACTACGACAGCGACGAGAACGCCGATTTTCACCATCAGTGACTTACGTTTCTGAGCGGCTTCTTGACTTGCCCGAAGCTGAGCAGCCTTTTCGCGGGCGCTCGCGTTGCGCTGCGCCTTCGTTGGGCGCGGGTTATTCGTAGACATAAATTTGGGGGTTCCTCAGTCAGCGGAGAACGGTCATCTGGCTCCAGCTTAGCCAATTCTTCGCGCAAATATCCCTGAATACCCCAGATTCACCCCGCTTCACAGGAGTCACATATCTTGCACATACAGCGCCCAAAGGGCACCGACAGCATCTAGTTGAGCATTCAACCAAGTCATCAGGCGAAGGGGCCTTGCAACCTCGACCGGAACCTCGGAAGCATGACCTAGAGTGCAATGCCTCACAATGAAAGATGAAAAATTCAGTATGATTTCAATAAGAGAGAGATCACGCTTCGACTACTGGCCCAATGAGCCAGCCAAAAATCAAATACCAAGCCATTCACTCAGAACCGACGATTCAGCACCCCGCCGGTGCATAGCTTGATCAAACCAGGAGGTTTAAAGTGGGTACCCCAGCACCAAGTCAAGACACCGAGCAGTCCTACGATTTTGTGGTCGTAGCAAACAGACTGCCTGTCGACCGGATTACGAACCCTGACGGCTCCCAAGGCTTTAGGCGTTCCCCCGGAGGCCTGGTGACCGCGCTCGCTCCGATCATGGCAGCATCAGAAGGTGCTTGGGTTGGCTGGCACGGAGGCATCGACGAGGAGCTGGAAAGCTTCGATAAAGATGACATCCACTTGGTGCCAGTTCCACTGAATGAAACCGATCTGGAGTTGTACTACGAGGGCTTCTCAAACTCCACCCTGTGGCCTTTGTATCACGATGTGATCGTGCCACCGGAGTACCACCGTACGTGGTGGGACCGCTACAAGAAGATCAACCAACGCTTTGCGGATGCAGTCCTAAAAATTGCCGCCCCGAATGCCACCGTATGGGTTCACGATTATCAATTACAGCTCGTGCCACAGATGATCCGTCTGGCACGTCCCGATCTAAAAATTGGCTTCTTCCTGCACATCCCCTTCCCAGCAGCCAGCCTTTTCTCTCAGCTGCCGTGGCGGACGCAAATCTTACAGGGCCTTGCCGGCGCCGATCTTGTCGGTTTCCAACGAGAAACCGACGCGTCCAACTTCCTACGCTGCCTACGCCGCTTTACGGATTACTCCACCAAGGGCGATGTAGCTACTCCCTCGGCCGAGAACCAGATGCAAAACCTCTGCCGAGCCAAAGCTCATCCGATCTCGATCGACACCGAGCAGATCGCTAAGCTATCGCGTGACCCACAGATCATTGCCCGGGCGGCACAGATCCGTAATGAGCTGGGCAACCCTAAGACCGTGATCCTTGGCGTGGACCGCCTGGACTACACCAAGGGCATCCGTCACCGGCTCAAGGCCTACGGAGAATTACTCGCCGACGGGCAATTGCGCGCAGGAGACGTCTGCCTGATTCAGGTAGCAAGCCCAAGCCGTGAAAACGTCGACACCTACATGGAACTGCGTGACCAAGTGGAACTGATGGTCGGACAAATTACCGGCCAGCATGACACTCTGAGTCATACCACGTTGCGCTACCTGCACCAGTCCTATCCGTTGCGCGAAATGATCGCACTATATCTGGCAGCCGATGTCTTGTTGGTAACAGCCCTGCGTGATGGCATGAATTTGGTCGCCAAGGAATACGTTGCCGCCCACCAGGACGGACGTGGCGTGCTGGTGCTCTCCGAATATACCGGCGCCGCCGATCAACTCACCCAGGCCGTACTGGTCAACCCGCATGATATCGACGGAATGAAAGACAAGATCATTCAAGCCGTGAATATGGCCGAACCTGATCAGGAAAAACGCATGCGTCGAATGAACCGGCACTTGAAAATTAATACGGTCGCCCGTTGGTCGGATGTTTTCCTCGCGGAACTTGCCGAGATCAGCGCCGCGTCCTCAGCAGAAGCCACCATTCGCTAGGCCCTCCTTCCCACCCACACACAAAGGGATACGACCTTGTCTGAGCTTGACCCACAATTGCAAGAGGCCCTGAGCAGCTTTGCGGCTCAACAGAAGATTCTTGTCGCTTTGGACTTTGATGGGACGATGTCCCCTCTGGTTGATCGCCCCGAAGATGCCCGGCCACTTCCTGAATCGGCTGAGCTTCTCGAAAAGTTAGGAGAGCTACCCGGCGTTTTTACCGCACTGATTTCCGGGCGCAATCTAGCTTCACTGGCCCAGGTTTACCCGCATGCTATGCCTGAATTTTGTATCGGTTCCCACGGCGCCGAACGAAAAGTTCCTCGGGCCTACCAAGAGCAATGGACCGATAAACCGTTGAACGATGAACAACGGGACTCCCTGGAACGGATCACCCAGGAACTAACCAAAGTGGCTGACTCCTACGAGAACGTTTCCTTGGAGTACAAGCCATCAGCAACAGTTCTCCACGTACGCCAGGCAGCACCGCAGGAAGCAGACGCTGCTCTAAGCGATGCCAAGAACTCTCTGGCTGGCCTTACAGGGGCCAAACTTCTTGAAGGCAAGGCAGTTCTTGAAGCGTCCGTGCATCACGGTGATAAGGGCGAAAGCCTCACCTGGCTTCGGAATTTGCTACACGTTGATGCTGTGCTTTTTGTCGGAGATGACGTCACCGATGAAAACGGGTTTAAGGTCTTGAAGCCCGTGGATCTTGGAGTGAAAGTAGGTAGCGGACCGACTGCGGCGAGTCACTATATCGCTTCTCCGCAAGACTTGCCAGTGCTTTTGCAAAATCTGATTTCCATGCGAGACTAAAGTGTCCTATTTCACTTTCACTATGGATCGTCGGGCACGTACCTGCCCGTGAAAGGATTGTCGTCATGGCAACTGTGACCTTTGATAAGGCTACCCGCATCTATCCAGGCGCTCTTGTGCCCTCAGTGGATGCAATTGATCTGGAAATTCAAGACGGAGAATTCCTCGTACTTGTTGGGCCCTCCGGTTGTGGCAAGTCCACCACCTTGCGCATGCTCGCAGGTTTGGAAGAAGTCAACTCCGGCCGAATCCTCATTGGCGATAAGGACGTTACCAACGTTCCGCCCAAGGATCGCGATATCGCGATGGTCTTCCAGAACTACGCTCTGTACCCACACATGACCGTGGCCGAGAACATGGGCTTCGCGTTGAAGATCGCCGGCGTAGACAAGGAAGAACGAAACCGTCGCGTCCAGGAAGCCGCCAAGCTGCTTGATCTGGAACAGTATCTGAACCGTAAGCCAAAGGCGCTTTCCGGTGGTCAGCGTCAGCGTGTGGCGATGGGACGTGCAATTGTGCGTTCGCCTCAGGTCTTCCTGATGGATGAGCCGCTGTCCAATCTGGACGCGAAACTACGTGTACAGACGCGTACTCAGATCGCTTCCTTGACCCGACGCCTCGGCGTCACCACTGTCTACGTGACGCACGACCAGGTTGAAGCATTGACCATGGGCGATCGAGTTGCCGTGCTCAAGGATGGCGAGTTGCAGCAAGTTGGCACTCCTCGTGAACTCTATGACCGCCCACGCAATGTCTTTGTTGCTGGTTTCATCGGCTCCCCCGCCATGAACTTGGTCAAGTTGCAATCGTCTAATGAGCAGGTGGCCTTTGGGTCTACTCTGATTCAGGCCCCAGGTTCACAGGGTGGCACCACGCTAGGATTCCGCCCTGAGGACATCGACATTGTGGGTGCTGGCGAAGGCGCAGAGATCATCGTTGACGTTGTCGAAGAGCTGGGTGCGGACGCCTACATCTACGGCTCTGCTGAGCTCGGTGGAGAAACGCAGGTCATTGTGGTTCGCGTTGATGGCCGTACACCACCGGCACGGGGCCAGAAGCTGAACATCGCGCCTCACCTACAGCACGTTCACCTGTTTGATACAGAAAGCGGTCTGCGTCTCAACGACGCGTAAAGCCCGTGAAGCTCGGAGACCAAGAAGCGATTCTCGGTCTCCGAGCTTTTTGCTTTAGCAGTAGTTAAACATCGAAGGCCCTGAACTCTCGTTTAGGGCCTTCGGCAAATTATGCCCGGCGATGACCTACTCTCCCACACCCTCCCGAGTGCAGTACCATCGGCGCTGTGGGTCTTAGCTTCCGGGTTCGGTATGGGACCGGGCGTTTCCCCCACGCTATGATCGCCGTAACTCTATACCTCATGGCTAACCATGGGAAATCTACGATGTCATTCGCAATTGCGATAACTCAATAAGTCTATCAGTCCCAACGGATACGTGCCAATCCAGGATGCCCGACTAAAGGGTGTCCTTCGCCATATTTGAAGATAAGCAGTCGCCGAATAACTGAGGTCCAAAGGCAAATTGAGCGCTGCATTAGAGTTCGCCGGCGCAGGCGCTGAAGCGCGTCCTGCCGTGCATGGATCAAGTGTTGGCCTGCTGAGCTCTCCATACGCCATACATCGCCTTGTGTAAGCCTATGAGGCAAGTGCAGCGGTGAACTATTCGACGGAGTCGCAGCAGTCGAAGCTGTCGAAGCTGTCGAAGGCGACACTAGCTAGACGCGCGGCCTCTCCCGTACAGCCGGCCCCATACGATTTAATTTGGCAGCCCTGGGCAAAGTGCCAGCCAGCGGTTCCAAAAACTGTCATCAAGAGATGACGAACGAATCAACGCCGTGGGTGCGCGGACGGCTTAAACAGGTGAGGCCCTGAACACCATAGTGTCCAGGGCCTCAAACCATATTCTTTAGGTTAAGTCCGGCGGTGACCTACTCTCCCACACCCTCACGAGTGCAGTACCATCGGCGCAATGGGCCTTAGCTTCCGGGTTCGGTATGGGACCGGGCGTTTCCCCCACGCTATGACCGCCGTAACAATCACGAAGCACACAAACCATTACTCTTGGTCATGTTTCCGGTGTTAAAACTTATCTCATGTTTTTATGGTTCGAGGTTGTTGTCTCGTAACCGCATAGTGAACGCGAACAGCATACTAACTTTGCTAGCAAATTATTGTTTTATAGTTGTGTTGAAAGTCATCGGCCTATTAGTACAGGTCAGCTACACAAGTCTTCAGTCCTTGCTTCCACATCCTGCCTATCAACCCAGTGGTCTAGCTGGGGGCCTCACACACAATAGTGCATGGAAATCTCATCTCGAAGCAGGCTTCCCGCTTAGATGCTTTCAGCGGTTATCCCTTCCCAACGTAGCTAATCAGCGATGCACTTGGCAGTACAACTGACACACCAGAGGTTAGTCCGTCCCGGTCCTCTCGTACTAAGGACAGCCCTTCTCAAATTTCCAACGCGCGCAGCGGATAGGGACCGAACTGTCTCACGACGTTCTAAACCCAGCTCGCGTACCGCTTTAATGGGCGAACAGCCCAACCCTTGGGACCTACTCCAGCCCCAGGATGCGACGAGCCGACATCGAGGTGCCAAACCATGCCGTCGATATGGACTCTTGGGCAAGATCAGCCTGTTATCCCCGAGGTACCTTTTATCCGTTGAGCGACGGCCCTTCCACGAGGTGCCGCCGGATCACTAGTCCCGACTTTCGTCCCTGCTCGAGCTGTCACTCTCACAGTCAAGCTCCCTTGTGCACTTACACTCAACACCTGATTGCCAACCAGGCTGAGGGAACCTTTGGGCGCCTCCGTTACATTTTAGGAGGCAACCGCCCCAGTTAAACTACCCATCAGGCACTGTCCCTGAACCAGATCATGGTCCGAAGTTAGGTGACCGATACAGCCAGAGTGGTATTTCAACGATGACTCCACCTGAACTAGCGTCCAAGCTTCAAAGTCTCCCACCTATCCTACACAAGCTGCACCGAACACCAATACCAAACTATAGTAAAGGTCTCGGGGTCTTTCCGTCCTGCTGCGCGTAACGAGCATCTTTACTCGTACTGCAATTTCGCCGAGTTCATGGTTGAGACAGCGGGGAAGTCGTTACTCCATTCGTGCAGGTCGGAACTTACCCGACAAGGAATTTCGCTACCTTAGGATGGTTATAGTTACCACCGCCGTTTACTGGGGCTTAAATTCTCAGCTTCGCATTACTGCTAACCAGTCCTCTTAACCTTCCAGCACCGGGCAGGAGTCAGTCCGTATACATCGTCTTGCGACTTCGCACGGACCTGTGTTTTTAGTAAACAGTCGCTTCCCCCTGGTCTCTGCGGCCCACACCCGCTCACAACTGCAAGAGCTGATCACGAGGCAGGCCCCCCTTCTTCCGAAGTTACGGGGGCATTTTGCCGAGTTCCTTAACCATGATTCTCTCGATCGCCTTAGTATTCTCTACCTGATCACCTGTGTCGGTTTGGGGTACGGGCGGACTGGGACCTCACGCCGATGCTTTTCTAGGCAGCATAGGATCACCGAATCACCCCACAAATGGGGCGCCTATCAGGTCTCAGAAACATGAGTGGCGGATTTGCCAACCACTCTTCCTACACCCTTGGACCAGGTCAATTCCATTGCCTGGCTCGGCTACCTTCCTGCGTCACACCTGTTAATACGCTGACCTCACTGCATCGGTTCCCACAACACCACACAACAAACAACCCGAAGGTCATCACGCCATGATCCGTCATGGTTAGCATCCACAGCTCAGTATGGGCGGTCCTTCGCCGGTACGGGAATATCAACCCGTTATCCATCGACTACGCCTGTCGGCCTCGCCTTAGGCCCCGACTAACCCAGGGCAGATTAGCTTAACCCTGGAACCCTTGATCATTCGGCGGACGGGTTTCTCACCCGTCATTCGCTACTCATGCCTGCATTCTCACTCGTATAGCGTCCACCGCTGGTTTCCACCGCGACTTCACCCGCTATACGACGCTCCCCTACCCATCCAAACACCCAATCGAAACCGGGTTAATATTTGAATGACGCAACTTCGGCGGTGTGCTTGAGCCCCGCTACATTATCGGCGCGGAATCACTTGACCAGTGAGCTATTACGCACTCTTTCAAGGGTGGCTGCTTCTAAGCCAACCTCCTGGTTGTCACAGCAACTCCACATCCTTTTCCACTTAGCACACGCTTAGGGGCCTTAGTTGGCGTTCTGGGCTGTTTCCCTCTCGACTATGAAGCTTATCCCCCACAGTCTCACTGCTACGCTCTCACTTACCGGCATTCGGAGTTTGGCTAAGGTCAGTAACCTTGTAGGGCCCATCGCCTATCCAGTAGCTCTACCTCCAGCAAGAAACACGTAACGCTGCACCTAAATGCATTTCGGGGAGAACCAGCTATCACGAAGTTTGATTGGCCTTTCACCCCTACCCACAGCTCATCCCCTCCATTTTCAACTGAAGTGGGTTCGGTCCTCCACACGCTCTTACACGCGCTTCAACCTGGCCATGGGTAGATCACTTCGCTTCGGGTCTAGACCGTGCCACTCAAACGCCCTATTCAGACTCGCTTTCGCTACGGCTACCCCACACGGGTTAACCTCGCGACACAGCACTAACTCGCAGGCTCATTCTTCAAAAGGCACGCCATCACAACCACAAGTGGCTGCTCTAACGGATTGTAAGCACACGGTTTCAGGTACTATTTCACTCCCCTCCCGGGGTACTTTTCACCATTCCCTCACGGTACTGATTCACTATCGGTCATCAAGTAGTATTCAGGCTTACCAGGTGGTCCTGGCAGATTCACACAAGGTTTCACGGGCCCCGTGCTACTCGGGTATCAACACTAGAACGGCAGACACGCATTACACCTACGGGACTATCACCCTCTATGGTCCGGCATTCCAACCGATTCACCTATACGCCTGCACCTCATCCCACCAGCAAGATAGCACTGGTACATGTTGACCCCACAACCCCGATGATGCAACGCCTATCCGCTATCACACACCAACCGGTTTAGCCCCATCCGCGTTCGCTCGCCACTACTAACGGAATCACTATTGTTTTCTCTTCCTGCGGGTACTGAGATGTTTCACTTCCCCGCGTTCCCTCCACACAGCCTATACATTCAGCTGCAGGTCACACCACATAACATGGTGCGGGGTTCCCCCATTCGGAAATCCTGGTCTCAACGTCCGGTTATCGACTCCACCAGGCTTATCGCAGATTCCCACGTCCTTCATCGGCTCTTGATGCCAAGGCATCCACCGTGCGCCCTTAAAAACTTCAACACAAAATCAAAGTTCCCAAAAATAATTGAGCAATAAAACAATCTAACAAAATCACACAGACAAGACTCAAACACCCAACAACCCCAGGAAAAGGATCATCAGACTCATCTCATCTGCAAGATGCTCGCGTTCACTATACAGTTCCCAAACAACAACCCCACACCCCCACAACAACACCCCAAACCAACACCAACCCAAAGGCCAGTATCAATCCACCAGGACATCACCGCAGCAAACACAGGACAAACACCGAAACACCAAGAACCCCAACACCACAACAACAACCCCAAAGGATCATCACCACGGTATTAGAGGCTTGTTGCCTCAAAACCCAACAGCATGCCAAACCATACAAACCACACACCACTCACACACCACGTTCCAACACCACCAACAACAACCCCCAAGAGGACCATCATCACCAGTGCGTACTAACAGCACACAAACACCATGCAGCCACAGCCAGTACCCCACACACACCACACAACCCCCATATAAAGGACTGATCAGGCATGCATGCTTTCCAGTACTGAGTTCATTGATATTCCACCCATGAGCAACCCACCCGTACAACACTCGTGCACAGACATGGGCAACCAAAAAATGGTTAGCTCCTTAGAAAGGAGGTGATCCAGCCGCACCTTCCGGTACGGCTACCTTGTTACGACTTAGTCCCAATCGCCAGTCCCACCTTCGACGACTCCCCCCACACAAGGTGGTTAGGCCATCGGCTTCGGGTGTTACCAACTTTCGTGACTTGACGGGCGGTGTGTACAAGGCCCGGGAACGTATTCACCGCAGCGTTGCTGATCTGCGATTACTAGCGACTCCGACTTCATGGGGTCGAGTTGCAGACCCCAATCCGAACTGAGACCGGCTTTTAGGGATTAGCTCCACCTCACAGTATCGCAACCCATTGTACCGGCCATTGTAGCATGCGTGAAGCCCAAGACATAAGGGGCATGATGATTTGACGTCATCCCCACCTTCCTCCGAGTTGACCCCGGCAGTCTCCCATGAGTCCCCACCACTACGTGCTGGCAACATGGAACGAGGGTTGCGCTCGTTGCGGGACTTAACCCAACATCTCACGACACGAGCTGACGACAACCATGCACCACCTGTGAACCAGCCCCGAAGGGAAAGACCATCTCTGATCCGGTCTGGCACATGTCAAGCCTTGGTAAGGTTCTTCGCGTTGCATCGAATTAATCCGCATGCTCCGCCGCTTGTGCGGGCCCCCGTCAATTCCTTTGAGTTTTAGCCTTGCGGCCGTACTCCCCAGGCGGGGCACTTAATGCGTTAGCTACGGCGCGGAAAACGTGGAATGTCCCCCACACCTAGTGCCCAACGTTTACGGCATGGACTACCAGGGTATCTAATCCTGTTCGCTCCCCATGCTTTCGCTCCTCAGCGTCAGTAAATGCCCAGAGACCTGCCTTCGCCATCGGTGTTCCTCCTGATATCTGCGCATTTCACCGCTACACCAGGAATTCCAGTCTCCCCTACATCACTCTAGTCTGCCCGTACCCACCGCAGATCCGAGGTTGAGCCTCGGACTTTCACGGCAGACGCGACAAACCGCCTACGAGCTCTTTACGCCCAATAAATCCGGATAACGCTTGCGCCCTACGTATTACCGCGGCTGCTGGCACGTAGTTAGCCGGCGCTTCTTCTGCAGGTACCGTCACTCTCGCTTCTTCCCTACTGAAAGAGGTTTACAACCCGAAGGCCGTCATCCCTCACGCGGCGTCGCTGCATCAGGCTTGCGCCCATTGTGCAATATTCCCCACTGCTGCCTCCCGTAGGAGTCTGGGCCGTGTCTCAGTCCCAGTGTGGCCGGTCACCCTCTCAGGCCGGCTACCCGTCGTCGCCTTGGTGAGCCATTACCTCACCAACAAGCTGATAGGCCGCGAGTCCATCCCCCACCGATAAATCTTTCAACAACCCACCATGCGGTAAGAAGTCATATCCGGTATTAGACCCAGTTTCCCGGGCTTATCCCAAAGTCGGGGGCAGGTTACTCACGTGTTACTCACCCGTTCGCCACTAATCCACCCTGCAAGCAGGGCTTCATCGTTCGACTTGCATGTGTTAAGCACGCCGCCAGCGTTCATCCTGAGCCAGGATCAAACTCTCCATAAAAAAACAAAAAGCCACCGAAACCCCTCGGAAAATAAGGGAGAATCAATGAAAAAATCCTGGCGAATAAAAAACACTCAAGAACACTACACGGGGGTGCAATGCCTCAAGCAAATGTTATGTATTCACCAAATAAAAATAATTCGGTATCAACAAACTTGGCACACTATTGAGTTCTCAAACAACAAACACTCTCGACACCACAACCACCACAAAACCAGTGACTGCTTCGCTCCGGAGCAACTTTTCTAGCCTACCATGTTTCAAGAACCGGTCAAAACCGGTGAAACCTTTCGGTGAAAAGTGATTGGCTACCGGGTAAACAACTCGTAGATTCCGTGTTGTTTCCGTTCCGGCAGCAGATAAAAACTATACAGAGGTTTTCACGAAGTTACAAATCAGATTGGTACTTTTGGAGGTGACTGTCGTTACACATGAATAAAGCGCCGGCAACATCGGGCTGCAAGGAAGATCAGCGCTTATTCCTACTGGGTATCAGATTCTCTTTCGACGACGGTATTGGTTTCAAAAAACCATGATGAACAGCTCCGCAACAACACGAACTTTCCGATGGTTGCGATACAACCACTCGTCGCAAAACAGACAGCCCGATCTGAGCGGTTCGCCCTAGTGCCGGTCACGGCCACACACGATATGGAACTAGCCAGTTCGCCGGTTCCTTGTCGTGACTGTTCTTGGAGTAGTCAGGCAACCATGCCCTTCTACACGAACGTCTTAGTTCATTCTTAGCGGCGCTGGACTCTGCCCGTTCCACAAGTAGTTAGTACTGAAAGCTATATCACCGGGAGATGAAACCACTTGCGACATGCTAATCACATATTGGCCGCACGCCAGTTCTCTGCCTCCGGCCCGTGGTTATAGCTCCGCTTAGCCCTGGGTACTTGTCTGTCCGGTTCGCGTTCCTAGTATTCCGGCATCCTTTCTCCCCCGCTATCTTTCTTCTAGACCGTAAATGACAAAGAAACCAAGATGAGAACGGATAGTGCAGCATGAGCGCATTCGGCAGAAGGAGCAATCCCGGACTCTGTTCCTAAAACTAACTACTCGTCATGTGAATGCATCAGCAAGGGGAACATTTCCCGTTTCAAAGTTCAGTACCGTTATCCGTCCATACACGGGTTGATGCTTCATGGATCATTTGCCAATAACGAACTGTGGTTGCTGACTCACGGGCCACAGACAATAGCCTCATGAATAGTATTTGATACTTGGTCCCATCAAATCGGCGCCAACCATTATGAACGTAGCAGGTAGCCTATACCCGCTCCCATGCTTTCGTCCTGACGGTTTTCTATTTCTAGGAGTACGGAAACAAGAGCACTATTCAGGTGCAAGTACTCGGGGCAAAGCCCTGAATAGCAACACTGTCTTTGACTCGCGATGTGTCCAGTCTAAGAATTCGCAGCTCCAGAGATTCCTCGTTCAAACTCGAGTTGCGGTGTTCAAGACGACTTTCACCATCCTGTCGAGCGTTATGGAGGGTTAAGTGCCAAAAAGGTTTACAGAACTCCCAAAAAACACAAAACCACTAGGGCTAACACCACAACGACATGCTTTGAATGAATGTAATCCACTGACAGTTTTGGGCATAAAAAAATCGCGGAACCGAAGTTCCGCGATATTTGTGACCCCAACGGGATTCGAACCCGTGTTGCCGCCGTGAGAGGGCGGAGTACTAGGCCGCTATACGATGGGGCCGTATGCTGAAGACGAATCTTCAACTCACCAAATAACTTTGATGAAGCGCTGGGATACCAGGACTCGAACCTAGAATGACGGAACCAGAAACCGTTGTGTTGCCAATTACACCATATCCCAATATGACAAGCTATCCATTCTTGATCGGTAATCCGAACACCAATGAATGCCTTAGCACGAGATATAACTATACCTAAAAAGTTCCACGAACGCACATCCAGAGGCGATATCCTCGAGTGATCTACAGCTCGTGTCCCACATATAAAGGACTGAGCGAACGATGTCGTTGTATTGCACCGTAATTACTTGTCCCCGAAGCCTTTTCTGAGCCAGCAGCATCAATATGTCGTGACAACAGAAAGGGCACCCAGTTCAAAATAGAACTGAATGCCACTTAGCCGTCATTGGTCGGGATAACAGGATTTGAACCTGCGACCTCGTCGTCCCGAACGACGCGCGCTACCAAACTGCGCCATATCCCGCGAACAAGACGTTTTTACTCTACACCCGGCGCAATCTGATCACATAATCCTTTTGCATCCGGCGAATTGTACGAACAGACGAACCCAAACTGCTGATTTATCTAGATAGCTTTACCAGGGTTCAGGATGCCCGATGGATCCAAAAGCGATTTAATGTCTTTTTGAATCTGGAGAACCTCTGTAGATTGTTCCCAAGGGAGCCAATCCTTCTTAATCAGTCCGACGCCATGCTCGCCGGTTATCGTTCCACCCATTTCAAGGGCAAGCCGCACCGAAGTTTCAACGACACGATTTAGCCGGTCCAGTGGATCCGAGCCATCGTTAGGTTCCACAGAGAATGTAGGGTGTAGATTCCCGTCTCCAACGTGAGAAATCAACCGCATCTGCACTCGCTCTTGTTTAGCGACCTTTTGCAGGCGACGAACGTATTCAACCATTTTACTTTTGGGAATAGCGACATCTTCCCCTGTCCTGTATGCATCATCTTTCGTATCGCCTCGGCTTGTACGTCGCATCTCGATGAGTTGAGTAGCTTCACTGCTGCCTTCGACGCTGACTACTACGTTGTGATTGGCGAAAGAATAACGGATGACTTCTTCTTCGCGCATTGCACCGTATCCGTCAAGTCTGATCAACAGCATAGCGCCGCCCGCATCAGCTAAACTAGTGGAATACTGCTCGTCTAATACTTGCATCGTTGCGTGGTCGATTAGTTCAAGGATGGCTGGTTGGATTGTGGCCTTTGCAATGATTTGTACACCGTGGACCGCGTCTTCCAAGGTAGGGAAAAGTAACGAAAGGTCTCGTTCGTCCACAGGCAGGTAGCGCAATCTAAGTACTGCTCTGACGACAATCCCTAAGGTGCCCTCAGATCCAGTGAACAAAGCGGTCAGATCGTAACCGGCTACTCCTTTAAACGTATTCTTACCTACTCGAATCAAGCGACCATCGGCAAGGACGACGTCTAGCGAGAGCACTGATTCACGAGTTACTCCATACTTCGCGCAACGCAGTCCACCGGCATTTGTCGCGATATTTCCGCCCAAGGTCGACATCTTATAGCTGGCCGGATCAGGGGCGTACATCAATCCATATTTGGCCGCTGCTATATTCAGCTCCTGATTGATAACGCCCGGTTCTACGACAGCTATTTCGTCATCGGGGCGAATCTCGATGATCCGGTTCATCTTGCTCAAGTTCAGAATGACTGCTTGACCGATTACGTGAACACCGCCCGAAACGCCTGTTCCTGCCCCTCGGCTGATAACAGGTATCGAAAATTCGGTGGCCAGTCGCATCACTTGTTGAACCTGCTGAACTTGCGTGGGGAAGACAACCGCAATAGGTTGAAGCGGCTCGACGGCAAGCTGACCAAAGTCCCTGGAGTTTTCGGATAAGACGAGTTCGTCCTGGACTATCAATTCACTAGGAAGAACACTCCGTAGTTTTTCAAGGAATGACATTTGCTTGATGGACATCATTGTCTCCATGGTCGCCTGGGTAGGTGGTTTCTCTAGACACTACGACTAATGAAGAAACACAGAAAATTCGTGACCCATTTTTGCTTTCAGATGCAGGACTAAGCGCCCAAATAAGCAAACAGAAAAATAGTGGTTGAGCTACGCCTCAACCCCACCAACCAAACAGCAGCTTTTGTGGTTAAACAGGTGAGGCCCTGAACACCATAGTGTCCAGGGCCTCAAACCATATTCTTTAGGTTAAGTCCGGCGGTGACCTACTCTCCCACACCCTCACGAGTGCAGTACCATCGGCGCAATGGGCCTTAGCTTCCGGGTTCGGTATGGGACCGGGCGTTTCCCCCACGCTATGACCGCCGTAACAATCACGAAGCACACAAACCATCACTCTTGGTCATGTTTCCGGTGTTAAAACTTATCTCATGTTTTTATGGTTCGAGGTTGTTGTCTCGTAACCGCATAGTGAACGCGAACAGCATACTAACTTTGCTAGCAAATTATTGTTTTATAGTTGTGTTGAAAGTCATCGGCCTATTAGTACAGGTCAGCTACACAAGTCTTCAGTCCTTGCTTCCACATCCTGCCTATCAACCCAGTGGTCTAGCTGGGGGCCTCACACACAATAGTGCATGGAAATCTCATCTCGAAGCAGGCTTCCCGCTTAGATGCTTTCAGCGGTTATCCCTTCCCAACGTAGCTAATCAGCGATGCACTTGGCAGTACAACTGACACACCAGAGGTTAGTCCGTCCCGGTCCTCTCGTACTAAGGACAGCCCTTCTCAAATTTCCAACGCGCGCAGCGGATAGGGACCGAACTGTCTCACGACGTTCTAAACCCAGCTCGCGTACCGCTTTAATGGGCGAACAGCCCAACCCTTGGGACCTACTCCAGCCCCAGGATGCGACGAGCCGACATCGAGGTGCCAAACCATGCCGTCGATATGGACTCTTGGGCAAGATCAGCCTGTTATCCCCGAGGTACCTTTTATCCGTTGAGCGACGGCCCTTCCACGAGGTGCCGCCGGATCACTAGTCCCGACTTTCGTCCCTGCTCGAGCTGTCACTCTCACAGTCAAGCTCCCTTGTGCACTTACACTCAACACCTGATTGCCAACCAGGCTGAGGGAACCTTTGGGCGCCTCCGTTACATTTTAGGAGGCAACCGCCCCAGTTAAACTACCCATCAGGCACTGTCCCTGAACCAGATCATGGTCCGAAGTTAGGTGACCGATACAGCCAGAGTGGTATTTCAACGATGACTCCACCTGAACTAGCGTCCAAGCTTCAAAGTCTCCCACCTATCCTACACAAGCTGCACCGAACACCAATACCAAACTATAGTAAAGGTCTCGGGGTCTTTCCGTCCTGCTGCGCGTAACGAGCATCTTTACTCGTACTGCAATTTCGCCGAGTTCATGGTTGAGACAGCGGGGAAGTCGTTACTCCATTCGTGCAGGTCGGAACTTACCCGACAAGGAATTTCGCTACCTTAGGATGGTTATAGTTACCACCGCCGTTTACTGGGGCTTAAATTCTCAGCTTCGCATTACTGCTAACCAGTCCTCTTAACCTTCCAGCACCGGGCAGGAGTCAGTCCGTATACATCGTCTTGCGACTTCGCACGGACCTGTGTTTTTAGTAAACAGTCGCTTCCCCCTGGTCTCTGCGGCCCACACCCGCTCACAACTGCAAGAGCTGATCACGAGGCAGGCCCCCCTTCTTCCGAAGTTACGGGGGCATTTTGCCGAGTTCCTTAACCATGATTCTCTCGATCGCCTTAGTATTCTCTACCTGATCACCTGTGTCGGTTTGGGGTACGGGCGGACTGGGACCTCACGCCGATGCTTTTCTAGGCAGCATAGGATCACCGAATCACCCCACAAATGGGGCGCCTATCAGGTCTCAGAAACATGAGTGGCGGATTTGCCAACCACTCTTCCTACACCCTTGGACCAGGTCAATTCCATTGCCTGGCTCGGCTACCTTCCTGCGTCACACCTGTTAATACGCTGACCTCACTGCATCGGTTCCCACAACACCACACAACAAACAACCCGAAGGTCATCACGCCATGATCCGTCATGGTTAGCATCCACAGCTCAGTATGGGCGGTCCTTCGCCGGTACGGGAATATCAACCCGTTATCCATCGACTACGCCTGTCGGCCTCGCCTTAGGCCCCGACTAACCCAGGGCAGATTAGCTTAACCCTGGAACCCTTGATCATTCGGCGGACGGGTTTCTCACCCGTCATTCGCTACTCATGCCTGCATTCTCACTCGTATAGCGTCCACCGCTGGTTTCCACCGCGACTTCACCCGCTATACGACGCTCCCCTACCCATCCAAACACCCAATCGAAACCGGGTTAATATTTGAATGACGCAACTTCGGCGGTGTGCTTGAGCCCCGCTACATTATCGGCGCGGAATCACTTGACCAGTGAGCTATTACGCACTCTTTCAAGGGTGGCTGCTTCTAAGCCAACCTCCTGGTTGTCACAGCAACTCCACATCCTTTTCCACTTAGCACACGCTTAGGGGCCTTAGTTGGCGTTCTGGGCTGTTTCCCTCTCGACTATGAAGCTTATCCCCCACAGTCTCACTGCTACGCTCTCACTTACCGGCATTCGGAGTTTGGCTAAGGTCAGTAACCTTGTAGGGCCCATCGCCTATCCAGTAGCTCTACCTCCAGCAAGAAACACGTAACGCTGCACCTAAATGCATTTCGGGGAGAACCAGCTATCACGAAGTTTGATTGGCCTTTCACCCCCTACCCACAGCTCATCCCCTCCATTTTCAACTGAAGTGGGTTCGGTCCTCCACACGCTCTTACACGCGCTTCAACCTGGCCATGGGTAGATCACTTCGCTTCGGGTCTAGACCGTGCCACTCAAACGCCCTATTCAGACTCGCTTTCGCTACGGCTACCCCACACGGGTTAACCTCGCGACACAGCACTAACTCGCAGGCTCATTCTTCAAAAGGCACGCCATCACAACCACAAGTGGCTGCTCTAACGGATTGTAAGCACACGGTTTCAGGTACTATTTCACTCCCCTCCCGGGGTACTTTTCACCATTCCCTCACGGTACTGATTCACTATCGGTCATCAAGTAGTATTCAGGCTTACCAGGTGGTCCTGGCAGATTCACACAAGGTTTCACGGGCCCCGTGCTACTCGGGTATCAACACTAGAACGGCAGACACGCATTACACCTACGGGACTATCACCCTCTATGGTCCGGCATTCCAACCGATTCACCTATACGCCTGCACCTCATCCCACCAGCAAGATAGCACTGGTACATGTTGACCCACAACCCCGATGATGCAACGCCTATCCGCTATCACACACCAACCGGTTTAGCCCCATCCGCGTTCGCTCGCCACTACTAACGGAATCACTATTGTTTTCTCTTCCTGCGGGTACTGAGATGTTTCACTTCCCCGCGTTCCCTCCACACAGCCTATACATTCAGCTGCAGGTCACACCACATAACATGGTGCGGGGTTCCCCCATTCGGAAATCCTGGTCTCAACGTCCGGTTATCGACTCCACCAGGCTTATCGCAGATTCCCACGTCCTTCATCGGCTCTTGATGCCAAGGCATCCACCGTGCGCCCTTAAAAACTTCAACACAAAATCAAAGTTCCCAAAAATAATTGAGCAATAAAACAATCTAACAAAATCACACAGACAAGACTCAAACACCCAACAACCCCAGGAAAAGGATCATCAGACTCATCTCATCTGCAAGATGCTCGCGTTCACTATACAGTTCCCAAACAACAACCCCACACCCCACAACAACACCCCAAACCAACACCAACCCAAAGGCCAGTATCAATCCACCAGGACATCACCGCAGCAAACACAGGACAAACACCGAAACACCAAGAACCCCAACACCACAACAACAACCCCAAAGGATCATCACCACGGTATTAGAGGCTTGTTGCCTCAAAACCCAACAGCATGCCAAACCATACAAACCACACACCACTCACACACCACGTTCCAACACCACCAACAACAACCCCCAAGAGGACCATCATCACCAGTGCGTACTAACAGCACACAAACACCATGCAGCCACAGCCAGTACCCCACACACACCACACAACCCCCATATAAAGGACTGATCAGGCATGCATGCTTTCCAGTACTGAGTTCATTGATATTCCACCCATGAGCAACCCACCCGTACAACACTCGTGCACAGACATGGGCAACCAAAAAATGGTTAGCTCCTTAGAAAGGAGGTGATCCAGCCGCACCTTCCGGTACGGCTACCTTGTTACGACTTAGTCCCAATCGCCAGTCCCACCTTCGACGACTCCCCCCACACAAGGTGGTTAGGCCATCGGCTTCGGGTGTTACCAACTTTCGTGACTTGACGGGCGGTGTGTACAAGGCCCGGGAACGTATTCACCGCAGCGTTGCTGATCTGCGATTACTAGCGACTCCGACTTCATGGGGTCGAGTTGCAGACCCCAATCCGAACTGAGACCGGCTTTTAGGGATTAGCTCCACCTCACAGTATCGCAACCCATTGTACCGGCCATTGTAGCATGCGTGAAGCCCAAGACATAAGGGGCATGATGATTTGACGTCATCCCCACCTTCCTCCGAGTTGACCCCGGCAGTCTCCCATGAGTCCCCACCACTACGTGCTGGCAACATGGAACGAGGGTTGCGCTCGTTGCGGGACTTAACCCAACATCTCACGACACGAGCTGACGACAACCATGCACCACCTGTGAACCAGCCCCGAAGGGAAAGACCATCTCTGATCCGGTCTGGCACATGTCAAGCCTTGGTAAGGTTCTTCGCGTTGCATCGAATTAATCCGCATGCTCCGCCGCTTGTGCGGGCCCCCGTCAATTCCTTTGAGTTTTAGCCTTGCGGCCGTACTCCCCAGGCGGGGCACTTAATGCGTTAGCTACGGCGCGGAAAACGTGGAATGTCCCCCACACCTAGTGCCCAACGTTTACGGCATGGACTACCAGGGTATCTAATCCTGTTCGCTCCCCATGCTTTCGCTCCTCAGCGTCAGTAAATGCCCAGAGACCTGCCTTCGCCATCGGTGTTCCTCCTGATATCTGCGCATTTCACCGCTACACCAGGAATTCCAGTCTCCCCTACATCACTCTAGTCTGCCCGTACCCACCGCAGATCCGAGGTTGAGCCTCGGACTTTCACGGCAGACGCGACAAACCGCCTACGAGCTCTTTACGCCCAATAAATCCGGATAACGCTTGCGCCCTACGTATTACCGCGGCTGCTGGCACGTAGTTAGCCGGCGCCTTCTGCAGGTACCGTCACTCTCGCTTCTTCCCTACTGAAAGAGGTTTACAACCCGAAGGCCGTCATCCCTCACGCGGCGTCGCTGCATCAGGCTTGCGCCCATTGTGCAATATTCCCCACTGCTGCCTCCCGTAGGAGTCTGGGCCGTGTCTCAGTCCCAGTGTGGCCGGTCACCCTCTCAGGCCGGCTACCCGTCGTCGCCTTGGTGAGCCATTACCTCACCAACAAGCTGATAGGCCGCGAGTCCATCCCCCACCGATAAATCTTTCAACAACCCACCATGCGGTAAGAAGTCATATCCGGTATTAGACCCAGTTTCCCGGGCTTATCCCAAAGTCGGGGGCAGGTTACTCACGTGTTACTCACCCGTTCGCCACTAATCCACCCTGCAAGCAGGGCTTCATCGTTCGACTTGCATGTGTTAAGCACGCCGCCAGCGTTCATCCTGAGCCAGGATCAAACTCTCCATAAAAAAACAAAAAGCCACCGAAACCCCTCGGAAAATAAGGGAGAATCAATGAAAAAATCCTGGCGAATAAAAAACACTCAAGAACACTACACGGGGGTGTAATGCCTCAAGCAAATGTTATGTATTCACCAAATAAAAATAATTCGGTATCAACAAACTTGGCACACTATTGAGTTCTCAAACAACAAACACTCTCGACACCACAACCACCACAAAACCAGTGACTGCTTCGCTCCGGAGCAACTTTTCAAGCTTACCACCGCGTCAACCAAAGTCAACTCGACGTTTCCAGCTCGTTCACCCCACTGTTTCCTTCAGACCATTTCGGCCCGTCCGGATCAGCGGCGCGAGATAAAACTTTACACGGATTCCCACCAGAGGCAAAATCGGCCTGTCCACTCGCCTTTCCCCACAAAAACCCCGAGTTCATGCGCTTTTCGGGGCCTCGTGAGTGAATTCTGCCCAAAAACAACTGAAATTTGTTGTTATGAAGCGGGTCACGTTACTAAAAATGGGCCTGTACCCGTCCGAGGACAGGTACAGGCCCATTCATCAACGCAGAGCGTTACTTGGTGCCCTGGTTACGCAAACGAGAAACTTCGTAGAGTGAAATACCTACAGCCATCGATGCGTTCAGCGACTCCATAGCCGAGTCGATCGGAATCGAAACAATGGCATCGCAGTTTTCACGAACCAAACGCGATAGACCCTTGCCTTCAGAGCCAACCACGATGCACAGCGGTCCGGTTGCTAGTTCAAAGTTTGGAAGTTGCATATCTCCGCCGGCGTCAAGACCGATCACGAAGATGCCAGCAGCCTTGATTTCCTTCAGCGCATTAGTCAGGTTGGTGCACTTGGCTACCGGAACACGAACCGCAGCACCGGCACTGGTCTTCCATGCCGAAGCAGTCATGCCAACGCTTCGACGTTCAGGAATAATGACTCCGTCGGCACCGAATGCGGAGGCCGAACGAACAATCGCGCCGAGGTTTCGTGGATCGGTGATGCCATCAAGTGCTAGGAACAGTGGCTGGGAGTTGGAGTATCCGCGCTCGTAATCCTTGATGGTCTTGGTCGCCAACTGCACGGCGTCCTTGTACTCATAAGGAGGGATCTGCAGAGCAAGACCCTGGTGGATCGCGTCATCGGTCATGCGATCGAGTTCTGGCTTCGACGCTTCCATCAGTGGAATACCCTGCGCGGCAGCAAGCTTGAGTGATTCGCGCACGCGGTCATCGACGTCAATGCGGATTGCCACGTGAAGTGCCTTGGCAGGAATCCCCGCGCGCAGCGCCTCAACTACCGAGTTACGACCGGTGACAAATTCAGCGTTGACCTTGATGCGGCCGGTGCGCTGACCGGTGGCGCGTTTAGCTGCCGAGCGCTCCGATAGCTGCTTGGCTCGGTAGGCCTTGTGGTACGGGCGATCTTCTGCCTTGGGGGTCGGGCCCTTGCCCTCGAGGGAACGTCGTCCCTTGCCACCACTGCCCTTGGTTGGGCCCTTTTTGCTCATAATATGTGTCCTTATAGTTGAGTTTGTCGTAGCCGATCAGCGGCTAGTTGTTCAGAGTCCAGCGGGCGCCGTCAGCAGAGTCGAGAACCGTGATTCCCGCAGCGGCCAATGCATCGCGGATCGCATCCGAGCGAGACCAGTCCTTGGCTGCTCGGGCTTCAGCGCGCTCAGCAAGCTGCGCTTGAATGAGTTGATCCAATACCTCATGCTCGGCTGAGGCTGCGGAGTTTTGCTCATCACCGGCATCGTCCAATCCGAGTACCTGGGTCATGGCCAATACCTGGCCCAGGGCGGTAGCCGTAGCTGCGTCATCGTGCTGATCCAGGGAAGCGTTTCCCTGGCGTACGGTTTCATGCAGTGCAGCAAGACCCATCGGAACATTCAGGTCGTCGTCCATCGCCGCGGCAAAAGCTTCGGGCACCTGTGTGGCAACGATTGCTGACGCGTTTGCGCCCAATCGGTAACGGGCATTGGAGATGAAGGTGTCGATTCGTTCTACTGCTGCTCCCGCTTCGGTCAACGAATCGGGGCGGTAGTCCAGCATCGAGCGGTACTGCGCCTGTCCTAGGAAGTAACGCACCACGCGGGCCGGGGCCAAGGCGAGCATTTCTTCTGGGGAAATGGTGTTGCCAATAGACTTGGACATCTTTTCACCCTGATAGGTGACCATGCCGTTATGCATCCAGAAATTGGCGAAGCCATGCCCAGCAGCATTCGACTGTGCCATCTCGTTTTCGTGGTGCGGGAAGCGTAGGTCAAGTCCACCACCGTGGATGTCGAATTCGCTGCCAAGGTACTTGCCTGCCATGGCCGAGCATTCAAGGTGCCATCCCGGGCGTCCCCGTCCCCACGGACTTGGCCATGAAGCGGTGAGTGGATCGGTGTCCTTGTGCCCTTTCCACAGGGCAAAGTCTCGTGGATCCTTCTTGCCACGCGGATCCGAATCCGCGGCGTCTTGCATATCGTCGATCTTCTGTCGGGTCAGGGCACCATACTGCGCATAGGAGCGCACGTCGAAGTACACATCGCCTGAATCATCGGAGGCCGCGTAGGCGTGGCCATTCTCGATCAACTGCGCGATCAGCTCGTGCATTTCGGTGATGTGCCCGGTTGCGCGTGGCTCGTAGGTCGGCCGACGAACGCCCAAGGCTTGGTAAGCGCGAGCGAATTCCTGTTCGAAACGGTAGGCCAGGGCAAACCATTCTTCACGGGGCTTGTAGTACTCATCTGCTTCAAAACCATCAGCAAAAGACTTCGACGACTTTTCTAGGATCTTGTCGTCGATGTCCGTAACATTGCGAACCGTGGTGACCGCAAACCCGCTGTATTCCAGCCAGCGAACCAAAACATCAAAGACGATGGCGCTACGAACGTGGCCCACGTGCGGCATGCCCTGCACAGTGGCGCCACAGTAGTACAGCTTAACTTCGCCTTCGGTGATCGGCTGAAAGTCACGTACGGATGCTGTTTTGGTGTCATAAAATCGCAGGCTCACGCCTTAAAGGTTATCCGATCCAGACACTTCTTGTACCTGCCTTGTGACGCGCTCGCTACACCGAGGCTTTCGCTGGCACCTGCATGCTTAGCTGTGCTGGGCGAAGACGAGGGCGGTGGCGTAGGCGGTAATTCCTTGCCCATCCCCCTCATAGCCCAGACCATCACTCGTGGTTGCACTGACGCTGACCGGAGCGCCGATCGCTTCGCTGAGTACCTGGTTCGCTTCTTCGCGCCGGGCGGCGAAGCGTGGTCGTCGACCCACAAATTGCACAGCAACGTTCCCAATTTCGAAGCCTGCTTCACGCACCAAACGTGCCGCTTCAGTCAGGAGGCGAACCCCACTTGCCCCCGCAAATTCTTCGCGATCCACACCAAAGTGGGTTCCCAGATCCCCGATCCCTGCCGCGCTAAAGAGTGCGTCGCAGGCTGCATGGGCTACCGCGTCGCCGTCCGAATGCCCTGAAAGTCCTATGTCTTCGGGGAAATGCAGGCCGGCCAACCACATCGGGCGGGCTGGGTCTTGGCTCACCGCGTGCACGTCGATGCCATTCCCTATACGTGGCAGGTTCATAGTTTCCTTCGATTTCTTCACGCGCGAGTCTTGTTCAGCGACGAGTTGATTGGCGGTGTCGATGTCCTCGGGATGGGTAACCTTCAACGCCTGCTGATCACCGTTGACCACTTGAACCTTTTCCCCGTTGGCCCGCACGATCGAAGCATCGTCGGTCACTTTTTCCAATTCGGATTCGGTGTAGTGATCAAGCTGGGCATGGGCTTGGCGTAGCGCCTCAGCGTTGAAGCCCTGTGGTGTTTGCACGGCGCGAAGGGTGGATCGTGCCGGAGTGTTTGCGATAAATTCGACGCCCGCTTCTCCTGCTGGTTCCACCACCGAAATCGTGTCGGTGACCGCTAGTGCTGGAATGACCGCGGCGGCTTTCCCTGCGTTGAGGGCATCGATCACGCGTTGGTAGAGCTCTACCGGGGCAAATGCGCGGGCAGCATCGTGAACCAAAATGTTTCTGGCGTGGTCACTGACTTCACCAAGCCCGCGACGTACTGAATCGGCTCGGCTACTTCCACCGTCAACGGTGCGTAGCGCCGTGCCATAGGGTGCCAATACTTCGGCCATCCGCGGATCATCGGCGGGGGTGACCACGATTATTTCGGTGATCTCTTCGACCTTGAGGATGCGGTCGATAGCGTGTTCCACTAAGGTTTTACCGGCCACTTTGACCAGTGCTTTAGGAATTCCGGCTCCTAGCCGGGTGCCCATTCCGGCGGCAACCAAGATCAGACTCGAAGTATTCAATGGGGTTTGCTTCACAGCGCTCAGCTTATCGTGTTCCACCGATAGTGTTTGGGCTTTTAACGGCAACAGCCGTGAAACGCTTTTCAGCGCTCCACGGCAAGATGCAATCGGGAGTTTTGCTTAGGCCGAAGCCAAAACCTCATCCAGCAGGCCCTCGGCCTTGGTCTCGTCCAGATCCTTGGCCAGAGCCAATTCACTGATCAAAACCTGACGGGCCTTGGCCAGCATGCGCTTTTCGCCAGCCGAGAGACCACGATCATTTTCACGGCGCCAGAGGTCACGAACGACCTCAGCAACCTTGATGACATCGCCGGAAGCTAGCTTCTCAACGTTTGCCTTGTAACGGCGCGACCAGTTGGTCGGCTCTTCAGTAAATTCAGCACGAAGGACATCGAACACATGGTCCAAGCCTTCCTGACCTACCACGTCACGCACGCCAACCAGATCAACGTTCTCTGCAGGAACTTCAATGGTCAGGTCGCCCTGAGCCACCTTGAGCTTGAGATACATTTTCTCTTCGCCCTTGATCTTGCGCATCTTGATCTCTTCGATCATTGCGGCACCGTGGTGCGGGTAGACAACAGTCTCGCCAACCTCAAAAACCATGTGGATAAACCCCTTTCCCACTATCTAGTCTAACATGTTTGCCGGCAACCAGTCCCCGCTTGTGCCCCATATAACCGCGGATTCATGCGGAATCACCTCTTCTATTCGCAAGAGAAATATGGTAAGAAGAAAGTACACGAAGTCGGGTTTCATACCTCTTTATCCCAAACCCCGTTCTCTACTTCTTGTCGAAAAGCGTGTGTTGCACGTCGCTAAATCACGTCTTTGAGTGAAAAACAGCTAGGCTTAGAGGTAATCGTGGTCTATATCTTTGGTAGCTCCCTGCAATGGGCGCGGTCCAACGTTTAGCCATGAACCCAAGCAACTCATTATTCTCACCGAGGAGTTAGTGTCGTGATCACCGCACGCATGACCGCTGGACGTCGCATTGCCGCGTCCCTCGCTGTGGCTGCCCTGGCATTCGGTGTCACCAGCTGTGGCGCCATCAACGAGCAGGCCACCAACACCGACTACGCTGCCAGCGATGGCGTGCATGTCGACGTCGCCGATGCAAAGGTCCGCAACCTGTTGCTCGTGACCAACAGCGACGGTTCGGAAGCTCGTCTGATCGGCTCCGTTGTCAACGACAGCAAGTCCGCACTGACCCTGAGCGTTGAAGCAGCAAGCACCACGCCGGTCACCATCTCCGTTCCTGCTGAGCAGAGCGTCAAGCTGGAAGATGATGCCAACGAGAAGATCATCTCCAACCTGCACATCATGGCTGGCGAGCACGCAGAAACCAGCTTCACCGTCGCCGGCGAAACCGTGGACTTCAGCGTTCCGGTAGTCGACGGCACCCTTGCTGAATACCGCGACTTCGTTCCAGGCGGATCCGATGAATCGGTCACCGAGCATCTGAAGGCCACCGAGACTCACTCGACCTCGGGCCACTAAGCACTAAAAGCTAGGGAGCCGGGCTGCGAATCATTTGATTCGCAGCCCGGCTCCCTAGCTTTTAAGCCCCCGTCGTCTAGACGACGAACTTGTAGCCCAGTCCTCGCACCGTCACCAAGTGCTCTGGCGAAGCTGGATCAGGTTCAATTTTGGAGCGTAGGCGCTTGACGTGTACGTCCAGAGTCTTGGTGTCCCCCACGTAGTCGCTACCCCAAACGCGGTCAATGAGCTGGCCACGGGTCAGCACGCGGCCGGCGTTACGCAGCAGCATTTCAAGTAGTTCGAATTCCTTCAGCGGCATGGATACCTCGGTGTTATCTACCGAAACCATGTGGCGTTCGACGTCCATGCGTACCGGGCCGGCGGTGACCACGTTGCTGATGAGTTCTTCGCCTTCGCCCTGACGACGCAAGACAGCCCGAATACGAGCTAGTAGTTCGCGTGAAGAATATGGCTTGGTGACGTAGTCATCGGCTCCGAGTTCCAGGCCAACTACCTTGTCAATTTCGGAATCCTTAGCGGTCAGCATGATCACCGGAACCTGGCTGTTCAGACGGATCTGACGAATAACCTCGGTACCCGGCTGGCCTGGCAGCATCAGGTCCAGGAGCACCAGATCGGCGCCGTGGCGTTCGAACTCGGTCACGGCAACCAGTCCGTCTTCGGCGATCCGAACTTCGAACCCTTCGCGTTCCAGCAGGAAAGACAGCGGGTCAGAGAGCGATTCCTCGTCCTCTACGATCAAAATGCGGGTCATCGTCGTCCTCCTTCGCGATCCGAGGTTCTCGCCTCGACCGCTCGTTCCTTCATCATCTCGTCGGGGGCACCATCAGTGCCGGCCCGTTCTTCGTCCGCTAGGGGAAGTCTAAGGGTAAAAGTGGAGCCCTGACCTGGTTGGGACCACAGGGATACTTCGCCACCGTGATTGGCCAGCACGTGTTTTACGATGCTCAGCCCCAGGCCGGTACCACCGGTTTGTCGTGAACGTGCCGAATCGACCCGGTAGAAACGCTCGAACACGCGCTCTTGCTCCTCGGGAGAAATCCCGGGACCCTGATCGGTGACCGAAATCTGCGCGTAACCATCACGCTGACGCACGCCCACACCCACCTTGGTATTTTCCGGTGAATAGCGGATCGCATTATCGATCAGGTTGCGTACTGCAGTCATCAACAGATCCGGGTCGCCAAGGATCGGCTCTTCCAGATGACCACCGACGGTAATCTGGATGCCCTTTTCTTCGGCGAGCAAATGGCTGCGATCCACGGCTTCGGCCACCACGCTGTCGATGTTCACTTCCTTGCCCTGCACAATGGCGTCACTGGCCTGCAGTCGGGAGAGCTCAATGATGTCCTGCACCAGCGCGGCCAACCGTCGCGATTCCTTGTCCATGCGGGTGGAAAAGCGGCGCACGGCGGTTGGATCGTCGGCGGCTTCGGTAATCGCCTCAGCCAGCAGGGAAATGGCGCCGACTGGAGTTTTGAGTTCGTGGGACACGTTGGCTACGAAGTCATTACGCATGGCTTCGGTTCGCGTGATCTCGGTGCGGTCATCGGCGAGCAACAGAATGTACTCATCGCCCAAGGGAGCCACACGCACATGCACAATGAGCTGGCCCGCCCCCAGCGTTGAACGTTGCAGTTCGTATTGGCTTTCAGCGATCACGCCGTCTGCTCGTACCTGGCGCACCAGAGCCAGTAATTCGCTGTGCACCAGCGTGTGGCCACGTACCAGCCCGTAGGCATACGAGGCTGGGTTGGCGCGCACGACACCGTCAACGTCGTCGAGGATCACGAAGGCGCGTCCAATAACGGACAAAACGGCCGCCGCACCTTCGGGGAGCAGGGGCTCGTCTACCTGCGGCAGTCGGGCGGTCCGGCGTTGGGAAATCCTAAAAGCGATCACGCCAACGATGCCCAGGGCCAGACCGAGGAGACCGGCTATCAGAGTCGAGATCACATCGTTCACCCTTTTAGCCTAGCTTCCCCGATGGGTCCCTTCGTTCCTAAATGACGCGAATATGGCCAAATCGGCGCGCTGTTCACCAAACGTTCACATTTCGTGGCATATTCGTTAATCACCCACTGACAGGCTGGGGGAAGACCCTCCACCATGCCATAAAACTGTTCGGGGTGCTTTACTGCGTTATGGCAGAGAAGCCAGCTGGCATGGGAACCGACACTCGAAAGGAACTGCTATGCGTAAGGTTTTTCAGGCAGATCTACAACAAATTGGCGAAGAACTTATTGAAATGGCCAACCAGGTCGCGACCGCTATGGGTCGTGCATGGGATTCATTGGCAAATGCCGATGTTGACTTGGCTCAGGAAGTCATCGCCGCGGACGCGAAAATTGATTTCCTGCAGAACCAGCTAGATGAACGAGCTATTGATACCCTCGCCCTCCAGGGCCCGGTAGCCAGCGACCTGCGTATGATCGTTGGTTCGCTACGTATGAGTGCTTCCCTGGAGCGCATGGGCGACTTGGCACGCCACTTGGCACAGCTAGCCCGCCTGCGTTTCCCGCAGCCAGCCATTCCTGAAGCGATCGCGCAGACCTTTGCTGACATGGCGAAGCTCGATATCCAGATCGCTCAGGCAGTTGCTACCCTGCTCGATACCCGCGATCTGAAGATTGCTACCCAGATTATTGAGCTGAACCACGAGGTTGATCGTTTGCACTCCAGCGTGTTCGCTCAGATCGCTGAGGCCGGCTGGAACGAATCGGCACCAACGACCGTAGACGTTTCGTTGACCAGCCGCTACCTGGAGCGCTTCGGCGACCATGGTGTTTCGGTAGCCCGCAAGGTGACCTACCTAGTGACTGGCGAATGGGATCCATCCGACGTCTAAGCGTCAGAGATTTACGCTGAAATGATGGTGTAGTGCCTGCTCTCGGAACTTTCCGGAAGTAGGCACTACTTTTTTGTTGAGCATTTATATCGTGCATAAACGCCGCACATAATCCTCGTGCTTTAAAGGCGAAGGGCAACTCACCAGTTGGTGGGTTGCCCTTCGATGTTTTCGGCGCGCTAATGGCGCCAGCGTAAAGCTGGAATTAGCCTTCGCACTCTACGCAGAAACCTACATTGCCTTCTTCGCGAACCAGCTGTGAGCGGTGGCGAATCAAGAAGCACGAGCCACAGATGAACTCGTCGTCTTTCTGTGGAATGACGGTAACCGTCAGTTCCTCGTTGGACAAATCTGCGCCTGGCAGATCCATACCATCGGTGTGATCGGCTTCGTCGAGCTCGCGCACGACGGACTTGGCGTCCGGTGCGTTTGCGGACTTGACCGCATCCAGAGAAGCCTTACGTGCCTCAGCAACGTCTGGGCGGACTTCATCGTAATCAGTTGCCACGAATTGCATTCCTAACGTGAGCCATTGAGCCTATTCGAAATAGGAGATTACAGCATACTAATGCTAAAAATACAATCGTGCGTAGTTGTTTCGCTCACAGCCATACGCCCACCCTATTTTCTAGGTTAAAGACGTAACGGCGGCACCAGAACTTCCAAGTTAAAAACTTGGGTTCTGGTGCCGCCGAAAAGTGGGTCTTACTTGCGTCCCTGGTTCGCAACAGCCTTAATTGCGTCGGCCGCAGCTGCTGGGTCAAGGTAGGTTCCACCCTTGGTAATTGGCTGGAAGTTGTCGTCCAACTCATACACCAGTGGAATGCCGGTTGGGATGTTCAGACCAGCAATGTCCTCATCGCTGATCCCATCCAGGTGCTTGACCAGTGCGCGCAGCGAGTTTCCGTGTGCGGTAACCATCACGGTCTTGCCGGCGGACAGATCTGCCTTGATGTTGTTCTCCCAGTAAGGAAGCATGCGCTCGAGAACGTCCTTGAGGCACTCGGTGCGTGGTGCGGAATCGCCCAACGCGGCGTAGCGCTCGTCGTTGATCTGGCTGAATTCCGAGGAGTCATCCAAAGCTGGTGGTGGGGTGTCGTAGCTACGACGCCATTCCATGAACTGCTCTTCGCCGAACTCGGCCAAGGTCTGTGCCTTGTCCTTGCCCTGCAGCGCACCGTAGTGACGCTCGTTCAGGCGCCAGTCGCGGTTCACTGGGATCCACGAACGTCCGGCTGCTTCCAGCGCCAGGTTAGCGGTGACAATCGCGCGGGTCAGCAACGAGGTATGCAGTACCTCTGGCTTATAACCGGCTTCCACCAGCAGCTGGCCACCGCGTGATGCTTCGGCACGTCCCTGCTCGGTCAGCGATACGTCGTACCAACCGGTGAAGAGGTTCTTTTCATTCCATTCGCTCTGCCCGTGGCGAAGCAAGATCAAAGTGTGACTCATACGATCCATCCTATCGAATGCTCTGGCACAGTTGCGCCAAAGTTAAGGAGTGTTCATTAATTGAGAAGACCCGCACCTTGCAGGTAACGCATGGTACGGGTTCTCGAAAATTCAGGGTGGTTCGACGTGGGCTAGTAGTTGTACCAGCCGCCGCCTTGTCCACTGACTGCCGGCTTTACATCTGCCAGGTAGACACAGGCGATGCAGGCTCCAATGAGCTGCAGGAAACCAATCCCGCCACCGGTGAGGATGCCCAGTAATGACACCACGGCACTGGCAGCTGTCAGGCCAGTCCAGAAGCCTTTGGTCCGTTTTCCTTCTTGCGCGAAGCGCTGTGCACCGTGGCGCAGGCAGTCAACGAGTGCCCAGACAGCGAGCACCAGAATGATCACGCTCAGAGCCAGCATCAAGTAGTACTCGATCAGGTGTGCAACATACATCATGGACATATCTTTACTCTACCTATCACCCTTCGGGTTTTGGGTACTGCCACGCGCTAAAGCTGTTCCAGGGCTTGCTGCAGATCGCGCCAGAGATCTTCAACCTCTTCAATACCCACAGACAAGCGAATCAAGTTTTCTGGCACTGTTTCTGGTTCCGAGGCATGGCGGGCTCGGCGTTCAGCCAAGGTCTCTACCCCACCGAGCGATGTCGCACCAGTAATGAGTTCAAAGGCCGCGACAAGTTGATCTGCTTGCGCAGCATCTTGTCCGGCTTGGAAGGCGATCACCGAACCATAACCATCCATCAGCCGGGTCGCCCGCTCATGACCGGGGTCCTGCTCCAGCCCCGGATAGCGCACAGCCTGCACCTTGGGATGCGCAGCCAAACGCTCGGCGAGCACTTGAGAATTCTTCTGCGAACGTTCGATGCGCACCGCCATGGTGCGTACCCCACGCAAAGCCAAGAAGGTATCCATCGGAGATGAAATCGCTCCGTGCAAGGTGCGGTAACCATGCAGTTTTTGCCGCAGTGATTCATCGCTAGTGACCAAGGCGCCCATGATGACGTCAGAATGCCCGGAGAGGTATTTGGTCACCGAGTGCACGACCAGGTCGGCGCCCAGAGTCAGCGGGCGTTGCAGCAAGGGAGTGGCGAAGGTGTTATCCACGATGCTTAGCACACCACGGCTCTTGGCTTCCGCTAGCAATACGGGTAAATCTGCCACTTCCAGCATGGGGTTGGTCGGCGACTCGACCCACAGCACGTCTGCACCCTGCAACGCGGCAATCACGTCGTCGGTGTCTGCGATATCTACCGGACGAATACTCAACCGGCCAGCAGCCTGCAATTCCGAGCTCAGCGCTAAGGAACCGTTATAAGAATGCTTAGGCATGACCAGCACTCCCCCGGCCGGAACCAAGTTCAGGGCCGCCGCAATGGCCGCCATCCCCGAGGAGAACACCAGTGCAGGTGAGTCAGCAACTTCCAACTGACCCAATACCTCTTCGAATGGATCCCAGGTCGGGTTGGAGAAGCGCGCATAAACACGTTCGCCGGCGGCAGCCTGCCCCTGGGAGTGATATGTAGAGGTAAAGGTCACCGGATAATTCACCGGCGCATCGGTGTCATGGGCCGGGCGGCCGCCGGCAACGATGAGTGTCTTCGGATCCCACTGCGGGCTCGGAGCTGAGGGCATACTGCTGGAGTTCATGGAAAAAACTTTACGCGCAGCCCCCACGAAGCCACGGATGGATTTCACTACATTTCACCGGAGGGATCTGCCACAACTTGGCGATTAGTTATCCCGAGTATCAGGGTTGCGCAAATTTTTCGGTGGCTACTTGGATAGGCTAGAGGGGTGAATAATGAATCGAGCGCGCCGGCCCCTGGCTTGTTCATAGTCTTTGAAGGCGGCGACGGCGCAGGTAAATCCACGCAGGTCGCCCTGGCCCAACAGTGGCTACGAAAGCAGGGATCCGAGGTCATCACCACCCGTGAACCTGGAGGAACCCAAATTAGCGAAGCGCTACGTTCGTTAGTGCTTGAACACGGCCACGGTGAAATCGACTCACGTACCGAAGCGCTCATCTACTCTGCGGCGCGGGCAGCGCACGTCCAACAGGTCATTACCCCGGCGTTGGCTCGCGGCGCCCATGTCATCTGTGACCGCTTTGTTGACTCTTCGCTGGCCTACCAAGGCATGGGCCGTGCCCTCGGCTTTGATGCTGTGGCCAGTATCAACGATTTTGCCACCAATGGGTTGAAGCCAGATCTGACCATCATTTTAGATATTTCGGCTGCCGATGGTCGGGCTCGACGGATCGTTGCCGGTGGTGGCGTGGAAGCAGCTGACCGGTTAGAGGCAGAGCCCGACGACTTCCATGAACGCATCCGTCAGGCTTTTTTGGAGTTGGCCGCTCGCGAGCCAGCACGTTATCTCGTGCTGGATGCGAATTCCAGTGTTGAAGATCTGCACCAGTCCATCACCGAACACCTAGCTGGCCTGCTATGAGTCGCCCGGTCTTTGCTGATCTGGCGGGCCAACAACGCGTGATCGATACGTTGTGCGCCGAAGTTGACCGTGGAAATCCCACCCATGCATGGTTGGTCACTGGCCCACCGGGTTCGGGGCGAACTACCGCTGCCCGTGCCTTTGCCGCGGCTCTGCAGTGCACGCAGACTCCGGCCGGGTGCGGTCAATGCGAGAACTGCAAATTGGTCCTCGCCTCCTCCCACCCCGATGTTTCCTTCGTCTCCACCGACAAGTTTGAATACCAGATTGCCGATGTCCGGCACCTGATCACTCGTGCCCAGGAAAGCGCGAGCACCGGTCGTTGGCGCATCATCATTATTGAAGACGCGGACCGTATGTCTGAACGCAGCACCAACGTGCTGCTCAAGGCCATCGAAGAGCCACCTGCGCGGATGATCTGGATCCTGTGCGCACCATCTCCGGCCGACGTTCTGGTGACCATCCGCTCGCGCTGCCGCGCAGTAAATCTGTCGGTTCCCTCAACCAATGACGTGGCCGACCTGTTGGTGCGTCGTGATGGGCTTGATCCGCAGCAGGCACTCTTTGCTGCCCGCGTTTCGCAGTCCCATATTGGTGTGGCTCGCCTGCTGGCTCGTGATGAGCAGGCTCGCATCCAGCGTGAAAAAGTAGTCACTTTGCCACTGCGCACCACTACTTTGCCTCAGGCTATGGCCGCTGCTGCAGAAATATCGAAGCTGGCCACAGAGCGCGCTGAGAACATCACCGGCACCGATTTGCAGAAGAAGACCGAACAGCTACGCCACGCTAATGGTTTGGGGGCTGAAGAAACCATTCCCCCAGGTTTGCGCAGCCAGTTTAAAGCGTTGGAAGAAGACGCGAAACGCTTCGCCCGTCGCGCCAGTTTTGATGCGTTAGATCGGACGCTGACCGACTTGACCACCTTTTTCCGCGATGTCTTGAGCCTTCAGCTAGGAACAGGCATTGAACTGATCAATGAACACCTGCGGGACAAACTGGAAACCTACTCGCAGAATCAGAGTAAAGAAAAATCTCTGGCTCAATTAGATGCCATCAATCAGACGCGGAGCCGCTTGGCGGCCAACGTCAATCAGCTCATGGCTTTGGAAGCCCTCATGACACGACTCTTACCGAACCCCGGTCGTCGATAACCCACGCAAGGAGACACTCAACGTGCCTGTACGCTCATCCAAACTGCGTTTGCTTGCAGTGGGGACCCTACTTGCCATGGCTGGGCTAACTAGTTGTTCGGCAAGCTCATCGCTTCCCGAGGTAGAGGGTAGCGACGCAACCCAGAATGCCGGCAATACCGATGCACCCCAAGGGCTGGAGAACTATTACTCTCAACAAGTTAATTGGGAAAAGTGCGGCGACGTCATTGAATGCGCCACCATCAAGGTGCCGCTGGACTATGCCGATCCGAGTGGTGACAGTATCGATCTGGCGCTGAATCGACGAGTCGCTGAAGGCGCCAGCCGAAACCTCCTCGTGAACCCCGGCGGACCAGGTGGTTCCGGCCTGGATCTGGTGGAGTCATCGGTGCAGAGCATGTTCAGCGCCGACCTCCAAAAGGCGTATAACATCATCGGATTTGATCCTCGTGGCGTCGGTGAAAGCACCCCCGTCACCTGTCAGAGCGATGCCGAAACTGATGCAGGGCGTCAAGAGAACCTGCGGGCTTGGCTGCCTGAAGACCAGGATCAAATCATCGAAGAAACTGAAGATTACGCGGAGGATTGTGCGCGAAATACCGGAGACCTCTTGGGCCACGTTGATACGGTGTCGGCTGCCAAGGACATGGATGTTATCCGCGCGGTACTCGGCGATAAACAGCTGGATTATCTCGGGTTCTCCTACGGGACGTTCCTCGGAGCTACCTATGCTGATTTGTTCCCACAAAAGGTTGGACGTTTTGTCCTCGACGGCGCCATGGATCCAAAGAGCCAGGCCTCGGATCTAACCAAGGCGCAGGCTGTTGGTTTCGAGCAAGAGATTGAAGCTTGGCTTGGCCAATGCCTAGAATCCGACGGTTGCCCGTTCAGTGGCACGGTCGAATCCGCTAAGGTGCAGTTGCAGCAGTTCTTTGCTCAAGTCGAGAACGAACCAATGGTTTCCAGCGACGGTCGTACCGTACCCATCATCGATTTTGTTAACGGCTTCATCTTGCCGTTGTACGACAATTCCAATTGGCCATATCTGACTCAAGCCATGGCTTCTGCTGTGAATGACCGGAACGTCGATACGATCCTCGGATTTGCTGACCTTGCCGCTGATCGACAGAGCGATGGGACCTACGATTCCAACTCCAGCGATGCGTTCACTGCAATCAACTGTTTGGATCGCCCAATGAATGCTGACGCTGAGACGATGAATAAGGAAGCCATCGAATTAATGCGTGTGGCGCCCACTTTGGGCAAGTATCTTGCCTACGGTGAGATTGCCTGCGACGTGTGGGATGAAAAGTCCACGGGTAAGGCCGGTGCGTTAACCGCTAAGGGCTCGAACGAAATCTTGGTGGTTGGTACCACCTCGGATCCTGCGACCCCGTACCAGTGGTCGCAATCGTTGGCCGAACAGTTGGATAACGCCACGCTACTGACCTATCAGGGGCATGGCCACACCGCGTACGGTCGCTCCAATGACTGCATTACCGAGGCAGTAGATGGCTACCTAATTGATGGGAAGGTGCCGGAGTCGAATACTCAGTGCTAACTGGGGCATTCATGTCTTGCTCGTTTTGACGTTCAGACAATTCCTCGGATAAAGTGACGTGGTGCCTGTTTACAGGTACAGGCCTCCTTAGCTCAGGGGTAGAGCAGCTCCCTCGTAAAGAGCAGGTCGCCGGTTCAAATCCGGCAGGGGGCTCATGTGAAGAAAAATCCCGGAATCATGTTTACGCATGATTCCGGGATTTTTGTTGCCTAAATCTAGTTGCGGCACTGTCTGATAGAGCCCAAATAATGGGTCAAAAAAGCGCCAATCTCATTTAACTCGCACTTTTGAAACCGCGACGCCTTTGCACCTAAACAATCAATTACCCTTAGGGTTAAGATGACAGCATGCTAAAAAACCTACGACGCACGGATGTAGTAGCTTTGCCATCGATGCCACTATTTTTGGCTGCTTTCGGAATAGCTGCATCTATGAGCACGACGGCGACTTGGGGCGTGCTAGGACTCGGGCTTCTTGGCATCTGCGTCGCTTGGATGTTTGTCAAGATTTTTTCACTTTCGAAGAACGTTGAAAATAGTGAACCCGCGATATTAACCAAGCAGCACGGGCTTTGGTGCGCACTGGCGGGGCCACTTGCTATCATCGCCGGTTATTACATTTTTAGCGCTTCTATTTCGCTAATTGCCATCGTGCCAATAGCTTCGATGTTTTGGGGTGTTTTCATAAGTCGTCAACGCGATGGTTCATCGGCTCTCAAAGCTAGTTATGCATGCGCATTTATTGCCGTGTTAGTCCTAATTGTCGGATCCGCGGGAGCCTTGGAAAGTTTTAATCTACTTGTGCAAGGATCAGTAGTTTCGCTTGTCGCCATAGCAGTTGTAGTAGTTTTTTTCGTTTTAGTGCGCAAAATTTTTGTCGACCATCGGTAACAAGAAAGACCCTTCGGAGCTTGTCAGCTTGCTTATATAAGCCCTAGTCACATTTGTTATCCTGAGCTTCGTAGCAATTACCTAAAATACGCTTCAATACGCTCCGAGTAAGCCATCGCCAGCTGTTGCACTCCCTGCTTCCAACTGTTCTTCCCGGTCCCCTCGACCATGTGCTAATCCGCACCAGGGCACGGGGTGCGGCCCTTCTTCTGCGTATCTTTGAAGCGCTCGCGGGCCTGTTTGTCCTCAATATTGCATATCGCCAACCAGCGCATCTTCACCACCGCAGCATCAGACGGGGAGCGCTTCAAAGGTTAGAAGAGGATCCTGATCCTCAAATCAATAAACTCGCATGTAGTCACCCGTTGTCACACTACGAAACCACGCGGCAAAAAGAAATTGAACGGTCTGAGGCCCCGCGCAATTCAAGTAAGCCACGGAGTGTTCTTGAGGAAACGGCGGCCGCAACTTTAGTCACGACACGGATCCGGGTTGCCTACGAGAAAGAAGCGCCTGCAGATACTCTCAAATTTCGGGTTAAGTGCCAAAAAAGGGGGTGCGGACTCTTTTTTGGAGTCTTTCTTTGCTCCCTGATTCGAAACTTTCCAACGTGAATCACTGAGAATAAAGCAAGGGCAGGACCACGGGACACAACCTGAGAGAAGTCCCAGAATGCTTCGTTGCTACCAGCGGTCCCGAAGACTTCGAGCACACAGCTATGTGCACCGATTTGTGCATATTCTGCTGGAACTTAAAGCGATCGCGATTCCGGGGGTTTTCGCATCCCCACTGCCTAATTGCCACCGGTAATTTCATAGTCGAGCGTTATCGCTCCCCCGGTCGCGTAGTTAGGAACGTCGACGGCAACGGCTTGACCCTCGGGTGAGGCCATGGCAACACGAAACGCTTCAACATCACTGAACTCGGCCTCAAAAATCGCGAAGTACTTCGCCGGGTTACCTTGCGCGTCCAGGGAAATATCCGTTGAGTAGCGCCACGAACGAAGCCCCGGAAGTTGGGCCGCAAGTGGCAAGTGGGTCTTCTCGTAGTACTCAATGAAAGCGGTACGATCTTCTGGTTCTGGATATAGCACGACGAGCTTATGCATGGCGACTTCTCCTCTGGAATTGTGGGGTACACGGTCCACAACGGCCCCTCAAATTCTCCAAGAATCTGAGGGGCCGTGGGCTAATGCTTTGTCTTACTCGAAGTCGGCGGTGGCTGGGTCAGCCGCGATGCGTCCTTCTGCTCCGCGATCCAAGGTGGCGATCGCTTCGATGTCTTCAGCGTCTAGGCTCACGTTCAGCGATTCGAAGTTCTCAACGATGCGTGCATCGGTCACGGACTTAGGAATCACGACATTGCCCAGAGCCAGATGCCAAGCGATGACAACCTGCGCTACCGAGGCGTCATGCTTCTTGGCGATGCTCTCAAGTACTGGGTCCTTGAGCAGGTCCCCGCCCTGGCCCAGTGGTGACCACGACTCGTGCAGGATGCCATGTTCGGCTTCGTAGGCACGCAGTTCGGCCTGGGGGAAGTATGGGTGGGTTTCCACCTGGTTGATAACCGGGCGCACACCGGTTTCGGTGTAGAGCTCTTCGAGGGCTTCTACGGTGAAGTTGCAGACGCCAATGGACTTGGCCTTGCCGTCCTTCTGGAGCTGGATCAGCGCCTTCCAAGTGTCCACGTAGGTGCCACGCTTCGGCTGCAGCCAGTGGATCAGGTACAGGTCGACATACTCCAGACCCAATCGTTCCAAGGAAGCGTCGGCCGCTGCGAGGGTCTTGTCATAACCCTGGTCTGCATTCCAGACCTTGGTGGTGATGAAAAGGTCTTCGCGAGCAATTCCGCTGGCAGCAACAGCGCGGCCAACGCCAGCCTCATTGCCATAAATCTTTGCGGTGTCGATGTGACGGTAGCCAGCCTTTAATGCCTTGCCAACAGCGACTTCCGCTTCGTCATCTTTAACTTGCCAGACACCGTAGCCCAGCTGATCGATGGTGTTTCCGTCGAGGAACTTACTTTTGGGTATTGTTTGGGTCATGCAACCAATCTAGTGCACAAAATACTCAGATATCTAGGATTGCTACGCAACTGATCGGGAAAGATCAACTATTCATTTTCGGTGAGCAACTGGGCTGCTCGTCCAACATCTTCTTTAACGAGTTGTGCCCGATGACGCACCGATTCAATATCGATGTTCTCCCCCGCCTCAGCCTGCATCCTCATCATCGCAATAACCTGTGCGGTAGTAGCAAGATCATTAGCTGACTTGGTCAGGCTACGGTGTACGCCGGCCGTGGATTGCGGAATATGCTCATCATTACTCGGTGTGAGCTGATGAGCCATGCAGCACAGCTGTCGCACGGTAGGCAGCAGGTCGGCCATCTCATTGGCTTCCTTCACCAGCTGGTTGTACACCTGGACATCGCTAATGCCTTCCACCACTTGAAAAACGCGATCCAAGGATCGCTCGAAGCGATCGTGGGCGCGACGCCACACGCCCTCGCCAAGTTCGCGAGTAGCTGCGCGTTGTGCGCGAAGTCGTGAAAAGAACGCCATGACTCTTCTTTAGTGGTGTTGTACAAAATTGCTTAGTTCTAGCCTACCGGTGGGAAGGCATCACCATTTCCCTGACATCGACATAAAACGAAACCGGCCTTGGAACCTACCGCAGGTGGGCAGGTTCCAAGGCCGGTTCGCAGCGTCTCTAGCAGCAACGCCCCTCAGGGTTCTTCTCTTGCCAGTCGGTATAGTCCTTCCAGAATTCACGTTCATTCATCGGTGCTTGTTCCGGATGATTTCGAGCGTGATGTTCCAGATAGTGCTGGTACTTATCTGCGCCCAGCACCCCGTCTACAAACCGCTTGGCCTGACTAAGGCGTTCCATCAACGAAGCCATGGCTAGTGCCCGCCACGCTGAACTTGAGAAGCAGCAGGAACCTGCTTCCACTGATTCGCCAACTGCTTTTCGGCAGGAGTGGAAATGATCCCTGCCGGTGCGTACATCTTGGAAGGAACTGCAGGGTCTTCAGTATTGTTTCCGCCACCGTTCTTTTTGGCCTTGATCGTCGCTACGATCGCCGAAACAATCACCACTGCGGTCAACAGTAAGAAGAGCACCGAAAGCCAACCCTGGACGCCGGTATTGCGGACCACGGCTTCCATGGCCTCGACCGTCTTGGCTGATCCGAGTGAGGTTTCGCCATTGGCCAGTGCATCTTTGTAGGCATTGTGGTTAGCGAAGTACCCGACCTTGGTATCGGTCGAGAAGATCTTCTGCCAGCTGGCAACGAAGGTCACCACCACGGTGAAGGCCAATGGCAGAGCTACAACCCAGAGGTACTTGAAGTTGTTGCGCTTAGCGATGATACCCATCACCACGGCTAGTGCGATGGCCGCCAAGAGCTGGTTGGCAATACCGAAGAGTGGGAAGAAGGTGTTGATTCCGCCCAGTGGATCGGTGACGCCAAGAATGAGGATGTAGCCCCACCCTGCGACCATAATCAGGGTACAAATCCATACCCCGGGGCGCCATGAGGTGTCTTTGAACTTCGGCAGGAAGTTACCGATGGTGTCCTGCAGCATGAAGCGAGCAACACGGGTACCAGCGTCTACCGCGGTAAGAATGAACAATGCCTCGAACATGATGGCGAAGTGGTACCAGAAGCCCATCATCGCGGTTCCACCGAACCACTGATGCATGATGTGTGCGATGCCCACGGCCAGGGTCGGAGCACCACCTGTACGAGATACCACACTGGTTTCGCCGACGTTCGTGGCCAGTTCCGTGAGTGTGTTTGGTTCCAGGTTCACCCCGGTGAGCCCCAAGGAGTTCACAAAGGCGACCGCAGTTTCCACGGTGCCACCGGTGGCGGCCGCCGAAGAGTTCATCGCGAAGTACACGCCACGGTCAATGGAGATCGCGGCAACCAATGCCATGATGGCCACCATGGATTCCATGAGCATGCCACCGTAACCCAAGAAGCGGGTCTGCTTTTCCTTTTCAACCAGCTTCGGAGTGGTACCCGAGGAGATCAACGCGTGGAAGCCAGAGAGCGCACCACAGGCAATAGTCACGAACAGGAACGGGAAAATATGCCCGGAAACAACCGGACCATCAGAACGACCAGCAAATTCAGAGAACGCCGGAACGGTAATTTCTGGACGCACAACGATGATGGCTACGGCCAGCAGGGCAATGACACCGATCTTCATGAACGTGGACAGATAGTCACGTGGTGCCAGCAGCAACCAGACCGGTAGAACCGCAGCGATAACGCCGTAGATAATGATGGCCCACGCAATGGTGGTGCGATCTAGATGGAAGAATTCAGCGCCCCAAGGTGATTCGGCAATCCAACGGCCTGAGATGATCGCGAACATCAGCAGGACGAAGCCGATGATGGAGATTTCTAGAACCTTGCCCGGACGAATGAAGCGGAGGTAGATACCCATGAACAAGGCGATAGGAATGGTTAGACCCACCGAGTACACGCCCCAGGCAGATTCGCCCAAAGCATTGACCACAACGAGCGCCAGAATGGCGGTAATGATGATCATAATCGTCAGCGTGGCGATCAGGGCAGCGGTGCCACCAATCAATCCGAGTTCTTCGCGAGCCATTTGGCCCAGCGAACGCCCGCCGCGACGCATGGAGAAGAACATCACCAGGTAGTCCTGTACAGCGCCGGCCAAGACCACACCGACGATAATCCAGATCGTTCCTGGCAGGTAGCCCATCTGGGCAGCCAGAATCGGACCAACCAACGGACCTGCACCGGCAATAGCTGCGAAGTGGTGTCCGAAGAGCACACGGCGGTCGGTCGGAACGAAGTCACGGCCATTGTTGACCGATTCGGCCGGAGTTGCACGGAAATCATCAGGCTTGACGATCTTGCGTTCAATGAACTTCGCATAGAAACGGTAGGCGATGAGGTACGTCGCTACCGCTGCGAAGACAAACCAAATCGCGTTGATAGTTTCGCCTCGCGAAAAGGCGAGGAAGGACCAGGCAATACCGCCGACTAACGCGATGGCAATCCAGATAGCAATGCGTAAGGGAGTCCACCGGGATTCTTCGCGCTCAGCGACTTCGGGATCTACGCCTGCCGGGGGCAGCGTATTTTGGGTACTCAAGGTGAGCATCCTCCTCAGGGCGTAACAAGTGATGCACGTGACTAGCCCTTATAAGGTCAATCACGTCTTTATGACTACTTTGTCACTTTACGCGCCTGAAACAATTCTGGCTAAACCTCAATAACAATTTTTCCCGTATGTTCACCCGAATCAAAGTATTCATGAGCACTAGTCAAATGGGAGAAGTCGAAGACCTTCGAGACGTTGATGGACACTTTTCCTGCATCGACCAACGGCATCACCCGTGCGACGGTCTGCTTCACAATTTCAGACTTCTGCGACAAAGGACGGGACCTAAGAGTTGTGGCAATGATTCGAGCCCGCTTGCCCAGCAACACTCCGAGGTTCAGTTCAGCCTTCGTTCCGCCTTGCAGTCCGATGACCACCATTCGCCCCTCCACGGCGAGCGCCCGGATGTTACGTTCTAGGTACTTTGCGCCGATGACATCCAGAATGAGGTCAATGCCCTGCCCGTCAGTGAGCTCTTTGACTCGTGCTTCGAAGTCATCCTCTCGATAGTTGATTCCCTCATCTGCTCCGAGACTCAGACAGTACTCGAGTTTCTCGGGCGAAGACGCGGTGACAAGCACTCGTGCGCCAGCAGCCTTGGCCAGCTGAATAGCCATGGACCCGATGCCGCCGGCTCCCCCATGAATCAGGATTGTCTCTCCGGACTTCAGATCGCCTTCAATGAAGAGATTGGAAACCACCGTCGCACAGACCTCTGGTAGTGCCGCGGCTTCAACGCTCGACAAGCCCTCTGGGATTCGGAAGAGCAACTCGGCCGGCACGTTGACAAACTGTGCGTAGCCACCGCCGGCCAACAGGGCGGCGACCCGGGTTCCGATACTCCAATCAGTCACGTCCTCACCGACCGCGACAATACTTCCGGATACTTCTAATCCTGGAATGTCGCTGGCACCCGGTGGGGGCGGGTACACACCTTTACGTTGTTGCACATCTGCACGGTTCAGTCCGAACGCTTCTACCTTGACCAAAACTTCGCCTGAACCGACGGTTGGGATTGGCCGTTCGATCAGTTCGATAACCTCTGGACCGCCGCCAGCGTTATAGATATAGGCGCTCATTACTTCACTCATGGAGGTCGATTCCTTTCATCCGGGGTTCATGCCGTATACTTTTTCGGGTTGGATGGTTGTCCGAGCGGCCGAAGGAGCTGGTCTTGAAAACCAGTAGGCGGCAACCCCGTCTCAAGGGTTCAAATCCCTTACCATCCGCGTTTTAAGTTTGGCGGGCTGATCATGAGATCAGCCCGCCAAACTGTTTAAAGTCTCTGCGTTGGCAATCCTTCACCAACGAGGAATCCCGCTAAACGCGCCACTTCGTTAGCAACGTGGGTAGCGTCCTTGAGCGTGCGAGCCGCTGGGTTGTTCAGGTCCCCTGCCTGCGCGGCAATGGCCGTGCCCCACTGAGCCGATGAAAGCTGTAGCCCCATCACAAAAATTCCTCGATGCGCCAGTCCTTCACTGTTGACCAGACGATAGGGCTCACCCACAACGTCGAAACCCGACCCTGGAAGAATTTCACCTTCGGAGTTACGCCAGGTGTGTGCACGTCCGACGTGGTCCTTGAGCAGCTGTTGGATGAGTGTTGTGTCATTCTGCAGAACACGATTGCTAGGCATCATGGCTTCACACATGGTTTTGGCGGTGTGCACTTCGGCATCCACCCATGGCGAAGAGGCAGTGAATTGGCCAGTTACTTCGTCGAAGGAGAATTCAGGTTCTGGTCCGATGAAGGTCACTATCCCGACACGAGATAGCGCCAATAGCTGTTCAATGCGCTCCAAGGGCGGTCCGGAGGCAAGCCCTTCCACCAGAGGTTCGAAGTGAGCTTGGATCTCTTCAATTCTTGATTGTTCATCGATAACGCCAGCGACAATCAGCTCTTTGACCAGCATACGACCGGCGTTCATCGTCATAATTGCGCAGGACAGTGGGTCGTTGAGGCCTTCGGAGCTGTGTTGGGCATTGCTGACCAGATACTCCTGCACACCCTGCTGGTAGTCCTCATCAGAAGCGAAGCCGATCTCTTCAAATGGTCTTGCAAGCTTTGGAACATCCAGCCACTGGATCTCTGGGAACTGCGAGATGAATTTGCGCAACTCCCCCAACCACACTTGGCTTCCCTCACGGTGTTCAGCAACAAGGATCGCCTCTAGCTGTTCGACAAAGTCCTCGACAGAGAACCCTTCAGGTGCACCACTGTTTCGTGCACACTGCCGATAGTAGGCAAAGAGCACATCGCGGTGAAGCTTTGGCCAAATATGCCGGGAAAACTCCAACGTAGCGTTCGAATTCGTCGCACGAAGCTCGGCCAGATGACCAATCAAGTCCTGAACGTCTAGAAAACGTAATTGAATTTCGTCCGGTATGAATTGCTCGACGACAGGCTTACCCCAATAAGGAGTTCCTCTACGCGAGGCAACGATCAGCTCTGGTTCCCGAGAAGAAGCTATGTACTCAAATCGCTGGCCAGGTTCGGTACTGACTTCTCGGAAAATACCACCACGACCCATGGTGAGTTCAGCCATGCAGTCAAAGAAATTCAGGCCTAGCCCACGAATGAGCGCTGGTTGACCCTCAGCAAATTTGCTGAAATCTAGGTCTGCTGGAATGTTCGGTGGCAAATAGGTAGCGCCATGGTTAGCGGCAGCTTCTTGCAGTTGTTTTTGCCAGGGATTCAGCTCAGCGCTCTGGTGCCCTAGAGCCAACACCACAGCATCTACAGATAGATGCTGTATCTCTGAACCTTGAGTACTTGCACGATATTCCAAGTCATACCCGTTGCCCTGTGGGCGCAGTGAAAGTACTTCTGCAGGAACATGCTGGATAGTAAATGATTCATGCTGTTCAAGCACCGCACAGCTGCGGTCAAAAACATGTTCTAGGTACTCGCCGTACATGGCCCGTGATGGGTACGTTCCGGCAGTAATCTGTTCAATACTTTTCGCATGTTCGTCGGTGAGCTGTCGCCCGTCCCCACGCAACGCAACGAACTGCCTAAAGCTCAGACCCGGTTCATCGCTGATACGTTCTGGCGCCACAGTGGGAAAGGAAGCTGGAGTGTTCATCCAGAAATTTTCTGACTGGTGAGGATTCCAAACATGTCCTGAGCCCGGACGATAGGGATCAAAAACCACAATATTCAGCTTGCTGCCCTTGGGCGCCAGCTTCAGTGACAGGTCTGCGAATCGTTCCACGACGCTGGTGCCACGCGGCCCCGCCCCGACAATGGCCAGACTGTATTCGTTGATTGGATTATCGTTCACGGTGCTCACCCCTATAGGTTATTACCTTTAACGCAGGCCACACGCCTCAACGCATAGACTATGCCCATGACTGAGCATGTTTCCAAGGCGACGAGCAACGATCCGTATTCATGGCTAGAAGAAACCCGGGACGAGGCAGCCCTTAGATGGGTTCGAGAGCAAACTGCCCGGACCGAAGACGAACTGTACGATGACTCATTCCACGAGCAAGTTCAACACATCAAGACCGTGCTCGATGCCCAAGACCGCATTCCCATGGTCACCAAACGCGGCGAGCACTATTACAACTTCTGGCGGGATTCGGAACACCGGCTCGGGCTGTGGCGACGCACCACCTGGCAGTCCTATCTCACCGACGACCCTACATGGGAGATCTTGCTGGATCTGGACGCCTTAGCCGCATCTGAAGGGCAGGAATGGCATTTCGCAGGCTCCACGCTTCTTCGCCCGAAGGAATCTGAACCGTATGAACGGGCACTGATTCGCCTAAGCCCCGACGGAGGCGACCAGGTGCGCATCCGTGAGTTTGACCTGACGAGTAAGTCCTTTGTTGCCAACGGCTTTGACCTGCCGGTGGCTAAGACTCAGGCTTCCTGGATCGACCGCGATACATTACTCGTTGGTTCAGCCAGCAGCGAGCAGTTCACCACTCGCTCCACGTATGCCAACACCCTGCGACGGGTTGCGCGCAGAATGGAAATTGAAGATGCTCCAAAATTGTTCGAGGTTAACAAGGAGCACGTGGCAGCCTTTGGATACTTCGATTCCACCTCGGGCTTCGAACGCGTGGTCACCACGGATGCCATCGATTTTTATCATTCCATCACCGGAGTCTTGATCGATCAGGAACATCGCGTGATCGACGTTCCTACCGATGTTCAGGTTAGTCTTCATCGTCAGTGGGTGCTCTTTGCTCCGCAAACAGATTGGGAGCATCAAGGCCAGATCATTACAGCAGGCTCCTTGGCCATTGCCGAACTGGAAAAATTCTTTGAGGACGGCACTATCCAGCAGGTGCTGTTCATTCCTGATGACAGCACTGCGTTGGAATCCTTGAGCTTTACCGCAAATTATCTACTGCTCACTGTGTTGCACCATGTGGCAGCGCAAGTTCGCGTGATCAACCTGCGAGAGAACTTCAGCGAATCACAAATGCCGCTCGAAGATCCGATGCTGAGCATTTCGGTGGGTGCCGTAGACGATGAGGACGCAACCGCGGGCGATGACTATTGGATGACCGTCACCGGATTCACGACACCGACTACCCTGCTACGGGGATCCGTCGGCTCCACAGCGAACGCTGTAAAGAGATCACCAGAGCGTTTTTCTGCCGAAGGGTTAAAAGTCACCCAACATTTCGCGACGTCTAAGGACGGGACACAGGTTCCATACTTCCAGGTGGCAGACGAGCACATGTTGCTTGACGGTCAGAATCCGGTGCTCATGGACGGATATGGCGGCTTCCAGCACAGTATGACGCCCGGTTACGCTGCAGCGATGGGTGTTGGATGGTTATCTCGCCGCAACGATAGTGGTCGGCGCGCTGTTTACGTTATGACCAACATTCGCGGTGGTGGCGAATACGGCCCGGCATGGCACCGAGCAGCGCTGCGTGAAAATCGCCACCGCGCCTACGAGGACTTTGCGGCGATCGCCGAAGACTTAGTACGTCGCGGTGTGACTTCACGAGCCCATTTGGCCGCTACCGGCCGTTCCAATGGTGGTCTGCTCATGGGCAATATGATCGCCGGATATCCTCATTTGTTCGGTGTCATTTCCTGCGGCGTTCCGCTGCTTGATATGCAGCGCTACACCCAGTTAGCAGCGGGACATTCGTGGATTGCCGAATACGGGGATCCTGAGAACGCTGAGGACTGGAAATTCTTGCGGACGTTCTCGCCGGTACACCGACTCAGCGATCAGCCGCATCCAGTAGACGACTACCCGGCCTCGTTGATTTGGACCACAACCTCTGATGACCGCGTTGGTCCCTCGCAGGCCCGCATCATGGCAGCCAAGATGATGGATCTGGGTATTGAAAATGTGCGGTATCACGAGCCAGAGGGCGGAGGCCATGCTGGGTCCACAGATAACGAATCGACCGCGAAAATGCTGGCTACCAGCTACGAATTCCTGTGGCGACATGTGCGGTAGCCTACTCGTTTTGGAACACGCGCCTATCTTCAGGTAGGCTAGATTCTGCTGGAAACAGCGGATGGACACGTGCCAGAGCGGCCGAATGGACTTCACTGCTAATGAAGGGTCGGGGTTAAACTCGACCGGGGGTTCAAATCCCCCCGTGTCCGCCATAAAACCCCTACTCAGGTAGGGGTTTTCTTTTTCTCCGGTCAAAGAACATGCCAGATCTGTCATCTTGAGGATCGCTGCTCACCTCAGCCCACCGGTGCACTGCCCGTCCATCAAAAAATCAGTGTCGCGCAGACCTGAGCAGCTCCTCCAGAAACACGTTTTTCTTTGCGCTTTACGGACATTTTCACTACATAACACTGATGGCGTCCACCAAACAAAAGTTTGGTGGACGCCATCAGTGTTAAAAGATTCGGGATCTTAAGGCTTGGGCTAGTCCTTGCGCTTAACGAAGGTCTGCAGCATGTTCTGCACAATATCTTCCGGCAATGACGTGTGGCGCACGATGATCTCTGACATGCGATCGAGATCAGTATCGGCGATGGCTTCAAAAAGCGCCTCACGATCCGCCTCAGGCAAATCTGCTGCGTCAAAATGAACGGGACCGTCTGGACCCTGTCCTTCAAAACGGAAATCCGCGACATTACCGTTGGAGACTCCGCCAGACATTGGCGAGGTGGCGATCATTCGCTCCAAGTCTTCGACCGGCAGGCCCGTGTATCCATGCAAGATTTTTGCTGCTTCTTCAAAGTTGGAATCACGCAACATGGAGAACAGCTGATCATACTCATTCGGTGGCAACTGCTCGCTGGAAAACTCACGGCTCTCACCGTCAAGCTCAAAGGCCATTTTGAAATGAGTGGCGCTCGGTTCGTTTTCTGAACCAAACTGCTCGCTCCATTCCTTAGGCACCACCCAAAGGTCATCAGCCGAACCATCCAGTGGTTCCAGAGCCTTGTCCTTGGCCGATTCACGGTCTTCGCGCTCTACCTGAGCTTCCAACTTGTCGCTCAAAGCCTTGATTTCGGATTCATCAATGGGCAGTTCCTTAGCCGGAGCCACCTGCGGGTATTTGTCGAGGCTACGCACCGCGATGACGCAGTTCTTCACGGTGTCACCGGTTGCAGCGCGATATGCCTGGACGGCACCCATAACATCGCCCTTGGCCAAATTGCGATAGACCGAATTGCGCGAGGAATCATCTAATTTCGCGTTGGCAGCTTCAGCCGCTTCACGGGAGATCGCCTGCGCAACCTGCGCAGTGTTCTTCTTCCGTAATGCCTGCAATCCGAAGTAGCCCAGGGCAATCACGGCGATGACAACGACGAGCCAGATGATAATTTCCATACATCCAGACTACTTCGTTTAACTGTGCAATTACCCTGCTACGCCCAAAGTGAAAGGCAAGACACCCGGCGCCCCAGCGATCCTCAGGGCCCGCCCGGCCATGGCCAAGGACCAACGAGAATCCGCAAGGTCATCAACCAGCAATATTGGACCAGGTGCACTGGCGATCAACGACTCTAGATCGGCGGGAAGTTCAAAGGTGTCCGCCACCGCGGCCACTCGGAAGGCAGAGTTTCCGCCGGGGCCATTTTGCGGACCAGTTCCCCGATACTCCAGTTGTCCCAGATAGCGAAGACGGCCCACCTGTGCCAATTTCTGCGCCAGTGAAGTAATCAGCTGCGGACGCTTATTTGATGGCATGGCCACCACTCCAACAGGCCGCTCTTCCCAATTCCATTCGGCCAATACTTTGACGCAGGCATCAAGCATCGCCTGATCAATTGGATGGTCCGTAGGATCTGCAAAGAGCTGACGCAGTCGATTGCCCCATCCCAGGTCGGTCAATCTAGCCAGGGCCCTCCCCTCAGCGAGCTGCTCGTCGACTGGGATTTTTCCCTTGAGCGAGTACCCTAGTCGGTCCAGCCCTGAAGGGTAGAGCTTGCGGGGTTCGATCGGAATACCAACGCGGCCCAAAGCTGCCTGAGCACTGTCTTTAGAGTCTTCTGGGATGTGGTCATCGAACCACACACCGGCGCAGTTATCGCACCGACCACAAGGTACCGAGCGGGGATCGTCCAAAGCTTCGGTCAAAAATTGCATGCGGCAACCGCGCGTGTTTTCGTAGCTGACCATCAGGGTCTGCTCATGGATCCGGCTTTGTGCCACGCGCTTGTACCGGTCAGCGTCGTAGTTCCACGGCATGTCGGTGCGCATCCATCCGCCAGCAACACGCTCCACCGCGCCGTCGACGGCCAATACCTTCAACAGCAGTTCCAAGGGTGAACGTCGCAAGTTCACTGCGCTTTCTAACGCCGGAACGCTCATCGCCCCATCGGTACTGGCTAAAGCGTCCAGCACCTGAGTTGCGCGGAATTCATCTGGCATAGAGCTGGTTGCAAAGTACTCCCAGATTTCTGAGTCATCCGGGCCGGGAAGCAACAGCACATCCGCGTTGACACTGCCACGGCCAGCACGACCCACCTGCTGGTAGTAGGCCACCGGTGAGCTCGGTGCACCGATGTGCAGGACAAATCCGAGGTCCGGCTTATCGAAGCCCATGCCCAGCGCGCTAGTGGCAATCAACGCTTTAACTTCGTTGTTTTTCAGAGCCAGTTCAAGACGTTCGCGCTCTTGCAGATCGGTGCGCCCGGTATACGAAGCCACTTCATGTCCTGCTTCGCGCAAGAGCCTGGCAATATCCTCGGCCGCCGATACCGTCAGGGTATAGATAATCCCCGAACCGTTGAAGTCGTTGATATGGCTCAGTAGCCAGGCCAACTGCATTCGCGGTGAAGGCAGACGAAGCACCCCAAGCCGTAGGGAATCACGAGCTAATGTTCCACGCAGGGTAAAGACCTGCGCACTTCCACCAGCCAATTGTTCTGCCACGTCCTTAACAACACGGCTATTGGCTGTGGCGGTAGTGGCCAATACCGGCAGACCTTGCGGCAAGCGTGCGATCAAATCGCGGATACGCCGATAGTCCGGACGGAAATCATGGCCCCAGTCCGAGATGCAGTGCGCTTCATCGATCACCAATAGCCCCAAGCGTTCTAAAAGCATCGGTAATTGTTGCTCGCGGAAGGATGGATTGTTCAGTCGCTCAGGCGACACCAGCAACACGTCGAGTTCATTGCGTTGCAGTTTTTCAAGAATCTCGCGCCATTCGAGCACATTGGCAGAATTGATGGCCGCAGCACGCACCCCGGCCCGCTCGGCGGCAGCCACCTGGTCACGCATCAGGGCCAACAGAGGCGAAACGATCAGCGTCGGCCCATAACCTTGCTCACGCAAGAGCAGTGATGCAATGAAGTACACGGCAGATTTTCCCCAGCCGGTGCGTTGCACGACGAGGGCACGACGACGTTGGGCGACCAAAGCCTCGATCGCCTCATATTGTCCGTCGTGAAACTGGGCTTGCGGGTTTTGTACCAGGGCACGCAGTTTCTGCAGGGCGAGTGTTTTCAGATCCACTTGCATTGAGCCATCCATGGCTCAAGTATTTCAGTTTCCTCCCCTGTTTTAGTCCTGGCGTGACCCCATTTGTGCAATAACTGGGTGCCACCGGCCACGCCGCACCACTATTTAGCGGAAGTGTTAGGCATTTCCCATGCACAATCGCGCAGTTCTCAATGATTTGAATCAGTCAAACCGGTAGGCTGAAAGGCGTGAGTGAAGAAATTGATCTTAATCAGAGCTTTAAGGCCTACGACGTTCGTGGCGTCGTCGGCGAAAGCTTGAATGCCGAAGCAATCGAAGCGATCGGCGCAGCTTTTGTTGATGTCTTGTCCCTGGCTGGCAAGGACGTACTGGTCGGTGGGGACATGCGTCCGTCCTCGGAGGAATTTGCCCAGGCTTTCGCCCGAGGTGCGACCTACCGTGGCGCTAATGTCATCATGCTCGGACTGATTTCCACCGACGAGCTGTACTTTGCTTCAGGCAAGCTAGATGCAGCTGGCGTCGTCTTCACCGCTAGCCACAACCCAGCACAGTACAACGGCATTAAGATGTCCAAGGCTGGCGCCCGTCCGATCTCTTCGGCCACCGGTCTGTTCGACATTCGTGATCTCGCACAGCAGTACCTCAACGAGGGCCTGCCGGTCTCTGGTGACGCCCCGCAGGGAAGCACCATCGAACGTGATGTGCTCGCCGACTACGCTGCCTACCTACGCGAATTAGTTGATCTTTCCGCTATCCGCCCGCTGAAGATTGTGGTGGATGCAGGCAACGGTATGGGCGGCCTGACCACCCCAGCGGTACTGGGCGACACCGTGCTCTCGGCCCTGCCATTGGAAATTGTTCCGCTGTACTTCGAACTGGACGGGACCTTCCCTAATCACCCGGCTAACCCGCTGGAACCAGAAAATCTCAAGGATCTGCAGGCCGCCGTGCTAGAGCACTCAGCGGATTTGGGGTTGGCCTTCGACGGGGATGCGGACCGTTGCTTCGTTATCGACGAACGCGGCCTACCGCTCTCGCCTTCGGCCATCACCGCCCTGGTCGCTGTTCGTGAAATCGCTCGCGTTCAGGCCGCCGGCGAACAAAACCCTGTGATCATCCACAACCTGATCACTTCTAAAGCGGTTCCGGAATTTGTCGCCAAGGCCGGCGGGACCCCGGTAATGACTCGTGTGGGTCACTCCTTCATCAAGGCTGAAATGGCAGCCCAGGGTGCGGTCTTTGGTGGCGAACACTCCGCTCACTACTACTTCCGCGACTTCTACAATGCTGACACCGGTATGCTCGCTGCCATGCACGTGCTGGCGGCTTTGGGCGAACAAGAACTTCCGCTTTCCGAGCTGGGCGCAGAATACGAGCCCTATGTCGCTACCGGTGAGATCAATTCCCAGGTTGAAGACAAGGACGCTGCCATCGAGTTGGTGCTGGCGCACTTTGACGGACAGCCGGTGGATGTGATGAAGATGGATGGCACGACCATTTCAGCCACTGATGGAAGCTGGTGGATCAACCTGCGTCCTTCCAATACCGAACCGTACCTCCGCTTTAACGGCGAAGGTCGAACTGCAGAAATCATTGAGCCCCTGCGCGATACCGTATTGGCAATCGTGCGTTCAGAAAACGTCACCAACTAACAAAGGGAAGACATGAATCTCGAATCATTAGATGAGGGCGTCAAGGACGCACTGAACAAGGTTCTGGGCACCGCCTTGGGTGTGGCTCGCGAACAGCTTGAAGAGCAGGGCGTATTCCTCCCCTTCGCCATCGCGCTGGAGCCAAAGGAAGGCGAGGACGAACCTGAGCTCCGTCTCATTGCTGTTCCTCCAACGGACGATCCCGAGGATCCAGATGCCGACATCGACACCGAGGCCATGGCTGCAGAGCTGGTCCAGGTGTTAAACCAGCAGGGAACGCACTTCGAGGCCATCGCCATTGCCTCGGACGTTCTGTTGCAAGAGAACGACCGCGATGCTGTCCACGTAGTGGCTGAACACCGTATTGGCGCGGCCTTGGCCATCGTCCAGCCGTACACCATGCCAGCAGAGCCTGGTGGAGAGTGGATCTTTGACGAGCCAGCTGCCGAGTCCGCCGAAGCTATCTGGGCCAACGCGCTCTAAAACATAGATACACATATTCTGGGGTCAGCATAGTCACTATGCTGACCCCAGAATGCTTTTCCCACGTAAAGTAATAAACATGAAACTCAGTGCCTTCGCCGACGTCTGCTTGCGAACCATCATGGTTCTAGCAACGCCAGGTACCGGGCAACTGACTAGCCGGGAAATCTCCGATTCAGTGGGAGTCCCCTATAACCACGTTGCCAAGGCCGTACTGGAATTACGTACCCTAGGGATCTTGCAGGTTACTCGCGGCCGCAATGGTGGCGCGACGTTGAGCAATGATGCCTTGCAGGCATCCCTCGGCGGACTCTTGCGCAAGTTGGACAAGCGTACGGATATCGTGGACTGTTCCGAGCATGATGCCCAAACCCCCTGCCCACTTTCGGGTAATTGCAGACTACGGGCGGTATTCCGTCAGGCCCGTGAAGCGTTCTATGCTTCATTGGATCCGCTGACCATTGAAGATATCTGCCCGGTCGCACCAGGATCGCCTATTAAGGCACTCCCGTTCCCTACAATTCGCAGCTTTTCCTAGGCGAGCTTTGCCCTTGAAGTGACATCACACACTTTCGGTGTGATGTGAGAACTATTTAACTTGCAATCCTTTTCTACCAGGCGTAGAAATGAATCATAAATCTTGTATCTCAGATACAAGTAATCCCCTATTCCCAAGGAGACCCGATGCTGTCCACCAAATCCTTCCCGGTCATCGAAGCCACATTGCCAATCATCGCTGAGCGCATCTCCAGCATTACCCCGAACTTCTACAACCGCCTGTTCACCGCGCATCCAGAACTACTGGACGGAATTTTCTCCCGCTCGAACCAGAAGAATGGCACCCAGCAGCAAGCTCTGGCAGGATCCATCGCTGTCTTCGCCACCTACCTGGTCAAGTACCCCAACACCACCCCAGAAACCATGCTTGCCCGTGTAGCCCACAAGCACACTTCGCTCGGTGTCGTCGAGGAACAGTACCCGATTGTGTACAAGCACCTCTTTGACGCTATCGCCGAAGACCTGGGTGACGCGCTCACCCCAGAAATCGCCGAGGCCTGGACCGAGGTCTACTGGCTCATGGCTCACGCGCTGATCAAGATCGAGAAGGGCTTGTACGCACAGCAGGCCAACGCAGAAATCTACGCTCCATGGAAGCTGGTTGAGCGCACCGAAACCGGCCTTGATTCAGTCGTCTTTAGCTTTGAGCCAGCTGATGAGACTCCAGTGACCGTGGCGAAGCCGGGCCAGTTTGTTTCGGTTCGTATGCCGATGGCAGATGGTATCCGTCAGGTACGTCAGTACACCCTGAGCAACGACATCGAACATGCCAGCCGCCGTACCATCACCGTGAAGTTGGATGTCAATGGCGAGTTCTCTCCAGTCATCCACAACGACCTGAAAATCGGCGACATCGTTGAGCTCTCGAACCCTTACGGCGACTTGGTCGTAGAAAACGACGGTTCGCCACTGGTTATCGCTACCGCGGGCATTGGTTGCACTCCGAGTGCTGCTGCGCTGCAGACTTTGGCAGCCAATGGCTCGAACCGCAAGGTTACCGTCCTGCACGCTGATCAGGAATTCTCCGCTTGGCCACTGCGCGATCAGATGATTGAGTCCGTTAGCAAACTGCCAGAAGCTACCATCAGCACCTGGTTCGAGCGTGGCGAACTTCCAGAGGGCTTGAACGCCAAGGCCGGTTACATGGATCTCACCGAGGCACTGACCGAGGATGCTCAGGTGTACCTGTGCGGTCCTTTGCCGTTCATGAATGCGGTGCGTAACCAGGCACTCGAAGCCGGCGTTCCAGCCGAGCGTATTCACTATGAAGTCTTCGGCCCAGATGTATGGCTTGCTGCCTAACCAACAGGTCGAATAGCTGTGCTGCAGGTTGAATTTTTGGGGAATTCACCTGCAGCACTTTTTTGTCGTTATTTCTCGGTTTCCTCAGGAGCTTGAGCAGTTTCGCTCTGCTTCGTCGTCTTCCTCTTGAAATCCAACTTCTTAGGATCCAGCCTTCGCGGATCAAGCTTTTTAGGGAATTTACCCGCGCTACCTTGCTCCGTTTCTTCGGCTGCCTTGCTCATACCTGCTGGGACTTCGAGGGTGCGGCTCGGTTTTGCTGCCTCGGGATCGACCAGGATCTGATGTAAACCGCCGTCTGAAATCCACTTGCGTAGTACCGAGTTAAAGAGGATTGGGTTTTCAATATTCCATTGGTGGTGCATGCCCGGTACCACGCGGGTGATTGCTTGCGGAAGTTTCTCGCGCAGAGCCACAAAGGACTTTTGCACAAGTTTAGGTTCTTTGGCTCCCACCAGGGCCAACACTGGCCCTTGGTAGTTCTCCAAGTTCTTAGGCAACGCGCCAGGATCCAGATCATCCATGATGGCCCGCATATTTTCTGGCTTAAGCTTGACCCCGTGCTCGGTGAAAAGCTCACGCTCATCATCGACCATGCCATAGGCGCCAGCTTGGAATCGCCAGTACCACTCACTGCCAATCAGCTTCAGTTGCATTCGGTTTAAGGCTCGCGCCGTCGCGCTGGCCCCGGTCAACGGGGTGCCGGTGACCAATACGGAATCCACCAGTTCTGGATGTCGCGCCGCCACGTGCAAGGCGATGACGCCTCCGAGTGAAATCCCGACCAGATGCACTCCGCCTTCGGAAACTTCATCTGCGATCAAGGCGGCAACATCGTCGGCCGCTGATTCCAGCCCGTCCCAGGTTTCTTCGAAACGCGCGCCAAAGGCAGGCAAATGTAAGGTCAAGATGTTGAAATCACCGAAGGCCAAAACCTGTGGGTCCCAGCTCCAGTTGCCAACATTCCCGCCGTGCAAGAAAACCAGAGTTTGAGCCTGGCGCTGGCCTTCGGGCGCTCGTCCCGGGTGCACTTCGGGGTAGTCGGTGGCCTCACGCACAAAATCCTGCGTTGCCTTGGGTCCTGATTCTTTATCGGAAGTCATGGCAGGTACTCCAATACCGCGTCGAGCCATTCCAGCTCTGCGGCTTGTTGTCGGATGGCATGGTCAAGTGTGGCGGCCATGAGGAAACTTCGGCGGTCAGCTGCGGCTCGCATGTCGATGCCTTCGCGTTGGGAAAGATAGTCGTCGAGAATGAACTGCGTCGCTTCACGGCGCTGGATCAATAGCTGCTCAATGTCTTCGCGTTCCAGCTCGGCTGCGAAGAACACCTGACCCATGAAGGGGTCTCGTTCTGGGGACTGCGCTGCACCAGATGAGAGCCAACCGGTGAGGACTTCGCGCCCCGCTTCGGTGATGTGGTGCTCCTGGCGGTCAGGGTAGTTGCTCTGCGCTACCGTGCGCACGGTGGCATATCCCTTATCAACCAGCTGGGCCAAGGTGCGATATATTTGCGCCTTATCCGCGTTCCAAAAGTGGTTAATAGAGGAGTCAAAGTGCTTTTTGAGTTCATAGCCGGTCATCGGTGACAAACACAGTAGCCCAAGAATCAAACGTGCCAAAACCATAGAATTATCTTTTCACAGTTAGTTGATTTTGCACCCACTTTTACTCGGCGTGGGAAAACTGTGCCCGGATTGTGACTATTCCGCACCGAGCAGCATCCCATGGACACGAAAAAGCTCCTTGACTCTGGGGTTCCAGAATCAAGGAGCCTTAGATCGCGGATTACTCCGGGGTTTAGACTAGGCGCTCAGGCGTGCCTTCAGGCCATCAAGCTCAGCACGCAACGATGCTGGCAATGCGTCGCCGAAGTTTGCGTACCATTCTTCGATACCTTCAACTTCGGTAGCCCATTCGTCCTTGTTGACGGCTACGGCTGCCTCAACATCAGCGGGGGTGAACCCTTCGAGTCCGGTCAAATCGATGGACTCGCCGGTTGGGACGTTACCAATGATGGTTTCCTTGGCATCCGCGGTACCTTCGATGCGATCGATAGCCCACTTCAGTACACGCGAGTTGTCGCCGAAGCCTGGCCATGCGAAGCCACCATCTGCGGTGCGACGGAACCAGTTGACCAGGAAGATCTTCGGCATTTGCTCTTCGTTGAGCTTGGTCGAGATCTGATCCCAGTGGTTCAGGTAGTCACCTGCGTTGTAACCGATGAATGGCAACATGGCCATTGGGTCACGACGGATAACGCCGGTGGCGCCCGCAGCAGCTGCAGTGGTTTCGGAGGACAGGGTGGAGCCCATGAAGATCCCGTTAGTCCAGCTGCGAGCTTCGGTCACCAAAGGAATGGTGGTCTTGCGACGTCCACCGAAGAGAATCGCATCAATCTTCACGCCGTTTGGCGAGTAGTAATCCTCGGAGAGCATGTCGACCTGGGAGATCGGCGTGCAGAAACGCGAGTTAGGGTGAGCCGCTGGGCGACCGGACTCTGGGGTCCAGTCATTGCCCAACCAGTCGATCAGGTGTGCTGGGGCCTCGTCGGTCATGCCTTCCCACCACACGCCACCTTCGTCGGTCAGCGCAACGTTGGTGAAGATGTTGTTGCCCTTGGCAATGGCGCGCATGGCATTCGGGTTGGTGGACCAGCCGGTGCCCGGTGCCACACCGAACAGTCCGTATTCTGGGTTAACGCCGCGCAGTTCGCCCTTGCTGCCGATGCGCATCCAGTTGATGTCATCACCCAGGGTTTCAGCCTTCCAGCCTTCGATGGTTGGATCCAGCAGAGCCAGGTTGGTCTTGCCACAAGCCGATGGGAAAGCAGCAGCAATGTGGTAGGCCTTGTTCTGTGGGCTGGTCAGCTTCAGGATCAGCATGTGCTCTGCAAGCCATCCCTCGTCACGAGCCATGGCCGACGCAATACGTAGCGAGTAGCACTTCTTGCCCAGCAGCGCGTTGCCACCGTAGCCGGAACCGTAAGACATGATGGAGCGTTCTTCTGGGAAGTGCACGATCCACTTGTCGTCGTTGCATGGCCATGCAACGTCCTTCTGTCCTGGCTTCAGTGGTGCGCCTACCGAGTGCAGTGCGGGAACGAAGAAAGCGTTCTCGGCTTCCATCTTGCGCAGTACTTCCGTACCGATCTTGGCCATGATGCGCATCGAGGCGACAACGTAGGCCGAGTCGGTGATTTCGACGCCGTAAGCAGGAGTTTCTGCATCCAGCGGACCCATGACGAACGGAATGACGTACATGGTGCGTCCGCGCATCGAGCCGTCAAACAATCCATTAAGCATGGATTTCATCTTTTCTGGGTCTTCCCAGTTGTTGGTGAAGCCGGCGTCTTCCTTCTTCTTGGAGCAGATGAAGGTGCGCTCTTCTACGCGTGCAACGTCCTTAGGATCGGAAAAACCTGCGTAGGAGTTAGGGAAGTTTGGATCGGTCAGCTTGACCAAGGTTCCGGACTCAACCAATTCGGCATTCAGTCGCTCTGATTCTTCAGCTGATCCGTCAACCCAATAAACACGATCCGGCTTCGTCAGTGCGGCCACATCTTCAACCCAGCTTGCCAACTCCTTGTGCGAAGTTGCTACTGCGTCGATTACGGTCTGATCCGAGCTCGTGCTCATTATGTGTTCCCTCCATTGGGCTCAACTAGCAATGAATCAAGGCTATGGGGAACGACTGGCGGGCGACGTGTGACTGAGACCTCAGAAATCTTCAGCAAGCAAAGCGCAAAGAAGAAAATTCCCGAAATTCCGGGAAAAACAAAAGTGTCAAGGGTAAAAATATGTGACTAAGGTCACGTAGACCGGTACCCTTTCACCCGCTTCATATAACCTTTTGTTCATCTGGGCGCGGTAGCTTTGCCTGCCGATTTGTACATGCACAAAACGACCTGTATAGTAATTCGAGGTTCGTGAGAACGAATCAACAATAGAATATGCGCCCATAGCTCAGCTGGATAGAGCGTCTGTCTACGGAACAGAAGGCCAGGGGTTCGAATCCCTTTGGGCGCACAAATTGAAAATTCCCACTCTTACGAGTGGGAATTTTTTGCTTCTCTAGGAGAATTTAGTGCGACGCATACCCGTCGATTCTCAAACCGCCCTGCGCATACTCAAGGTTAACGACGCCGCTCAAATTGCCCAGGCCTACCAACGAAACCAGGAGCACCTACTCCAGTGGGAGCCAGAACGCGATCGCGAGTTTTATACCGAAGCTTGGCAAGCGGAGAACATTTCTCAGACCCTCGCAGCGAATCACAAGGGTCTAGCCTTTCCCTATGGTCTATTCCGCGGCGAAATCCTGATAGGTCGCTTCAACATCTCGTCCGTCGTCCGCGGCGCTTTCCAAAGTGCAAGCCTCGGCTATTGGGTGGACCACCAATACACTGGCCAGGGTTTAGCTTCGCGCGCAGTGGCTGAACTCCTCAAAGAAGCAACTAGCGCCCTCAAGTTACACCGGATTGAAGCGAGCACTCTTCTACATAATCAAGCGTCTGCGCGAGTACTCTTGAACAACGGATTCACCCACATCGGCATGGCACCGAATTACCTCAAAATCAACGGACGTTGGCAGGACCATAATCTGTATCAAGCCATCTTGCATGAGTGACCCTTCCCCGCGCAGTGCGCCAAATTGTCACGCTCATGCTTCACCCAAAACGACTTTCATTAGATATTTTGTGAATCACCGCACTTTTGGCAGTTTTGGTTTTTCCTCCGGCTCAATCTCGTGTAGAGTTATTCAAGTCGTCAAGGCGACAACAAATAAATATGCGCCCATAGCTCAGCTGGATAGAGCGTCTGTCTACGGAACAGAAGGTCAGGGGTTCGAATCCCTTTGGGCGCACAAATTGAAAATTCCCACTCAAATGAGTGGGAATTTTTTTGCGTTTACACGGTATTTGACGAGCTCCTAGTGAGAATCGCGCAAGACAAGTTTGGTGTCCATGATGCTCCATTCAGGCACTTGCTCTCCATGGATCCGCTTGATCAACAATTCGGCCATGATCTCCCCCTGACGTTCAGGGAATTGTGCAATCGTCGTCAAAGGCGGAGTTGAGCTGCGCGCAAAAGAGTCATCGTCCACCGCTGTTACCGAAACCTGCTCCGGAACACTAATTCCTGCCTCTGCGAGAGCCTGTAACGCTCCGAAGCCCATCTGGGCGCTGGCAGCAAACAAGCCATCAAACTCTATGTTGTTCTTAATCATCTGCTGCATGATCTGATGGCCGCTAGCTGGGGTGAAATCTCCAGCTTCAATGGCTACCGGTTCCAATCCAGCGTCTTGGACGGCGCGCTGGAATCCGATCAAACGGTCCAGCCCAGCGCCCATATCCTGTGGCCCGGCAATCATTGCTAATTTACTCCGGCCTCGGTCGATGATCAGTTCAGTTGCCTGACGCGCCGCTGCAATATTGTCAATGTCCACGACGTAAATTTCATTCTGATCGGTGCTCATGGTTCGTCCGCCGTAAACCATCGGCAGCAACGCTCCTAAATCCGCATACGATTGATCATCCGCATGGTGCGACAGGACCAGGGCACCGTCAACGTTTCCGCCTTGAAGATAGCGGGTAGTTTTTGCCGGATCAGATTCTGTAGAGAGCAACAAAGTCAGCATAAATTCGGTCCCGGCCAAATACTGTGCGGCGCCCTGAACAACCTTGGCAAAGTAGGGATCTGCGAAAAACTTTGCAGTATTCTCTGGAACGACAAGCGCGATGGAGTTGCTTCTGCCCTGTGCCAGCGAGCGTGCTGCACGGTTAGGCACGTAGTTCAGTTCTCTAATGGCCTGCTCGACTGCTTTTTTGGCGCCCGCCTTAACACGATCTGAACCGTTAACAACCCGCGAGACAGTGGCACGCGATACCCCTGCCCGTTCTGCCACCAATTCGAGCGTTGCCTGTGGCTTGCGCGGTTCTTCCATGCTCATTCTTTTACGCCTAGGTCCGAGGAGTTTATTGATCAGCCACGTAAGCAAGATGGTTCGCAGTGCCCGTAGGATCTGCGAACCATCATCTTGCTCCGTTGTTATGCCATTGTACGATTAGCCGCAATGAGGCTTGCGTAGGCCCGGCCACTATTCTTGATGATTCGTTCTTGGGTCTGATAATCCACGTAAATAATGCCGAATCGCTTGTTATAGCCCCAGGCCCATTCGAAGTTATCGAGCAAGGACCAAACAAAATAGCCACGCACGTCCACGCCGTCTTCAATTGCGTGGGCCACTTCGTCTAGATGATCTAAGACGTACTCGCTTCGTTCATGGTCCTCGATGCTTCCTTCTTCGCTCACGACATCGGTGTAGGCGGCACCATTTTCGGTGATGTACAGTGCCGGCAGAGTTTCATAGTCCCGATGCAAGCGGTTAAGCAGCACTCGCAAGCCCTGGGGATTCACTTCCCATCCCATCGCGGTCCGAGGCAAGTCTCGTGCAGGGAAAGTGACGTATTCACTGCCGACAAACGGCGAAGACTTCGCTGAGTCCGTCGGAACCACCGCGACCGGTTGGTCATGGGGCAGCGGGTGTCCTGAAACGTTGTCATCGTGATAGTGGTTCACGCCCAGGAAGTTCAGCGGCTGGTGAATAGTTTCCAGATCACCGGGCTGAATCAGCTCGGCTAAACCGTAATCACTGACATCTTCGAGGAGATCTTCAGGATAGGAGCCCTTTAATAGCGGATCTAGGTACATGCGATTCCATAACGCATCAATGCGACGAGCAGCTTCCTGATCAACTGGATCGCTAGGATCATTAGGCACAGCATTGGTCAGGTTCAGGGTGATCCCCAGTTCCTGGGCGCCAAGTTCACGCAACCGTTGCGCGGCCAACCCATGTGCCAGGTGCTGATGATGCACAGCAGCCAACGCGGACTTGGGTTCTTGGCGTCCAGGGGCATGCTCTCCTGCAGCATAACCAATCAGAGACGAGCACAGTGGCTCATTAAAAGTTGTCCAATGCTGGACCCGATCACCAAGCTTGTTGTAAACAACTTCGGCATATTCCACAAATTTGTAGGCTGTCTCGCGATTGGTCCAACCACCTTGTTCCTCAAGGGCCTGCGGTAAATCCCAGTGGTACAGGGTCAGCCACGGCAAGATTCCATTTTCGAGCAGCTCGTCAACAAGGCGCGAATAAAAATCCAGCCCCTGAGCATTTACCTCGCGTCCGCCAGGAATCACTCGTGCCCAACTGGTAGAGAATCTATAAGAATCCAGTCCTAGTTCTCGCATCAACTGAACGTCTTCGCGGTAGCGGTGATAATGATCTACCGCGACTTCGAGGTCCTCTCCCCCGGCAATGGCACCTTCCTTACGGGCGAAGGCATCCCAGATAGAGTCTTCCTTGCCGTAGAGGTGCCCGGCACCTTCAATTTGCGCTGCGGCGGTAGCTGATCCAAAAAGGAAGTGCTTGGGCCACGCGAATTCTTGAGATAGATGATGAGTCATTAACCTTTAACAGCTCCTGCCATAATTCCGGATACAAGTTGTTTGCCGGCCACGATGAAAAGTAACAACAGAGGAATCGTGGCCATCAGTGCGCCGGTCATCACGATGGTGTAATCAACATAGCGGGCTGATTGCAACTGGCTCAATGCCACCTGCAGGGTAGGTGTTTGTGGTGCGACAAGCATTGGCCAAAGATAGTCGGTCCATGCGGTCATAAAAGTGAACAGCGACAAGATCGCCATCGCTGGGCGCGCGGCCGGTACACCAACGTGCCAGAAGGTTCCAATCATGGAGGCGCCATCCACTCGGGCAGCCTCGATGAGTTCGTCGGGGATATTGTCCACCAGATATTGGCGCATGAAAAAGACGCCAAAGGCTGTCACCAGGGTTGGGATCATGATCGCGCCCAAAGAACCGGTCCATCCCAGTTCCTTCATCATCATGAACATCGGGATGATCCCGAGCTGGGTCGGCACCGCCAGTGTTGCAATGACAAAAACCAGCAGTCCCTGACGCCCGCGGAAGCGCAACTTGGCGAAGGCGTAACCGGCAAGGGTAGAAAACGTCACCACCGAGAAGGTAATAACGGAGGAAACAATCAAGCTGTTACCCAGTGTCGCCCAGAAATCCACCGAGTCAAAGACCTCAGCCACGTTAGTCCAGAACTGTCCGCCCGGAAGCAGTGGCGGCCATGCCGAAGAAAAGACTGCACCGGTAGAAGAACCGATCACAAAGGAGTACCACAGCGGGTAGGTGCTTCCGATGAGGAAGGCCAGCAGGATGCCGTAGGTGAGAAATCCTGGACGCCGGTCGGCTGAAAAGTTCTTGTTTCGGCCCGGGCGTATCAACTTGGGTCTAGCAGTTGATTGCAAGGTAGCGTTACTCATCGTTGGCACTTTCTCGGAGCGAACCTGTGGGATGGGATTTGATACGTTTGGCTTTTCGGCCTGGAATCCGTCGGGGTCTGCGCTTATCTGAAGACGAGGCGATGGTGCCGGAGATCAAGAAGTTGATCACGCCGATCACGATGATGATCAAAAACAGCATCCAGGCCACGGCCGAAGCCCGCCCAAAGTCCCCGCGGTTGAAGGCCAGATCCCACAGGTAAAGCACCGTGGTTTGATACTGCCGATCAGGTCCGCCCGGGACCGAACTACTGGGGTTGAAGAGTTTGGGCTCGGTAAAGATCTGTAAACCGCCGATGGTCGCGGTGATGATCACGAAGATCATGGTGGGACGGATACTTGGCAGAGTAATGGAGAAGAACCGACGAATGGCCCCTGCCCCATCGATGGCCGCCGATTCGTGTAGTTCCCGAGGTACGGCCTGCATGGCCGCCAGCAAGATCAACGCGTTGTACCCAGTCCAACGCCAGTTCACCATGGTGGCAATAGCCATGTGGGAGGGGAACACATCGGTTTTCCAGGCAATGGTGTCCAGGTTCAGTGCACCGAGCAGGTTGTTGATCAGTCCGTATTTCTCGTCGAAGGCAGTGGAGAAGATCAGCGTGACAGCCACCGGAGTCACCACGTAGGGAACCAGCACGCTCATCCGCCAAAAAGTTTTTGCCCTGATATTTTGATCAAGCATCGCTGCGATGAAGGTGGCAATTACCAGCTGCGGAATGGCGGAGAGCAGGAAGATGCTGAAAGTGTTGAACAGCGAATTCCAGAACAGCGGTGAGGCTAGTTCTGCCTGGTAGTTTTTCAGCCCCACCCAGTCACCGGCTCCACTTAGCAGGTCCCAGTCGTTGATTGATACCACGAAGGTGTAGATCAGTGGGAAGAGGCCAACTAGCGCGAAGAGGATGAAAAAGGGCGAGATATATAGGTATGGGGAGTACTTAAAATCCAGTCGGCCACGCAGGTGCCTGCGACGCATTTTGCGTTCTGCCTTGGCTTCCTGCAGCCTTTCTGGGGTGGGCGTACTGGGTTTTTCGGCCCGTAGTTTCGGCCGTGGCATGGGTGTCGTGGTGCTCATCGGTGTCTTCTTTTCTGCTGCAGTTGCGCTCTGTGGGGCCAGGGTCAGTGATGAACGCTTACCCCACAGGGTGCTGTGTCGGCCAATCCGATTACTTGATTTCCAGTTCCTGCAGCGTTAACAGGGCCGTGTTCCACGCGGTGTCCCCGTCAGTGCCCTTGTCAATGGCGATAGTTGCTGGGCCGAAGACCTGCTCCTGAATCACCGAATCATCCGCGCCCTTGTACTGTGCTTTGACGCCTTCGGCGCGGTTGGAGAGAATTTCACCGATCGGTGCACCGTTGAAGAACTTGGTCAGCTCGTTCTCACCGGTAACGGCCTTGAACTTCTGTGCTTCGATGTTGCTTGGGAAGGCTCCGGCTTCTTCGAAGGAGGTCGCCTGCGAGGTGGCGTTGGTCAGGTACTGCGCGAGCTTGGCCGCCTCAGCGGGATGCTTGGAAGTGCTTGGCACCGTCAGGAATGCACCGCCCCAGTTAGCTGCACCGCCTGGGAAGACATCGGCAAAGTCCCAACCGTCCGATGCGTCACCACCGGCGCCTTCAACCTGGCCCTTGACGTTGCCCAACATCCAGCCTGGGCATGGCATCACTGCGAAGGAGCCGTCGACGAATGCTTGTCCCTTGCCCCAGTCCCATTGGGTCTGTGCCGAGGACAGTCCCTTGGACGCTGCAGCCGAAAGTTGGTCCCACCGCTCACGCAGTGCGGTGTTTCCCTCAATGTTCAGTGAGCCATCGGCTTTGTAGTAGCCTTCGTCGAGCTGGTTGACCATGGCGTTCCAAACAAAACCGGACTGATCGTAGAAGGCTTTGTCGGTTTTCTTCACGTAGTCCTCGCCCACGGAGAAGAAGTCATCCCACGTGGAGTCGGCGCCGCCGAAGAGTTCGGCAACCTGTTCGCGATCGCTGGGCAGACCGGCTGCCTTGAAGAGCTTGCTGTTGTAGCACAGCCCCATTGGTCCAATGTCGGTGCCGTAGCCGATGGTGCGGCCTTCAGCGTCGGTGGCCTGCTTTACTTTCCAGTCCACCCAGTCGCCGGCGATATCTTTGGCACCGTACTCGTTGAGGTCGGTGAAGCTATCTGAAACGGTCATGACTTGGCCAAGCCAGCCCTCTTCTACGGCTTGAACATCGGGCAGTCCGGCGCCGGCTGCTTGCTTGGTTTTCCAGTCGGTCAGTGCATTGCCACCGGTATCAATGTTGGTGGCTTCAATGGTGATGCCTGGGTTATCGGCTTCGTACTGCTTGTACAAGGGATCCAATCCCTGAGTGCCGAAGGTGGTGATGGTCAGGGTGACAGGATTATCCGCGGAGGCTGGCTGGGCGGCGTCCTTGCTATCGCCCGATGCGCAGCCTGCTGCGAGCAGGGCAATACTTGAGCTCAGGGCTACAACCTTGGCTAGCCGAGCTGTTCGTGAGGGGTTCACGGTGACTCCATTCAAGTCTTGTTTGTGCGAGTGAGGTGAGACCAACATATTTTGAGAGCGCTCTCAAAATGTGGCAAAAATATGAGGGTTCTTCCTGAACCCCATTTGCCATGGCAATGACAGCAACTCCGCTTAGCTATTTTGTGAGCGCTCTCACAAAACTTCTTCCATAATTCTCCACGATGGATTCTGCTTGTCAACCCTTAACGAAAAAATCGGCCAGACAACTACCCCAAGGAAAGTTATCTGGCCGATTGAACTAGCTAATGCTAGCCCTTCTTGTTCAACTGCAATCCGACCAGAACCGGATCATGATCCGATGAACGGTACTGGTTCGAGCTAAACAGGTTGGTGATGTTGTAGTTGTAGCGGCTGTATTCATAGCCGACGGATTCGATGGCGTTGATATTCCAGATATCCTGGCCGGTGACCTTGGAAGCCAGCTCTGGGGAAGCCAGAATATGATCCAAGGAACCGCTCAGCCCACCATAAACGTAGCTCTGCGAGTCAGCTTTGGCACCGAGATCAACGTAGCCCGCCTCGGCGAGCACTCGAATTGGATCTTCGGCAGCGTAGGAATTGAAGTCGCCAGCGAGCAAGACCTTCTGGGTGTTACGTGACTTCTTCAGCTGCTCCGCAAAACTAACCAGCGCCTTAGCCTGATCAACTCGATCGGCGTTCCAGGCACCCTGACCATCGCCGGAGTCAGCGTTGCCCGAACCATCCTTCGGGTCTGAGCCCTTCGACTTGAAGTGATTGGCTACGACCACAAAACGAGTCTTCTGATTTCCGCCGACCTTCTGGAAGGCTTGACCCAGTGGTTCGCGCGCATTATCAAAGGCCTCGTCTTCGAGAATGACCGATTCGCCGATCGGCTTCACAGCTTTGTTGCGGTAGATGATTGCGGTGCGGATCACGTCTTCATCAGCCGGGGTAGCATCCGGGCTTGGGACAAACTTCCAGATCTTTGAACCGGCGGCCGAGTTCAACTGATCCACCAGATGAGCTAGGGCAGCATCACGATCCTGGCCGAAGCGAGCCGAGTTTTCAATTTCTTCCAGTACCACGACATCCGCGGTAAATTTGCTCAACGCAGCAACAATTTTGGACTGCTGACGTTCAAAACTGGCCTGGTTGGCAGCTCCGCGGGCATCGCATCCCTGGCGCACGGTCACTGGATTGCCTTCGCGATCCGAGTAGTAACTGCAACCGGAAAGTTCATCGCCGGTAGTGGTGAAGTAGTTCAGCACATTGAAGCTACCTACGGACACATTGCCGCCGACATCCTGTGGGGCACTATTATCGATCTGCTCAAAGTGCAGGGCGATATCTGCGTCATCGGAGCCGATCACCTGCCCCTGAGGCTGCAGTCGCCACAGGTCATACCGGTAGTCCAGAATCATCGGTCCGGTGAAGGTGGTTTCCGCTCCAACACTGACGCGTTGAGCGGAATCAATATACGGCAGGGCAACGGTGGTGTTTTTGGCGGTGCTGAAATTCAAGGTGGCACCATCGTCCACCACGATCGAGCGCTGCTCGTTTTCTTTCTCCAGCTCAGCGGCCTGCGCACTGCCCGGAGCAAAGACGTCGGTGGGCTGACGCAGCAGCTTTTCCCCTGGCAGGATGGAGCTTGTTCCCATGGCTAGGGTCAGTTCACCGTACTGGTTCAGCGAATAGTTATCCGAGACAGTGAACTCCCCCTGAGGTTCAATGAGCATGGATTCGATCTGCTCACGCCCGGCTTCGTCGCTAGGCAAGGTGATGGCCAATGGCTTAACGCTTTCGGCCGGCTCACTCAGGGACTTCACACTCTGGGCTTTGATCTGGGTGAGCCCGTAGTACTCACTGACCGTTCCAGAGACCTGCAGGTGGTCCCCGACCTCAACTGAAGCTACATCGTCCGGGGCGTAAATGAACACCGCCGAGCTTCCTTCTGTTGGAATCTCTGCCCCACTGCCGGCGCTTTGTAGGTAGAATCCGCGAATTCCACCCTCTGCATAGGCGGCGGTAACCACGCCACGTACGGTGGTCTTTTGGCCGACCAATGGGGAGGTATCCCCCGTACCTTGCACCTGCTCGATGGGGGTGATCTCCACTGTGTCAGCCTGAGCTGCCGTGAAGGTGGATGCAACAACAGCCCCAGACAGCAACACTGCCGCAATACTGGTAGTTCGTCTCTTGCTCATAGGTTCCCTCGGTTGATGATCGTTAGGCGGTAGTCAGAACCGCCAATGGCGACTAGGCTTCGAGGTAATCAGAGTTCAGTGAACTACTCGTGAACTCCACACCGCGTTTATAAGGCCTAGCCAAGAACCATCCAAGAGCATCAAGCGGTTTACGTCTAGACGTGATTAAAGGAATATTCTCCCTAATTGAACTGACCGGTCAGTTCAATTAGTCTTGTTTTGTGCTTATCGCAGACTCACTTTCCGTCAAGGGACGCCACGATTTACTGGTGCCCCCCACCTCGCTTCACGTAAATCGCGGAGAGGTACACCTTGTGGTGGCCGACCCGCAAATCTCACGTACCGCCATGGCCCTCGCCCTGAGTGGGCGCATGAAACCATCTGCGGGGACCGTCTCGTGGGGTCACGCTGACTCGCTGAAAACCCTGCGCCAGCACACCGCCCTCCTGGATTCTCCAGAGGTCAACGAACCTGAATCACATATGAAGGTCCGCGATCTCATCGCCGAAGACCTCGCCCTTCTGCCGGGCCCGATCTGGAGAAAACCACGCAATAAGAAGTGGACGGCACTGCACGGGTTCGATGATGTGGCCAAAGAATGGGCAGATTCCCTAGACCCTGCCCGACGGTTGGAACTGCAACTTTTATTGGCTGCAGAAGACTCCCGCATCGAACTTATCGTCCTTGATTCTCCTGATCGCCACGACATGCAAGATGATGTCTGGCTGGATCTCCTGCTTGAATTTGCTGGTTCGAACCGCGCATTCGCGGTCGTCGCAATTGTCAGTAACGCCCCTTACGAGTGGGATGGACCGATTACTTATCTCGGATCCAACGAATACGAAGAATTTGAATCGCCGGAAGAAGCCACCGCGCTCATCTCCGAAGAACCTCTAGTTGAAGAGCCAGAAGAACCCGAAGAACTAGAAGAGCCAGAAGAGCTCGAAAATTCTGAAGCGCCTGCAGAACTAGAAGAACCCGATAAAACTGAGGTTTTGTCGCAAGAATCTGTTCAAGATGAACTGGATCTAGACGTTTCAGAGGCAGCGGAGCAAGAGGCAACGGAGCAAGAATCCACACCGGCCGAACACAGCGACGCAGAACCAACTGTCGCAGAGGATAGCGACGCGAAGGAAAAAGAATGACCACTTTGCAACTTGCGCTCTCCGAGCTAAAGCGCATGACCCGTGGCACCCTGCCAAAGCTGGCGCTCATTGCCGTGACCTGTGTGCCCCTGCTTTATGGTGCCCTCTACCTCTACGCCAACTGGGACCCTCAGGGGAACTTGGACAAGGTCACCGCGGCCGTCGTTAATCTCGATGACGGCGGGGAAAAGGACGGCAAATTCACCCGTGTCGCCGACGATGTCGTTGAGAACCTCGAAGACGATGGGACCTTCAGCTGGGCGCATCTCGATTCGAGAGACGAAGCCGCCGACGCGGTGGCCAGCGGCAAATACGCCTTCGCCCTGGTTCTGCCCGATAACTTCACCGCTGCGCTGCTGTCCCCCGGCGACTTCAAAGATGCCAGCCAGGCCAATATTGAGCTGCTGACCAATGACGCGAATAACTTCATGGTCTCCAACTTCGCAAGGACCCTGACCACCTCGGTGCGCACTTCGGTCTCCGAACAGGTCGGCACCGAAACCGCGTCAGCGATGATCGCCGGCTTTGTAGACATTCACAGCTCCATGGACAAAGCCGCGGACGGCGCACAACAGCTCTACGACGGCACGATCACCCTAGGTGATGGCATCGTGACCCTGGCCGATGGCACCACCAAGCTTGTTGATGGCAGCAGCGATCTTTCCGACGGTGCCGTCCAGCTTAAGGACGGAACCAGCGAACTTTCCAGTGGCCTTTCTCAGTTGGTCACCGGCCAGAAGAAACTGCTCGATGGCAGCAATTCTCTGGCCGATGGCACCGGCGAGCTAGCCACGGGTGCCGATACGCTCAGCGATGGTTTGAGCACCATGAAGTCCAAAACCAAGACCCTGCCAAGCTCGGTCAAACAGCTCAACGATGGCGCCCAGAGCGCCAAGAGCGCTGCCGACCAGTTGGCCACCGGCGCACGTCAGGTCGCCGATGGAAACAAGAAGCTCTCCGACACCGCCGATGACGCCATCTCGGTGATCAACGAGCTGCAGGACGAAACCGACAAGCAACTGCAGAACGTCAAAACCGATACGCAGGCCGAGCTGGACAAGCTGGTAACCGACGGAGTGCTGACCCAAGAGCAGGCAGACACCATCAAGTCCAAGGTCAGCGACAGCGTGGAGAACTCGACGCTAAGCAACACCCTGAAGAACAAGGTGGACAAGGTCAACACCGGCCTTGCAGGACTGCAAGATAACCTGCACACGCTCTCGGATGGTGCCGACAAAGTCGCCGATGGTAACGAACAGCTCGCTACCGGCCTGGGCACCCTTGCCCAGGGCACCAAGACGCTGAACGCTGCGGTACCAAGCCTCGTTGACGGAATTTCCTCGGCCGCTGACGGCTCAGCGAAGCTTGCCACCGGCGCCAACAGCGCCCACGACGGTGCCAAGCAGTTGGCCGCAGGCCAGAAGTCCGCACTGACCGGTGCAACCCAGGCCTCCGAGGGAGCCAAGAAACTGGATTCCGGAGCCGGTTCTCTGGTGACCGGCGCCGACCAGCTCCACAGCGGTTTGGTCCAGCTTTCCGATGGTGTCGGGGATCTGTCCGACGGTACCACCAAGCTCCAAGATGGCTCCAACGAGCTGGCCACGGGCTTGGATGACGGCGTCAAGCAGGTTCCTAACCCGGATAAGAAGACCAGTGAAGAGCTCTCCGACGTGATCGGTAACCCGGTGACGGTAGAGAACACCAAGCAGTCTGAAGTCCAGGTCTATGGTGAGGGTCTAGCCCCATTCTTCATGACGCTGGCGACCTTTATCGGTGTACTAATCCTCACCCAGGTAATGCGACCCATTACCAAGCGCGCGCTACTCTCTAACGGCAGCAACTGGAAGATCTCGCTCGGTGGTTGGATACCATTCGCCGCGATTGCCGTGATCCAGACCAGCTTGCTCTACGCAGTGGTGCACTTCGGACTGGGTCTACACACCGCGCACCCATGGATGGCATGGTTCCTTCTGGTCCTCGCCGCCCTGTGCTTCAGCGCCCTCATCCAAGGCTGCTTCGCCCTGCTAGGAACTGCCGGCAAGTTTGTGGTGCTCGTCTTGATGGTGCTACAGCTGGTCACCGCCGGCGGTACCTTCCCGTGGGAGACACTGCCAGCGCCATTGCACTTCCTGCACCAGATCTTGCCGATGGGTAATGTGGTCGTCGGACTACGTCACCTGGTGTACGGAGCGGAATTGAATGTGCTCTCCGCGGTCGCAGGCTCCTTGCTCATCTACACCGCGATCGGGCTCTTGCTGAGCATGCTTGCGGTACGTAAGGGCAAGACCTGGACCCTGAAAACACTGCAGCCGGAGTTGAAGGAATAATGATGCTTCCAGGTGCTCGTCGTCGAGTTCGCACCACCGATTCCAAGGAACGGCTCTTTGAGGCCGCGATGGAGTTGCTCGGTTCGCGTTCCCCCGAGGCTGTCTCGGTCGATCAGATTGCCGCTGCCGCAGGGGTGTCCAAGGGGACCGTGTACTACAACTTCGGTTCCAAGGACGAACTGGTCAGCCAGATTCTGGAATACGGTGCGGGCAAACTCATGCATCAGCTAACGCAACTGGCCAAGGACGATGATCCTTATCAGGCGCTGAAGTCTATGATCGAGTTCGCCATGGAGTTTGTCACCGGTTATCCGTCCTTCGCCCAATTGTGGATGCAGGAACAGCTGCAATCGGACAAGTCCAGCGACTTTGCGCAGAGCCCGTTGCACCGCCAGGTCACCGCCCTGCTCATCGAAGTGCTCGATCGACTGGTGCACCTTGATCAGGCCGAAAAACTACCGGTGGCCAGCACGATCTTCGGTGCGGCCCTGTTCACCGCTCGGATGAGTAGTACGCGGCGCGATGATCTGGCCCATGAGCAAGTGGTTCGCGCGATCCTGCTCACGGTTGATGGTTTGCTGGCAACCCGGCCTCGCACCACAAACTAGTCGCTTCGATCCCCGGCAGCGCCCCGGAAAAGATCACCACTCCCGGGTAGTTGTTCACCCGCTGCACCACATACTGGTAGCCGGTGAGTGGCAGCCGGGTCAGGAGCTGATCGAGCACGAGCACCGGTGGCTCACGCAACAGGGCGCGAGCCACCAGCAGTGCCGCCTGCTGGCCAGGTTCCAACGGCTCCCCGCCCCGCCGCAACCGCGTTGCTTCCCGTTGCGGCAATGCTTCTAGATCCAGCCCACACTTCTTGGCCAAGTCCAACGCTTTTTCCACGGAAGCTGAGGGGTGACGATACCGTAGGGCCCGGGCAAGAGTGCCACGTTCCGGGACCATACTTTCCAAGGCCGCACCGATCACCTTGCGTCGAGTGGTCGGCAGCAAATCCTCACTGCGCCCCTCGGCAACCCACACCCCGTAGTGGCTCGCACCCAGATTCCCCAGGCTTCCGGTAGCGATCGCGGTCAATAACCTCGTGCGCTGGCGCTCTGCCCCGACGATGTGTATGCGTTCACCGGGCTGAGCCCGCAGTACCGGGAACTGGCCGAAGTCATCGACTGGAAACTGAATTCGCACGGCCGAAAATTGCCCCATGAATTCCTTAGCATCCCTGGTACTGACCAGCGGTGTCCCGGCCCGGGAAAATTGTGCTTCCTGCGCTAGCAGAGGTGCGATGATCCGGCGTCCGGCCTTGTAATTTTGTCGGTATTCTACCGCTTTACCCCATTCGCCCAGGCTCCCGGCGCAGATCCCCATCAAGGTCAGGGCACTGGCCACCGCAGATCCCGGCAACCCCAACATCTGGCACACCGAGACGACCAGCGCCGTGCCCAACAGCGGCACGGCCAACGCCGAGGATCGCAGAGCCGCAGCATAGCGCGCCCGATGCACTGACGCGTCGACGACCTTCTGCGCACTGCTCTGGACCCGCGCCACCTCACGCTGAACCCCGCCACCGGCAGAGATCGCGGTCCTCGCCGCCACCGTGTCCGCAATTCGGGCAGCCAAGTTACCTCGGTGCCGGCGCAGAGTCCTGGCACTGGAAAAAGTTCCACCAGCTAGCCCGAACAAAAACACCGCTTCTAGCGCCAGGGTCAATCCCAAACTTGCCGCCAGCAGGGGGTGCAGCGCGAACAGCCCCACCCCGCTGACCAGCAATAACGGCAGGCCCGCCATTAATGGCACCATTCCAAAGACGATCCAATTGCGGATCGAGGACAGATCATTGGTGGAACGCGCGATAGTGATTCCGGTCGATGGTCCACGTTCGCTCAGCAGCGCATGGGTCACCAGCCCGCGCCGTAATTCCGCCACATAGTTCTGGCCAAGTTTCTCGGCCAGGACCCGTTCCAGAAACTTCGCCACAAAGAATCCGGCCACCAATACCAGCACCCGCAGCGCTAGCCAGAGGTTAAAACCGCCAGCTAGCTGGCCGATCAGCCAGCCAATGGCTAAGGAGAACAACCCCGCGGTGATACCAAGGCTGACCAGTTGTGCCAGCAACTTGCGTCGCCCGGGAGCGTAGAGCTGGGGCAACATTACTTGGCCGGTAGCAGACTGACGGCCACCTCGGCCCGGCACAGCTCGTAGGTGCCGATCACCGGTGTGGACAGCTGAGCCTGAGCTTCCTGGGTAGCTAATGGTGACGCGGTCACCACCCCGCAGACCGCAGCGAGATCCACACCTGCTTCTAGCAAAATACGCTCGCCGGCCTGTGCACCTAACGAGTCCTGCGCGCTAAAGAGCACCCGATCCACATGCTGGGTAAAGATCGGGTCAGCAAGAAGCCGCGAGGTTTCACCCTGGAATAGTCCGTCGGCAATTTCGATGACGACCGCATCGGCACCCGTGGCACTTTGCTCTCGGATCATCGCCACCAGCAGCGAGCGCACCGTCTCGTACTCCAAACGGTAGGTGGTCGGGAAGCCGAAATCGGTGAAGTCGCAGACGCTGAAGGCCCCGGCATCGGTGAACAGGTTCGGGTCATTTCCGGCGCCGGTTCCCGTGGCCTTGCCCGCGGCAACGTTCAATCCTGCATTGACCAGCCCATTGACGAGGCACCCTAGGGTGGTGGACTTTCCGGAGTTCATCGAGGTTCCCAACACTGCGATGACCGGCGGGTGCACGGCTCCGGATTGTGCAGCCTGCGGTGATTCGTTGTTGATGTCTAGGGGTGCAAAGTCTGCGAGGTTAACTACCTGACCGTGGCGCATCAGCAAACCCACTGGCTCTAGTTGCGTGGCCTGATCGATGGAGGCATGCTGTTCGATCACTTCACTGGCCACGCCGCCTGAGGCCACCAACTGGCATGGCCCCAAATCCTTGGGAACGTGGGCCAGGAACTGGTCCGGTGCATAGCGATGGCCGTAGGCGACCATGATTTCTTGTCCGACAAACATCAGTTGGCGCCGGGATACCGGGGATTGCAAACGGGTGTGCTTACCTAGTTCGCTGACCTTCGCGATCACCACATCCCCTGCTGAAGGAACCATTGACGCCCGGTAGAGGATCTGGAAGTCTTGGGGATTGCGCTGGACTTCTGCGGCCACAAAACGCGTGGTGTAGGCGACTCGTATGCTCTGGGCACGTGGTGCGTCCAAAACCTGGTGCACTTCATCACGGGCAACGCTGCTCTGAGCTGGAAGTGTTTCTGCGATGACGGCCATAGTCCCATTCCTCTTTCACACATGAACCGTGGCACTTTTCGGTGCTACGGTGTTGGCGGTGCTGCCAACAGTGTTCAGTGAAACGAGTAATGGTTAATCAAAGATGAACTGAAGCTGGTGTCTTCCCGTGGGAGAGATGAGAGGGTTTTCATAACCCCAGATCATCCAAATAATGCTCTTTGACTAGTGCATAAGAAAATATTCGGTGAGAGTTTTCTCATTCGGGCCGGGGAGCTACGAAATGCGTCACCCGGGCATCCCGCGCATCTAGATGCGAGTACGAATAGTTGGTTTCCAATACGGTAGTCCCCAACGTCGGATAATTCATCGCCAACTCGTAGACGGCTTCCTCATCCGAATCAACCGATGCCAATCGCAAGGCGAGTTCTTGAAGGATGGGTTGGTGTCCAATGACCAGCAAAGTACTGACGGTATCGGGCACTTCGTTGATAATGGAACACAGCTCAGACACCCCTGCACCATAGATCCTGGAGTCCACATAGGGCGTTGGCCCCTTTTCGCCCAGCTCAGAAAGCACCCATGCGCAGGTCGAACGTGCACGTAACGCATCCGAACACAGAATGTAGTCCGGTATCAGATCGTTCTCCACGAGCCACGCGCCAGCCGAGGGAGCCTCACGGTTTCCGCGCGCGGCCAAGGGGCGATCATGGTCGGCCAGTCCCAATGGATAGTCGGACTTGGCATGGCGCATCAAGATCAACTTACGCGTGTGCATGGTATTCATATTCTCAGCTTAAGACAGTAGCGGCGGGCAAACCGAATATGGTTTGCCCGCCGCTACTGGGAAACGACCTTAGATCGAGTATTCAGGTGCTGCCCAAACGACAACTTCTGGGTGCTCATAGAAGCGGTAACCCTGACCGCGCACGGTGCGCACGGTGTTAGCCAAGCGCCCAAGCTTGGAGCGCAGGCGACGGATATGCACGTCGATGGTGCGCTCGTTGGGAACCTCTTCGGCATTGCGCCACAGGTTTTCAAGCAGTTCTTCGCGACCCACGGTGCGAGTACCGTTTTCAACGAGGAAGTTCAGCAGTTCGAACTCCTTGAAGGTTAGGTTCAGCGTTTCACCGTCCAGGTACACTTCTCGACGTGACAGGTCGATCAGCACGCCCGAAGGACGTGGAGTGCTCGGACGAGCTTCGGTGCGTGGGCGACGCGAAACCGTTGGGTCACCCAATGCCTGACGGACAACGTCAATGGGTTCACCCTGGGCACTGGTTGGTGCCAGTGCAACAGCAGCATGGGTCTGTGCTTGTGGTGAGAGGGTGGCCAAGAACGCGCGAACCTGGGTCGCCAGCTTGCCCAGCGAGGTGCCCTGTGCCTGCGCTGCGGCTTCGTCTAGTCCGACATACAGGACAAATCCTCGTGCCGAGGTATCTGCGCTGGCCTGACCGGCTGCCTGTACCGGAGCGTTGGTCGACTGATGCGTTGTTTCACGAGTTTCATGAACGTTAGAAACTGCACGCAGTGGGCGATAACCTGCTGGAGCATAGTTGCCAGTGGCCTGGCGCTGTGCAGCAGCTGCGCGGTTCTGCGCGTTGCGAATTGAAACGTGGACGTATCCGGATCCAGCCGACATGATGTTTTCCTCTTTTAGTGCGAAGGCCAAGTGGTTTGGCGCTCGTGCTTCGGGTTTTGCTTGCGCTGTTCGCGGCCTTCGTCCACGTTCAGCAGTTGGGTTCCCCGTCAGCGACTGACAAGATGTCGATTACGAATTACTCGTAAATTCCATTTATCTTTCGCTGACGCCGAGCATTCGATTGCAACTTGCATCGGTACGCCACGGCTGTCCGCCGGGATACTTTTTGCTGTTCTGCGCCGTACTCACACCTCTAGTTTCCTCGTAACATTGTCAACTTGCAAGTAACAAACCAGGGGCATGTCCACATAGTGAGACAATAATGCTCAAAGGTGATGCACGCCACGTTAGCCATATCGAGGGTATCTAAGCGCTTAACTAAGCAATATGTTCAATACTCTAGTCACCAATAGAACACATCGACTGGTCCATTCATTGCGATGTATAAGCATTCATGGCGACACGCTGTCCACACTTCAATCATTCGCCGATCGGCAAAGTTGACCAAATTAAGCACTATCCATCAGCAATTTTCCTGCATAAACTCGACATACAGTCATAGCTCCCGCACAGCAAAAACATATTCTTACCCCATGGCAATAGGAGACGCTTTTAAACATGAATGAATCTCGGTTTTCACCTTCGCAATTGCCCCGTCTCACCCATCCTGATGGCACCCCCATTAAAGTCCTCGTAGTCGACGACGAACCATCGCTGGCCGAACTAGTCTCCATGGGAACCCGCATGCTCGGCTGGGAAGCCACCGTCGCACACGATGGTCCAGAAGCCGTCGCCACCGCACGTAACCTGGCACCAGATGTTCTTGTCTTGGACTGGATGCTGCCCGGCTTTGACGGCCCAGAAGTGCTACGCAAGGTCCGCACCCACTTCCCCGAGATTCCCGTACTGTTCCTCACCGCCAAGGACGCGGTCGAAGATCGCATCGAAGGTTTGGGCGCAGGCGCCGATGACTACGTCGCCAAGCCATTTAGCCTCGAAGAGGTGCTGATCCGCTTGCACCGTTTGGTGGAGCGCTCGGGCGCCGCAGCAGCAGACTCTGCCGAACTGGTCGTCGGTGATTTGGTCTTGAACATGGACTCCCACGATGTCTCCCGTGCTGGCCGTGACATTTCGCTGACCGCCACCGAGTTTGATCTGCTCAGCTACTTGATGAGCAACGCTCGTCGCGTGGTTTCCAAGTCCCAGATCCTTGATAACGTCTGGCACTACGACTTCGATGGCCAGGCAAATATCGTCGAACTTTACATCTCCTACCTGCGCAAGAAGATCGACGTTGACGCAGAGCCAATGATCCACACCGTACGTGGCGTTGGCTACGTACTGAAGCCGGCGGCATGAGTTTTTTCTCCCCTAGTACCAAGGTCAGTTCCCCCCACTCCTTGCAGCGCAAACTCCTGTTGATCCTGCTGACTTCGTTGACCGCTGTCTCCGTCTTGTTGGGTGTGCTCTACAACGCGGGCATGCGCCAAACCCTGATGGATCAGCTCAACAGCCAGTTGCGGTTGACGACCGAGCGCGCGCTGAATTACTCACAGGGCGCGCCAGCGGTGAACTCTCGCTTGGATGCACCAGGGCAGTCCGCGGGCACGCTCACCGCGCGCTTCGTTGATAAGTACGTCTTCAATGGCGGAGTGCTTGATGAGCGCACCGGTGAATTGCAACAGCTCAGCCAGGAAGATGCCATCCCGATGGTAGATCTTGAGCTCAGCGACGTTCATCAGGACAGCGATAATTTCCACCCGGTACGCGCCCACCTGACGGTCGGCGACTACTACCTCGTCGCGGTCAAAGATTCTGGATCCAATGGCATCCTGATCGTCGGATTGCCACTACACAGCACCGACATGGCGCTGCGCGGGATGGCATGGCTGACACTATTTATCGCGTTGATTTTGATCGCTGGTGCCGGGTTGGCTGGGTCGTGGTTGATTTCCCGTTCCCTAGCTTCCTTGAAGCGCGTGGCCTCCGTGGCGGCGTCCGTGGCAGAAGAGGATCTGGATTCAGGCAAGGTCGCGCTGACCCAGCGGGTGCCAGCTGCCGATGCTGTTCCCGGGACCGAAGTGGGCAACGTCGGCAATGCGCTGAACGCCATGATTAGCAATGTTTCCACGGCGCTGACCGCTCGCGAAAAGTCGCAGGCCCAGATGCGCCAGTTTGTGGCCGATGCCTCGCACGAATTGCGCACCCCGCTCTCCTCAATTCGCGGTTACACCGAATTGCTATCGGCCACCGAGCACTTCTCGCCAGACGGCCAACGCTCGGTAGACCGCGTGCTTCAGCAAAGTAGCCGCATGGGAACCTTGGTGGAGAATCTGTTGCTGTTGGCTCGTTTGGACGAAGAAAGTTCGTTTAAGCGCAGTAGCTTGGATCTGAGCATGCTCACCGCCGATATCACCGAAGATTTCAAGCTCACCGCCAGCGACCATCATTGGAAATTCGAATGCCTCGCTGAACAAACAACGGTCTTTGGTGACGCAGCCGCGCTACGCCGAGTCATCACCAATTTGCTGGCCAACGCGCGCAAGCACACCTCCGCGGGCAATACCGTCACCGTGACCATTGACCAGGACGATGACACCGACGAAGCAGTACTTGAAGTGCACGACACCGGCGAAGGCATCGCGCCTGAGTTCCTCCCCAAGGTGTTCGAACGCTTCACCCGAGCCGATAAGGCTCGATCCGGATCCGATGGCACCACCGGGCTGGGCCTGCCGATCGCCAAGAGCATCGTCGAAGCTCACGGCGGTAGCATTTCGGTACGCTCCGAACCGGGCAACACGGTCTTCGAGGTTCGTCTGCCACTGGCGGATGAGGAAACCGAGCCAGAAACACCTCAGGCCACGATCAAGTGATCGTGGCCTGAGGGCTAAAGCTTGATGCGGTTAGGCAATCGGTGGGGTGACGCCGTACAGGCGGTCACCGGCATCGCCCAGACCTGGAATGATGTACGACTTTTCGTTCAGTTTCTCGTCCAACGAAGCGAGCACAACATGTACTCGATCGTCGTCCCCATGGATTTCTTCCAAGCGGGCCACGCCCTCAGGGGCGGCGATCAGGCAGATGCACGTCACGGACTCGGCGCCACGATCGAAAATGAACTTAATGGCTTCAGCCAAGGTTCCACCGGTAGCCAGCATCGGGTCAAGCACGAATACCTGTCGGCCGGTCAGGTCGTTAGGCACGCGGTCGGCATAGGTGATGATGTCCAGGGTTTCTTCATTGCGAGCCATACCCAGGAAGCCGACCTCAGCGGTAGGCACCAGACGGGTCATGCCTTCAAGCATGCCCAACCCGGCGCGCAAGATAGGAACAACCAACGGAGTTGGCTTGGCAATAGCAGTGCCAACGGTGGTAGCAACCGGGGTCTGAACCTCAACTCGTTCGGTTCTCACCTCGCGGGTTGCCTCGTAAGCAAGCAGGGTTACCAGTTCGTCAGTGAGCTGACGGAAGATCGAAGACGGGGTGTTCTTATCTCGAAGAACCGAAACCTTGTGTGCCACCAGCGGGTGGTCGACTACCTGTACGCGCATAAGTAGAAATCTATCAGCACCGCTATGCTCGAATCGATAGAAAACCCCGAATTTCCGCTCATAAACGATAATGATGTGCCCAAAGAAACAGGAATGAGGCCCAAGCACGTAGAGTAAAAGCACTATGGTGCACGAATACGATGCTTGGATGGACCTCGCGCTGAGTGAAGCACGCGCGGCTCTAGTCACCGATGATGTCCCCATCGGCGCGGTGATCTTCTCCCCCGACGGTCAGGTGCTTGCCACCGGACGCAATGAACGCGAGGCGATCAAAGACCCCACCGCTCACGCGGAAGTCGTGGCCATTCGCAATGCAGTACGCGCGCTGGAAGCACGAGGTGAAAGCGACGGGTGGCGTCTAGAGGATTGCACCCTGGTGGTGACCCTTGAGCCCTGTGCCATGTGCGCCGGAGCGATCGTGCTTTCAAGAATTCCACGGCTGGTCTTCGGCGCGTGGGATGAAAAGGCCGGAGCCTGCGGATCAGTGTTCGACATTGTTCGCGAACCCCGACTCAATCACTGGGTCGAAGTCTATTCGAGGGTGAAAGAACAGGAATGCGCGGAGCTCTTGCGGCAATTTTTCCGGGCAAAACGCGGCTAAACCCGTCAATTCGTGTGTTTCGAACCACTTCAGCCGGATTATTGGGTTCTCGTTTTTGTATTCACCTTAGGTTCGGTATAGAGTTATCAGGTCTGGTGACGTGTCCGAGCGGCCGAAGGTGCAACACTCGAAATGTTGTGTACGGTAACCCCGTACCGTGGGTTCAAATCCCACCGTCACCGCCAAGAAAACCCCGTAGATTCAACGAATCTACGGGGTTTTACTTTGCCTGAGTGCTAGTTGGAGAATAGGTCTACGAGCTTGCCCTTGGCATCCCACAGTGCCAGTGAATCTCCCCCATTGTTCAGTATCGCTGCACCGCCTAGGTAGAACGCATCATCGCTATTGGTTCCTGGCCCGGGGTACACGCGTAGTTTCTCACCCGGCTTCAAGACGTAGCCGTCGCCGACCTGCAACTTATTATTAGCAGCATCACGAATCAAGTAGCCACTGACGTCAATGGTGCGATGTCCGGTGTTCTCCAAGATAACGTGTTCGCCGTTTTCCGGGGTTACGTCGCTGCCTGGCACGTCGTTGATGGCATCCGAAATCACTACACCATTATTTGCAGGGAATACCTTTTGCCCGTCGAGGTGACGGTCGATTTGCTGCGGAAAGTCGCCGGTAATGCGTTCAACGCCTAAAGCCAATGCTTCGTCTGCAACTTCAGTGGCATCGACCGTGTAAACGCCTAGGTCCAACCCCGCATCCTTCACACGTTTCGCTCCGGCAGCATCAAGGGTGCGGTAGCTGGTACCAAAAGCGTCTGCGTAAGTGGCGTAGTGCTCAAGCACCTGAGCAGACGGTACGGTTCCGGTAAGTTGTTGCAAAGGCACGTCGGGAGCCAACTGGGCAAAACGCTCATTGGAGGCGGCATCAAAACCCAAAACTTCGATCTTTCCCGCACGGAGCAAGGAATTCCATTGGTCTTCGTTGGCCAGCGCATCGGCGACTACCTGCTCGACCCCTGGAGATTTTGCGGGATCTTTGATCTCAATGAACACGCCAGTCTGGCCAGTCAAGGATCCAGGAACATCGTCAAAGCGCGGGATTTTGGTCCCGATAAACTTGTCTGAGAAATATGAGCCTGCATCCAATTGTTGTAGTTCTTCCCATGTGAACGAGGTAATCGGATCATTGGCACGATCCGGAAAGATGTCTTCAACGTTGGTGGTGCGAGCAGGTGTGCCATCGTGGAAAATGAACGGCACCCCGTCTTTTGAAAGCTGTACGTCGATTTCAATGAAATCAGCGCCGGACTGACTTCCGGTTCTGATTGCTTCCAAAGTGTTTTCTGGTGCCACGCCCGCAGCGCCGCGGTGCCCAATAACTAATGGGTTGCCTTTGGAGGTCTCACTGTCGTCGGCGACTGTTGGGACTGAAATTCCAGCAACGAGGCAGAGAGTTGCCACGCCAAGGGTGATACTGCGCAGTTTCATGTTGGGTATCCTTTGGTGTCGTTGATGAACACCCAACATGCTTTCGTGCGTGCATGACCTTCACTTCACGCAAAGTTGAAGCGAAGATTAATCTTTCCTAATCAATGACGTGTTCGCTGAACGTTGTCTCCAAAGTTGTCCCGTTCAACTCAAGATAGATCTGGCCCTCAGTTACCGAAACGGACATCGTGTTTCTGCGTGTTAGGCAACGCACGGCGTCATCGATGAAGCTGGGATCAAAAGATCTAAAACGGATGTCTTCAGCCTGGTGGATAGTCTTGCCGCGCCACGCCGAAAGCAGTTTCTCCGGATCACGATGGGTATAGATTGCAGCGCGGTCTGCGCGCTTGCTTCCAAGATGTAGACGTTGGGCATCTGGCGCACCGACTTCAATCCACGCCGTGATAAGTCCGGTCAGATCTTTGACAAGAATCGCTGGCTCTTCACCAGTTGATACTCCACCGGCCGAGAAAGCGATACCTTCTTCATATTCCAAGCAGTAAGCAAGAACTCGCGTGATCATGTAAGCGTCTGTTTCAGACGGATGTTGCGCCACACGCAGTGACAAATCCTCGTAAACCCCGCGATCTACGTCAGCAAGTTGAACCTCAAAAGTGTACATAGTCGCGCCGATAGCCATAGTTCTCGAGTTTACAGCGGTTGAGACGCAGCTGAGCGCCATCCACCGTTCAGCATCTAGGATGCTTCGGGGAATATTCGAATGATACGGACGTTTTGAGAATTCTTCTTCCGACCATCGATCTGTTCAGATAGCAATTTATCTATCCGCGCTAGGCCAATTATGGGCGGTGGCGAGGATTCATAGGTGACTTCGCCGGGCGGATGGATCTTGATCTTATGAGGGTATTCCCGAACGACTTCTTCAGTCCATCCGGGAGCTTCTTTGGCCAAATTGCAGAATTCACATTTCATGCACCCATTGCTGCAGCTAGTTTTCCCACCCTTGCTGTGCTGATGCACATGATCTGCGTGGCGAGGTTTGTTATTGCAATATGGGGTGCGGCAGTAAGGGTCTCTTAGCTGCAGAAGTTTGCGTAATGACCCTTTGAAGAGCCGCTCTTTAGAATCCATCGCCACCAGATCCTGGCCACCAGGCATGGTGTAGAGCCGCCGTATCGTTGGGAAGACTCTGATTCTGCGACGCAACAGGTCAAGTTCTGAAATTGGGGAGCAATCATCAATCTCGTCGTAGGCTTCTACCAAGCGCCTGGCATAGTTTGCCGGCACCGTGCCGTAGCCAGGGATTGTGGCCGGTTCGTTCCCATCCATCAATAAAGCCATATCCGTCATTACAAGATTTACGTGCAGCTTTATAGGCAGTGGCTTATCCGAGGGGTGGCCGGTGAGCCGCGAGACCAAAAGATCTGCCTTGAGCTGAGAAATTGAGCGCTCATCGCCGGCCTTTTTCAGCTGCTGAGCTTCATGCTCAAGTGAAGCTTCCACCGCAATACCCACTTCGATAGGCAAGCTGGCGTTCAACTTGACGCAGTCTTTTCCTTTGAAGAAGGAAACTCCGCGGTGGTTCGTCTTGCGTTCAATGTCTTCATCACGATTTTCACCGCGGACTTTGTCTACTGCTTTTTGGGAGAGATCACGGGCCTCACTAACTGAGGCAGTGTCAAACATGGCTGGAGCCTTGGCGAAGAACCTATCAAACTCTCGGCGTTCTGCTCTGCTCATATCTTCCAGCGGAGCCAAGATGGCCATGATCAATTTTTCACTGAAGTCGCCATGCTGATACCGCGAAAATAGATATGGTAGGTCAGCAATCAAGAAACGCATGCGACGCACATACGCCAGGGACCCATTCTGTGAGCGACGACGTGCCATTGCCACTTGATGAGCCGTTCCGCGCTGTTTAGCTGTCGCCGGCCCATTAAGAGTTCCGCCCTGAGTAGCGTCTAGATGAGCCGTTACTCGCGCTTGAACCGAAGCGAGAAAAGCCGTCTGAGATTCAATTTTCTGAAGTGCTAAAACGCTAAGAGTAGGGTCATCCGAGGCGAGCACCTCTTTGATAAATGACATTTCCTGTTCAGAAAGACATGGAGTATTAGCGAAGGTAGTTCCCACAGGAACCGTATCTTCGAAATCACTACCGAACACTTCATTGTCTTCGAACATATATCCAGTATACGCTCAACATCCCTTTAAAAACAGGGGTTATTCACAAGAGTTATTTCGGTCGCGGACGTGGAAAATTCGAAAACTCGTCCGTCTTAAGCGTCCTTGTCCGGGTGTTCGTCGGCCCATTGATGGGCGCGTGAGACCAATTGCTTCGAGAGGGCGGACAGATCGCCCTTGGCACTGCCCAAAGCAACGCCGAGTAAGAAGGTACTCAATGGTGCGGCAGGGCGGGCGACCTCGTGAGCCACGTGCTTGGCAACGTCCAATACCGTCGCGATGTCGACTTCGGTGGCGTCCAGGCCGAGTTCTTCGGTGGCGGCTTCGAGCCATTCGGTCAGTGCTTCGGGAGGCAAATGTACAGCCACGTTAGTCCTTTTCATTGTTGGGTTTCATTGTTGCGGGCGCGTTCTAGAGCCTGCGGAGTATCGATGTCGTTGGTGGTTTCATCATCCACCGGCAGTTCGGCCAAATCCAGTGTGCCCAAGGAGGCGCGCACTGGGGCGTTGACCAGCCGATCGCCGAGTTCAGTGCAAGCGTCGGCGACGGCGGTCGTGCGATATATGCCGGCCAGCCACTGCAGGTAGCCTTGAGCATCGCGCAGCACCATTCCGTCGGCGGCGCGGCGATCGAGGTTTTCCAGGAGGGTGCCGATCACCGCGTCGGGGTGCTGAAGATCGCAGGCCAAAATCAGGCACCAGGGGTGATCCACGGCCGCGATTCCGGCGGCGATGCCAGCCAGCGGACCGGCGAAGGGCGGGTCTTCTCGCACGAGGGCGTCGGCCTTGGTGCCGGCGGGCGAATCGCCGATCACCACCACGCGCTGTGCCCCTGCACGACGGGCAGCATCGATGACCCGATCTACGAGGCGCTGGCCGTGCAGCAATAGTTCAGGCTTGTTCGCACCGCCGAGCCGGGTGCCGCGGCCGCCGGCGAGGATGAGGGCGTCGAAGGTGATGGTCATGGCGCGGTCCGTAGTACCTCGACGGTGTCACCTGGGTGTACCTGTTGGATGCCGTCGGGGATCAGCGCGTAGCCTTGGGCAGCGCCGAAGCCTCCGACCGAATGGGAGATGCGCCCGGCGGCCACTGCGGGGGCACAGCGCAGACTCTGGCCGTGCTCGAACACGATGGGCAAAACCTGCAACCGGTTGCCTGCGGTGCTCCACCCTACGGCAGCCACGGCCTGCAGTCGGGGGCGTTGCAGCTGGCCATGACCCTGCATGGCGCGCAGTGCGGGGCGCACGAAGAGTTCGAAGCTGACCGCGGCGCTGACCGGGTTTCCGGGCAGGGCAAAAATCATCGCGCCACCGATTAACCGGCCGGCGCACTGAGGCTGACCTGGCCGTACGCGCACGCGGGTGGCGTAAACACGAGGCTGATCGGCCAACACCTTGCGCATCACGTCATAATCCCCCGGGCCCACCCCGCCGGTACTCAGGATCGCGTCGTGCGTGGCGGAAAGTTCAGCAAGCTTCGCGCGCACGAGGTGTTCGTCGTCCACACAGTGCGCGATCGTGGCCGCGGTGATGCCCGATTCGGCAAGCAGCCCGGACATCAGGAAGGAATTGCTCTCCGGGATCTGACCGCGGGCCAGTTCTTCACCCGGCGAGCGCAATTCGGCGCCGGTGATCAACACGGCGACCCGAGGCGAGGTGCGTACGCTCAGTTCGCTGGCCCCGGCAGCTGCCAGCGCGGAGAGTCGGGCCGCGGTCAGTTCTTCGCCGGTGCGGGCGATCAGCTCGCCAGCAGTGCGGTCTTCACCGGCTGCACGCACGTCCTTGCCAGCGGGTACCGGCAGATTGACCTGCACGGTGGACACATCCCAGCCAGTGGTCGCGGCGCTGGTGTCCTCGATGCGCACCACCGCATCGGCAGTGCTGGGCAGTGGGGCGCCGGTCATGATCTTCACGCACTGACCTGCTAAAAGTTCCGGGTCCCAGCTACTGCCGGCAGGAACTTCGCCGATCACCTCCAAGGTCGCTGGGGCGTTAGCCGTGTCGGCGCTGCGCACCGCAAACCCGTCCATCGCGGAGTTATCCCACAAGGGCATCGCGTGCCCGGCGAAGACATCGCTGGCGAGCACCGCTCCGTGTAGGGCCGGGCTGATCGGCACGGTCTTCACGGTGAGCGGGTGGACGAGGTCAAGTAGCCGGGCCAGGTGTTCGTCGACGCTGATGGCTTCATCGCGCTGGTGCTTCATTCTCGCTCTTTCTGGGCGGCGGCAGGAAGGGTGGCAACCACGGCGCGCATAAACCGGTTGACCGGGTTGGCAAAAACTTCTTGCACGCTGCCTGAGTCAACGATCTGCCCGCGGTCTAGGACCACCAGTTCGTCGGCCAGCGATTGGGTGTCGGCGGCGGAGTGCGAAATGAGGATGGCGCTGGTTGAGGTGCGGGTGAGCTCATCACGCACCAGTTGGCGCATATCCATGGCGGCCTCCACATCCAGGGAGGCGAAGGGTTCGTCGATCAAGAGCAGCTTGGGTCGGGCGGCGAGCGCACGGGCTAGGGCAATGCGCTGGCGTTGCCCGCCAGAGAGCGCGGCCGGACGCTGATGAGTCAGCTCTTCTAGGCCCAGTCGTTTCAGCCACCCTCGGGCCATTTCCAAGGCCGCCGGTTTAGCGATCCCCGAAGCGTGTGCCCCAAAAGCAATGTTCTTCAGCGCGTCCATATGCGGGAACAGGTGCGGTTCCTGGCTCAGCAGTCCCACCCCGCGCAGGTGCGGGGCCAGGTGCTGGTGTTCGTCGGCCAAGACTTTTGAATCAAGTTCGATCCGCCCGCCAGCAATTTTCTGGGTGCCGGCGATCGCGTTCACGATGGTGGACTTGCCTGCACCGCTGGGGCCCATGATCGCCAAGGTGGACCCGGCGCGCACCTGAAATTCCGCGTTGACCTCAAACCCGGTGCGCGGTACCTGCACATGTGCCCGGAGCCTCATTTGATCGCCCCCGGACGCCAAGCCCGCACGCACAAGAGCACCAGCACGGCGGTGGCCAGCAACAACAGGGAGAGTGCCACCGCGGTGTCCCGCCCGGTGCCCGCGCCGTTAAACGCGGTGTAGATCGCCAGCGGCATGGTCTGGGTGATCCCCGGAGCGTTGCCGGCAAATAGTGCGGTCGCCCCAAATTCGCCGATGGCCCGCGCAAAGCACAGGATCACCCCGGCGACCAGGCCAGGGGCGGCCAGTGGCAGGGTGACGCGGGAAAGGACCATCCAGCGTCCGGCGCCCAGGGTCGCGGCGGCCTGCTCGTACCCGGTACCGGCCGAACGCAGTGAGCCTTCCACCGAGAGCACCAGAAAAGGTAGGGCCACAAAACTTTGGGCGATCACCACGGCCGCGGTGGAAAAGGGTAGGGTGATCCCCCACAGTGAATCGATCAGTTGGCCGATCGGGCTGGTGCGCCCAAAGAGGAAGAGCAACGCAACCCCGCCGACCATTGGCGGCAAGACTAGTGGCACGGCGATCAGCGCACGCAAAAGTTGGGCGACCTTCGGGCTACTGCGGGCGATCAGCAGCGCTAATGGCACCCCGAGCAGCACACAGAGCGCGGTGGCCGCCACCCCGGTGCGTAAAGACAGCCACAGCGCGGATACCGCCTGCTCGCTGGTGGCATCAGCCAGCAGGGTGGACCAACTGGCCCGGCCAATCAGGGCCAGCAGGGGCAAAATCAACAGGGCCAGCCCCAGCACCGCAGGGGCCAGGGTGAAGGCCGGTACGCGCAGCCCGGTATCGCTAGCCATTGCCCTGGGCCGCCCCACTGCCAAAGCCGTAGTCGGTGAGGATCGCTTGGCCACGCTCGCCGATCACGAAGTCTACGAATTCTTGGGCCCCTGGCTGATCGGTCAGTGTGGCGATCGGGTAGCTGTTGACAACCTCGTCCGCCCCCTCGGGCACGATCGCGGCAAGCTGGGAATCGTCCTGCACGTCGGTGGCGTAAACCAACCCGGCGTCGGCTTCCCCGGCGGCCACCTTCTGCACCACCGCGCTCACGTTTTGCTCTTCACTGACCGGTTTCACGCTCACCGAAGCATTTTCCAGCAGCTGCGCGGAGGCATTTCCGCAAGGCACCTGCGAGGCGCAGAGCACGGTATTGGCGTCGGCTAAATCTTCGAGCGCTGTAATGTTGGCGGGATTGCCTTTGGGCACGGCGATCACCAGCGTATTGCTGGCAAAAATGACCGGTTCATGACCGAAGCCAGCCTCGGTGACCGTGGCCATATTCGCTTCGTCCGCGGAGGCAAAAACGTCTACTTCGGCCCCTTCGACGATCTGGGTCGCTAGGCTGGAGGACCCGTCATAGTTGATGCCGGCGATCTTCACCTCGGGGTGCTCGGCCTGAAATTCCTTGGCGATCTGCTCAAAAGCTCCGTGTAATGAGGCGGCCGCCGAAACGGTGATACTTTCTTGCTGTGCGGGTTGATCACTGGTGCAACCGGAGAGCGCTAGGGTGGCGGCGGTGCCTGCCAGCAATAATCGGGCAGCCCTCGGCCAAGATACGCGCATATGTTCTCCATTGGTTAAGCTTTGTGCCCCATGCTACAACTTTCGTGCGTTGATTTGCTGTTTTAGTCATCGAGCTTCCACCACCTTGCGCGGGCGGTTAAGCTGGTAGTTATGACAGTTTCACCCGCGGGGGATATCACCGACGCCCGCGGGCGGCCCCTGCATGATTTGCGGATCTCGGTCACCGACCGGTGCAATTTCCGTTGCGTGTATTGCATGCCCAAGGAAATTTTCGGCCGTGACTTCGCTTTTCGTGAGCGTTCGGAACTGCTGAGTTTTGAAGAGATCGAACGCCTGGCCCGGGTCAGTGTTTCGCTGGGGGTCACTAAATTACGGCTGACCGGTGGCGAACCCTTGTTACGCCGCGGCATCACCGAACTAGTTCAGAAGCTTGCACAGTTACGCACCCCGGAAGGTGCACCGGTGGATCTGGCGATGACCACCAATGGTTCGGCCCTGCCTAAAATGGCGCAGTCGCTGAAGGATGCGGGCCTGAACCGCGTGACTATTTCCTTGGATTCGCTCGATGATGCGAAGTTCAAAGCCATCAACGACGTGAACTTCCCGGTATCCCGCGTACTTGAAGCCATTGAGGTGGCCAAAGAGGTCGGGCTAGGTCCGGTAAAGATTAATACCGTGGTCAAGCGCGGGGTTAATGACGATGAGATCCTGACACTGGCCGAGCATTTCCGCGGCACCGGAGCCATCCTGCGCTTCATCGAATATATGGACGTGGGCACCACCAACGGGTGGAAGCTTGATGAGGTCTTGCCCTCGGCCGAGGTAGTTTCGATGATCAATGAGCGTTGGGATCTTCAGCCGGTGACCAAGACCGAACCGGGCGAAACGGCCAATCGCTGGCGCTATACCGATGGTGCCGGGGAAATTGGCGTGATTTCCAGTGTCACCAATGCTTTTTGTGGCAATTGCTCCCGCGCGCGAGTTTCCGCCGAAGGCCAGCTCTACACCTGCCTGTTTGCCGGGTCCGGATATGACCTGCGCAAGCTGATGCGCGAGGGAATCAGCGATGATCACTTGGCGAAGGCGCTGACCGGGCATTGGCGGAAGCGTGATGATAACTATTCCGAGCTGCGCGCCGCACTGACCCCGGGCAATCGCAAACGCATCGAGATGTCCTATATCGGGGGTTAGCGGAAATTTTTGCGGGCGTGCTTGATGGCCTGCGCGGCGACGATTTCAGCGTCTTGCCGGGCAAGGGGCGAATAAGCCACGTCGTCATCCCCGTAGAGGTCTTCAGCGATTTTCGCGGCCTCCTGCGGGTCGGCGATTTCTAATCGTGCAATCAGGAAGCTGAGATCCTCCATATCTCGCTCTCTGGCCGAACTGAGTTTCATGGCGAGCAGTGTCTGTGGTGAAGCTAGTTCGAGGCGATATTTACCGCCCACGGTTATTGGTATCCAACTCGCACCCGCGGGAATGAATGCAGTGGCAGAAGAGTTCAACCAGTCTCGTGGTAGCCCGCGCTCGTCAGCAATTTCCTGCACGATCTTTTCAATGGCAAGCACCGAAGAATATGATCCATCAATATCAATCGTGACGCGTCGATCCATACCGGATAAGGCCATGGCGGCACCACCAACTAGGGAAATAGTCTCCTGTATTCCGCTAGCTTCCAACCTGGAGTAGAGCTCGTTTAAGAGCTCCCGGATATCATCCAGGGCCAGTTCTACACGCATAGCTGGTCCAAGGAATTGTCCTTGAGGAAGATATTGAATTCTGCGAAACGCCGAGGCGTGCGCTTGATGGTCAGTGCCCGAAACTCATCGGTCAATTCCATGCGATCTTCGGCCGGGAACCAAGGATCTGCAAGCTTCGACCCCCAGCGTGGCGGTGTGGAGTGGTGGTGATCAAGGACCTCTCGGGCCCCAGCCGCAAGCAGCGCATCAAAATGTTGCGATCCAGTCGTCGGCGGCTTTTTGAGTCGGAAGGGCTTCATCGACTTGAGCCTCAGGAAGCAATCCATCGCAAGTTGCAGGGCAAACCGCGAATCGTCGTTATTAATTTCTTGAGCAATGGCTCGTGCTGCCTGATCTAAGACGGCCTGTGGCGTTTCAGCCGGTGCGTTCCACACAATATCCATGGTGGCCGCCACCCTCAGCGCGGCCCCCAGCTCAATTGTTTCCTTACCCAATTCCAGATCGCCAATGTATTTCCGAGATAGTCCACTCAGCTCAGCCAATGCTTGCTGGCTGAGCCCACGCGCGATGCGCGCCCCGCGAATGGCTTGGCCTAGCGTTTGAGCGGAATCTATCGTTTTCATGCCAACATTATGACACCGTACGGTAACAAAATGAAGAGGAGGTTTTTATGCCATGGTCTTCTGGCCATCAAGGGCTTCGCGGATGATATCTGCGTGCCCCGAATGCTGGGTGGTTTCGGCGACGATATGCAGCAGGGTGCGACGCACCGACCAGTGAGTGTCAACAAACCAGGGAGCTCCGGGCAGCTCATGCACCGCATCCAGATCTATGTCGGCGAGCAGTTCGTCGGTGGCAGCCGCAATCTGCGCGTAGTTTTCTAACAACGCTTCTAGGGTGTCTCCGACCTGCATACGAAATTCATTATGGAAAGCCTCGATCGCTTCGGGTGGCATCTGAGTGAAATCAGCACCATCCCAGGCCATGGCCACACGGCCCTTGACCATAAATTCCTGCCACTGCTTTTCGACCGCACTGACATGTTTAATCAATCCACCGAGGGTCAATTCGCTCACGGTGGTGCGCTGCGCGGCCTGTTGATCGCTCAGATTCTGAACGGTGAAACGCAGGAAATGTCGCGCGTTGGCTAGGGCCTGGAAGAGGTCGGCACGTTCGCCGCTCAAGGTGGTGTTGGTGATGGCCATGGTGCTCATGATTGCCTCCTGGCATAAGCTGCAGCCGGTATTTCCAGCTGGTAATAACCAGAGTAGAAGTGAAAAGTGCCAGTTTCTGTCCTAAATCAAGGCAGACTTAACCCATGAGTACTAGCACCCGATTTTTGCGTTTACTCTCGCTCTTACAGACCCATCGATACTGGTCCGGAGATGAGCTCGCCGAACGTTTGGATGTCAGCCTGCGCACGGTTCGCCGCGACATCGACCGACTGCGCGACTTGGGCTATCCGGTACAGGCCGATCGTGGCGTGGGTGGCGGTTATCAATTAGCTTCGGGAACCGCTTTGCCTCCCCTAGTACTCGACGATGACGAAGCCGTGGCATTAGTGGTGGCCTTGCAATCCACAGTGCACGGCGGGTCTTCCGCGCTGGCCGAGGCGGCCTTGATCGCCATGGGGAAAGTGGTGCCGGTACTACCTGCGAGGTTGCGAAAGCGGGCGCAAGCATTAACCGCGAGCACCGTTCCGCTCAATTCTTCGTCCTCCGCACCAGATCCGGTGGATCCGGCGGTGTTGGTGACCTTTGCCCAGGCGTGCCGAGATCACGAGCGGATCGCTTTCGACTACAAGGATGCCAAGGGGGTTCTCAGCTCACGACGGGTCGAACCGGTGCAACTAGTAAATGTGGGCAACCGCTACTATCTGGTGGCCTTTGATCTTGATCGGGATGATTGGCGCAGCTTCCGGGTGGACCGGGCGCAGAATCCTTCGCCGCGGGCATTGCGGTTCACACCGCGGGCGATACCAGGTGGGGACGCCGCCGGCTTCGTGCGCGCAGGGTTGCGCGGAAGCGGACAACCGGATGTGAGCGCGCGAGTGCAGGCCAGTGCCAAGGAGTTGGAGCCATTAATTGGACGCTGGTTTCAGATCGAAGCAATCGATACCGACAGCTGCCTGGTGCTTACCGAAAATACCGACCTGCGTTGGGCCGCTTTCGGTCTAGCCATGAGCCAAGCCAGGGTCAGCGACGTTCAACCTCGCGAGCTGAGAGAGCTTCTGGATTCGTGGATAGCAAACCTCGACTGACGGATAAGAAATTAACACGATGCAATCAGGCCCATAGCAGCCATTATCCGATCCGCCGAAAATCGATACCAACGATGACCGAGTAGCAGCAACGGTGTCAGAGTAGAACATCGGCCGAAAAACGAACGGGCTTTAAGTACGTAAAACGCATTATTTTCAGTCGTTCTTAACACGGTCCACCTATATTCCCATTTGGAGCTCCTGCCATGCGCGGACATTGCACCACTTCTGAGCGCGACCACGCACTGACAACTAAACTAAACAATTGTCCACAAATCCCTTCAAACAAGTTCGCAATAAGTTCCTCAGTGTCTCTTTTAACGAAGATTCTTTAATGCCATCTTTGATTTCAGACGTATACTTTTATCGGCGATCGAAAACGTAAAGGGGCCCAGAGTTGGTTAGCAGAGTTCCTACCGCAAAGATTCATTTCGACAAGAGCTTCTGGGGCAACTCAGGCAAACTCGTCCTTACCCTAGGGAAAAAAGACTATCTGCTCCGAAAGATCAAGAAATCCGAGTATGAGTACCTCATTTCTCGACAGCTAGAACAGCCAAAATTACTGGCACGAGTCAATGGTAGGGTTTATTGGCTCTTCCGAAATCAGTTCTATTCAGATTCAGATGGCCTCAAAGCCAGCGAAATCTATGCTGTGCTCGAAATGGAGCGACTTAAGAAACAACAAAAAGTCGAAAATGCCATGGCCCTCCAAAATCAAAAGTCTCAGCACGTTATACGACGAGGCATTCCTGACGACGTTAAATTACTAATAATGCATCGCGATGGAGGTAAATGCTGCCATTGTGGTTCTAACACTGAGCTCCAATACGACCACATCATTCCCCTATCTCGTGGAGGAAGTAGCAATCCCGAGAACTTGCAGTTACTGTGCGGACCGTGCAACAGATCAAAAGGCGCAAATCTGACAGTAAGAAGATTGGATTAGTCGGTCATTGACCGGCAAATTGTTGCCCAATCACGTGTGCGAACCGTCTACCTCCATGACCGACCGTCGGCTTCCTAAAGTGGTCATTTCCTTTATTGGGGTTTCATAATTCTGCTTGAGCCAGATGCCATGATGAAGCCCCTCAGCGCCGAAAAGCCCGACCCTTCACGTCTTCCCTCGAGGACATTCCTGCTACATTCATGTTTTGATTCATTGCATACTTAGCGCGAGGCGTGAACGTAAAAAGTAAGCCGGACTATAACCCAACCCATTCGGAACTGCCGGAACTGAAGTGCTGTTTCTTCCAGATCGGAACCTCGGCCTTGATGCGTTCCACCAGATTTTCGATGGCGTCGAACGCTTCCTTACGGTGTGCGGCCGCCGAAGCCGCCACCAGCGCGGCATCACCAATTTTCAACGGACCCACACGGTGCACGGCGGAGAGCTTGAGCCCAGTGCGTTCTTCTTCCTCAGCGATGATCTTCTCAAGGAAATCTTGTGCCTGCGGGTGGTGGGAGTAGTCCAAGGAGTTGACCGATTGCCCGCCATCGTGGTTGCGAATGATCCCGTGGAAGAGCACCACAGCACCGGCGGTGTCGGACTGTACAGCGTTGCGGACCGCAGCCTCGTCGATAGGTTCTTCGGTGATTAGCGCGTAGCTCATGCTCGGGCTCCTTCGGTGGGTGCGGGTTCGGCCAGTAACTGTGCAGCCACGTCAGCCAGTGCGGGAAGTCCGCCTTCAAGATACTTCGTGGTGATGCCTCGATTGGCAAGCAAGGAAGCTGCGCGTTGCGAGCGTGGGCCTCGGGCGCAGTAAACAATCACTTTCTCAGGGATCTGATCCAGTTCTGCGCCGGAATCAATGGCGGCTTCCAGCTCAGGAAGTGGCAGATGCAAGGAACCGGCAATGTGCTGCTGCGCGCGTTCATCAGCATTACGCACATCCAACAGGACCGGAGCATCGGGGGCAGTGAGTAATTCGGCGAGCGACTTGGCGCTGATGCCTTGGGCCTCGGGCAATGAACCGGAGCAGAAAAGGACGTAGTCAATGAGCTCGGTGACTTGCGTGCTGTGCGGATCCCGGGCAAACTCGAGGGTTCGAGTGCTGGCAGCTAGCGCATCGTAGATTAGCACCTTGCCCACCAGCGGATCGCCGATTCCCGCGATCAGCTTCAGCGCCTCGGTGGCCAAGAGCGAGCCGATCGTGCCACATAATCCGGGCAGGACTCCCCCAGCAGCACAGTCCGGAACGGTGCCCGGGGCAGGCGGCACCGGAAAGAGGTCGCGGTAGCCCGGACCGTACTCGTGCCAAGCCACCGACACTTGTCCGTGGTGCTGCAGAATGGAGCCCCAAATCAGCGGAATGCCCGAAAGCTGGGCAGCATCATTGGACAGGTAGCGCGTCGGGAAGTTGTCACTACCGTCAATGACCAAGTCATAATTCGCAAAGATCTCTAGCGCATTGGAAGAATCCAGGCGCAGGTTGTGCTCGATGATGCGCACGTTAGGATCCAACGCGGCGGCCGCTTGAGCCAGTGAGGTGGTCTTAGCCAGCCCGATATTGGCGGTGGTGTGCGTGATTTGGCGATGCAGGTTGGAGAGTTCCACAACGTCATCGTCGACGATGCCGATGGTGCCTACCCCGGCTCCGACCATATAGGGAACGCTGGCGCTGCCTAGTCCTCCGGCACCGATGACCAGAACCCGGGCTGCGGCAAGTCTGCGCTGTGCGGTGTCATCAAATCCGGGCAGGGTCAGTTGGCGCGCGGCTCGTGCAGCCTGGTCCTGGCTCAGTGCCGGCCCGGGGGCTACCAGTGCGGGAAAGTCGCGTTCGCTTTTCATCGTGCTCCTTATCGCTGTGGCGCGATAGCATGAAGTCATGTCGAAGATTACGATACGCTACTTCGCTGCCGCGGCGGCAGCGGCGGGCTGCGAGCAGGAGAGCTGGGAACGCCCACCAACGCTCGCGGCGCTACGTAGCGAACTGATCGATTCCTATGGGCCAGAAATGGCGCAGGTCTTGCGTGCGGGTAGCTTCCTGATCAACGGTGTGGTGCGCCGTGATGCCGGCGAACTGGGTCCGGAGGAAAATCTCACCGTGGATGTTCTACCACCATTTGCTGGCGGATAAGCGATGACCTGCACCCTAGAAAACCACCGCACCGAACTTGTTGCGCTGCTGTCCCCGGTCTTTGCCTCCCTTGGCAGTGAAGTACTGCCCGCTGGCAGTGTCGAGGCCAGTAATCGGATCCTCAGTCAGGACCTGTACGCGCAGTTACCGATCCCTGCCTTCACCAATTCGCAGATGGATGGCTACGCCGCACGCAGCGCGGATCTGGCTGAAGCAACCCCCGGATCGCCGATCTGTCTGCCGCTGGGATTCACCGCGGCCGCGGGCGACCCACAAATCACCTTGGCCGAGGGTACCGTCAGCCCGGTGATGACCGGCGCCATGATCCCTGCGGGGGCCGACACCGTGATCCCCGTCGAAGAATCGGTGGCGGGCAGCTTCCCTGACCTGGTTCGGGCTCATCAAGGTGAACCACATGGGTCTGCCGAATTCACCGCACCTAGCGAACCGGGCCGGTTCATACGAACCGCCGGCATTGATCTTGAAGCTGGCGCGCTGGTGGCCAAGGCCGGAACCCGGCTCACCCCCACCATGATCGCCGCCCTGGTATCCAGTGGCCTGCGTGAAGTTCCGGTCCGTCGCGCCTTGAAGGTGGCGGTGTGCACCACCGGTGATGAGCTCAGTGACGACCAGCGCTCGCAGGGCCAAATCCCGGATTCGAACTCCCCCATGCTCACCTCTTGGTTGCACCAGTACCAAATTCAGGTGCGCACCCTACAACTGCCCGATGATCCCGCGCGCTTTGCCCTGGCGATTGATGCACTGCAGGAACAAGTGGACCTGATCTTGACGGTGGGCGGTATCAGCGCCGGAGCCTACGAGGTCGTGAGCCAGGCGCTCTCACCCTTGGGTGGCACCTTTCACCATGTGGCGATCCAACCCGGTGGCCCACAGGGTTTCGCCCAACTGTCCCAGGCGGCCGTCCTGTGCTTCCCCGGCAACCCGGTCAGCGCACTCTTATCGGCAGAGCTGTTTTTAGCTCCGCTGCTTCGCCAGTTCAACGCCTTGCCAGAACCGGCGCCAAAGTCCTACCCGCTGGCTGGCGATGTCACTTCGCCCGAGCACAAGCATCAGGTACGCCGCGGCGTAATCAAGGATGGTGCTGTCGAAATCTTAGGCCCGGGATCGCACCTGGTCCACGACTTAGCCCGCGCCGACGCTTTGGTCCACATCCCGATCGGCGTCAGTAAGCTCAGCGCTGGGCAGCAAATTGAAACTTGGAGCATGAATGTCTGAAAAACTTACTCATCTGCGTGAAGATGGCAGCGCCCACATGGTCGATGTCAGCGACAAGGCAGTGACCAAGCGTGTTGCTACCGCTGAAGCCATCTTTGCCACCCGTGAAGATGTTATTCCGATGCTGATGACCGGTAACCTGCCCAAGGGTGAAGCTTTGGGCACCGCCCGAGTCGCGGGCATTATGGCAGCCAAACGCACCTGGGAACTGGTACCGCTATGCCACCCATTGCCGATCTCCAAGGTGTCCATCGACTTTGAGACCCAAGACGCTGCGGTGCGCGTCATCGCGCAGGTGACCACCAAGGGCGTAACCGGGGTGGAGATGGAAGCCTTGACGGCTGCGAGTGTGGCCGCGTTGACCCTGTATGACATGGTCAAGGCCGTGGATAAGCACGCCGAAGTGCGTTCGGTGAAGGTCCTAGCGAAGTCTGGTGGCAAGAGTGGCGACTGGGTTCGTGAAGACTAATCGTTTAGCCAGCGTCGTGGTTGCTTCAACCAGCGCTGCTGCAGGCACTGCCGAGGACAAAACTGGCCCATTGATCAGCCGGTGGCTGGTTGAGCGGGACTTCCAGGTGACTGCGCCTGTGGTGGTGGCCGACGGACAACCGGTGCACGACGCGGTCAAAAAACTGCTCAATTCCGGGGCACGCGTGGTGATCGTGACCGGTGGCACCGGGGTTTCCCCTGATGATCAGTCCCCCGAGATGGTTCAGCCGCTCTTGGATGTCCAGCTTCCGGGAATCATCGAGGCCATTCGTCGTCGCGGCGAAGCGTCCACGCCATTGGCCATCATCACCCGAGGGGTTGCTGGCTTTGCCGGTGAGACTTTTGTGATCACCCTGCCCGGTTCAACCGGTGGGGTTAAGGACGGGCTGGCCGTGTTGGATACCGTCTTGGAACACTTACTCACGCAACGAAGCGGTGGCTCCGGCCACGGACCACGCTAAAAACACACGAATTACTTTGATCAGGAAGTCTGAAGCATGAGCGTCGAACCCGGAATCTACCAACACTTCAAAGGACAGCGCTATGAAGTGCTGGCCGTGGGCAAACACAGCGAAACCGAAGAGCCCTTGGTCTTCTACCGCAAGCTCTATGATGACTACAGCTTCTGGGCCCGACCGCTGGAAATGTTTACCGAGCACGTCGAGCGCGATGGTTATAGCGGGCCGAGGTTCGCGAAGGTGGCTTAGGTTTCGGACATGGATTCAATCAATCCATCATGAAGGCACCGCGAGCTCAGCCCGCCATAAACCTACAAATCTTCTTGTCGCAAAACTCGATCTAGCGGTACCGAATCATTGAAAAGTACGGCTTGTACTCGCCTTTGTAATACGTGCAGATTTTCGTGCTCACGATCTTTTTCTTTTGCACGCTCAGTCCCGCAATTTTGGTTAGCGTAGTCGCCTGGCATTGCGCTTTGGTATCAAAGCTGCTCACCCAGTAGTGGTCGTACGCCTGTGCCGGAGACGCTGATAGTAGAATCCCTGCACTTAGCCCCACCGTAGCAAATACAGAAACAATCCGTGACTTAGTCTTCAAGATCCCGCTCCTCACATCGAAAATACGCACAACCAAACTAACGCCTTCGAATTCAGCAAGTCAACGCTGATGAATAATTGCTATTTCTGCACCCCCGAACTAATCCGCGATCTCTTGTGACCTGTTAGAGATGGTGCAATTCCTTTTGTTCGAGCTATCAGCTACAGATCGTTGTCTGCCTTGTTGTACCGTTCTAGCGCCAAGGCGAAGTCGCTAATTTGGTCCTTGCTCCATCCTTCCAAGCGTTCAATCACCGCAGCGCGGTGTACAGCAGCCGATGCATCAAGGCGCTCCTGACCAAGTTTGGTTAGTTCTAGAACGCGACCTCGTCCCGCTTCGGAATCGTCGTAGACCGCGTAGCCCAAGTCCAGCAACGTCCCCACTTGCCGAGAGACAGTTGAGCGGTTCAGCGAGAAGGCTTCGGCGATGTCGGTAGCACGTGTGCCGGGGGTATCGGCGATAAACCGCAGCAATGAATGCTCCACCATGCTCAGAGGCTCAGCCAATTGTCGTGCGCGCGAGTTGGCCCGTCGGGTGATCATCTGAATATGGTGATAGACGGATTCAATGTCCGCTTCGCGCTGTTTCCTGCTCATAATCCCGAGTCTAGTACGTGGTAGAGAACTCAAAATTTTATGTTGCATAATGCAACATAAGCGTTATTCTTAAAACATATGACTGCCACCGACACCATCACCCCCAGTACCCCCACCGCCAAACACTCCAACTCGGAACCGTCGAAGCCGAACACCCCAAAGCCCGCACCAAAAGGGTGGGGAAAGCTGGCACGAACCATGCTGATCCCCTTCTTCCTCTGTGCCATCATGGGCCTGTTCTACCTCGGCGCTTTCCATCAGCCGAGCCCACACAACGTACAAGTAGCTGTGGTTGGCGATTCGGCGGCGACCAAGGTTTTTGCGCAGAGTTTGCAAGATGAATCTGACGGCGCACTGAACGTGCGCACCGTTGAGAACAAAGATGTAGCCCAGCAGTTAGTCGCGGATCGCGAAATCGTCGCCGCTTATGAATCAACCGAAGATTCAGCAACGCTCTACGCATCCAGTGCGGCGTCGGAAACCTCGGTAAATATCGCCCAAAAAGTCTTCATGAACGTGGCCTACAAGCAAGGTCAGCCATTCCATGTACAGGACGTAGTGCCAGCTGGAGAACATGACAGCACCGGGCAGGGCCTGTTCTTCTTGCTTGTCGCATTGAGCATCGGCGGTTACGCCAGCGCCGTCCCCTTAGCCGGGTTCATGGGTAAGGTGAAGCTTCCAGTGCGTTTTGCCATGGCAGCAGTTGCTGCAGCAGTGATTGCGACAATCGCAGTTCTCGTCTCGGGTCCGATTTATCAGATTATCGACAATCACTTCACCAGCATTTGGCTAATCTCGTGGGTCTACGCAGCATCAATCATCATGCTTGGCATGGGCTTGCACCCGATGCTTCGTCACTGGACCACCCCGGTGTTGACCATGTGCTTTGTCGCCTTGAACTTCACTAGTTCCGGTGGCATTTTCCAGCCCGCAATGCAGCCAGGGTTCTTTGGTGCTCTCAATACTTTCTGGAACGGCGCCGGCTGGTTGCATGCCGTACAGACCTTGGTCTACTTCCCCGACCAGAGCATCGGCATGGATCTACTTAGACTCATTCTTTGGCTGATCCCAGGCATCGCCCTGATGTGCGCAACTCACGCATGGAGTGTTCATAAGACCCGCCTTGCCAACGAGAATGCAAAAATTGAAGAAGTAGAACGGACAGTGGCCGCCTAATCCGCAAACCACTGGTTCTCGCCACTTGCCCACCAATCGGTGAGCAGGTGGCGAGATTTTTATTCTGCGATATTCAACTGGCTTATCACGTGCGTTCGCACGTCTAAGAGCTCTTCGGCGTTGATGCCGTGAGCTAGGCCCGGGTAGATCCGCTCGGTCAGGGTGGAGTGCTGCGGCAAGAAATTACTGGTTCGTTCGATAGCGACCGGGGCGATAACTTGGTCTTGTTGTCCTCGGCCCCAGAAAACAGCAGGACGCTGTGCAGCGATAATTTCGTCGCCCGACTGATTCGAGCCCAAAACAAAACCACCAAGGATCGTGGTGGCGGCAACGCGTTCGGGACGCGTTCGTAGCAGCTGGCTTGCCATCAAGCCTCCCTGCGAGAAGCCGATGGGGATGACCTTGATTTCGGGGTCAAGATTTTCATCGACCCACGCCCAAATAATCTCCGTCGCCTGCTCCACCGGTGCCACTTCAGGAACACCTGGGGTCACGATGTTGAACCATGCAGCGCCACCGTTCCCTAATTCCAATGGCGCGCGGAGCGAAGCCCAGGGTAGCGACAGCCCCAATGGCTCGACAAGGGAGCTGAGATCATGTTCATTGGAGCCGAAGCCGTGCAGAAAGAGCAGAATCGCCCCCGAGCCTGGATTGTTGCTCCATTGCGTGCTGCGCACATCCTTAAGCTGCTGAGCCATGCTTGTCGAACCCTCTTCTGACACTTGAGAAAAATCCTTTATGCACAGCATAACGCAATAACTTGAAGCTTCAACCTAAAGGTGTGGCAGCTCTCTATGTCGGGGTGAATATCAACTTCAACCCTAGACAAGTTATAAAACTACTGTGATCATGTTCACATGCTACTTGCGAGTAATTAGTAGCTTCCCATCACTCCCACCGAAGGAAAACATGCAAAGACGCATTTTCTCCGGCCTGGCCGCCCTGTGCCTTGCCGCGGCTACGCTCATCGTCCCAGTCATTGGCACAAGCGCAGGAAACACCGCCCAAGCAGAAACCACGAACACTGCTTCACTGAATATCAGCCCGGTCGGCGCCAATAATTGGGACTGCACACCGAGTTCCAAACACCCCAATCCCGTGATTCTCGTCCACGGAACCTTTGAAACGATGGCCACCAACTGGCTAACGCTCTCCCCGACCCTCAAGCGCCGAGGGTACTGCGTTTTCGCACTCAACTACGGCCTTGAAAAGGGTCTTCCCGGAAGTGCCGATATCCGTCAGTCAGCAAGTCAGCTCAGTACTTTCGTAGACAAAGTACGTGCCGCAACCGGAGCAGCCAAAGTTGATCTCGTCGGACACAGCCAGGGCGGAATGATGCCACGTTGGTATCTGGGGCATATGGATGGAGCCAAGTACGTCGAGGATTTCGTCGCCATTTCCCCGTCAAACCATGGCACTCAAGGAATCATCGTTCCATCCAGTACGGGCATGAAATTGATCGGTGTTGTGGGAGCAGTCGCCTGCGATGCGTGCCTAGATCAAGTTGCTGGTAGTGAATTCTTGACCGAATTAAACTCCATCGGCGACACCGTTGCGGGGCCGGACTATACGGTCATTTCCACCAAATACGACGAGGTTGTCACCCCATACCGTTCGCAATTCCTCGATGGCCCTAAATCAAAGGTCACCAATATTGTGCTTCAGGACAAATGCCCGCTTGATCTCTCAGCACATATCTCGATCAACCATGATCCGGTGATGCATCGGCTGGTCCTCAACGCATTGGGCACCGATGGGCCGGCTAACCCGGCCTATCGCCCGTCCTGCTCCATCTAATTAGCGGGTGGAGATAAGGGCCTGTCGTACCTGATCGGCTGCCTGCAACAGTTGCGGCAGAACCGCTTGGGCGGCTTCGTGGGCATCTTGTTCGCCTGCCGGATGCACACTCATCGAAACGTTCATCGCGGCCACCACATCGTTATCGGCGTTAAAGATCGGTACCGCTACCGAACGCAGCCCAATCTCTAATTCCTGATCAACCACCGCGTAGCCCTGCGTACGGATCTTTTCCAGTTCCTTGCGCAGGGCCGCCACGGTCTTGATCCCCAGTCCGGTACGGGATTCGAATCCGCCGGCGAGTACCTCTTCACGAAGTTCCTCCGACCCGAAGGCTAAGAGCACTCGTCCCATGGAGGTGTTAACCGCTGGGAATCGGGTTCCCACCGAAATTCCAACACGCATAATCGAACGAGTGTGAACACGAGCTACATACACAATCTCGTTGCCATCAAGCACGGAGGCGGAGGCTGATTCATGGACCTTGGCCGATAAATCTTCAAGCACCGGTTCCATGAGTTGTGGCAAAGTGGCGCTGGAGAGATAGGCATACCCCAATTGCAGGACTTTGGAAGTCAGCTCAAAGTGCTTGCCATTCGAGCGTACGTACCCCAGTTCTTGGAGGGTGAGCAAGAAGCGTCGGGCGGTGGCGCGCGATAATTCGGTACGCGCGGCCACCTCGGAGAGCGTCATCGAAACATGTTCCGCATCGAAGCAACTGATGACGGCCAAACCTCGGGCCAGGGATTGGACCGACGTCGAAGGTGTTGCCTGCTCGCTCACCATACTCCTTGCACACAATGTATTAGTTGGGACTCCCCACTAATCTACTGTGTCTCTACGCCCACGTCAGTTCCACCGGCACCCTGGCCTGCAATTCATCAAAACTGATGCCATGTACCGAACGAACAAATACCTTGGCATCGCGAATTTCAAAGATGGCTAGTTCGGTGTAAATGCGCGAGACGCATCCCAACCCGGTCACCGGGTAGTTCAAGGTTTCGACCAGTTTTGATTCACCAGTTTTGGTGAACAGGCTCATCATCACCCAGGTCGCCTTAGCGCCGATCGCCAGATCCATGGCCCCACCCACGGCGGGAATTGCACCTTCGGCACCGGTGTGCCAGTTAGCCAAGTCGCCGGCCTGGGATACCTGGAATGCGCCGAGCACGCAGACATCTAGGTGTCCGCCACGCATCATCGCGAAGGAGTCAGCATGATGGAAGTAGGCAGCTCCGGGCAGTTCAGTGACTGGGATCTTGCCTGCGTTGATCAAGTCTTCATCGATGTCCTCGCCGGTGGCGACCGGACCCATTCCGAGCATGCCGTTTTCGGTGTGCAGGGTGACTTGCTGGTCGGCGGTGAGGAAATTCGAAACGTTGGTGGGCTGGCCGATGCCTAGGTTCACAAAGGCGCCGGCTGGAATATCGCGAGCTACCAATTGCGCCATGTCATCGCGGGTCAGCTTTTCTTCGGTGGTGCGCGTATCAGTCATTATTTTCCTCCTCCAAGGGCTACCACGGTGTCGACGTAGATCCCCGGAGTAATCACATGCTCCGGATCGATGCTTCCGACCTCGACCACTTCATCCACCTGCACGATGGCAGCCTTGGCCGCCGTGGCCATAATGGGGCCAAAGTTTCGTGCTGTTTTGCGGTAGACCAGATTGCCGAAGGTATCCGCCTTGAGCGCCTTAATGAGCGCAAAGTCGGCATGAATAGGTGTCTCCAAGACATAACCCTTGCCATCAATAACGCGGGTTTCTTTACCCTCGGCGAGCAGCGTGCCATAACCGGTAGGGGTGAAGAAGCCACCGATGCCGGCTCCTGCGGCACGAATGCGTTCAGCCAGATTGCCCTGGGGCACAAGTTCCAGTTCAATTTCACCGGCCCGGTAGGCCTCATCGAAGTGCCACGAGTCAGACTGTCGTGGGAAGGAGCAAATAATCTTTTTAACCCGGCGTTCCTTGATGAGCAAGGCGAGGCCCGCATCGGCTTGGCCGGCATTGTTGTTGACCACCGTCAGGTCGGTGGCGCCGCACTCCATGAGCGCGTCGATCAGTTCCATGGGTTGTCCGGCGTTGCCGAAGCCACCAATCAAGATGGTCGATCCATCACTGATTTCTGCGACGGCATCAGTCGCTGTACTGGCAATACGTGGTGCCATAATGATTCCCTCCTGTGGCTACTTTGTGGCGTTGACGTTTTCAATGACCACCGCGAGGCCCTGCCCCACGCCGATGCAGATGGCGGCCAAACCGTAGCGTTCGCCGGATTCGGCAAGTCGACGGGCTAGGGTCCCCAAGATGCGTAGCCCGGAGGCTCCCAGTGGGTGGCCGATAGCGATAGCTCCACCCCACGCGTTAAGGATTCTTGGGTCAATATCCCAGGCACGAATGCAGGCAAGGGACTGTGCCGCGAAGGCTTCATTCAATTCCACGGCAGCAATATCTGACCACTTCAGCCCGGCTTTGGACAGGGCCTTATTAGCTGCTTCAACCGGGGCAAAGCCAAAGAACTGCGGCTCCAAAGCAGAAGCGCCGTTGGAGACAATGCGCGCGATGGGAGCTTGACCTAGAAGCTCACCACCCTTTTCCGAACCGATAAAAGCGGCCGAAGCACCATCATTCATGGGCGAGGCATTACCAGCGGTGACCGTGGCGTTTTCGCCACTGCGGAATACGGTGCGTAGCTGCGAAAGCGTCTGTGCCGTTGAGCCTGCTCGGATGGTTTCGTCCCGGGTGACTTCGGTACCTCGTTTGTTAGCCGGAGGCACAGGAACCACTAGGTTGTCGTATTTTCCGGCGTCCCAGGCTGCAGCTGCCTGCTGGTGCGAGAGTGCGGAGAATTTGTCCTGGTCCTCGCGAGAAATGTTGTGCTTTTCGCGCAGTTGCTCGGTGGCTTCACCCAAGGAGACGGTCCATTCTCCTGGCATGGCCGGGTTGACCAAACGCCACCCAAGGGTGGTGTTGGCCAATTCGAGGTTGCTCATCGGGAAGGGACGCTCGGTTTTTGGCAAAACCCACGGAGCACGACTCATGGATTCAACGCCACCCACCAACACCAGATCGGCATCGCCGGTGGCTACCTGGCGGGAGGCCGCGATGGAAGCGTCCAACGAGGATCCGCACAAGCGGTTCATGGTGGTGCCAGGTAGTGAGGTGGGTAGCCCTGCAAGCAGTGTGGCCATACGCGCGACGTTACGGTTTTCTTCGCCGGCCCCGTTGGCATTACCAAAGATCGATTCATCGATGGTGTTCACATCAAGTTTGGGTGAGCGTGCGACTAGTTCTCGCACCACATGCGCGGCAAGGTCGTCGGGGCGGTGGCTAGATAGTGCGCCGCCAATTTTGCCGAAGGGGGTGCGAATTGCGTCGTACAGGTAGGCCTGCTGCATAGTCTCACTGCTCCATTGCTGAAAGATGTTCACGATGTGAACTTAAGTTCGTCTAATGAACTTTACCAGTCACGGAAAGTTGCTTCAAGGGGTGATTTAAAAAGTTCGCCTTGTGAACATTAGTGCGCTGAGTGAATTTAGTGCTAGGATCACAACGCTGTGATACCCATCACCCACACTGCATTGGGAGATCTCAAAGGAGCGACTCATGTCCTTACCGCAAACCGGTACTCAACAACTCAAGCTTGGTGGCTGGATAGCCGCGCTCTGCTTCTTCATCGTGGTCTTTGAGGGCTACGACATCGTCGCTTTGGGCGCCACCATTCCAGTACTGACCGATCCCAACATCGGCGGTTTCAGCGTGGGTGAGATGAACTGGGTCAACACCTTCTCACTGATCGGTGTGGGTGTGGGAGCAGCCATGATGGGACGGCTGGCAGACCGCTATGGGCGCCGTCGCCCACTGCTCATTGCCGTGCTGGTTTTCTCCGTCTTTACCTTGCTCTTCCCTTTCCTGCCCAACGCATTCTTGATGGGGACCTTCCGTTTCATCGCCGGTCTGGGCCTTGGCGGTTGCATGCCCGTGGCGCTAGCACTCATGCAGGAAAATGCCCCAGTAGGGCGACGCGCACTAGCCAATAACTTGCCGATGGTCGGCTATCACCTCGGGGCAGTCTTGGCCTCCCTGGCCGGCAAAGCCGCCGGAGTTCACTGGTCAGCACTGTACTTCCTCGGAGGCGGGCTGGGGCTGGCCCTCCTGGCACTGCTATGGTTCAAGCTTCCCGAAAGTGAAGTTGTCGCCAGCAACGAACGCACTTCAATCTCCGATGTGCTCAAGCCCCAATACTTGCGCACCTCCATCGGTTTGTGGATTGCCGCGTTCATGGGTTTGGTCTTGGTGTACGGTTTGAACGCTTGGCTGCCAAAGATCATGGGCGCGGCCGGCTACCCGGTAGCGGATTCGCTGACGATGCTCTTTGTGCTGAACCTCGGTGCCATCGCGGGTCTGCTTATCAGCGCCTATGCTGCCGATGCCAAGGGCATTAAGCTCGTCTCACTCATCTGGTTCGCAGCAGCGGCAGCGCTTCTGCTGATCCTGGCGATTCCTTTTGGAAGCCAGGTTCTTTTGACCGTCGTCCTGTTCGTAACCGGCGTCTTCGTTTTCAGCGCACAGTGCCTGATGTACGCCTACGCTGGGCACGTCTATCCACGCAATCTGGTTGCGACCGGCATCGGTTTAGCTTCAGGCATCGGGCGATTTGGTGCCATCATCGGCCCCTACATCACCGGTTTGATGGTAGCTGCCGGCACCGCCTACCCAGGAGCATTCTTCCTCTATGGCGGTGCCGCGCTGCTAGCGGTTGTGGTGATCGCCCAAATTCCAAAGCCACAACGGGCTTAACTCGTTCGCGAGGACTCGAAACGTCCCCACTATTAATCAGTCGGGTCTTGGCGGGGAGCGCGCAACGGAGGCGTCAATAGCGAGGCGGTGTCGTGCTCGTCCGAATATTTCAGGAACGATAGGTGGGCTTCATAGCGGTCTAGGACATCATTGATCACCTGGTCTCGTTCCAGACCCATTACGTCATAACCTTCTGAACCGGTTTGAGTGAAGACTTCCAACCTGAAGTACACGTCAATTTCACGGGACATCGTGCGACCACCGAAGGCGGGCACGGGGGCCTTGACGGCAGCCACTCGATAGTAGAAGTTACGGTATTCCGGAATATGAATGACCAGCGCATGTTCCGGAATATTGGTTTGCTCGTTCTCGGTGACATGCCGTTCGGCATGATAGCCCAACTGTTCAAATTCCTGCGCCACGTCCTGCAAAGCAGGCTGAATCACATTGTGCACGTACTTGAGCACCTGCTTATTTGATGGGTAGGCACGGAATTGTGCCATGCGTTGACGCCAGGTCTTGTCAGGCACTGCGCCACCGTGCATGGCAGCGGATTTACGTCGATTGGTACGCCCCTCACGTTCGGCGCGTTCCATCCGCAACACCTTGGAGAATGAGGCCATCACCAGATAGGCGATGATGGTCACCGGGAGCGCAAAGATCAAGGTCGCGTGCTCCATTGTGGTCACACCACCGGCGACCAGCATTGCCACGGTCAGCACCGCGGTGGCTAGCGCCCAGAAAATACGAAGCCACTTCGGCCCGTCTTGGGATGGATCTGGAATGGTGGAAGAGAAGTTGGACATCACCATGGCACCGGAGTTGGCGCTTGTTAGGTAGAACAGCAGTCCAGAAAGCGTAGCTAGTCCGATAAGGAATGGGGCTCCCGGGAACATTTCTAGTAGGGCGTACCACCCATGTTCAGGCTCAGCCATGGCCTGCTCGGCGAATCCGGTATTGCCGTCCATGACTACCTTGAGTGCGCTGTTTCCGAAGATCGAAACAATCAAGAAATCGCAGAGCACCGGAGCGGTGATGGCTGCGATAACGAACTCACGCAGCGTACGTCCGCGGGAAATACGCGCCAAGAACATTCCAACGAAGGGACCCCAAGCGAGCCAGAATGCCCAGAAGAACAGCGTCCAGCTGGCCATCCATTCGGAGCCGTCACTTTCATAGGCGAAGGTCTGCAAAGTTCGTTCTGGCAGAGTAAAAATGAACCTGCCAATGTTCTCTACTAACGCGGTGAGCAGGAAAGATGTTTTCCCGGTGACGAGGATGTAGAGCATCATCGCCGCTGCAGACCATAGGTTGAGCTCCGAGATCACGCGGATGCCTTTATCCACTCCGGAGGTACAGGCGGCGATGGTGAGGATCACAGCCACCGCGATCAGGGCAATCTGCAGTGCTAGCCCCTCGGGAAGTCCAAAGATCAGCGAGAATCCAACGTTGAGCAGGACAACGCCAATACCCATCGAGGTCGCAACGCCGAAGACCGTTCCAACTAGGGCGAAGATGTCGATAACATCTCCGGTGGCACCACGAACGCGTTTGCCTAAGAGCGGATAGAGGGCCGCCCTAATGGACAGCGGCATACCCCAACGGTAGGCAAAATATCCCATGGCCATGCCCAGCAATGCATACATGGCCCAACCGGCCACACCATAGTGGAACATGGTCCAGACCACGGCGTCTTGGGCAGCCGCCGCAGACTCAGGATCAGCAGCTGGCGGTGTCATGTACTGCGTGATGGGCCCGGTGACCGAGTAGAAGAGCATGTCGATGCCAACACCGGCGGCAAAGAGCATGGCCACCCAGGTCACCAAGTTATATTGTGGCCGTGAGTGATCCGGCCCCAATCTCACGCTGCCTTCCTTGGAGAACGCAACCCACAAAACAAAGAGCACCACCAGCGTGACCGTGAGGACATAGAACCAGCCGAGATTGGTGGAAATCCAATCAACAGTGGAGCTCATCGTGGAGGCAGCGCTAACAGGCGCGAACATGGCCCAGAGCGAGAAGCCGAGAATAACGATCGCCGCAATGACAAAGACACGCCAGTTGACCTTGGTGCCTGTGTGCTTGGCTAGTTCTTTGGGACCTTTACTCAGCTCAGTGCTGGTAATGGGAGGTCGGTTCTGATCATTGTCGGGACTTTTTCGACTTCTGTGGACTCCGAACTGGCTTCGTTCGATGGCCGGTTGGAGGTAATCGTCTCCATCATTGTGTGGGGTACGATTCTCAGGCACTTAGCGCTCCTTGATGTATCTAGTGGGAATGGTTTCAAGGAACCGGAGATCGACGGCGATCACCTTCTTTGCGCGTTCAGGGTACATTTTTCAGTGTGGAGATCCCGGGCCCTATGTGCCTAGGGTACAGGTTCGCCCGATTCACTGGATTAGAGTTATGCCATGGCCAACTCTCCTAGCGGGGATTCAATGCTGGACCGATTGGTACGAATCCTTGACTCCTTTGACGCTAAAAACCACTCGCTCAGTGTGCGCGTTTTGGCTCGGCGAGCCGACATTCCGCTGGCAAGCATGTACCGGTTGCTGGACTCGTTGGTGGAACATGATTTGCTCAGTCGCGATGATTCCGGTCAAGTGCGACTGGGATTACGGCTTTGGGAATTAGCCAATCGTAGTGCCGCGACCGGGGACCTGCGCACCGCGGCGCTGCCCTTCATGGAAGACATCAACCAACTCTTGGGGCAAAACACTCAACTCTCGGTACTGCATCAAGATGAGGTGCTGATCATTGAGCGGCTTTCGCGCCCCGGTTCGGTGGTCAACCAGGCCAATGTCGCAGGCCGCATGCCGGTGCAACGCACGTCCATGGGGATGGCCCTGCTGGCTTTTTCTCGACCTGAAGTCATTGCCGATTTTTTGTCCCGTCACCAGGCGGTCATGACGGCCACGCACCCAGATTTCCGTGCGGAAATGGCCGAGATTCGCCGCACCGGTTATGCCTCATTTGATGGGTTCATCGATCCGGAAACTACCGGTGTTGCCGCGCCAATTCTCGATGAGGCGGGTTATCAACTGGCCGTGATCTCGGTCGTACTCCCCCGCGAAACTCGTACCGTTCAGTCTGCTGGCTTGGCGTTGCGGACCGCTGCACGAGGAATCTCTAGGGCGCTGCAAATGGGTGGATCGTTGTAACCAGCCGGGATTCCTCTTTGTAGGTTCATTGCCTTCGCCATCGGCAGCTTTTCTTATTCAATGAGAATGGAGCTGATGTGACGTAGCCGACGCGCGCATCCTTATACAAGATTCCTTATTCTTGACCCGCGTCGGACCCCAGCACTGCAGCTGGATGGCACCTGCTGGTCCCGGCACAGACAGGTAGGGTCCCATGGCAAAGTCGCCACGCATCCTGAAAACCAAAGTCGGCATCATCGGCGGCGGTCCCGCAGGTCTGATGCTTTCCCATCTGCTGGCAAAAACCGGCATTGAAAACATCGTGGTAGAAATGCGCGATCACGAAACGATCCGCAACACCCACCGCGCTGGCATCCTCGAAGCCCAAGCCGTGAGCATGCTGACCGACTCTGGCGTGGATTCCCGGGTACTCACCGATGGCGACGAGCACGCCGGCATCGACCTACGTTTCAACGGCGAATCCCATCCACTAGATTTCCGTGAACTCGTTGATGCCACCGTCACCCTGTACGCCCAGAACGAGGTCTTCGTTGATCTGTCCGCAGCGCGGCAACGCGATCAGGGCGACGTGCGGTATGGGTGTGAAGTCACCGAGATTCTCGATATGGACACTTCCACCCCGAAGTTCCGTTTCACCGATGCGCAAGGAACCCTCTTCGAGGTGCATGCCGATGTGATCGTCGGGGCCGATGGTTCCCGCTCCTTCGCGCGCCGCCAGATGCCCCAAACCCTGTGCCAAGATTTTAAGGTCACCTACCCTTTCGCTTGGTTCGGCATACTCACCGAGGCACCAAAGTCCGCCCCGGAACTGATCTACGCGAATTCGCCCCATGGCTTCGCACTGATCTCTCAGCGTAGCGAGAACGTGCAACGCATGTATTTCCAGTGCGACCCGAATGAAGACGTGAACGCCTGGAGTGACGACCGAATTTGGGCCGAGCTACAACAGCGCGTTGACGGGCCGGATAACTTCCAGCTGAAGACCGGCCCGATTTTCGACAAGACCGTCCTAGGTTTCCGGTCCTTTGTGCGCGAACCGTTGTCTCACGGTCGGATGTTTTTGATTGGCGATGCCGGGCACACCGTCCCGCCTACCGGCGCCAAGGGACTGAACTTAGCTTTTGCCGATGTCAAGGTGCTCTTTGAAGCGCTAGATTCCTTCTTCTCCACCGGTAGCGACAAACTGCTGGAAGGCTATTCCGATCTAGCCCTGAAACGAGTTTGGAAGGCACAGAACTTTTCCTACTGGATGACCTCCATGTTGCACACCCCGGTGGGTGACGATCCGTTCATGGCCAAACGGGCCCTGGGCGAATTGGAAACCGTCACCTCCTCACGCTTCGGACAGCAATATCTGGCCGAGTCCTACACCGGCTGGCCACACGCCTAACCCACACCAAAAATTCTTTTGAAAGGAGCCACCATGAGCACCAATAACAAGACCCTGGATCCAGCAGCGACCACCGCTTCGCAGGAAGATATCAGCGCTGAAATCTCCAGCATCCATGAGGACTACCGGCAACAAGTGCTATCCGGTAAGAAGGCTGAAACCCAGCCACGCGTGGACTTTGCACCCTACCGATCCTCCCTGTTGCGCCACCCAACCAAGAACCTGCACCACGCAGATCCAGAAACCATCGAACTGTACTCCCCGGCTTTCGGACAGCGCGATGTGCACGCCCTAGAGTCAGACCTGACCATCCAACACAATGGTGAACCCATCGGCGAGCGCATCGTGGTCTCCGGCCGAGTACTTGATGGTGATGGCCGTCCGGTCGCCGGACAGCTGGTAGAAGTCTGGCAGGCCAACGCCGCCGGACGCTATGTGCACAAGCGCGATCAGCATCCAGCACCGATCGACCCAAACTTCACCGGGGTGGGTCGCACGATCACCGGTGCCAACGGCGAATACTCCTTCACCACCATCAAGCCGGCCCCGTACCCGTGGAAGAATCACCATAATGCCTGGCGTCCGGCGCACATTCACTTCTCGCTGTTCGGCACCGATTTCACCCAGCGCATGATCACCCAGATGTACTTCCCCGGTGACCCACTGTTTGCGCTTGATCCGATCTACCAATCGATCACCGATCAAGATGCGCGCGACCGACTGGTCGCGACCTATGATCACTCGATCACCTCCCACGAATGGGCCACCGGCTATAACTGGGACATCGTACTGACCGGGTCGAATCGCACCTGGATGGAAGAGGAAGAGGGCGAGCACTAAATGGCACAGGCACCTGAACTGAAGCTTGTCCCGACCCCGGGACAGACCATCGGCCCGTTCTACGGCTACGCGCTGCCCTTTGCGAAGGACAACGAGTTGGTCAATCAGGCACACCCGAACTCGGTAAGGTTGCACGGCGTGGTGTATGACGGTAAGGGCGAGGTCATTCCCGACGCACTGCTAGAAATCTGGCAGGCCGATGAAGCCGGAAATATTGTCTCGGAACAAGGCTCGCTGGTTCGTGATGGTTATACCTTCACCGGTTGGGGACGCACCGCGGTAGATAACATCGGGCATTACACTTTCACCACCGTGAACCCCGGAGCCACCGAAGAAGGCAAGGCACCGTTCATCATGCTCACGGTGTTCGCCCGCGGGCTGCTCAACCGCCTTTTCACCCGGATCTACCTGCCGGAGGACACCGCGGCGCTGGCTAATGATCCACTGTTGGCATCACTGTCCGAAACAGAGCGGAAAACACTGATCGCCACCCGGGAAGCGGACGGTTCCCTACGCCTAGATATTCACCTGCAGGGTGAGGAAGAGACCGTGTTCCTCTCCTATCCGCGCGAAAGCTAGGCTGAAGTTATGAGCGGTGTTGATTACGGATTTTTATCCCCTATCTGGGCTGGTGGCTCGGCAACTGGGCTGGCAGGCGACGCCCAGTTCGTTGAAGCAATGTTCGCCGTGGAACTAGCTTGGGTTCAAGTCCAGGAGGAGAACGGGCTGTGTTCCGCGGCGGATCTGGCCGCGATTGAAGCAGTGTGCGACATTGCGCGCTACGACCTGAACCTACTGGCTGCCAAGACCCCTGATGGGGCCAATGCGCTGATCCCGCTACTGGGCATGATGCGTGCCCTGCTGGCATCCGACGGTGCCCCGGCGAGCGCGAGCACTGCTCTGCACCGTGGAGCCACCAGCCAAGACATCATCGACACCGCACTGATGCTGCTGACCCAACACAGCATGGCTGCCATCTCCCGGTTATTGCAGAACACTGCCGAAGCACTGGCACACGTGGCGTCCGAGTACCGGGACACCGTGTGCATCGCCCGCTCGCTGACCCAGCACGCCCTGCCCACCACCTTCGGGTACAAAGCGGCGTGCTGGCTCTCGGCCATCATGAGCGCGGCCAAGAACCTCGATGAGGTTCGCAGCCAGCTTCCACTACAGTTCGGTGGGGCGGTGGGAACCCTGGCTTCCTTGGAACAGCATCTGGCATTGCACCCCGAATTGAATGTCACCACCGCAGCTCTCACCGCGGAGCTTGCTAGTCGGCTGAATTTACACAACCCGGCCAGCCCGTGGCACAGCAACCGCCTGCCCATCATCCAGGCAGGCTCCGCTCTGGGCTCAGCCATTGCTGCGCTAGGCACCTTCGGCGCCGATGTACTCACCGCCTCCCGGCCCGAAATCGGGGAAATCACCGAACCTCGCGAAGCGGGCAAGGGTGGTAGCTCCGCGATGCCACAAAAGCAGAACCCGGTGCATTCGGTACTGCTGCGCAGTGCCGCGCTGAACGCTCCGGGTCACGTGGCCACCTTGTTCACCGCAGCGGGTACCGCGGTGGATGAACGTCCCGACGGCGCATGGCATGCCGAATGGCCCGCCCTGCGCGAACTACTGCGCTTGGCCCTCGGATCCAGCGAACATGCAGCCACCCTAGCCAAGGGCATGAACGTCAACACCGAAGCGCTGGCGCGCAACCTCAAGCTCGGCGGGGACGCGGTCCTTTCCGAACGACTGGCCACCGTGCTGGCACCGGTCATCGAGGGAGGCAAACCAGCCATCCAAAAGCTCGTGCTTGAATCCATCACCGAGGGCACCAGCCTGCGCGAACTGCTACGCGCCCAGCTCAACCAGCAACAGGTCAGCGACGAGCAGCTCACCGACTTGCTGGATCCAGCCGGCTACCTCGGCTCGGCCCAACGCTTCACCGACAACGTACTTGCCGAGTTCTCGGCATGGGAGGAATCATGGCAGCCCCACAGCTAACCCCATCCCTGCTGCACACCGACGCAACGCTGCCAACCCTGATCCTCGGCCCTTCACTGGGGACCTCGTCCCTGCACCTATGGGGACCGGCGGTTCCTTACCTGAAGGAACATTTCCAGCTCATCGCCTGGGACCTGCCCGGACACGGAGAAAGCAAGGCTTCTACCGAGCCCTTCAGCATGAGCGAGCTCGCCAGCTCAGTGATCACCATGGTTGAAGCGCTGAAGACCGATCGCATCATTGATGATGCCCAGAAGCTCTACTACGCAGGAGTTTCCATCGGCGGAGCCACCGCCCTGCAGTTAGCTCATGACCACCCCGGCACCTTCGCTGCCCTGGCCCCCATCTGCACCGCTGCGAAAATCGGCACCCCCGAAGGCTGGAATGAACGCGCGGAGCTAGTCTCCACGGCGGGCACCCCCACCATGGTGGTCGGTTCCGCCCAGCGCTGGTTCGCCCCGGGATTCATCGAAAAGAACCCAATCGTTTCCACCGAGCTACTGCACAACCTGCAGGATGCGGACCGCTTCTCCTACGCCCACGCCTGCGGTGCGCTCGCCGGATATGACCTGCGAGAAGAGCTAGGCAACATCAAGGACCCAATCTTGGCTATCAATGGAGCACAGGACCAGGTGTGCCCACCGGCAGATGCAGAATTTGTTGCAGAGCATGCGCCGAATGCGCAGGCCGCCGTGATTGATGCCGTGGCGCACCTTGCCCCGGCCGAAGACCCTGTCGCGACCGCTGCGCTTCTCGTTGATTTTTTCACTGCCCACTAGCAAAGGACTTTTCAATCATGACCGATTCCCAGCGCCTGCCGGGCGACACCTACGATGCTGGCATGGCCGTGCGCCGCGAAGTACTCGGCAACGAGCACGTTGACCGCTCCACCACTAACTCAAACGAGTTCACCGACGAGTTCCAGGAAATGATCACCCGCTACGCATGGGGAACCATTTGGACCCGCGACGGTTTGCCACGCACCACCCGTAGTGCCATTACCTTGACCGCCATGATTGCCGGTGGCTACTGGGAAGAACTAGAAATGCATGTGCATGCTGCCCTGCGTAACGGAATGACGCCGGAAGAAATCAAGGAAGTCTTCCTGCAGTGCGCTATCTACTGCTCGGTACCGGCCGCCAACGTGGCCTTCAAGATCGGTAAGAAGGTCTTGGACGAATACGAAGGGCAATAAATTGCGTTCAGGAGGTACGGCTTCATTTGCGCCGTCGGATCAAGGTACGCACTATCGCGGGCAAGATGAACGTCAAGAGCCATAAACCTGCGAGGATGATTGCAAACCACAAAGCTTCGTAATGGCTCGGATCTTGCTTATCGCTAAGGGTGAGCCATAGCAGAAATACTGCCAACGCCGCGAGAAAAAGCAAGACTCGTACGGTGTTGACCGCTGTCCCCACCGGATTGACTGCCAGTCGGACAATCCAAGCCAAAGCCAAGATTCCAACAAAACCAGCTACGATCCACACGATAATTCTCCTGAGCTTATTTCATACGCACGCAAGTCGTTCTTTCCTCATCTCACATGTCATTGGTCCAGATCATGGATTCTTCGCTCGCTAGATACTGGCTGGAATCAGGGAAGCTTCCAACCACTCCCGTTCTTGGCCATTAAGTACTCGCGAGGAAACCCCGTCAGCAGCCAAAGGAACCATCACGGTGGTCGAGTCAAATACCGGCTGTTCATCCTGATAACCGACGCCACGCACAGTGAAAGACTTATTACCGATGCGGCTGATCCCCATGCGGATCAATAGTTCTGGCTGATAATACAGCGGCCTTTTGTAGTCGATCTGGATGGAAGCAACGACCGTTCCGAATTCAAATCTTCCGGTGTTCCCATCTTCACGGGTCCAGCGGATGCGGGCCTCTTCCATCAGGGTGACAATGCGGGCATTGTTCACATGGCCCAATGCGTCTTGATCCGACCAACGTAGTTGCAACACAATTTCCGTTGCGGCGGCCAGTTCCTTTGTTGCTTCATTGCTCATGAACCTATTGGAACAGAATTCAGTTGCTGCGGCCCCCAGCGTGACAGAGCGTTAACTCGCACTTTTCTCGGCGCGAACCCAGTGCTCATCCTCGCTGTTAACATCCAGACAGTTCCAATGCTGGACCTGTTCTGCCTCGCGCAGGGTGTCGATGAACCAATATGTAGTATCCGGATCCCACCCTGCGATGAGCGTAGCGTAAGTATCATCCACGGTCAGAGATCCTCCGGCTAACTCAAGGTATGCGCCAATGCTCAGATGCACTGCGTCATATTTGCGGGACACCGCTAACCAATCCGGAATAACCCATGCTCCATCACGGCCGGTGACGTGATACCAATCGTGACGTTTCTGCTCAGTCACCTCAATGCAATAGTCGTGACAAAGATTCACCCACTGCTCCGCCGAGGAAATTTCTAGCACCCTGGCACTATTCGGAATATCTACCAGAATGGTACTTGCCCGCTCCCAACCGAAGCCGTCTTCTACGCAGCTAAGGCCCACTGGTTGGCTGTTCGTAAATTGACCGCAGGTCGGATCCAAGAAAAGACTGGGAGCAGACCACCACTCACCGCCAATACTTCCAATCACAGATTTCCTTGAGGACTTTGCAGAATGTGCCTCAGTGACGATCAAGTGTTCTTTCCAGGCGAGCAAAGATTCAAGACCTGTGCGAGGCACTGGTCGGGTGTTGTCTTCTGCCTCCGGCATTTCAAATTTCACGCGATATTGCGCTTTCGGTCGAGAGGCCCAAACCACGGTTCAAGCTGACCGGAAGCCGCGAGGTGTTCAGCAATGCGTGAGAGTTGAGGTCTAAGCGTCGCGGAATCCAGCAAAGTGTCTATTCCGTCGGGTTCTTGCCAATAGCGCGCAGCATTAACCGTGATGCTCAGTGAGCTTATTAACAGCTGTTCAGTGACCGGGATCAGCTGTGTAAGTTCTAACAACTCGGCAATTTCATCCACACTCACACTGGTCATGTGGCCGTCGTCTGCTCCCGGACCGAACATCACCACACTATCGCCCCGAGCCTTTTCTAGCTGGTAAGAAGCATAGAACATTCCCTCAAAGAGCGGGTGAGGGTTCTGTTCAGGAATCAGTTCAGCTTCGCTTGCCACAGCGAACTCCCACAGCAGTCGTCGACCGCGCTGCCCTTGTAGCAGTGCATTACTGATCTCCATGATCACATCCATGTTCTCTGGTCGGTTATATCTAAATACGCCCAAGACACCTTGCAAGTATTAACAGAATCGATTATTCGAGATTACCTGAGGATGGGCTGTTATTCACCTTAGATTGACAGCGTGGGCAAAGGCCGGTCAACGGGCCGGCAGATTGTCACCACCCCGGAGGAACGCACGTGAAATTCTTCGCTCGACCCGGCAAAACCAATCAAATCACCCCACTACGCATCACTGCAGGCACGCTCGTTGTCCTTGCAGCTTCAGCAGGTCTCACAGCCGCCAATTCATCACCCGATCCAACACCAGCTACAGAGCCAGTAGCTAAGACCACGTCCGACTGGAACTCTTCAGCCTACCGAGGCTCAGTTCAAGTTGTTCGCGCCAAGGATGAAAAGGTCGCTGCCAAAGACAAAACCCTTGAAGGAGTTGTCTTCGAAGACAGCAATAAGAACTCCAAGCAGGACGCCAACGAGCCAGGCCTGCCCAACGTCACCGTTTCCAACAGTCGCGATGTAGTGACCACCGACGGCCAAGGACGCTACAAGTTGCCCGTCTTTGAGAATATGACCGCTTTCGTCACCCAGCCACGCGGTTTCCAGGTGCCAGTCGATGATGACAATGTCGCACAGTTCTCCTACATTCACTTACCAGAAGGTTCACCCAAGTTGAAGTACGGTGGCATTGCGCCAACCGGGGAATTGCCTGAAGCAGTAAACTTCCCGATGGTTCGTAGCGCGGCTACCCAGTCGCCAGATCAAAGCTGCGCTATCGGCGCCGACGTACAGACCTATAACCAGAAGGAAGTCGAATACGCCCGCAAGGGTGCTTTCGCGGACCTAGCAGCCCGCACCGACTACACCGGCTGTGGCGCCCTATTCATCGGAGATCTTGTCGGCAATGACCTGTCCGTGTTCGCCCAGACCCGCGAACTCACCTCCATGCTCAACGGCCCAGCCCGTTTCCTCCCAGGAAACCACGATATCGACTTCGATTCCCTCGATGGAGTGCACGAATTCGCTACCTTCCGCGCCAAGCTTGGTCCCGAGTACTACTCTTACGACACCGGTAAGACGCACGTGGTTGCGTTGAATACCATCGAGTACCCCACCAAGGTTCCGGCCAAGCGTAGCGATTACACCTACCAGCTAGGCAAGCAGCAACTTGAATGGTTGCGAGCCGACATTGCCAAGGTTCCAAAGAACAAGGCAATTGTTCTGGCCGGCCACAGCCCATTGTTGGAATTCTTCTACAACGATGAACACAGCACCAAAGAGGTCAAGGATATCTATAAGATCCTCAAGGGTCGCGAGGTCGTTTCCCTAGGCGGTCATACCCACATGTCCGAGAATCTTCGTAAGGGTGACTTGATGAAGGGATGGCTGGACGAGGTTGGCGAAGCTGGCTTGCCATTCACCCACCTGACGGTTCCAGCGGTTGCCGGTCAGTGGTACGACGGACGGGTCACCGAGAACGGCTATCCGACGTCCATCCAGCGCGACGGAACTCCTCCAGGCGTGCTGACCTTGGACATCAAGAACTCAAAAATCACCGAACGCTTTACCCCCACCGGCGGTGATGACAACAAGCAGATGGCCGTAGGGCTGAACACTCCCAAGTACCGTGCATGGTACGAAGAGAATGTGGACAAGGAATATGGCACCGTACCAGCTTTGAAGAACCCACTGTCGGTGAGCCGTGCTGACTTGGCCAAAGACACTTGGGTTACCACTAACTTCTGGATGGGCAGCACCGGGTCCACTGTGAAGATTTCCCTTGATGGAAAAGCCCCGGTCAAGTCGGTTCGCACCCAATCACTGACCGGTGAGACTGCACTGACTGGTGCCCCGTATTCGGATCCAGTTGCGATCGCTGAGCAGTTCGTTCATGGCGGTGGGTTGGCTGAAAAGACCAGTCACCTGTGGCGTCTTGAATTGCCAAATAACCTCAAAGTCGGATCGCACACCGCGCAGGTAACGGCCACCGATGTTCATGGTCGTTCCTTCACCGACAAGCTTGAATTCGAAGTCACCAACTAGTTTTCAATCTGTCATGGGTGGCCGGTGCTGTGAGCTCCGGCCACCCATTTGTCCTACAAATGCTCAATGGTGATCAACGAAGTAAAAAACGCGTCGCTAGAACGTGGAAACACCTAGGATGAACTCATGCGCATTGCCATTTTGGATGACTACCAGAACGTTGCCACCGACCTCGCAGATTTTGAAGGACTGGCGACTGAGCTCAACGCTGAGCTAACAGTATTTACCGAGCACCTCGGACATGATGATGTGGCCGTCTGCACGGTGCTCAAAGACTTTGACGTCATCGTGGCCATGCGCGAGCGCACACCATTCCCGGCATCCCGATTTGAATTGTTACCGCAGTTGAAACTGTTAGTCACCACCGGGCGACGCAATGGTTCTATCGACCTAGAAGCCGCAGCCGCGCACGGTGTTGTGGTCTCACATACCGGCTATATCGCCACGGATGCGGTGGAACATACGTGGGCTTTGATCTTGGCCGCTGCCCGCCGGTTGGACGTAGAACTATTCTCTTCAGAGAACCCACGTTCCGAGAGCACACCATGGCAGTCGAGTTTCGGCATAGGATTGTCAGGAAAAACCCTCGGTGTCTACGGGCTGGGTAACTTGGGTTCAAAGGTGGCAAAGGTTGGCTTGGCCTTCGGCATGCGAGTTATTTCCTACAGCCAGAACCTCACCAAGGCTCGGGCCACCGAGGTCGGTGTGGAGTTGGTGTCCGAGGCTGAGTTGTTTGCCACCAGCGACATCGTGAGTGTGCATCTGAAACTCTCGGAGCGTAGCACCGGTGTCATTGGTGCAAAACAGTTGGCCTGGATGCGCCCGGAGTCCATTTTGGTCAATACCTCGCGCAGCCGGATTGTGCAGACCGATGCGCTCATTGCGGCTCTTGAAAACGAACTGCTGTATTTGGCTGCCGTTGACGTTTTTGACGTCGAACCGTTGCCTGCCAAGAATCAGTTACTCAAGACTCGCGGTGTCATTGCCACCCCGCATATTGGCTATGTGACCATCGAACAGTTCTCGATCTTCTATAAAGACGCAGTTGATGATATTCGTGCTTGGGCTAAGGGTTCACCGATCCGGGTGTTGAGCTAGGAAGAGTTCTCCGCGGGACAAAGAAGTAATGCAAGATTGCCACTACGGCGGCCCACGCAGCACCGATCAGTAATCCGACCAGCACGTCCGAGACCCAATGGTGCCCGATGTAGATACGTGATGCGCCCATGGCGAGGACAAACAACGTTGCCACGGTGGCGATGAGGTAAGCGTAGCGTCGTAACCCGTAAATGATGGCCAGATAGCTGGAGATACCAATCAACGCTGCAGCATTCAGTGTGTGACCACTGGGAAACGAATAGGACAGTGGCGGCGTTGGTCCACCAGGAACACCTTCCGGCCGATGCACTTGAAGCGAAGCTTTGAGCAAGATGGTGAGCCCGACGGAAACCACAGCCGTCAGGACCACAGCAATAGCTGGCCAAATACTTCGAGTCTTCCAACTGAGCAGCCCGGTAATCAGCACCATGATGATGCTCATGCCAGGTGTTGATCCCCAAAAGAATAAGAAGTCGGAGATTGCGAAGAGAACCGGCGACTGATGGTTTAGGACCCACTGATAGGTTGGTGCGTCAAGGTCCGTAGCCCAACCCCCCGCGTGCAATGACACCAGTACTCGACGGGTGAAATAGAAGATGGCGACAACGATGCCGAAGATCGTCCAGAGCACCTGCACTCCGCTGGGTCGTTGGCCTTGCGGAAGCGGTCTGGGAATTCTCATGCTCTCCATCGTATCGGTGCCTAATTCAAAGCATCTAACTGAGGAATGCGGAACAATGGAGGCATGACAATTAAGGTGCTGGCAGTTGGCAAAAAACATGAGTCGTGGGTTGATGAAGGAATTTCCCGCTACGAGAAGCGACTCAAAAAGCCTTTTAACCTCATCTGGCAGTTACTTAACCACTCATCACGCGAGAATGACGCCGCTCGCACCGAGGAATCCGCACGCATCTTGGCGAAGATTGATGATCGAGATTTTGTGGTGTTGCTTGATGAGCGTGGCAAGAATGTTGACTCTCCGGCATTGGCCAACACACTACGCTCCCCCATCGATTCTTCGCGGAATGTTGTGATCATTATTGGTGGAGCCTACGGTGTTGATGCCACGGTGCATGCTCGCGCAGATTTCACGTGGTCCTTGTCCAAACTGGTTTTCCCACACCAGTTGGTGCGCCTGATTTTGACCGAACAGCTCTACCGCGCGCAGGACATTTTGGCTGGAGGCAAGTACCACCACGTGTAGGCCACATCATTGACTTTCCATCATGGAAAGACAAGACTTTCCTTAACGGAAAGTGAGTGCCATGGCTTCGACAGAGGATTCAATGAAACAAGACCGGGCAGCCAAGCTGCTGCAATCTGTCGAGCAAGATTCACAACAGATGGTTGATGTTTCTGGGAATCCGCGCGGATTGCTTACCAGCGTCGTCGCAGTCTCAGCGGTTGTTTTCACCATGTTTCAGGCTTATCCGCCTCAGGCTTATTGGCTGGCATTACTGTACCTTCCGCTGATCCTTTGGTACGTCCTGGCCCAACGCGGTCGCGCAAAACCGCGCGCACTATCCAACGCCTCAAACCTTCTGACGGGTTCCTATGCAGGATATTTTTTCCTCTGCATCCTGCTAATCAATTGCCTCGGGTTCTGGGAAGCAAGCCATCTAGAAGAAATTCTCGCGAAAGTAGTCGTTACTTTTATCAGCGGGATGTTTTTGGTGACCAAGATGCAGGCTGTCTACAACAAGGCCCGCGTCCAGGACGGCAATGACAACATCCGATAACAGCGCCCAATTCGACGAGTTGATCCACGCGCCGATACGGTTACGGATCTGCGCGAGCTTAGCCCCGGTCGAGTGGGTGGAATTCGCCCAGCTTAAACAGAACCTAGGCGTTGCGGACTCGGTACTCAGCAAGCACTTGAAGCAACTTGGCGATGCCGGCTACGTTCACATTGAACGCTTCACAAAGCTGGGCCGAAGCCACGTGCGGGTTTCGCTAACCACAGCAGGGCGTCGAGCCTACGTCGGCCACGTCGCTGCCCTTCGTGAAATCACTGCAGGCGAATAGGCATGCGTCAGTTCACGCGACATGAACATGAAATTCAAACACAGCAACAGCAATATCGGGCTGATGATAAAGATTTCCAGACCAAGCACTCTGTAGTGGAATACTGTCCGCTTTAAAGGTACGGTCTGGGGCTGGTGGTGGTTCGTTTGCGCCCAGCTCTCAACGCGAAAATTATGATTGCAATGCCAACAAGTGCAATCAGTGGCGACCCAGAGGCCGCGAAGCTCTCAAAGGCCGTGTCTCCCCCGCTTCCGCCAGATTCAAGCCTCTGAACCTCTTCCGGCGTAAGAACTTCAGTGTTATACCAAGTAAACAACCCAATACTGATCGCTAGGAGTAAGGCGCCGGTGACGATCATCCATACTTTACGTTGACTTTTTTGCATGCCGATTACTTTCTACGAAGTGCTACAAGTAGCGCGCAGGGCCAGTACGTAAAATACGTATGGACGCCATGTGTCTAAATTCCAGTTCTTCTATGTGGGTCTTTCAAGCGAATAGCATCGATGCGACTATTCAGTTGATCCCTCGTCGATGTGGCAACGACCGCTAGAACCAGCCTTGCTCAGAACTCGCTTGAATTTTTCTTGAGCTCTCGCTTTTCAAATCGACGCACTGGGAACCAATGGGAATCATGTCCGAATTCCACGACTCCACGTTCCGAGTACCCCTGCCCCACGTAGTACTGACAGAGCGGCACGTTTGAAGCAACGCAATCGAGACGAGACACTGAATACCCCTTGGCATAGATAGCTCCCTCAGCCCATGCAAGAACCCTTTTCCCAATGCCCTGACCAGAATGTGAACGATCGACCATTAGCCCGTGGATGTAGGCAGCCTGCGGGTCACCTTCCGGCCAAATCAGGTGGTCAGTTACAACGATACGAACTGTTGCGATGATCTTTCGGTCTACCTCACGGATCCACCACTCATTGCGACTAATCTGTTCTGCGACTTGACCGACCGTCCATTCACCAGGCACCCATTGTTGTATTAGTTTTTGTTGTTGCCAATGTGCCAGCGAGTCCCGAAGTTCGACGATGCCTGAGGCTGCTTCGGCAGTCGCAAGGTGTAACAAGTCAGTCTCCCTCATGCATCGAAGTATTCCATGCAACGGCAGACAACAAGTGAATCCACACCTAGTCACGGCTGCGAATTCTCTCGTAAAGTTTTAGCCATGCTGCTTGCGAGAAGACTTAGTAAACAACTTCGTGTTGTTCAGAATGCTCGCGCGGCGGGAGTACCAGTACAAGGTTGGGGTCCGACAATGGAAAGCCTGAGGATCGGTAGACGAGAGTTCTATGGAATCGCATTATCTGATTCATGGTTGCACACTCGCACTTTGATCTATGTTTACTCCGATGAAAAGTTTCACGAACCGTCCTCTTTCGAGCTACGTCTAGTAGATGCGGAAGGAACAGAAGTCGATGATATTTCAACCGAGTTCTCAAGCGGAGACTCTTGGCACATGGATGAATTCACGGATTTAATAAACTGTCTAGCACCAGGAGAAATCCTTTGGCTAGATCCGGTGGAATCGTTTCGCTTGGTTTACTAGAGAGATCTGTTCCAAATGCATCGTAGCGATGCAAAAGCGATCGCAACCTCCAAAGTCTGTTGATTGCCGTTCCCGAACTGTCGTGGGTAGAACGTAGTATCAATTCCATGAGTGATGTGCTTTCCCGCTTCGGTGCGGCCACCCGTAAGTGGTTCACCGATGTCTTCTCTGCGCCCACGGTCGCGCAGAGCGGAGCCTGGGAATCCATCTCTGACGGGAAGCATACCCTGGTCATTGCGCCAACGGGCTCAGGTAAAACCTTGGCGGCCTTCCTCTGGGCTTTGGATCGACTGCATCACGCAGAACTTGATGCTCCAGCGTTGCCCGGCTTGGAATCCGATGCAGATCATCCGGCCGGCAACGGCACCAAGGTACTCTACATTTCTCCGCTGAAAGCCCTGGGCGTCGACGTTGAACGCAATCTGCGTTCCCCACTAGCCGGAATCCGTGCCACCGCACATGAAATGGGCTTGTCCCAGCCTTCGGTCTCGGTGGGTGTCCGCTCGGGCGATACTCCGGCCAATGACCGGCGCAAACTGCTCAAGGATCCGCCCGAAATCCTGATCACTACGCCCGAGTCACTGTATCTGATGCTCACCAGCCAGGCGCGGAAAACCTTGTCGCAAGTGCACACGGTAATCATCGATGAAGTCCACGCCATCGCCAATACCAAACGCGGTACCCACCTGGCACTATCCTTGGAACGACTCGACACGCTACTGCCTACCCCTGCCCAGCGCATTGGCCTCTCGGCCACGGTAGAGCCTCCCGAAGAAGTCGCTCGGTTCCTGGCAGGATCTGCACCGGTAAATATCGTGCGCCCGGAATCCACCAAGAAGTGGGAACTCGCGGTGCGCGTCCCTGTCGAGGACATGACCGATTTGCCGTCGGCTGCTGGCGCCCACGATCTTGGACCGGGGTCCTCCCCCGCAGCATCGGCGAGCATCTGGCCACATGTGGAGAACCAGCTGGTGGACTTGGTATTGGAAAACCATTCCACGATTATCTTCGCCAACTCCCGACGACTGGCTGAGCGTCTCACCGGACGGCTCAACGAGATCTACGCTGAAAGACAAGGCTTCAGCGCCGAGGATACCTCCACGTCCACTCCGGCAGTTTTGATGGCTCAAGCCGGTTCCACTGCTGCTTCACATCCAGAAGCACCATTGCTGGCTCGTGCCCACCATGGCTCGGTTTCTAAGGATGCTCGCGCCCAAATTGAGGAAGATCTAAAGTTAGGCAAACTGCGCGCCGTGGTGGCCACTAGTTCACTGGAACTAGGCATCGACATGGGCTTAGTAGACCTCGTCATTCAGGTGGAATCCCCCAACTCTGTCTCTTCTGGACTGCAACGCGTAGGCCGCGCCGGACACCAAGTAGGCTCGGTTTCCCAAGGCATCTTCTTCCCCAAGCACCGTGCCGACTTACTCTCCACAGCCCTGGTGGTCACGCGCATGCGCGCGGGCAGGATCGAAAAGATGGTCATCCCAGCCAACCCGCTAGATGTGTTGGCCCAACAAACCCTGGCCGCGGTAGCCATGGAAGATTTGGAAGTCGAGCAGTGGTTCGAGACCGTCCGCCGGTCCGCGCCCTATCAACAACTTCCACGCAGCGCCTACCTGGCCACCTTGGATATGCTCTCGGGCAAATACCCTTCCGATGAATTCGCTACCCTCAAACCCCGACTGATCTGGGACCGTGACGCCGGGACCCTGACTGCCAGACCCGGCGCGCAACGACTCGCGGTGATTTCCGGAGGCACCATCCCGGACCGTGGTCTTTTTGGTGTCTTTCTCGCCGGGGCCGAAGATGACAAGGCTCCTAAGCGCGTGGGTGAACTCGATGAGGAGATGGTCTACGAGTCGCGAGTCGGCGACGTCTTTGCCCTGGGCGCGACCAGCTGGCGCATCGAGGACATCACCCATGACCGAGTACTGGTCACCCCAGCCTTTGGCCAACCCGGAAAGCTGCCATTCTGGCACGGCGATGGTCTGGGCCGACCGGTGGAACTTGGCGAAGCCCTCGGCGAGTTCACCAGCAGCCTGCTGGCCAGTGAGCGTGCCGAAGCGTCCGAGGTACTACATACCGGCGGGCTAGATGACTTCGCGGCGAATAATCTTCTGAACTACCTGGGTGAACAACGGAGGGCCACCGGCCAGGTGCCCAACCATCAGAACTTCGTCATCGAAAGATTCCACGATGAGCTCGGCGATTGGCGAGTGATCCTGCATTCACCTTTCGGCCTTGCGGTTCATGCCCCGTGGGCGTTAGCCGTCGGCGCCCGTGTGCGTGAACGGTGGGGCCTCGATGCCTCTGCGATGGCTGCCGATGACGGGATCGTACTGCGTATTCCCGCGATGGATGAGCAGGCGCCGGGAGCGGATCTTTTCGCCTTCGAAGCCGATGAAATCATTGATGTAGTCACCTCGCAGGTAGCAAATTCTGCGCTGTTTGCTTCGCGTTTCCGTGAGTGTGCGGCCCGGGCGCTGTTGCTGCCTCGGATCAATCCGAGCAAGCGCACCCCGTTGTGGCAGCAACGTCAACGTGCCAGTCAGTTACTGGATGTTGCCCGCAATTACCCTGACTTCCCGATCATTCTTGAAACCGTGCGCGAGTGCCTGAACGATGTCTATGATCTGCCAGCGCTGACCTCCATTCTTTCCAAAGTCTCTTCCCGCGCCATCCGACTGGTGGAAGTCACCACCGAGTTACCCTCGCCCTTCGCCCAGTCCCTACTTTTTGGCTATGTTGCGCAATTCCTCTATGAGTCAGACGCGCCTCTAGCCGAGCGTCGCGCGGCCGCGTTAAGCCTCGACCCGGTCTTGCTCGGTGAACTATTGGGTCGCAACGATGTCCGGGAAATCCTAGACCCACAGGTGATCACCGGGATGCAGGAACAGCTACAGTACCGGGCAGAAAACCGGCGTTTGGCCGGCATGGAAGGTGCGGCCGATTTGCTACGCCTTTTGGGTCCGCTGAGCGTTGAAGCATTGGCGATTCGCTTACGCGACCCCAACGATGACAGCGCACCTTTGGATCTTGCCACCTCCCGGGCACACGCCGAGTCCCTCGTTGCCACCCGACGGGCTTTCACCCTGCGGCATCGTGGTTCCTTGGCGTACGCAGCCATTGAAGATGCGGCCAAGTTACGCGACGCGCTGGGCACTCCGCTACCCACCGGGATTCCCGCCGCGTTCTTAGAACCGGCCACTGAGCCCATCCAGGATCTGATCTCACGCTTCGCCCGCACGCATACGCCGTTTACGCTCACCGAAATTGCCGCAGAGCTGTCGCTGGGCGTTGCGGTGCTCAGGCCAATACTCGACAAGTTGGTAGCAGCTGGCCGGCTTTCTGTCGGTGCTTTCCGTCCGGTGGAGATCGTTCCTGAGGGCATCAGTGGCGATGAATATTGTGATGTTCAAGTCTTGCGCACCATCCGCACCAGATCGTTGGCGGCCCTGCGGGCTGAAGTAGAGCCGGTAGATCAGAACACCTATGCGCGGTTCCTTCCTGCCTGGCAACAGGTCGGTTCAACGCTGCATGGCGCCGATGGCGTGTATGAAATCGTTGCTCAACTAGCTGGCGCCGAAGTTCCCGCGTCAGCGTTGGAATCATTTATTCTGCCCGCCCGACTGGTGGGGTACCAAAGCTCATGGCTCGATGAACTGTGCAGTGCCGGAGATGTGTTGGTCTGTGGGGCGGGTGCCACAGGTGGCAAGGATGGCTGGCTGTCACTGCACACGGCAGAACATGCAGCGCTCTCCCTGCCAGCGCCTAACGCCGGTGATCTGCAGGCCTTAGACCTGCGTGTGCTTGAAACCTTCGAATCCACCGGGGCTTACTTTGCCGAAGAATTAGCCGCGCGTCTGCATCATCCAGACCAGCAGCCGGTGAGTTCCTCCGATATTTCCGAATCCTGTTGGCGTCTTTTCTGGGCCGGATATATTTCGCCCGATACCTTGGCGCCCATTCGCGGTTACTTAGCCGGTGGAAGTACCGCCCACAAGATCGCCAAACCAGCCCCTCGGGCTCGCGCCGCACGGCTCAACCGACTTTCGGGCCTGTCTCGTTTAGCCCAAGATCATGGTGGCTCCCCGATGCGCGGTCCCCGCGGATCGGCACGCTGGTCGTTGCTCCCCCAGCCGGTGACAGATCCAACCATTGCGGCGCATGCAACCGCTGAAATCATGCTGGAACGTTATGGTGTGCTCACCCGAGGGTCGGTCGCAGCCGAAGCGGTACCGGGTGGTTTCGGCCAGTTGTACAGGGTCCTATCCAAGCTGGAAGAAGCCGGACATGCTCGACGCGGCTATTTCGTGGAAAAGCTAGGGGCAGCCCAGTTCTCCACCTCTACTACTATCGACCGCTTACGTGGGTACCAGCTCATGGAGGATCCACGACGGCAACCCGTTGCCACGGTCCTCGCCTCGACCGACCCAGCGAATCCTTATGGTGCAGCGCTAGGCTGGCCTGCCACACAAACCGGGCACCGTCCCGGCCGTAAAGCTGGCGCCATTGTTGGCTTGTTAGACGGCCAGTTATGCCTATACCTGGAACGTGGCGGCCGCACGGTACTCACTTTCACCCAGTTGCCCGATGAGTCGTGGAACCTGATTGCCACACAATTGGTCTCAGCCCTGCGCACGGCCAACGTGGAGAAAATAGCTATCGCCACCGTGGACGGTCAACCGGTCCTGGATCACCCGGTAGGTTCAGCACTATTGGCGGCCGGGTTCTATTCAACGCCGCAAGGCATTCGATTCCGACGCTGAGTAACCAACAGAAAGAAGTATTCTCATGCCCGAAGGTGATTCCGTCTATCGTGCCACCGCCGGGCTTCACCGAGCCTTGGCCGGAGAAATCCTGTTGTCTTCGGACTTCAGAGTTCCGTCCCTAGCGACAACAGACCTCACGAATTATGTTGTGCACGAAGTTGTTCCCGTCGGGAAGCATCTATTGATGCGGCTACAACCGCCAGTCGATGCGACTGGAGAATTTTCTACCAAACCACTCACCTTGCACTCACATCTGCTGATGGAAGGCCGCTGGGACCTATATGCGCCCGGCGAGCGCTGGAATCGGCCGGCACACACCGCAAGAGTCGTGCTCAAAACTTCCACCGTGACCGCCGTGGGTTTCGACATTGCCCAGGTACGTCTGGTTCCTACGGAACAGGAGACCGAGCTTGTAGGACACTTGGGACCTGATCTGCTCAGTGCACATTGGGATCCTGAACTGGCCCTAGAAAACCTGCGCCGCACTCCTCGCCAAGGCATCGGACAAGCCCTCTTGGATCAACGGATCATGGCAGGAATCGGCAATGTGTATCGTTGCGAGATCCTGTTCCTTAGACGTATACACCCACTGACGAAAATCGGAGAGATCGCCGATCTTCCTGCCGTCGTGCAGATAGCTCATCGCCTGCTGAATGTTAATAAGGACCGAGCACGTCGTGTCACCACCGGGCAAGAACGCACCCGAGAACCACTGTGGGTTTATGGACGTGCGGGCAAGCCCTGCCTTCGTTGCGGTACACCCATCGGGGTACTAAAAATTCCGTCCACCGCCGAAGGTGCCGAACGTGACTGCTTTTGGTGCTCTCACTGCCAACCTGCGCGCTGAATTCCCTAGGCAAAGATGAAAGAATAGCCTCTATGGCTATGGAATCCCCACTCCCCGTTCGTAACGGAGTTAATGCAACCCGTTTGCGTCTTCCCCAAGACGGCGGATGGGCCACCGTGGCCGATTATCTGCTGGAACGCTTTGGCCATGTGGATCCCGAAGGTATCCTGCGACGCTTCGACCAACAAGAAATTGTCGGGCTCGGCGGTGTACCACTGGACCGGCAAACCCGTATGGGGGAACACGAGTTCATCTGGTACTACCGCTCATTGCCAGTGGAAACTCCGATTCCTTTTGAAGCCACCATTCTGCATCAAGATGAACACCTACTAGTAGTTGATAAGCCACATTTCCTGCCCACCACTCCCGGTGGACGTTTCATCCAAGAATCTGCCCTGGTGCGCCTACGCAACCAGACAGGAATCGATGATCTTGTACCGATGCACCGGTTAGACCGTGCCACCGCAGGCGTGATTCTTTTTGCGGTCAACCCTGAAACTCGCGGCGCTTATCAAATGCTTTTTGAACGCCGGGAAATCAGCAAACGATACAAAGCTGTCGTTGCACTACAACAGGGTCCGGGACTAGAAACCGGGCGGGTACTCCAGCCCAACGGCGAACACTCGCTGGTCAAGAACGAGGATCAACTCTCCGATCTTCTTGACCAAATGCCAATGACTTTTGAGAATCGCATGTCTAAGGTCAAAGGCCAATTGCGTTCCATCGTCGAAGAAGGCGAACCAAACGCCAAGACCTTCATTGACGTTGAAGCGGTGGGCCACAGCTCTGGCCACCATTCAGGGCTGAAAGTTGCATTGATGGATCTAAAACCGCATTCAGGCAAGACCCACCAGCTGCGCGTTCATCTAGCCTCGCTGGGTTTGGGAATCATCAATGACGCGTTTTACCCACGTTTATGGGATTTAGCTCCAGACGATTACCAGCGCCCACTTCAGCTGCTGGCTCACACGATTTCCTTTACGGATCCGCTGACTGGAATCGACCGAAGCTTCAGCTCAAAACAACAGTTGGCTGAGGCCCCGGTCGGCTAGGCGATACTTCTTCAGTACGTTAAAGCGCCTAAGCAGTGAATCGACCACATCGATCAATTTACTGTTCATGCCCAACGATCTCTAGCGTGGTGCCATGCGGATGGCCCCATCCAAACGAATAGTCTCACCGTTGAGCATCGGATTAGCCACGATATGTTCCACCAGTGCCGCGTATTCTTCCGGACGCCCCAACCGTGAAGGGTGTGGCACCTGCGCGCCCAAGGAATCTTGGGCAGCTTGTGGCAAGGAATCCATCATTGGTGTGTGGAAAATGCCCGGCGCAATGGTCATCACCCTGATCTGGTGGCTCGCTAGTTCGCGGGCCAGCGGTAGCGTCATTGCTGCCACGGCCCCCTTCGAGGCAGCATAAGCAGGCTGTCCGATCTGCCCGTCGAACGCCGCGACCGAGGCGGTATTTACGATGACGCCACGTTCGGTGGTGCCGTTAGCATCGGTGAGCGCTTCGCTATGCACCATGGATTCGGCAGCTAGACGCAGCACGTTGAAAGTACCGTTCACGTTGATCTCCAGCACCTTGGAGAAACGCTCCAGGGGCAAAACTCCATCACGACCCAGCACCTTGCCCGGGGTAGCCACGCCAGCACAATTAACCACCACACGCAGAACACCGAGTTCTTTGCAACGCTCAATGGCAGTGGCTACCTGCTGTGGATCGGTCACATCAGCCGGAGCGTAACGGACGTTCGAGCCGATCTGCGCTGCGATTTCATCACCGTCTTCGCGTGGAAGATCCACCACAAGAACATGTTTCGCGGAGGTAGAGAGTTTCTGGGCGGTAGCCCGACCCAAGCCCGAAAGTCCCCCGGTGACCAGCGCAACCGAATCCTGCAACTGCATGCTTACCCCTTTGTAGTCAGTACACTTATCAGCCAGCCTACTGCCGAGCCCAACACTGCAAAAGAACCCAACAACATTCCGAAGACAAAAAAGCTGGATACTCCCGCAGGAGCATCCAGCATTTTTGAGTTTAGGATCTATCAGTGATTTCCAGCCGAAGCAGGTTCAGCGTCAAGACTGACTGGTTCCTTCTTGCCACCTAGCAAGAACCCAATGATGACAATGCCGACCGAGCAGCCAGCGCCGATCAGGAAGCCCGGCTGGAATCCTTGAACGGTGGCGGTCAACTGGTCATTCCCGGAAGCCAACTTCGCCGTCGTGGTCGCTGCAACGACACCCACCAGCAGTGCGGTGCCCATGGCTCCGGCCAACTGCTGCAAGGTAGAAAGTAGCGCCGAACCGTGCGAGTGCAGGTGATGTGGCAATGGGTTCAATGCGGTGGTGAACGCCGGGGTGAAGATAAACGCCAATCCCAAGCTCATCACCAGGTGCAGTACAACCAGCAACCAAATCGGGGTGTTCTCGTTCAGGATCAGTGCATAACCAAGCAACGAGGCCAGCAGGATCAAGGCGCCCGGAACAATCAGCGGACGGGCACCCAAGCGGTCATACAACTTACCCACCATCGGAGCCAAAACACCCATCAACAAACCGCCGGGCAGCATGATCAAACCGGTGGTCAGGGTTTCAATGCCCAACACGTTGGTGAAGAACATTGGCAGCAAGATGATGACACCGAAGAGGGAAATCATCGCGAACATCATCAGAATCAGCGAGAGCGTGAAGTCTTTGAAGTTCAGTGGGCGCAGGTCCAAGAGGGCTTTGTCTTCCTTCTGCAATTGCAACTGCAGGAAGACGAAGGCTGCCAAGCACAACAGGGCAACTACGAGGATGCCGATGTTGATCGGGGTAACCCCAACGGAAAGGCGGCTCAGGCCGAAGACCAACCCACCAAAGCCTGGGATGGCCAGAATGACCGAGGTGAGCGACAGCGGAGTGGAAGCACCGTCAACTTCAGTGGACAAGCGCGGGGTACCAATAATCAGCGCTGCGATCGCGATCGGGATGATCACGATGAACATGAAGCGCCAGGAAAGGTACTGCAGGATCAGACCTGACAGCGTTGGGCCAATGGCTGGCGCCACCGAGATCACGATGGACACGTTACCCATCAGCACACCACGACGTTCGGCAGGAACTAGGTGCAAGATGGTGGTCATCAGCAGTGGCATCATGATGGCGGTACCGCAGGCCTGAATCACACGTGCAATAAGCAGCACAGTCAGCCCTGGGGCCGCTGCAGCCAGGATGGTGCCCAGCGTGAACAGGCCGATGGCCAGCACGAAGACGTGTCGCACGCTTAGTCGTTGCAGCAGGAAACCGGTCATCGGAATGACCACTGCCATGGTCAGCATGAAAATCGTAGACAGCCATTGAATGGCATCTGGGGTGACGTTAAATTCATGCATCAGAACGGGCAGTGCCACGTTCATAATGGTCTCGTTCAAGATGACTACGAAGCTGGAGACAATCAGCACCGCAATCGTGGTGAAGTTCTTTTTGCTCAGTCGTTCTGGAGCGTTCGTCACGGCAGGATTCTGCTTCCACGAGTAATTGAAAAAGGGGAAAGTGTTTCCGATGCCCGCGGTCAGCGCACAGCAGAGAGATTGGGAGATCTCAATCAATAATATCGAGAGAAGTTCAACGGCACTAGAGCCGGAGAATAACCAGATGGTGAGTTCCGCAACACAGACACAGCTTCATGGCTTGAACAGGTTTTGTGTACCAAGATAGAACCATGAACGTGCGCACGCCAGATCCTTACCCCGGTTGGCTTTCAGAAGAAGATCTCTACGAGGCTCGTCAGCGCCTGCCGATGCTCTATGTCGAAGCGATCCCGGTTCGCCTCGACCCACTGGGCTATGTGAATGAAGTTGGACTACTGCTCACCGGTGACAATGATGGTCGCATGCTGCGCACCTTCGTTTCCGGTCGAGTCATGTACCGCGAAACCATTCGTGCGGCGTTGATTCGCCACATCGAAAAGGACTTGGGCACCATGGTTTTGCCCCAGCTTCCAGCTTCCCCGGTTCCGTTCACCGTCGCTGAATACTTCCCAGCACCCAGCGAAACCGGATTGACCGATGACCGTCAGCACGCCGTGTCGATGTGCTACATCGTTCCGGTCCGTGGTGAGTCCACTCCTCGCCAAGATGCACTGGAGTTGACCTGGCTCTCCCCCGCCGAAGCATTAAGCTCGGATATTCAGGGCGAGTTTGCCGGCGGACGAGAAAACATTCTCAGGCAAGCTTTGGCTCATGTCGGAGTGAATATCTAGGCTCAGCTTTCGCTCTTGGGAACAGGATCCTGTCGGCGTTTAAGAAACGAACCGAACCAGCTTCCCAAGAGCACGCCGAGCATACCCACAGCACAACCGATCAGTGTTTCAACCACACGGTCATACATCACTGTGCCGCTGAGCCCGGTGACAAGGGAAACTCCCACCAGTGCCATCGGTGTAATGAAGATCTGCGCCAAGAAGTAATTTCGCATCACCAACATCTCAGCCAAGAACTGACACACGGCGATGACGGCCAAGAGAACCCACACCTGTGGGTTGAGCCAGATCAGCAACGCCATCAGAACCATGCCTACCAAGGTTCCGAGCACACGGTGCACACCACGACGAATTCGCAGTTTGGTGGTGTGGCCAACCAACGGCACGACCGCGGCCACCATCGCCCAGTAATTATGTCCGGCTGAGAGTTGGCTTCCCAACGTGTTGGCGAGGATACCGGCTACCCCGGCGGAAAGAATATAAAACAGCCCTTCCCACCAGATCGCTTTGCGCACGTTATCCGAAAGCGGTGGCAGGGCGGTACGTTCCCAGAGGTTGGCCCACTGCCCGATGGCGCCTGCTGAACCGATGATCAGGGCGAGCACAATAGTCAGCCCCGCGACCAGCAGGGCTTCGCCCATCGGTGCGGCATGCGGAATTGAAGCGATGGCGGCAAAGGCGAAGATGTGGAATAGGGAGCCGCCGGGGCGCAATCGCATAAAGCCGACGAGCACCGAGCAGATACCGGCAACCAACGTAGTGGCACCAACAATCTGCCATTGCATGACTTCTGGATTATCGTGGTCAACCCACCAATACGAGGCTGCGAGGGCCACCGCGATTACAACGAAGAATAAGAGCCCTGATCGCACCTGCATCCGCAAGCGGTTCCAGTAGCCGTCCACTCGGCCGTAAACCCCGGTGAAGGCCCCGAAGACCGCGAAGACCACCAGGTCGAGTCGGTCGATGGCGAACAGAATAATCAGGGGTGCAAAAATACCGATACCGGTGCGAAGCCCGATCCAATGGTCCTTGCGGGCAGGGCCCAAGAGTGATGAGTGCTTTGGTTGATTCCTTCAGTTTCTCCAGGCCCACAATTTCCTTCCGTCGCGTTGGACACAACACGTACCTCTCATTATTCGCTCATTGCCTTGTGAGGGGCTAGGTTTATGGGCATATTGGCTTTGTCGTTTTCCTCGGGAGCGTTAATACGGCACACTTGGTACGTGCCCGAAAAGAACTTTGACCCCAGCGCCCCGCATGCCCGCCAGGAAGAATTCGGATTTGAAGTCGGAACTCGACTTACCGCACCGGATGGTTCCCCGATGTTGGGCCGTACCGGTGTCATCCGTACGCCACATGGCGAAATCAAGACTCCAGCGTTTATCGCCGTAGGCACCAAAGCAACGGTGAAGGCAGTCACCCCGGCCCAGGTTGAAGAACTCGGGGCCCAAGCAGTGCTGTCTAACGCGTATCACCTGTACTTGCAGCCGGGCGCGGACATCCTCGACGAGGCCGGCGGACTGGGCAAGTTCATGGGCTGGCATGGTCCAACCTTCACCGACTCCGGTGGATTTCAGGTCATGTCCTTGGGATCAGGTTTCAAGAAGGTCATTGATATGAAGTCCGTAGACCAGTCAGGTCCGGATGACGCGGTGGCCCCTGGAAAGGAGCGCCTGGCCAACGTGGATGAAGACGGCGTTTGGTTCAAGTCGCATCTTGATGGCACCAAACATCGTTTCTCGCCAGAGATTTCCATGGGAGTGCAGCACCAAATCGGCGCGGACATCATGTTCGCCTTTGATGAGCTGACCACCTTGCAGAACTCGCGCGGTTACCAGGTTGAATCTTTGGAGCGCACTCGGCGTTGGGCCGAACGTTGCATCGCCGAGCACTTCTCCCTCACCGATTCACGTGAAGGCAAAGATTACCAGGCGCTGTTCGGCGTGATTCAGGGGGCGCAGTACGAAGATCTTCGTCGCAAAGCGTGCCAGGATCTTGGGGCCATGGCCTTTGACGGTTTTGGTATCGGTGGCGCTCTGGAAAAGGAAAACCTCGGAACCATCGTTGGTTGGTGCGCAGAGGAACTACCCGAGAACAAGCCTCGCCACCTGTTGGGCATCTCCGAGCCAGATGACATTTTTACGGCCATTGAGAACGGCGCAGACACCTTTGACTGTGTCTCGCCTACTCGTGTTGCCCGCAACTCTGCCTTCTACACCCCGTGGGGACGATTCAACCTTTCCGGTGCCCGCTACAAGCGAGATTTCACCCCACTGGTTGAGGGCTGCGATTGCTACACCTGCCAGAACTTCACCCGTGCGTACATTCACCACTTGTACAAGGGCAAGGAGCTACTGAGCCACACCTTGATTTCCATTCACAACGAACACTTCACCGTGGGGTTGGTTGAGTCTGTACGCCAAGCGCTGGAAGACGGCACATTCTTCGAGCTCAAGGATCAGGTTCTTGCTAGCTACTATGCTGGCAAGCCCGATCCACAGGGACAGCCAGCGGCAAAATAGTCCGCGAAACTACTAGATAGGGCATCATGCTTCGACTTTTAGGCCGAAGCATGATGCCCAATTTTGTGGCTTAGGAAAAGTAATCAGGGTTCTTCAGCTGAGAATCCAGAGTTAGTTTTAGCTCCGCGATTGTTTAGAAAATTCCCCAACAAGCATGTGTAGCGCACGGAACGCAAAGATCAGAGAAACCAACCACAGCGGCCACGCAATGACCCTTTGCGGGCTAAGCACGAGGGACAGCAATGGTGCAAGGGTCGCTACTGCTCGGACCAGCGTCGAAACTTCGTTGAACAGCACCGCGGCAATTGCCACATCGTTGGTGGCCCCACCCAGTAAGCTTTCCCAGTCCCGTTCTTTGCGTCGTGCATATCCCAAGGAACCGGCGGCGCTACCGAGAGATCCGAGGAGCACTGCGGCACCCCACATCCAAGCATTGCTCAGCTCGATAACACCCAGCGCCCCGAGTCCCGCGGTTAATAATGTCAACGCTAGGGCGCTGTAAAGCACAGCAAAAAGAGCTGCTGTTTGCCGCAACTTAGCAGCGGATTGTCCCAAATGCTGGGTCAGTTGCGACTGCGTGAGCAACGGTGAAATCACTGCCGAGACGTTGAGCGTCAGCAGTACGCTAAGCAATAGATAGAAGACTACTGCGCTCAACGGATTCGCAATCTGCTCTACCGTCATCGTCAGGGCCATCACCAAGACCAAGTAGCGAACCGGCAAATGCCAACGAGCACCACGAATAATCCGCAGCACCAACACCCGCCACGCAACTGGTAGGTGAGAAACCAGCCTTCGACCCTGAGAACGACGACGTCCGATCAGTGCCGTTGAAGGAGCCGTGGCTGCGCGGTAATCCGCCTGCATCAGTGATCCCCATAAGAGCTGCTGATTCTCGCCAGATGAGCGTAGGGCTCGTGCACCGATGTTGCTATAAGTTCGATGTGACCACCAGGAGCTGAGGACGCCTAGGCAAAACAGGATGATGGTCCCGCCAACCCAAGTGGAAATCTGCAGTATTGCGTCGGCAGCGCTTTCTACAGCACCTAAGACCCATTGATTCTGTGCTTTGAGCAAGCCCCAAAAGACCACAAGTACAACGATGAGAACGAGGACTGCTCTTCGTAGCCAGCGTTGAACCTGATCTTGTTTTCCGTTGCTTTGTACAACGACTGCCAGATTTGTTAAGACTATTCCTGCCAAGACAAAGCAAACCATCGCCCAGCCAGCGACAAGCGGGTCAAATGCACCGGCGAGGCCATACAACACAATGAGCCAGATGATTCCGATGAAAGCACTGGCGAGCATGCCCAGTAGTAACGCCTGACGCAAGGCCCGGCCTCTGAGCGCATTGGAATGCAATGGCAGCGGCAACCACCATTCGGCTTTGGACGAGTCGACTGCCAGAGGGCCCAGATGAAGTAAGAGCCGAAATAGATAAATGGTGGCAAGCACCAATAGGACTGGTGAGAGTTCTTGTAAACTCCAAACCGCCAATGGCATGTGAGGATGGGGAACGCCTTGTCCAAGGAGCGCGAAGATCAACCCGAAGATCGCGCTGAATAGGTACGCCAGGGCCACGAGGGCTGCCAGCACCCACACATAGGCGTCGGAGAAGCTATCAAAACGTTCCGAGAAGTTTCGGCGTCGCTTAGCTCGCAGGATCAGCTGTTGTGGATCAAATTCGGGAACTTGTACTGCTGCATCGTTAGCGTTCAAGCCACTGCGCTCCGGACTCGGCGCTGATCATCTCACCTTGATCCTCGTCGAGGAGCATGGCGTGCTCCAAAGAATTGCGCAGCAACTGGGGATCATGGGTGACCACCAGCAGTGTGGTTCCTGACTGACGCAGGGTTGCTAATCGGCAGTAGAGTTTCTGCCGAATCCGCAGGTCCAAGCGTTGTTCAGGTTCGTCGAGCAGCACCAGTTGTGCAGGTCGAATCAGGGTTGCCGCTAAGAGCACCTTGCGTCGTTGGCCTGAAGATAGTTCGCCCGGAAGCAGACCGGCCACCTCTTGTAATTCGAAGAAGTCGAGCTCGGCCTGAACTTTTTGTTCCCACGAGGGCAAGCTGTGCCCGCGGGCGACAATTTCGAGGTGCTCGGCAACGGTGAGTTCCTCGAAGAATGTACCGTCGGTGACTTGAACTGCCACTTCTTGGCGGAAAGTCATCGAGTCTTCATTCACCGGTAGTCCGAGGAATTCAATCTCCCCCTGGACTGGGGCAAGGTGGCCGAGGACGGTTCGAATGAGTGTGGATTTTCCGCTGCCGTTGGCACCAATAATGCCTACACCATGGCCTCGGGACAGTTGCAGGTTGAGTGGACCACAGATGGTCCGTTGCGGATAGCCAATAACCAGTTCTTTCGCTTCCAACTGATATTTAGCGTCCTGACCTGTCTGCATAGTCACCACGTTAGTCGCCGAGTACAACTGTGGGCATCGTCCTTACGGATGATGCCCACCGACCTCTTAGCTGGCGTTAGCAGCCTGGATGTAGCCTGGCTCGCGTTTCTTGAACCAACGAATGACTAGTGAAGTCACTGGCACCAAAATGATTTCCACGGCCGTCTTGTAGACGAAGCCAACAACGACGTAGTTGATGAAGTTGGGAGCATCGCTGATACCGATCACCGGTGCTGCGATCGCGCAGAAGATCAACGTATCCAAGAATTCACCTACACCACTGGAACCGATCAATCGTCCAATAAGTCCGCGTTCACCGGTCCGCTCCTTGAGTTTGACCAGTACCCATGAATTGGCGAATTGACCCACGAGGAAGCCACAGGCCGAAGCGAGAACGATCTGCCAGATGGGACCTAAGGTACGTTCGAGGGCTTCTTGTCCGTCGTAGAACTCTGCCGATGGCAAGTGGATCATGATCCAGAAGGAGAACACCGCGAAGAAGGCTAACGCGAAGGTCAGAATAATTGAACGGCGGGCGGCCTTGAGCCCATACACTTCGGAAATGACATCGCCGAGGATGTAGGCCATAGGGAAGAGGAAAAATCCGCCGTCGGTAATGATCGGCCCGAAGCTCACTCCCTTAGAAGCTCCAATATTCGAGAGAATCACGATCGCGCCCATCAGGGTGAGCACCGTGGAGAAATAGGGTGAACCGGCCGAAGCGAAAACGGCCTTTTTGGTCTTAGTCAGATTATTTGAGGCGTTGATTTCGCCCATGCTAGTTGTCCTTGTCAAAGTGGTTCGCCAGAACTCTTCGTTGCAGATCTCTCCTGTTCGATGAGGATGAGGGAGATTTTTTACTGCGCGCGGTTCCGCTGTATTAGCACTTACCTAGCAAGTATCCCATGTTGTCGCCCGCAGTGACCGGTTTACTTCAATTTGCAACCAAGTTTCAGAATTCATTCCTTTCGTAATCCAACATCTCACCTGCAATTCTTCGGAATAGTAATTCGAGGAATCTAATAGTGCAGTGATCACCATCCCGTGCTTCCGCATGGAATTTTTCGTTTTTTGAACGCGTTCAAAAAATGTTAGAATCAACTTCACCACATTTCATTCGAAGGGCTGATGAGCATCCAACCACGCACCGAGAAGGGTCGCCAGACGCAGGCCAAGCTGTTGGCAACCGCCTTGGATTGCTTCGCCGAAGAAGGCTACCGAGCCTCGAGCATGCGAGTCATCGCGGCCAAAGCCGGTGTGTCCCTGTCGCATGCCTACTACTACTTCCAATCCAAAGAAGACATCGTCACGCAGTTACTGCTGAATTTGCGTAACGAACAGTACGAGCTCTGCCAGGGTGTTTTTGACGAGGGCAATACCTTGGAATCGAATATTCGTGCTGTGCTAGATGCGGGAGTCCAAGTCTTGGCTCCTTATCACGAGTTCGGTCCGGTCTTCTTGAAAGTTTTACTCTCCGACGAACACGCCAACGACGAAGTCTCGAAAATTGAGCTCTCCTTGTGGGAGCAAGCAGTTACCGGCGCACGACCGCTGCCACCACTTGGAATTCGCCGTGATTTACCGAAATTCCTATTGCTCGTTTCTCGCCATGTCTTCTCCGCTTGGGCCTACGACCAATCGGCGCAGCAACGCCGTTCCCGGGCCCTGATGAAAAACATTGCCCCAGTAGTCGCCAAATTTGCTGTTCTTTGTCGCTTGCCGGTAGTTCGTTCGCTCTTTGAAGACATCCTGGCTCTTTTGGATCCCAAAACCCTCGATGAAACCGAGGCAAATCAACCACTACGCTCCGCTTTGCGACGCCCGCGGGCTTCCTAACCAACAGACCAACGCACCAGGAAGTTGCAACGAGGCAACACAGTTGAGTACTGCCCCGTTTTTAGGCGTAAAGTCAATGTTGTCTATAGGCAATCCCTAGCGAACCAAAAGGAGAACGCAACAACATGAGCTCAACTGCGCGAACATTGCCAAGTTGGACCAGCGACTACGCATTACTTCGCGACCGCATTGCATCCTTCCCAAACCAGCAGGAAATTCGTTCCGTGAATCAAGCCGGTGAAGACGTAGAAATCTTGCGTCATTGGCCAGAAGATTCATGGGTTGCACCGGCAGATGCACAGCGTTTGATCTTTTTGGGGCCGCCTAAAGACAGCACCAAGGCCAAGTTGCAGGGCGAAGGTTGGCAGCACAGCGCAACCATGCACCTACTCGCTGCAAAGCCTGAAGACGTAGAACAAGTGGTGAAGCTACCTGACACCTCGGGGCTCTTTGAAGCACCGATGGAAAACTACGATGTTGTCGAGGTGACCGACTTTGACCGCCCAGTAGCTCGCGGTCGCATGCACTTTGGTGCAACCTATGGACTGCTCAGTGACCCCGATCTGTTCTCCCCCGATAATCCAGATGTTGCCCGCCGCGCAGTACTGGCAAACTTCGCCGGAGCAGCATTTAGCCACGGGCTTCCTTGGCTATTATTAGTAGCCACTGAAGAACACGCTGCGCAGTTACCAGCTGGTTGGTCTAAGGCGACTGAGCTAACCTTCTGGCAGCACAACTAATTCTTCTCCAATCCGCACTATCCCCAATTGAGACTATGACTAATACAAACACCGTTGCACCAGCAATCACGTTGACCATCGCAGGTTCAGAAGCCACCGGTGGTGCCGGCGCTCAGGCCGATTTGAAGACTTTCCAGGAACTGGGAACCTACGGCATCGTAGCGTTGACCTGCATTGTCTCTTTTGACCCCAAAGATTCGTGGAACCACCGCTTCGTACCTGTTGATCAGCAGGTCATCGCAGATCAGCTCGAAGCAATCCAGACCTGCTACGAAGACAAGCTGGGCACCGTCAAGCTGGGCATGATGGGCTCGCCAGCAACGATCAACACCGTTGCTACCGCACTAAAGTCACAGAAGTGGGACAACGTCCTGCTTGATCCTGTGCTGATCTGCAAGGGCCAAGAACCTGGCCATGCATTGGACACCGACGAAGCTCTCAAGGCCGAACTGCTCCCCTTGGCTACCTTTGTCACCCCTAACCACTTTGAAGCTGAGCAGCTCTCAGGGCTGAAGATCACCACCGAAGAGGATTTGATCAAAGCAGCGAAGAAGATTCACGAAATTTCGGGCGCAGCGGTTCTTGCCAAGGGTGGCGTACGCATCGCCGGCGAAGATGCTGTGGACGTGTTCTACGATGGCACGTCCCTCGAAGTTCTCCGCGAGAAGAAGATTGGCGAAGTTGCTGTTTCCGGTGCTGGTTGCTCCCTGGCAGCCGCTGTAACCGCTGAACTAGCCAAGGGCGCTACCGCGCTGGAGGCTGCGCGCACCGCCAAGGCCTTCGTGACCGAAGGCATCCGCAATCGCGTATCGGGAAACACCCCGTTTGATGCACTCTGGCAGGGTGGACGCCGCTAACCAAGGCGCGCGAATTTCATGACCCCTGGTGCCGGTCGCATTCGTAATGGATGCGACCGGCGCCACGTTTAAGCGTGAGCATGCTCATTGTCATCATCCGATGACTCTTGCTACGGTAGTTGCAGAACATCAATCATCGACGCGTGAATCAGTCACGGGAAAGGGCGGCCGGCTATGCAAGCCACTTTGACGCTCCACCCGTTCGTCTGCGCGTCGAACGGGGTTAGCAAGTAGATTCCGCCGCAGGATTTTCCTCTGGCTCTCTTTTGTAACCCTTCCATTATTTTCGTTGCAGACCTCAACATCCCTATTTTGATTGACACCTTCGTGCGCCCATTTACTGTGCACGGACTCTTTGAGGATTACCATGCAGCCCTTAACCGAAAAAACCATCCGCTCTTCCTTCATCAACGCCAGTCGTCAGGAAGCCAAAAAGCTGACCTTACCGGAAAATTTCACCACCCTAGACTGGGATTCCTTGGAATACCTAGGCTGGCGAGATCCCAAGATGCAGCAGCGCGGTTACCTGTTCCACACCGACGAAAACGGCCGGACCCGAGGCATCCTGTTGCGCCCGACCGATGGTGGACGCAAACCAAATAACGCCACCATGTGTGAGATGTGCCGGGACGTTAACATTCCAGTTGCCGTAGGCATGTGGAGCACTCGCCGAGCCGGGCAAGCAGGTCGTGATGGCGATACTTTAGGCACCTTGATTTGCCTGAACTTCGAGTGCTCACGCAATGTGCGCATCCCACCTCCGAAGAACCCGATCTACCCGGATCCGATGGTCGTTGTTGCTGAGCGCATCGAGCTACTCGACGAACGAGTGCATAGCTTCTTGAATCGCCTCTAGCAATACCACCAACTAAATAGATCTCTTGATCGACAACCCGTCCAGTGTTAGCTAACTACTGAGTAACAAAGCGTCGAATTTTTCTAAAAAATCTTCGCACTCATTGGCTAACGCTGGGCGGGTTTGTCGCAGTGGTGCACGGAATTTATTGTGAAACGCCCAAAGTAGTTGACGCGTCGCTCAGAAAATATTATTCAACAACCCCTTGATATATGCCGTAGGTCACTTAGGATTCCTAGCTATAGGACGACGTATCAGCGGACGTTGTCCTCGGACGATCATCAAAGCTCGCACCGCTTTGCCATTTTCGCCCGCCCGGTGACGGGAGCAATACCGCTACCCAGCCCAGCTAGGAGAACCATGGTCACTCGGCGCACGCAACGAGTGCCGCGCCTGATTTTGGGGTCAGCCACTGCAGTTGCAATGGCAGTCACCCTTTCAGGCCCGGCAAGTGCAGCAGGCATTCCCCAACCAGCAGATGGCGAACAAGCTTTCTCGCTGCCGATTAGCAGCTCCCAGGCGCTGTCAAACCTCAAAGTTTCAGGACCACTGGCTAAAGCCTCAGGCGAGGTATCGGTGTTCGTGCAGCTTAAGGGCGACGGAGCTTTCGAGACCGTCAAAAAGTCTGGAAAGAACAAAGACACTGCCAAGGTCAAGAAGATGAGCAAGGACGTCAAAGCGAAGGGCAAGCAGCTCGCCGCCGAATCTGACTCCACCATCATCTACACCACGCACAACGCGCTCCAAGGCGTAGCTCTGACCGGTGACGCTGAAGATCTTCGCAAACTCGCTGAACGTAGCGACGTAGCGAAAATCAGCTCCATCGTTCCAAAGAAACCCTCAAACCGTAGCTCCGTCGTAGACACCGGCGCTTTGGAATCATGGAAATCCTTGGACAAAACCGGCAAGGGCATCAAGGTTGCCGTACTGGATACCGGCGTGGACTACACCCACGCAAGCTTCGGCGGTCCAGGCACCTTGGAAGCCTATGAGGAAGCGCAAGCCTCCACCGAGCTACCTTCGGCAGACTCCGGACTACGTGATGACAATAAGTTCATCGGCGGTTGGGACCTGGTAGGCGATGACTACAACGCGAACTCCGATGCTGAGAGCTACCAACCCATTCCACATCCAGACCCCAACCCGCTGGACTGTGAAGCAGCCGGTCACGGTTCCCATGTCGCCGGCACCACCGCCGGTTACGGCGTCAACGCCGATGGCTCCACCTTCACCGGAAACTACGCGGACTTGGATGCCAAGGCCCTGTCGGAGATGAAGGTAGGCCCAGGCTCTGCACCAGAAGCTCAACTCATCGGCATCCGCGTTTTCGGCTGTGAAGGTTCCTCCTCGGTAGTCGGCCAAGCACTGGATTATGTGCTCGACCCGAACGGTGACGGCGATTTTTCCGACCGCGCACAGGTAGTGAATATGTCCCTGGGCTCGGATCATTCCCCGACCGAAGACCCTGAAAACGACATCGTCGATGAACTGACCAAGGCCGGAATTCTTTCGGTTGTTGCTTCGGGCAACGCCGGCGACGTCACCGATGTCGGCGGTTCCCCCGGTAACTCGCGCTCATCACTGACCGTTGCCAACTCGGTGGGATCTCACGTCACCTTGGATAAGATTCAGGTTGATGAGCCAAGCGATGTTGCAGGTACCGCCTCAGGTCAGTACTCCTCAAACTTCAACTACACCAACGCTGACCCAGCTCAGCTGACCGGTGAAGTTGTGATGGCTCCAGCCAGCAATGAATACGGTTGCGACGCATTCGAAGCAGGTTCGCTGGAAGGCAAGTGGGTTTGGCTGAAGTGGAGCAAGAACGGCGAATTCCCTTGTGGATCCGCTGCTCGTTTCAACAACGCTGAAGCCGCCGGTGCCACCGGTGTAATCCTCGATTCCGAAGCAAACCTTTTTGACGCTGGCATTGCGGGCAACTCCACCATTCCAGGCGCACAGTTCACCTTGGATCAGTCGCAGCGACTGCGTCCAGCAGCAGAAGCTGGCACGTTGAAGGTGACCCTGTCGCCTGACTTCGTCGGTGGATCCTCCAGTGAATCCGGTGCCGGTGACACCCTGAACTCCTCGTCCTCACGAGGCGTTCATGGCAGCAACGGCGTAGTCAAGCCTGACGTTGCCGCCCCGGGCACACAGATCGGTTCGGTAGGCGTTGGCACCGGAACCGGTACCGCGGTCATGTCGGGCACCTCAATGGCTACTCCACTGGTAGCCGGAATTGCAGCACTGGTTCTTGAAGGCAGCGATTACACCCCTTATGAGGCCAAGAGCGTCATCATGAACACCGCAGCCACCGACATCAAGGCCGCCAACGGTGAGGCTTATGGTCCAAACCGCGTGGGTGCAGGTCGAGTAATGGCTGACGCTGCGATTGAAACTCCAGCCTTCGCCTACGATTCCGACGCGCCGGATCTGACCAGCGTGGTCTTCGGTGTCATTGAATTGGACGGCAAGAAGGGTTACACCGCCAAGCGTAAGATCACCGTTCAGAACACCAGTGACAAGACGCAGACCTACAACGCCAACTACGTTGCTGCGACCCAGATCCCTGGCGCAAGCTACAGTCTGGATCGCAAGAGCGTCACCGTTAAGGCCGGCAAGAGTGCACAGCTGACCGTGACTTTGAAGGTCGATCCAAAGGAATGGGCCAAGACCATTGACCCAACCATGGCTACCACCCAGTCCGGACTGTCGCGTGCATGGCTTGCCGATGCCACCGGTCGTGTCGAGCTGACCAGTAGCACCGCTCCAACCTTGCGTGTTCCAGTTCAGGCAGCTCCTAAGCTGGTCGCTGATATGTCCGGCAAGGTCAAGAAGCTGAAGAAGGGTTCAAACACCACGACCCTCGATCTGAAGGGCAAGGGCATTACCGCTGGCGAAGGCGCTACCGAAGTGACCTCCCTACTCGGTGCCTTTGAACTCGGCGCTTCGAGCGACCGTGGCGATGCTTCCTTGGATTCGATCCCTGCAGCACGGTCCATGGACCTGCAGTATGTGGGCGCATCGAGCACCGCTGGCCGTACCGGCGTGGCTGATGGTCAGTTGAACATCGGTATCTCAACCTGGGAGAACTGGGCTCACTTAGCTGGTGGCAGTGAACTGGACGTTGAGATCGATACGAACGCTGATGGTAAGGCCGACTTTGTCACCTTCACCACCGTCATCGATGAATTGGATCTGGATCTGGCAGCGACCTTCGATCTTGCCACCGGCAAGCAGGTCGATTTGCAGCCAGTGAATGGCGTGCTCGGCGATGTTGATACCAACAGCTACGACACCAACACGGCAATCTTGCCGGTCTCGCTTTCGGCCCTGGGCCTGAGCGATGACGCGGCCGAGATTTCCTACCGTGTCCTTGGCTACTCCTGGTACAACACCGATGACGCTGGCTCAATGGTTCCAGTGGACCAGACCGACTGGATCAACTTCAATGTGGCAACGCCACAGGTTGATTTTGGTGCAGAAGGCTCACTGTTCACCGATCTGAAGGGCAACAAGATTCCGGTCACGGTTGCCGATAGCACTAAGGATTCCAAGGCGCTGTTGCTTCACCTGCACAACGCCAGCGAAGACCGTGCACAGGTACTGGACATCGTGTCCGGTAACACCGGAAAGCCAAAGACCAAGTAGTTCTTAGCTTTCCATAAGACCAGGTCCGGGACGCATCCTAGCGAGTAGGAATGTGCCCCGGACCTTTCTTATTGATGTCGGAGTCGACGTCTAATCACTGTTGGCGAAGTTTCGCTTCTAGCTCCACCACCGCTGCTTCACGGACCTTGTCTGCGAACTTCTGGTCTTTTTTGGCTTCATTGCTCAGTGCCTTGGCCATGACGATTGCCTGATCGGAATTAACACAAAGTGGCACAGTGCCTCCGGCCTCCACAAATTTCACGGCTCGTTGTCCCATATCTACCGAGGCAATTTGCTTAGCCTCGCAGAGGTCATCGGAAATTACCACTCCCTCATATCCCATGTCCTGGCGCAGTAGCCCGGTGATGATCTTCTCTGAGAAGGGCGCATCGTTTTGAGCATCAAGTTCTGTATAACGGGCGTTGGAGATCATAATCCACGAATTTCCTTGATCGATTGCCTCTTTAAAAGGCTCAAGGTCGGTGGCGTCCGTGCCAATCACGGTGTCGGTAACTCCGCTAGAAGTATCAGTATTCTTTGCTACCCGACCCAATCCTGGGAAGTGTTTGACGACTGGTTGCACCCCGGCAGAATTCAGAGCATCGGTGACGGTAGTAATAGCGGAAGTCACCGTTTCAGCGGTGTTGCCATACTGCCTACCAAAATACCGGATGGGTGCGTTCTTGGTACCGATTTTTGCGGGAACTACATCTGCCACCGGGGCGAGGTTCACGTTAATGCCGGCTTCAGCCAGTTCTTCGCCGACTTGCGTGATGTTCGAGGCTAATTTCTCACTGCTCCATTGCCCTTGTTTTGTGGCGGTAGGCAATTCAGTAAATCCAGAACCCTGTAACACCCTGACAAATCCGCCTTCTTGGTCGGTGGCCACCCATACCGCAAGGTCCTCAGGGACATTGGATTTGAGGGTTTTAGTTATAGCCCCGACTTTCGTAGCGGTCTGCTTGAGTGACAGCTGCGAACGGCCCCGTAAGAAGACGTTAGAGATCCCCTGCTCTTTCATTGCCTTCAGTTCACCGGTACTCGCGCCGGTCGCCGGAACGCCCGCCATCACCAAACTTGCGGCCTGTTGCTCTACCGTCATCTGGTCCACAAGTTCTTCAGCCTGCGCTCGCACCGTCGGCTCTTGGCTCGGAGTTGGTGTGGGCGTTGCTGTCGGCGAGGTGTTCGGGCTAGTTCGCGGTGATTGGCTGCTAGCTGAAGACGACACCGAAGAGGACGCCGACGATGACGGCTCGTTGGTACTTGACGTATCTGTTGGCGAACCGGGCGCACTGCAACTGCTCAGCAGGAGCATCGCGAGCATTCCAAACGACATGAGCTGTCTGACGTGAGTAGCCATCTTTTTATCCTCCCACTCCGTTCTGCGAAGACGCCGAAAGTTTCTGTGGCGCGGATGATCTTCCCAGTTCTAGGCGCGAACTTCTAAAAGCTCATCCCATTCGGTGGTGTAGCGCTGGGATATGTGTTCGCGTTTCATCGTCCACTGCGGACTCTGCGCCATTCCTGCAGGCCCCAAGCCGATGGACTTTGCGCCGAAGCGTGCGGAAATATCCTGGACTACCGAAGAAACATTCTTCTGTTCTTCCTCTTGCCCGTCTCCAAGTTCAAATAGGTCTAGTTGTTTTTCTCCTGGCGAATCGCTGAGCCCCGATAGGATTACTCCCCCGCGCACATAGTCCATTCCTGGCTGCATCAAGTCCCGCATGGCTGCGATGGCTAGTTTGCTGAGCAGAATTGGATCTCGTGTCGGTCGTGGGAGGCGTACTTGGGCGCTGGGGAACGAGGCCTCGCCCTGAGCAAACCTGCTGGTGCCTGCAGTGACGGTTAATAACGTGGCATAGCGTCCTTCACTGGCCAATCGGCTGGCGGCCTTTTGCGCGTAGATGGACATGACTTCTTCCATTGCCTCGTAAGTTCGTACCGGAGTCGAAAAGGACCTGGTGAACATGACCTGTCCACGGTCGGCGCGTTCTTCCACGGGCCCGATGCAACGCTGCCCGTTGAGTTCAAAAACGGTACGTTGAAGAACCACGGAAAACTTTTTGCGGATAAGCAACGGGTCGGCATCCCGTAAGTCCGCGATCGTTTCAATACCCATGCTCGTGAGCTTGGCCCCGGATTTCCTTCCGACGCCCCAAACATCAGTGACTGGAACGCGGGAGAGAATATTGTCCAACACAGAACGATCCATCAGTTGCTGAACACATACGCCACCAAGTCCTGGATTGTGCTTGGCGATGTGGTTAGCCAACTTGGCCAGTGTTTTTGTCGAAGAGACCCCCACACAAACAGGGACACCGATACTCTTATCAATGGCCTTTCGAATCTGAGCCGCGGTGCTACGCACCTGTTCGAGGTTGCCTTCCAAACCGATGAATGATTCATCAATGGAGTAGACCTCATGCCAAGTTCCATAGCGGCCCAGCAATTCCATAACTCGCGCGGACATATCGCCGTAGAGCTCATAGTTGCTCGAACGTACCGCCAGGTTGTGGCTATCCATGAGCCGCTGGATCTTAAAGAACGGTTCACCGGTGGCGATACCTAGGTCTTTGGCTTCTTGGGATCGCGCGACAACACACCCATCATTGTTCGAAAGCACGACGACCGGTCGGTTACGTAAGGAGTAGTCGAAGGCTCGCTCGCAGGAGACATAAAAGTTGTTCACGTCCACTAGGGACACGTGGTCAACGGACATAATGTAGACACCTTGTAATCACTCCGAAGACACCGACTTCATCGCCTTCGGTTAGCCACACAGGTAATGGTGATTCGTCGCTGAGTAATCCGACTTTGGGTCCATCAATGTGCCAGCGTCGCACCAGCATCTGGCCGTTAAGATTGACGATGACCACCGAGCCATCACGGACGGAGAGTGAACGGTCCACAATGACTTCGTCGCCATCGTGAATTCCTGCAGAGCGCATGGCATTGCCACTAACGCGCATAATGAAGGTTGACACTCGATCCTTGACCAGCAACCTGTTCAGATCCAGACCACCGTCAAAATAGTCCCGGGCAGGCGAAGGGAATCCCATCGCTGATACGGCCTGCACCGGACCTGCGCTAGAAGGCTCCGGCACAAAAGGCTCTGCGTTGCTCAAAGCTCCACCTCACCATTACCCAAAACTAGTACAAACTTTCGAACATTTAGAATTGTACTCGGTTTTCGCACCCCGTGTTCCACCCCGGGAAGGACTTAGCATTCCGGAGAATTTAGGTCGCTAGATCGCGTTTAGTTGATAGCCCGTTTGGGGTTCGCGTGCCACTTCGCTGGCTCGGGCCGACATATATGAACTCTAGTGCAGCGCCTTGACCCGCCAGCGTTCTACCCTAGAAGGAACGATCTTTTGTTTTCGGTCAAGGAGTCACGTGCAGGTTTTACTAGTCAGTGCCGGTGATGTCGCCATCGAGGCGGGCTTACGTTTTGCCCGTGCTGGAGATCAGGTCACCGGCTGGCGACGCAATAGCGCTAAGCTGCCGACAAGTTTCACCGGTCAGGATGTCGACCTGCTCCAACCCGCTTCTTGGCCACAATTCAACCCCGAGACCGAGGTCGTGGTGTTCACTCCGGTCCCGGCGGCTCGCACCGTGGAGGCTTACACCCGCAGTTACTTGGAAGTGGCTAAGGAGCTGGTTTCCCGGTTGAAGGTGCAGGCACCGCAGCTCAGGCGCTTCATTTATGTTTCTTCTTCGGCCGTTTCGGGTGGTGGCGAGGGCGAATGGATCGATGAGTCCACCGAGGTAGCGCCCAACCGCCCAACTTCACAGGTGCTGGCCGATACCGAGCAGGTGCTACTCGATTCGGGTTTGCCGGTGACCATCCTGCGCGCTTCCGGAATTTACGGACCGGGTCGTAACCATCTGATCAATCAGGTACGTGATGCCAGCGCTCGAACACCGCTCGAATCGCATTGGACCAATCGCATCCACCGCGACGATCTGGCCCAGGCAATCGTACACAGCGCCGCCCTGGACGAAACCGGCACGCAGATCTACATGGTCACCGACAACGAGCCTGCGCAGATCGGCGAGATCTATACCTTCCTCGCCCAACAGCTAAGTCTGCCGGTCCCACAGCAAGCCACCGAACCAGCAGTGCGTCGCGCGGCCAACCGGCGCATCCGCAATGACAAGCTATTGGCCACGGGCTTCACTTTGCAGTTCCCCGGATACCGTGAAGGGTACCGATCGGTGTTGGCCGGCGAATCCACGCGACACGCTTAAAAGAACGAACCGGCGCGATCCCACCATGGTTTGAGTTCGCGCCGATTCACTTTACTCAGGTTCCTGATGTGGAGCAGAACTGGTTAGAAGCCGTTGCGCAGCGGGTTGAAGTGGCGCGCGATGGCTGGCACAGACTGTCCGGTGATCTGGGCAGCCAGAATCTTGCCGGTCAGCGGGCCAAGGGCCACGCCCCACATGCCGTGTCCGCCGCCCACCGAGACGCGTGAGGAAGCGGTCTGGCCGACCAGCGGCAGGCCGTCGGCGGTGCAGGGGCGCCCGCCAACCCACTCTTCCTTGCGGTTCTCCCAGTTGATGCCCTTGTAAACCGGGGTTGCAGCGGCAACGATGGCCTCGATGCGCTTGGGCTCCAGCTTGTGGTTGACGTCGCGGAACTCCATGGTGCCGGCGATGCGGAAGCGGTCGCCCAGCGGGGTGCAGGCCACACGCTGGGTAGGGAAGTAAATCGGGTGAGTTGGCATGTCTTCTGGCTCAACCGTGAAGGAGTAGCCACGGCCAGCCTGGACGACGACCTTCACACCGAACTTGCTGGCGATATCAGTCATCCAGGCACCGGTGGCGAGCACTACGTGGTCGGCGGTGATGGCACGGCCCTCGGAGCCGATGACCGTCACGGAGGAACCGTTGTCGCGCACGTCGGTGACGTTGAAGGTGCCGATGATGTCCCCACCACGAGCGATCACGGACTCGGCCAGCGACTCCATGAACTTCGGCGGGTTGATGTAGCGCTGGCCCTTAATGGCCACGCCAGCAACAACGTTGTCGGACAGGGTCGGTTCGATGTCGCGCAGCCGATCGCCACTGAGCAGGTCAAAGTCGACGTGCCCGCCGGTCTTGTGGATCATCTCGAACTCGTGCAGCAACGCGTCACGATCCTTCATGGAGATGAAGCCGGTCAGGAATGGGTCGGCAGGCTTGGTCTTCTCCTTGGTCCCCGGTCCCGCAGCAGTGTCTTCGGCGATCTCATCGAAGGCATCCAGGCCGGTGTGTCCCACCTCGGAGAAGATGCGCATGGCTTCTTCCCACTTCTTGGGGGTGGAGTGCCAGGTGAAGCCGAGCAGGAAGCGCAGCAGCTTAGCATCGGCCTTCAGCGGGATGTACAGCGGCGAAGCAGGATCCAGCATCATCTTCAAACCCTGCGAGAAGATCGATGGCTCGGCAATCGGTAGGGTGAGCGCCGGGGTCAGCCATCCGGCGTTACCCCAGGAAGATCCCGAGGCTACGCCGCCACGGTCAACAACGGTGACTTTGACACCGGCTTCTTGTAGGTACCAAGCCGTGGACAAACCGACGAATCCGGCGCCGACAATGACAACATGATCTGGCGCAGTTACCGCTGCCATGACCCACTCTCCTAGCAATTCCTTGGCCTCTATGCACGAGGTTGTATGTGTTCACTGTCGCGCGATCTACGATGAAATTCAACGCGTTCTGAGGATTCAACAGTGATAGCCACCACACTGTTGTGTGATTTGCGTTTTCTGCGGAATCTGGAACTTTTCACCGTATTTTTAACAGTTCTCCAGTGGAACGCGAAAAGTTTAGCTACGCGTGACCAAGTAGCTGACCCCTGAGCCCCACCGCCCAATCACCGTCTGCGTACACTGAAAACAAGTGCATCATCATCGCCCCACCCCGACCAACCAGCACAAAGGAACATCACCACACACATGGCCTCACGTAAACCAGCCAAAAAGAAATCAGCGCAGGGACACCCGGCCCGCCGAGCAGGAGCTAGCTCCGTGCCTTTCGAGACTGAAGTACGTCAGGCGCTTCAACCGTTTAAGTCTCAGCTCTTCCGCCATTTCCAAGAAGAAGGTCAGCCAGCCAGCGAAACGCGTGCAGCCATCGAAGGGTTAACCACCTTGCTGACGGTGCACGCTCAGTTGCGCAAAAGTGTTGATGTCCAGTCGCTGGATCCAACGATTCTTGGTGAGCAGCTTGGTCACCTATCGTCCTTGGGTAAAGAGGTCGCAGCAACCAGCGCCGCGATCCTCAAGCACTACCTCACGTTCCTAGGGACCACCGCTAACTTTGGCGGCAGCGTCGAGGACTTCAAACAGACTTTTGAGTTCCTCTCACGTATGGCTGGAGATTCGCCGATCGTCGCACCTTTCCTAGAAGACGATGAAGCCAATGGCGCATTCGAATCGATGCCATTTGTGTTTGCCGCTCGTGAACTGATCCAGTGGGTTGGCGCGGGCAAGCCGAGCACTCCCGCCGGCGTGCTGACCGGCGAAACCTTGCAGGACGCTGCCCAAGCATTGGGCCTATTCATCAAGGTCGATGAAAGTGCTGACGCGCCTGAAGAGAGCGCCTGGGAGCCAGAGGATGGAACTGTAGTTCCCGCGCTGGCCGACATCCCCCGGCTTTCCGCGTACTGGGACGCGCTGATCGGCACCGCCATGCTGACCTACCAAGCACCTAACGCTAAGCCGACCGAATCATTGAGCGAAGCATTGCTTGCTTCAAGCGGGGCAGGTTCGCGCGTAGTTAAGGAACTGATCGCGGAAGTGCTGTACTCGCACATCCTGATCAACACCTTGGAAAAGCCAGGCCAAGCGCAGATCGCCGAAATGGTTGCTGGTGTTCTGAGCAACGCCGCTTCGTCCACTCCTCCGCGCACCGAGTTTGCTCTGCAGATCCCTACCCAGGATGATCTTCCAGCAGAGCAGCATCACCTGATCCCGAGCTTGGAAGAGGTTGTGCCACAGGTTGAATCCCTGCTTCGTATCTTTGAACGTGAAGGCCTTGTGGAAATCGACGATCTGATCACCGTTCCACTCGTGCTTCGCTCGTCGTTGGAGCGCGCGCTGGGTAAGGTCTCGGATCATGTGCTGAAGCACGATGCGGCTTCCGAAACACCAGAAGCGTAAGTCTTGCAGTAATTGAATAGTGATGGCTCCGGAGGTTCTCCGGAGCCATCACTATTTGAAGAGATTATTTACTATCCGTGCAACCTTTGAGAGTTCGCACTTAAGTTATAAAAGGTACGCTGCACTGCTGACAGACAACGGCGGGGCGATGGGGGCGCAACCGCCGATGAAAGATCAGTCCGTTCAAACAATGCAACGCACCTTTTAATCACCTCAGGTCCTTCATGATGCCACTCGCAAAACACCACCAAGTACCTCATTGGTGATCGGTCTTCACCGATACATGTCTAACCTATCGCGTTCACAAGAATTTCGAAATCATACTTTAGTAGGAGGGCAGGGCTTAGAACGGGATGCTGGCCCGAAGGATCCACTGCCCTTTTTCGGCGCGGGTCGAGAACTTTCCTCCAAAAGCGCGCATTCGGTCGGACATTCCAACCAAACCGCTTCCACCCTCAGGCAATCCCTTTGATTTCGTACCCGAAACATCGATCTGATTAGTAATTTCTAGTACAGCTTCAGTTCCGTTGGACACCAGCTCAAGAGTGCACGATGTATCGGGGGCACCGTGTTTTATGACATTCGTTGTACCTTCTTGCATCACGCGATAGATCGCGGTTTGTGCCGAACGAGGAAGTTCCGAAATCTTCTCATCCGTGGTTGAGGTCACTTTAAAGTTTGCGTCTCGAAGTCGTTGAGCAAATAAATCCACACCCTGAAGTGCATATACCGTCGTTGCGGCAGGTTTATCGACAGCAGACCCGGCCTCATCGGACATCGTTCCGTCGGCTCTCAAAACGTTTAGCATCAGACGCAAGTCGTGCAGGGTCTCGGAACTCAGTTTGGATATGACATCGAGGGTCTCCAGAGCCATTTGTCCATCATTAGCAAACTTGGCGGCCTTTGATTGCATTACCACGATGGTGATGTCGTGGGCGACGATGTCATGAAGATCGCGAGCGATGTTCTTCCGCTCCCTCTCAATGGCTAGTTGAGTCTGTTGCTGAGCTTTCTGCATTTGTCGTACCGCTTCAGTGTTTTTCTCGCGCAAGACATAGATACTTCGCGTTAAAAAGTAGGCCAGGAGCGTCAACGGCACCAACGCCACGAGCAGTACCGCATCGCTTCCAGCCTGAATTCCAAATTGCACCATCCATGCAACAGTCAACGTCAGGAAAAGACCTCGGACGCTGCGTGCACTAACAGTGGCCGCTAGTGATGCGAACACCATGAATGAAACTATGGTCCAGAAGAATAACGAGGCATCATTCAAGAAGAAGTATGCGCCCGCGACGAAAAGGCCAAGAGATACGGCGATCCAGCGAAACCCTAACGCTAGAGCTACGCAGAGCCCCACCCCAACAAGGGCACCGCGAATAGATACGTCTGAGGAACCGCTAAATCCCTCTTGCAGAAGGGTAACGAATTCACTGCTGGAGACGGCAATGAGAATCGCCATTCCAGCCCAAATGATGACACCCCGGCCAGCAAGGTGCTTGGTCAGGGTGCCTTTTAGTCGTTCACTCATATGCCGAATAATTCACGGCAACGACTTTCAAGTCAAATAGATCGGTTACGGACAACTCACACCGTAGTGCTTGCAGAGCCACATGCCGAAGTCTGCACCCCAACCCGCTGGTGTGGCCACCGAACCAGAGCCGATCTGCCCCGAGTCCGCAGATGCGGGAGCCGCAACTGCAGTCAAAGGTGTCAAAACCAATGCGGCGACAGCCAGCATCTTCAAAGCCTTCATAACGAACCCCAAATCTCGTTAACTTATATACTTTCAAGTGAACAGGCCGATTGGCGGTCAAAAACATCGACTCAAAGGAAACAAATGGAACAAATCAAGGTCCTAATCGTCGATGATGAACCCCTTATTCGACATGCGTTGAGCACAATCCTAGCAACGGATCACGGAATTGTAACCGTATTTTCTGCAGAAAATGGGAAGCAGGCAATCGAGTATTGTTCGGACCATGAGGTCGACGTAGTTCTGATGGATTTGCAGATGCCAATCATGGATGGGGTTAGCGCTACTCGCGCCATCAAATCCCACATAGACAGCCCAGCAATCCTTGCAATTACGGCATTTTCATCGGATGAATATCTGATTCCAGTCCTCACCGCTGGCGCCAGCGGATACCTTGTTAAAGATTCTGAGCCGGATGAAATTATTAATGCGGTTCATGCAGTTCATCAGGGTACCGCCGCCATTTCACCTTCGGTTTCTTCGGACCTAATTTCGGCCGTTCGCAATGCGTATGTCGATAATTCGCAAACCGTCGAAGATCTCATTTATGATCTGGGGATTACCAGTAGAGAAATTCAAATTCTTAAATTACTTGCTCAGGGATTAAATAACCCAGAAATCTCTAAAACTCTGGGCATCACCGAAACTACGGTCAAGACTCACATGGCAAAAATCTTCGCCAAGCTTGAAGTTCGCGATCGCGTGCAAGCACTCGTGGCAGCGGCGCGCATGGGAATTGTCGAAATCCACAAAGACTAAATTTCGTTCACTGGCAGTGTGACATCCGACGCTCAGAAAGATATTTTGCGAGCCACGGGAATATCCTGAAGCCTACAGCGTTGAACATGAGCATAGACCGCTCAAGTTTCTACTAGGAGGCTCACTTGCCAGCATTTTTTGGTGCACCCTCAGACGGCTCGTTTGAGGAATTCCTCTCTCGGTTCCTCTCGTCACGGGCTCAGGCAGCGCGTCCCATCGACATTACTCGCCTGCTTTCCACGCGTACGCACGAAGCAGTAGCAACGGCTGCGGCCATCTCGCACGAGCACGGGCACGACGAAATTGACTCCCTGCACCTGCTCGCTGCCCTGATTCGTACCGAACCTATCGGTGAACACCTCACCGCCATGGGCATCGACATCGAAGCTCTAAGCCAGGATACCATCGCGCACATGCCAAAGAGCCAAGAAAAAGGCGAAAAGCCAACCCGGCTATCCTCGGCTGCCCAGCGCAGTCTCTTCGATGCCTACCAGGTAGCCCGTAACTACGGTTCGACCTACATCGACCCGGACCACCTCTTCCTCGCTTTTGTGTTCAACCCGGAATCCCCGGTCAGTCACCTGCTGGCCCAACACGGAATCACCGGCCAGTCCCTCCAGCAGGCAGCCATGGAACAGGCGCAGCGCGCCCAAAATGGCGGCCAGGATCAGGGCCAGGAAGACTCCGATGCTTCCATGCTCGAACGCTACGGTACTGATCTGACCGCACTGGCTGCTGACGGACAAATTGATCCGGTCATCGGGCGTGATGACGAGCTGGATCAGGTTGTTGAGATCCTTGCTCGCCGTACCAAGAACAATCCGGTGCTCATCGGTGAAGCTGGCGTAGGTAAGACCGCCATTGCCGAGGGCCTGGCGCGTGCCATCGTTGATGACGAGGTCCCCGAGCAAATTCGTGGTTCCCGACTGATCTCCATCGATCTGCCCGGAATGTTGGCCGGCACCCGATACCGCGGTGATTTCGAACAGCGCCTCACCGGCCTACTGGAGGAAATTGCCGACGCAGAAGGTCAGGTACTGGTATTCATCGACGAGATGCATCTGCTCGTAGGGGCAGGTTCCGGCGAGTCCGGAAACATGGATGCCGCCAATATCCTCAAGCCACGGTTGGCTCGTGGAGAGCTGCACCTGATCGGCGCCACCACCCTCGACGAATTCCGCAAGGTAGAGAAGGACAGCGCTCTGGCCCGCCGCTTCGGCAAGGTCATGGTTGACGAGCCATCTCAGGAAGTCGCCCTGGCTATTTTGGAAGGCCTGCGTGAGTCCTACGAGGATCACCACCAGGTGCAGTACACCCCGGCAGCTCTCAAGGCAGCCGTGGCACTGTCGGCTCGCTACCTGACCGATCGCCAGCTTCCGGACAAGGCCATCGATCTGATCGATATCGCTGGTGCTCGTCGTTCCATCGCTGCTGGCGATACCGAAGACGTGCAGTCCCTGCGCGCCGATCTGGTGGAAGCCGAACGTGAGAAGTCTCGTGCCATCGGCGAGGAACGTTATGAAGATGCTAGTGCCTGGCGCGATCACATCGCCGAGCTCACGGCGCGGATTAACGCTGCTGAAGAGGCCGGCGATGCCGGGATCACGCGAGTGGTAGACGAGGCTCAGATCTCTGAGGTCATCTCCCGTTCCACGGGCATTCCGACCTCCCGGATCACGGGCGATGACAAGTCGCGTCTGGCAACGCTGGAACAGGCCCTACATGCTTCGGTTATCGGCCAGAAGGATGCGGTGTCCGCAGTGGCTCGTGCCGTGCGCCGTAACCGCACCGGGCTATCCCCGGCAGGACGTCCGATCGGTTCGTTCCTCTTCCTGGGCCCAACTGGCGTGGGTAAGACCGAATTGGCCAAGGCGCTAGCTACCAACCTCTTCGGTTCGTCCGATTCGTTGGTGCGCGTGGATATGAGCGAGTACGGAGAGAAGCACACCGTTGCACGCCTGATTGGTGCCCCTCCGGGCTATGTTGGCCACGACGAACCAGGCCAGTTGACCGAGAAGGTACGACGTAACCCATACTCGGTGATCCTGCTTGACGAGATTGAGAAGGCCCATCCGGATGTGTTCAACGTGCTGTTGCAGGTGCTCGATGACGGCCGTTTGACCGACTCTTCAGGCCGCACCGTGGACTTCTCGAACACGCTGATCCTGATGACCAGTAACCTCGGTGGTGAGTACCTGGCTAACCGGGCCGGTAACTTCGGCTTCACCTCGGCCAAGGCCGGTAGCGAAGCCAGCGAGATCCGCGCCAAGGTGATGAGCAAGGTGCGCGAGTTCATGCGCCCCGAGTTCTTGAACCGTCTTGATGAGGTCCTGCTCTTCTCCAAGCTGTCGCAGTCGGAGATCGGCCAGATCGTCAAACTGGTCATCGCTGATACGCAGCAGCACCTGGCAGATCAGGAACTGGATCTGGAAGTCAGCGAAGCAGCCGTGAACTGGTTGGCGTCCGAGGGATACGACCCTGAGTTTGGTGCTCGACCACTACGCCGACTGGTTCAGCGTAAGGTACAAGATGCCATCGCCGATCTGCTGATCGATGATTCGCTGACTGCCGGCGACACCGTCTTGGTGGACTTTGCTGAGGACAAGTTGGTGGTGCGCAAGAAGGTTGATGCGCCAACCCCACCGGCGCAGAGCGAGCAGGTACCTAGCTTCTTCAATAACTAGGTAGCGCCAGCTTCAAGGGGGCTTGTTGCCCGGGGCTTTTGCCCCGGGCAACAAGCCCCTTTTGTGCGCCCTGAGCACATCAGTTAACCGAGTTCATTGGGGCTCACCGAAGGATCAGATTTCGAACATGGAATCATTAGGGTTTTCGCTCAGTTTCTCTAATTAATAGCTTTTGTTGATTCATTCCTAATAGACTGAGAATTCATCACTCTACTAGGAGCTAATCTTGCGCGTCCGAAGTCTCATGACCTTATCCTTGGCGGCCATCTTGATGACTGGATGTAGCGCAACCCAAAGCCCAGAATCTCCTGCAGAACCGACAAGCGCCGCAACCACGCCAGCAGTTTCCAGCGCAACAGCTACGACTGCTGACGTTGAGCTGGCCGAAAACTCGCTCGCCCCGTCTCCTACAGAGGCAACGTCAACGCCCCTCACCGGCCAAGCCTGGGCTGACTCAAAAATTCAAATGTGGAAAGACAATTCTGGCATCAAATCCACGCAAGGATTCCTGTATCCCTATAATTTGATGACCTCGTGGGAGTCTCCAAAAGAGGGCGTTCTGAATATTTATTTGGATAACAGCATGATCTTTAACCGGGACGGAATGCAGGAAAGTTATGAGACACGCGAGGATGAACTGCGTTTCATGGGTCGAATAATGTTCGAGAGCGTCGGCGAGAAATCGCCAGAGTTTGAAAGCGTCACTTTCGCCACCGAGGACGGCAAGAATTCAGGAACTTACTCGCGAGCTCGCACCGGCGCAGATCCCAACGACCGCAAAGCCTGGGCCAACGAAAAATACGTGCAGTGGCTATCGGGCATGAACGACGTATACGAGTCGATGTGCCACGCAGAAATTACCACCCTAGAGGTGTACCGCAGCTGCCTTCCCGACGACCCACACGCCTACGTAGATAAAGTAACCTCACCTGCCTTCGGTGAACTTGTTGTCACGATCAAAGACGGTCCTTGGATGGATGGTACTTACGACATGCCTGCGTCGGGTTTCGTCGCCTCAAACATGCTCATCAAGATCAATGACAAAGCTGCCGTTGGGGAGCAAGTTGAAAAGCTCACCGTCATCGCCCGAGGCGGTGAAGATACGACCACCTCCCCACGGGAAGAATGGCTGCAATAAGCACCAACATCTACCCCATAGATTCTTTGAGCGGAAAGAGCACGCTCTAGGGTTGACGTTATGACCCAAGAACTATCGATTCCGTTTAATGACTCCGAGCTCAGCGCCCTCTTGTACCCGGCAGAGAAAGCTCGCGCGTTCATGATTCTGGCTCACGGATCTGGTGCCGGTAAGAATCATGAGTTCATGACTGGTTATGCACAAGCCGTCGCGGACCTGGGAATCAGCGTCTTGAGCTTCAATTTTCCATATATGGATGCCGGAAAGAAGTTCCCCGATAAAGCACCGACCGCAATTGCCGTTTGGCATCAGGTACGTGCATGGGTTGATGATCATTTAGCCAGCGGGCTTCCAGTAGTCGTTGCTGGCAAGTCCTTTGGTGGACGGATGGCTTCGTTGGCTATCGCCGAGGGGATGCCAGCAAAAGCTTTGATCTTCTTGGGTTATCCGCTGCACGCTCCAAAGAAGGAAGACAAGCTTCGCGACGAGCATCTCTACCCATTGACGGTTCCCATGCTGTTTTTGGAAGGTACCAAGGATCCCTTCGCCAACCCATCAAAAATGGAAGCAGTCGTTGCGAACCTCAATGAATCGGCCGAACTAGTTTGGTTTGAAGGCGGTAATCACTCCTTCAAAGTAGCTCGTTCCAAACGAACAGTGGCACAAGATGGCGCCTGGCTGGCCAGTGCGTCCGTCGACTTCATCTCCCGATACGCACTCTAGTCTGAGTCGCGCAACCAATAACCGTGTGGGTTATCGAAGAACTCTTGCCACTGACGCACGAGCTGTAAGTGTTCAAACTGGCTCTCCCGTAATCCCCACGCTCCAACTTCCAGAATCTGCGCCTCTGGGAACGTAGCGAGCATCGGGGAATGGGTGGAAATGATGATCTGTGATCCCCCATCAGCGATGGTTCGCAGTAGCTTCATCAGTCTTGCGCAGCCAGCAAGAGACAACGCGGATTCCGGCTCATCCAAGATCCATAAGCCCTGGATAAATGGGACTCGCTCTTCCACGAGATCAAGGAATGACTCACCGTGGCTACGCTCGTGCAATCTAGTTTGGAATCTTGACTCTTCAAGATAGGTATAAAAATTATGCATGGTTTCAGCACGCAAGAAGAATCCCTTGCGCGAGGCAGCGGCACCACGCTCAAGTTTCAACTGTTGCCATAATTCTGATTCGCTGGGTCGCGTCGCATTCATGGCACCGGTTGATCCACCCTCGGCGTTCATTCCATAAGCCATCGCCAAGGCTTCAACGAGCGTCGATTTTCCAGTTCCGTTCTCACCAACAATGATGGTCACTTGCCCAAAATCCAGACCTTCATGAAGCAACTGACGCACCACCGGTAAAACAAAGGGCCACTGCTGGTTTCTGAGCAGTGCGTCCGGATCAATAGCTTCGACGCGTCTGACCGGCAAGAACATCTGTGAAAAATCCACAGACTCACCCTTCCTGGCGTTGCAAGAAACTATAAACCTCAGTTTCATCCACACCGGGGAAAGCTCCCGTGGGCATCGCCGCCAGCAGGTGAGTGTTGGCACGCGTAGCTGGCCAAGCATTTCCAAACCACTGGTCAGAGAGGTGGGCTGGTGGACGACGGCAGCAATTTTCGTCAGGGCAGGTGGACTGACAGCGTTCCTTGGTATCGCGCCCACGGAACCATTTCACGTGCTCAAAAGGGACACCAATAGAAAGCGAATACAATCCTGATGAGTGCCGTTCGGTACGTGCAGAACACCAAAAGGTGCCGTTGACGGTATCGGTATATTGCTCAAAAGATCGGAATTTATCCATCTGTTCAAAGACGACACGGCTGGTCCAATATCGGCAGATAGTCTGCCCTTCGATAGCGCCGGTGTGGTCCGCAGGGAAGTTCACACGATCATTCTCATAGGCCTTATGCAAAATTCCGGACTCATGAACCTTTTGGAAGTGACAGGTCATACCAAGGTGTTCGGTGGCGAGATTCGTGAATCGGTGCGCGGCGGATTCATAAGACACCGCAAAAGCATCGCGCAAATCCTCAATAGCCAACTCTCGGTTATTCTTGGCCCTGCGCAGATACTCAACTGTTGATTTCTCCGGCAACATCAACGCCGCTGCAAAGTAGTTGGTGGCCACGCGTTGGGAGAGGAAATCAAAATAATCCGTAGGGGTCTTATGCCCCAGAACGTGATGCCCCAAGGCCTGCAGTAGAACCGACCGCGGATCATGCTCAGTCCGATTAGCCTGAGTCAGGTAAATACGCATGTTTTTCAGATCGGTCACGGATCGTGTGGAGTGCGGCAAATTTCCCACAAAACGCAAGCTGAAGCCTAAATGCTCGGCAATGTCTGCTGCACGGTGATGAGAAAGTGGTCCGGCATCGTGACCGACGGCCGAGAGCACTTTGGCAGCTTCCTGCTCAATATCCTTGTAATAGTTATTGCGACGTCGCATCTCCTGGCGCAACGCAGTATTAGCTCGTCGGGCTTCTTCCGGAGTCGCAGCCTGTTCATTCAGTCGTCGTTCGAGTTCGTGTTGCAGTCCCACCAATGATTCGAGCACGTCCATAGGAAGACGGGTGCCTACGCGCACTGTTGGAAGACCCAAAGACTCGTAGAGCGGGCCACGCTGCGCGCGCTCAAGTTCAATTTCCAAAGCAGCTCGGCGTGAGGGAGGTTCAGTGCCCAAAAGGTCATCAACGCCAACATCGAAAACTCCGGCTAAGGCTTTGAGCAGAGAGAGTTTCGGCTCACGCTTTCCGTTTTCAATGAGGGAAAGTTGGCTCGGCGCGGTATCGACCACGGCCGATACATCGTCCAAAGTCATCTGTTTGCTCTTGCGAAGGAAGCGAATCCTACGTCCCAAGGCAATAGCATCCATCTCCGGTGTTTCTCCGGAGCCATTGCCATTTTCCGGCGTCGTCGCACGGTTCCATGTGGTTGCAGTCACATACCCAGAGTAAGCGAAGAACGTAGAAATTTTCCAGAACTCTGTACGTTCAGTTACTTTTCTAGGGCTTTAGGTCCTTCCCAGCGCGAAAAATTCTTAGTTCTTCCACTGAGGATCGCTGTAGCTTTTCATGTCACATCTAATGCTTGCCGACGGAATCTAGCACTCTGACCACCCCATAAATGAGCCCCCGGAGTTAGCATCCAGCTGCGCGGAGGTGCAGAAATCCTGGAGTGCTTTCATCGTGTGCAACAACAAAATTAACTGGCCCCATTCGTGCCGATGACACGACACAACTGGTTGGTCAGTTGCGCATGGTCACAGGCAAGTAGACTCGAACCATGAGCGAAGCACAGGCTACTTTTGCGCCGGAATCCATTCTTGAATTGTCCAAGAGCGCTAAGAAGCAATGGGAGCTAGGGCAGGTCCGCCTCATCGCCGCGGGCACCCTCTCTGATGCTGGCACCTTGCAGCGCAGTTCCGAGGCCGAAGCTACCTGGCAGGTATCCATTCGCTCCATCGAAAAGGAAGCATCCTTCACCGCAGCTCTACCTGCGCAAGTGATGACCCTGATTGCTGGAGACTTCGTGCAGCTGGAGGTCGAAGGTGAGCCACATGGTCTAGAACCATTGCGTCCACTGAAGTTCACGTCCTCCGCCCCAGTAGAAGCCAGCCAACCCACCGAAGAACTGCTCACGGTTTATGTTGCCGCGGATCCGCAGAAGGTTCGCCCGACCGTTCGAGTCGTTGAGTTATCGAAGAAGCGTGAACAGTACCTCTTTGATGGTCAACTTGGCATCCTTGTTCAAGGTTCCGCAGTGCTATTGCTTGGAGATCAGCAGCAGGCGATAAATCTTCGCGACACTGTTGCTGGATCAGATGCTCAGGAACCGCGCATTTCCGGTCGCGGTGTCATGGCGGTTGTTTCTTTCGATCTAGCTTGATCGACCACGAGCATCAGTGCGCGCCCGGTCTCTCAAAACAAAAACCGAAGATTTTTACGTCGTGACATCCAGCTACGCGCAGTCACGGAGCGCGTAGCTCCCTTTTTTAGCGCACTGAACATCCCGCAACCCCGGGGCTAACAGCGCTCTTGATTGCAGCCGCACCTGGGTTCCTATTTTCAGCTTCCCGCGGCAAAATCCCTAATCAGCTGGCACTCAAACGTGTTCTACCAGGCGTCCGCGACGGCGCATTTTCCCCGTAAACACACGAGTGCTTCTAAAATTTGCCACTTTTTCTTGGTCAAATATCCAGATTTGGCCAATTTTTTAGGTTCTGGCTCACTTCGGGCGGAAGAAGTTCAAATCTTTCACTTTTGTTAAGAAGTGCGGATCTTAATCTCAAAAACCTCTATTTCTGCCCTTGCGCTTGAGGAAAAGTAGTTGTCACGAAGAAGTTCACAAGATCACCTAGCGATCAACATGAACCCGGAACTTGTGCGAAGGAGCCAAGGAAATGACTACCGAGAACACCAACGAAACCTCGATCGACAACCGCATCGCAGCCATCGAAACCGATTGGGAAAACAACCCTCGTTGGAGTGGCGTCACCCGTGACTACACCGCAGCCGATGTCGTAAAACTGCAGGGTCGAGTTCAGGAAGAGCACACCCTAGCAAAGCGTGGTTCGGAGAAGCTGTGGAAGCAGCTCACCGAAGAAACCCCGACCGGCGGCTACACCAACGCACTGGGCGCACTGACCGGTAACCAGGCAGTACAGCAGGTCAAGGCCGGACTTCGTGCCATCTACCTTTCAGGTTGGCAGGTCGCAGCCGATGCAAACCTCTCGGGCCAGACCTACCCGGACCAGTCGCTCTACCCAGCAAACTCGGTCCCACAGGTAGTTCGTCGCATCAACAACGCTCTACAGCGTGCCGATCAGATCGAATTCTCTGAAGGCATCCAAAGCGTCGAGGACTGGATGGTCCCGATTGTTGCTGATGCAGAAGCTGGCTTCGGTGGCCCACTGAACGCTTACGAGCTGATGAAATCCATGATTGCGGCCGGCGCCTCAGGCGTTCACTGGGAAGACCAGCTGGCCAGCGAAAAGAAGTGCGGCCACCTCGGCGGCAAGGTGCTGATCCCAACTCAACAACATATCCGCACCCTGAACGCGGCCCGCCTGGCCGCCGACGTGGCTGGCACACCCTCCGTGGTCATTGCCCGCACCGATGCTGAAGCAGCAACCCTGATCACTTCGGATGTTGATGAACGAGATCAGCAGTTCATCACCGGCGAGCGCACCCCCGAAGGTTTCTACAAGGTCACCAACGGTATCGAACCATGCATCGCCCGTGCCAAGGCTTACGCACCATATTCGGATCTGATCTGGATGGAGACCGGAACTCCTGATCTGGAATTGGCTCGCAAGTTCGCTGAGGCAGTCAAGAAGGACTTCCCTGATCAGATGCTCTCCTACAACTGCTCGCCTTCCTTCAACTGGAAGAAGCACCTGGATGATGCAACCATCGCCAAGTTCCAGCGCGAACTGGGCGCCATGGGCTTCAGCTTCCAGTTCATCACCTTGGCTGGCTTCCACGCATTGAACCACTCAATGTTCGATCTGGCTCAGGGCTACGCGAAGGACGGCATGAGCGCCTACGTCGAACTGCAGGAACGCGAATTCGCTTCCGAGGCTGCTGGCTACACCGCCACCAAGCACCAGCGCGAAGTCGGCACCGGCTACTTCGACGCAATCTCCACGGCGCTGAACCCGAACGCCTCCACCCTGGCCCTGGTGGGATCCACCGAAGAAGGCCAATTCCATTAGACCCTGATGGGTCGATGGTGCTAGCCGGCAGTGTCGCCGGCTAGCACCACCACCATTTTTAATCTTTAAGGACGCTGCCATGAACTCCCCCATCACCCTCAACAACATCACCATCACGGCTACCCCAGTTCGCTACCAGGAGCAGATCCTGACCAGCGACGCACTAGACTTCTTGTCTTCCTTGCACAGCGCATTTGAATCCCGCCGTGCCGAACTCATGCAGCGTCGACAGGTCAACCGGGCACGCATCGCCAATGGTCGTGATCCAAAGTTCTTGGAAGAGACCCGCAGCATTCGCGAAGATGATTCATGGCAGGTCGCCCCGATCGCCCCAGGGCTGGAAGATCGCCGAGTAGAAATCACCGGTCCGATCGAACGCAAAATGGCGATCAATGCACTGAACTCCGGCGCTAGCGTATGGCTGGCCGACATGGAGGATGCTTGCTCCCCAACCTGGCAAAACGTGATCAAGAACCAGGTCAACCTGATCCGCATCCTGGATCAGGAGCTGGACTTCACCGCACCCGACGGTCGTGAGTACAAGCTGAACAGCTACGAACTGAGCGAACTGCCCACCATCGTGGTTCGTCCCCGCGGCTGGCACCTGCCAGAAAAGCACCTGCTGGTTGCTGGCACCCCGATCTCCGGCGCATTGGTGGACTTCGGACTGCACTTCTTCCACAATGCCAAGCGTCTGCTGGCAGCCGGCCGAGGCCCGTACTACTACCTGCCAAAGCTGGAGAACCACCTGGAAGCACGCTTGTGGAACGACGTGTTCAACATGGCTCAGGATCTGTTGGGAATCGAGCGCGGAACCATTCGTGCCACGGTGCTGATTGAAACCATTACCGCAGCTTTCGAAATGGAAGAGATCCTGTACGAGTTGCGTGAACACTCCTCGGGCTTGAACGCAGGACGCTGGGACTACATCTTCTCGATCATCAAGAATTTCCGTTCCCGCGGACCACGCTTTGTCTTCCCTGATCGTGACACCGTGACCATGAGTGCACCGTTTATGCGGGCTTACACCGAGCAGTTGGTTCGTGCTTGCCATCGTCGTGGGGCATCGGCCATCGGCGGAATGAGCGCCTTTGTTCCTAGCCGCAAGGATGCATCGATCAATGAGATCGCCTTCAGCAAGGTTCGTGAGGACAAGGCTCGTGAAGCTGCCGACGGTTTTGACGGATCCTGGGTGGCTCACCCGGATCTGGTATCCGTGGCTCGTGAGGTATACGACGAGGTACTGGGTGAAAACCCGAACCAGTTGCAGCGCACCCGTGAAGATGTTGAGGTTTCGGACACCGCTTTGCTGAACATTCAGAGCGTAACCGGCAAGATCACCGAACGCGGCATCCGAGACAACATCGAGATCGGTATCCGCTACATCGAGTCCTGGCTGCGCGGCAATGGTGCAGTGGCCCTGCGTAACCTGATGGAAGATGCAGCTACCGCTGAGATCTCCCGTTCACAGCTGTGGCAGTGGATCCACCAGTCCGCCATCACCGATGAGGGTGAAATCATCACCCGTCGTTGGGTACAGGAACTGGCCGAGGAAACCATGGACCGCATGGAGCGTTTTGAAGGAGACCGCTTCGAGGAAGCGATGGAAATCTTCGAAGCTTGCGCCCTGCGTGATGACTTCCCGACCTTCCTGACCAAGAATGCTTACCTGCGTTACCTGGATGCGCCAGCTCGCACCCTTGAAATGGCAGGCTAAGCCCCTACTAGACCGGGCCGATTGTCACCAGTCGTCCGAAAGATCGGCCACGAAAAGCGGCATTCATCCGTTGGTAACCAGTCCAGCGGGCGGATGCCGTTTTTTGTGCGCAGTGACTAGGCTGTAGCCATGGCATTTCAGTTCAAGAGCCCCGCCGAAGACCTTTGGCAGCCCGACTTACTAGGGGAAGACTTCTCTTATAGGCCACTGCCGATGGCCGATGGCTCTACCGCAACACTGGTGCGACACCGTCCGCGCAAAAAACTGCGCCTGCCACCACCGCTGCGCTCCATTGCAGTGCTCTACGTCCATGGCTGGTCCGACTACTTCTTCCAGAAGGAATTGGCCGAGTTCCTCTCCGAAGCCGGTGCGGATTTTTATGCCTTGGATCTACGACATTACGGACGCAATCTGCCCACAGATCACGCCAGTGGCCTCTCTGAAAGTACAAGCCCCGGATTCACCACGGACTTGCAAGAGTACTTTGAAGAATTTGATGCTGCACATCGGATCATCACCAGCGCACATCCGGGCACCCGGTTTGTCATGCTGGCACATTCCACTGGCGGGCTCAGTGCGTCCATGTATGCGGCCGCTAATCCGAACAAGGTGGATGCGCTGGCCTTGAACAGCCCGTGGCTCGAATTTCAGGCGAGTGAAATCGGGCGCACCGCCCTGGCGCGCATCATTCAGGCGGCCAGCGCACGCAACCCACACCGTTACCTGCCCACGGTGGATCCAGGTTTTTATACCCGCACTGTGTCCAACCAATTCTCCGGTGAATGGGACTACGACCTGAGCTGGCGGCCGGTGAATGGTTTTAAACTCACCGCCGGATTCATCGGGGCGGTTTTCAACGCACAAGCCAAGGTGAAAAAGGGCCTAGACCTGCAGATGCCCACCTTGGTGATGCTTTCGGCAGAGGACTACCTGCTGCCCCGCTGGCATGACACTGCCACGCGTGCCGATGTTGCCTTAAATGTGCAGGTTGTGGCGCAACGCAGCCTAGATTTGGGCAGAGAACTACACGTAGTACGTTTGCCCGGGGCGCTGCATGACATCTTTCTCTCCGCCCCCGCGGTGCGCGCCAAAGCCTACCGCTCGCTGGGTTCCTGGCTGGCTGCGCTCAAGACCCGTCAACGCGATTCGCAATTGGTTAACTGCATTCGCACGGTGTTGCCCGAAGGCAGCCAGTTCCTAGATTCTTAGTGGATCAGCTTCTGCGGAACCTCGTCGTTGACGAGTTCTAGTTGCCATTCCCCGGCCTTGTCACGGCCCACAATGGCCACCGAGCCGTTACGAATGGTGTCCAGTTTGTAGCCGGCTAAGTGTGAGAGGGTGTAGCGAATGATCGTGCCGTGGCAAACGATGGCAACGTTTTTACCTGGGTAATCGGCCGCGATCTGCTCGATGGCGCGCAATCCGCGATCCACCACGGAATCCAGTGGCTCGATGCCACCGCCGTTTTTCTCTGGCCACTTCTCCAGCGCTTCGGTTTCCACCATGCCCTCGCCCTGCGCGTAGTCACGCTCGATTAGCAGGTCATAGCTGGGGCCCAATTCCATGCCCAGGCCATCGGCAATGATTTGTGCGGTTTCGCGGGCTCGCGATAGAGGGGAAGAAACAATAACGTCCCAGCCTCCGGTCTCCAGAACCTTCACTGCCTCTCGGGCTTGGTTCCGACCGGTGTCGTTCAACGGAATATCACTGGAGCCCTGCAGTCGGCCTTCGAGGTTCCATTGCGTCTGTCCATGGCGGACGAATCCTAGTTTCATGAGCCCATTCTCCCACTGGGTGGGTAGGCATCGGCAACCGCTGGTGGTTAAGCTCACGGTAGATCTGTGACACGTTCTTCGCCTCAAAGACCACATAGAACATAGGATTTTCTGGGCTGTTTCTTGTTTTCAACCGTAGATAAGCCCCAGATCGAATGCCCCCGAAAAGGATCCGAGCAATACCATCGTGACCGATATTAAGGCCTCACTAGCCCGCGGGCTCACGGCCCGCCACATTCGCTTCATGGCCCTGGGCTCAGCGATCGGAACGGGCCTGTTTTATGGCTCCTCCTCCGCTATCCAAGCCGCCGGACCAGCAGTCCTCTTTGCCTACATGATCGGCGGTGCTGCCGTCTTCATCGTCATGCGTGCCATGGGCGAGATGGCAGTGAAGCATCCGGTCTCCGGGTCATTTGCACACTATGCCTCGCGCTATCTGGGCAACTTTGCCGGCTTTGTTACCGGGTGGACCTTCAGCTTTGAAATGGCCATTGTGGCTATTGCTGACGTGACAGCCTTCGGAATCTATATGGGCTTTTGGTTCCCGCAGGTACCGCAATGGATCTGGGTGCTGACCGTGGTATTACTGATCGCCACAATCAACCTGATGAAGGTCAAGGTCTTCGGCGAAACCGAATTCTGGTTGGCCGTCGTGAAGGTTACGGCAATTATTGCCATGATCGTCGGTGGCGCGGCCCTAATCATCTTCGGTTTTAACGCCCCTGACACCGAGACCGCCACAGGATTCGCCACGCTGATGAGCGCCGGCACGCTCTTCCCCAACGGGTTCATGGGTCTGTTGCTGTCCTTCGCCGTGGTGATGTTTGCCTTCGGCGGCATTGAAACCATCGGTATCACTGCAGGCGAAGCCGATGATCCTTCCAAGTCCGTACCGGCAGCGATCAACACCGTGCCTTGGCGTATCCTGCTGTTCTACGTAGCCTCGCTAGCCGTGGTCATGATGCTCTTTGACTGGCGTCAGATCGATGGTTCGGCCTCACCATTTGTGCAGATTTTTGACGGGCTCGGCCTCCCAGCAGTGGCTCACGTGCTGAACGCCGTGGTGATCACGGCAGCAGTCTCAGCCATTAATGCTGATACCTTCGGCGCCGGTCGTATGCTCTACGCCATGTCGGTGGCCGGCCATGCACCCAAGTCCTTCGGCCGGGTTTCGCGTAATGGCGTGCCATGGATGACCGTGGTCATTATGGCTGTGGTGCTGCTCTTGGGCGTGGTGCTCAACGCGCTGTTGCCTGAAGCACTGTTCACCATCATTGCTTCGATCGCGACCTTCGCTACCGTCTGGGTGTGGATCATGATCTTGGCTTCCTACCTAGCGATGCGTCGCCGAGAAGCTAAGGAAGGCATTGATGGATCGGTTGCTCGCGAATATGCGGTACCTGGCGGAACCATTGCTGCCTGGTCGGCCCTGGTATTCATGGCCTTTGTTGTGGTGCTACTAGCGCTGAGTGCTGAAACTCGCGTGGCCTTGTACACCGGCGTTATCTGGCTGGTGATACTAGGCGTGCTGTACAAGCTCCTGGTCCGCCCTACGGCTGCGATCGATCAAAAGAACAACGACTCGTTGCTGAACTAAATTTCAGTGACAACGGCGCCCAGACACTCATTTTCGTGATGTCTGGGCGCCGTTGTCATATCCGGTCGCTTCTAGTCGATTCTCTGCCGATCAGAACGCCGGTTCCTAACCCGAAGTTGTGGGTCAGCTTGAGCACGCAATTCTTGGACCAGGGCTATAGTGGCCCACAGCAACATACCAGCTCCGACAATCCATAAACTGCCCAATCCCAGGTGCAAATAAGCCAACACGCCACCGAGCGAACCCACGGTGATCATGGCCCACAACACCGCATAACGCAGCCACAGCAATCTGCTGACTCCTTGGTTGGAACCGGTCACCAGTCCAAGGATGGCTCCGCCCAAGGCCTGTCCGAGTTTTACCAGTGTGCCCGTCATGTAGGTCAGGCCCAAAGAGACCTCCCCTGAACGCGTATAGGACACGTTCACCACACCCATGGCGGCTGCCAACAAAAGTGCAGTGAGATGGGGCTGGATGATCGCGGTGGCAGTGGCAGTGAGCAGTAAGGCTGCACTGAGGTACATCGCAACAGGTCTGCGCAACGCGGCCAGAGGAGCCGTCAGTAGCGTCGCAACGACCACACCGGCGACAAAGCTCGACACCAGGGACATTGCGGTAATCCACCCGGTGATGTCACCGGTCATGAGCGCCGCGGAAGAGCGCGTAGAGTTGCCCGACATAAATGACAAGAAATAGCCGCCAAAGTGCACAAAACCGACGCCGTCCACAAAACCGGCCATGGCGGTAATGGTTCCGGCAAAGAGGATACCTCGCCAGCGAAGATTCTTTGCCACCTGCAACTGCTTTCTGCTTTGATCCGTGTTTTTGGACGCGTTCGCCCGTTTCCTAACTATTCCATTTAATGTTCGCGACCAATTCGCACCGACAGTGGAATGCAACGCAGTGAAATATTGTTAGCCCGAGTATGAGTGAAATTTCTGGCGAACAGCCAACCGAATCAAAGCGCCTACGCGTCGACATCTTTTCCGATATTGCCTGCCCGTGGTGCTTCATTGGCAAACGACGCTTTGAAAAAGGTGTTGAAGCATTCGAATTCTCACAGAACATTGATGTGTATTGGCATGCCTATCAATTAGATCCTTCCCTGCCCGATAACTACGACGGTAGCGAAGCAGAATATCTCTCGAAGATGAAGGGACTAGATCAGGCGCAGGTTCAGCAGATGCTGCAGCACGTGACTGCTCAAGCTGCTGAGGAAGGCTTGAAGTACGACTTCGAGAATCTCAAGGTCGCCAATTCCTTTACCGCACTGCGTGTTCTGGAGTTTGCAAAGCAGCACGGAGCCGGCGATGAAATGAAGGAAGCGCTACTCTCGGCACACTTTGAAAAGGGCCTAAATACTGGAGAGCTTTCAACTCTCTTGGAAATTGCAGACTCATTGGGCCTGAATACTCAGGAGTTGAGTAAGCAGCTTGAATCTGGGGCCTACACCGATGAAGTGAATGCCGATATTTCTCAAGCACAGCAGCTCGGTATTACCGGAGTTCCCTTCTTTGTGCTCGATGGAAAATACGGTATTTCCGGGGCACAACCAGCCGAAGTTTTCGCTAACGCACTGACTCAGGTCTACGCGGAGAATGTGAAAACTCAGTAACCAGGAAATCCGACGTGGCTACTCTGCCGGTGCGCACACCAGCTTGCCGGCAGAAGTATCCAATTTACGTTCCTTCTGCAGTCCCTCAAATTTCTCCCCGACGGCCAGATCTACAGTGGTTCCCCATTTTTCTGCATCAAAGATAAACACTGTCCCTGGCACCTGGCGCTGAACGGTAAAAGCCTGCGCATAGCCATCTGGACCGGCAATGACGGCGCCTGTTGTCTCCGCAAGGGAGCTCCACCCAGAGGTCAGTGAGGAAATCTTAAAACCGCGATCTTCCAGCGACTTTCCGGTGTCCGAAGCGAGCCCGGCAATATTCGTGGTGTTCAGAACCCGTATTTTGAAACTCTGCGGGTCTTGGTAAGTGAAGTTCACGTCAGGGCACGTAGCGTTTTCAATTTTTACTGGCGTCGGAGCTGCAGTTTCGGCGCTCGTGGCGTCCGCTCCGAGTTTCAAGTTTCCGGTGACAATCAGCACGGCACCTGCGGTGACTGCAATGACAAGTAGGGCCATCACTGTGAACACGGCGTTCTGCCGTCTACGCGCACGCTTCTTAGCTTTACGATCCGAACTGAAGCTCAGGTCTTGTTCATTAACGATATGTGCACCGTGCCAGTCGGCCGGGTCTTCGCTTTGACGCATCTTCCCACCTAGCTCCGGGTAGCACTGGGCTACGGCCAGCCGGGATAACTACCTTGTCATCCCCGTGGCAGTTAGCTTATCGAATCGTCGTCCAAATCCAATATCCGCGCGTGTATTACGGAACGATGATGAAGTGCCGAACGCAATGCGCGGTGCACCCCGTCTTCAAGATATAGAACTCCCTGATAGCGCACGACGTGCGGGAAGAGGTCGCCATAAAAAGTGGAGTCTTCGGAGAGCAAAGTTTCAAGATCGAGCGTGGACTTAGTCGTAACCAGCTGATCCAGCTTTACCTGTTGGGGTGCTAGTTCACTCCAGTCACGTGAGGAGACCAACCCGTGCTCTGGGTATGGGCGCTTGTCACCTATTGCTCGAAATATCACCCTTCCAGCATAAGCTCACGGTAGTGCGATCGCTGGAATTACCTGCCGCTGCGCCCGTGTGCGCTTGGATAAGTTTTATCCGTCATAGCAACTGCTTGCCGAGCACAACTGCCTGAACGATGGGGCAAAGCCCGTCGCCAGATCACGGGATCATTTTCAGTTCTTTTGAAAGTGACAGCAACACTAGTCCCGAAGTACTGGAGGCCCCGGCAGGGAGAATTGTCGCGATCAGCGAAAGCCAGCTCCTAGCTGCACCTTCGCCGCGTCAAAAAGGGAGCTCTGGGCGTCATCCAAGCGCTGAGAATGATTCAACGTCGTATCCTGTTTACGCACTGGGGCCGATACGCCTCCTGAGGGTAACGCGCGTCGCAGACAAACGCCTCAAATTTTGTGAAAACACTCATTATGAACCTCATTTTTGTTCTTCGCAAGGATTGTTACACGGCAAGAAACGTGAAGGAACCGGGCGTAACTTAGGCTGGTAACAATCACGTCATAAGGTGCACTCTGAGGATATGAAAAATGTAGTCACCGAGATCCCAGTCCTCGACATTTCTACCTCACGCAATGCAGACGGCAGCTTTAACGAAGATTTCGTCGCCGCCCTTCGTGACGCGGCGCATCGTGTTGGATTCTTCCAAATCGTTGGCTACAGCTCCCAAGAAGGTCAAGACCAAGAGCTGTTGGACACCATCGCAGAGTTCTTCAACAAGCCAGTCGAGCAGAAGATCAAGCTTGATAACCGCAATAGCGCCCAATTCCGTGGTTACACCCGCATGGGCACCGAAATCACCCGCGGACGTGCAGATGCTCGCGAACAGATTGACTACGGACCGGAGCGCGAGCCCCTGGCAGTCGTGCCAGCCGATAAGCCATACCTGAACCTGCAGGGACCAAACCAGTTCCCAGAAGATTTCCCACAGCTCGAAGAACGTGCCATGGCTTGGGCTGAGCTGATGAACAAGACCGGTCACGAATTGCTCTCAGCAATTGCCGTGGGTCTGGGCTTGTCCGAGAACCACTTCGACGAGCCTTTCGCTGACACTCCTTCGTGGATGGGCAAGCTGGTTCATTACGTATCCGGCGACGTTGTTCCAGAATCCGGCAACCAGGGTGTTGGTCTGCACGCCGATTACGGCTTCGTCACGCTCTTGCTGCAGGACCAGGTAGGCGGCCTGCAAGTACAGCCTTATGGTCAGGAAGAGTGGATTGAAGTTCCACCAACTCCGGGCGCTTTGGTCGTCAACCTTGGTGAAATGTTGGAAGTTGCCACTGACGGTTACCTGATGGCCACCATTCACCGTGTCATCGCACCGCCTGCTGGCGTTGATCGTTACTCGGTACCGTTCTTCTACTCACCTCGTCTGGATGCAGTCATTGACAAGGTTGAGTTGCCGGCAGAATTGGCCGCTGAAGCACGTGGCGTTTCCGATGATCCAGAAAATCCAATGCTGGCTTCTTACGGAGCCAACGTACTCAAGGGCTGGTTGCGCGCTCACCCACAGACCGCGGCAATCCACTACCCCGAGGTACTCAAGGCAAAGAAGAGCGCATAGCTCCTCTGCCCCGCTAGCCTGCCGGGGAGGCAAACTAGAAAAAGACCTGTTGGTCTCTTCTCGAAAGCAATTTTCGAGTTGAGGTCAGCAGGTCTTTTGCCGTTTATCGACCTAGATCGCGCCCGCAAGGACACAGAATTCATTGCCTTCAGGATCGGCGAGCACGACCCAACTCACGTCCTCATCCTGACCAACGTCTGTGTAGGAGGCGCCGAGAGAAAGCAGTCGATCGACTTCTTGTTGCTGATCAGTGCCATGCGGTCGTACATCGAGGTGTAGCCGATTCTTGCCTAATTTCGGTTCGGGAACCTGTGCGAAGGTCAAAACAATGGTCGCGCTATTCTCATCGGGAGCGCCAATGGTGACTAATCCGACTTCTTCTTCCTGCACCTTAAAGTCCAATACTTCGCACCAGAAGCGAGCCAGAAGCATCGGGTTCGTGCAGTCCACGGAAATCTCGCTCAACACACTTGCCATGATCTTGCCTCGTCGAAAGATTGATCGTCAGTTGGTTCGGATCATACCGGCAAACAATCTCTCGGAGTCAAAGGGCAAAAAATAATGTCCTGATTCACCGCGTATACGACGAATCAGGACATTAAAAATGGCGGAGGATAGGGGATTTGAACCCCTGAGGGCGTTAACCCAACACGCGTTCCAGGCGTGCGCCATAGGCCGCTAGGCGAATCCTCCTCAGTTTGCTCCGTGGAGCAGGATCCAGCATATCTAAATTCTCGCTCAATCACGAATCGAGAGTTCTCCTGCCGTTTCCCGCACCGTCATTCAGAGTAATTTCCCTGAATCCCGGCGATTCTGGAGGTTATACCCATCTCGTTGCTTTCCCGTTTTGCCCCTCAGCAGCGGATGAATACTACTAATCATGAGCAAAAGAGAGGTATTTCACAGCAGCGATGATCCTCGCCGCCTACATATTGGCCCTCCCGGAACTCGCGCTACTCCAGGGGATTTCGGCCATTGGGCCGCCAATCTTGATCAAGACAATCTTTTCGCACAGATTGCTGCCACAGGGCGGCAACTCTACGAACGGCCGCCTGCAACCTCAACAGATCAGGGCTTGGATACGCTAAAAATCATTTCGCGTTTGCGCAGCATGCTGGATGCAGCAGAGGCCGCTGTCATGGCCGATTCTTTTGAGCAAGCGGTGAAAGCAACTTCTGAACAGGGAACTCAAGATTCACTCATTGAGATCTCTGATAGTGCGGCTCAAGAGCAGTCTTCTCGTTACTACGGTGTCGATCCTTCAGAGGAAGCGGTCGTCCGATCTTCATTTGTCGCTGAAGCTGCCATGGCATTGCGGACTTCCGAGGCCAATGTCAGAGATCGACTATTTATCGCTGAAGGACTTCGCCATCTATGTCCTGAAACCCTTGAAGAATTAAGTCGTGGCGAAATCACCACCAGAACTGCCCAAGAGATCGTGAGGCAGTCTCAAGATCTTGAACCTGAAGATGTGCGGCATATGCAGCAAACATTGTTACCTATTGCTCGGACCGCTACGGATGCCGCCGTCGCTCATCGCGCACGCAAGATCCACGAACGACTTCACCCACGTCCAATTGAGGAGCGCCATAAGAAAAGCGCCGAAGACCGAAAGGTCACTTACTGGAACGAGCCTAACGGGATGTCGGTAATCCAGTTGTTCATGCCCGCCGAAAATACTCTGAGCATCATCAACACCGTCAACTGGCATGCCTCGCAGCACGATGATCCTGAGGATGAACGAACCGAACAACAACGGCGCCTCGACATCATTTGCGATGCTTTAATCGACGGATGGCCGGCGACAAAAGGCACCCCACTCAAAGCACGAGTCGCGGTGACCATCCCTGCATTGGAAATGCTCACCGATCCCAAACGAGCCCTAGCAGACCTAGAAGGCTACGGACCGATACCCATCGGCACCGCATTACGTATTGCCAAAGATGCGCCATCCTTCATGAAGGTCCTCACCGACCCATGGTCTGGTGCCGTGATAGATGTCGGTCGTGAAAAGTACCGGCCCTCTAAGGCTTTGAGGGACCTATTACGCAATCGCGATATTTGTTGTCGGTTCCCCGGTTGCAATCGTCCTGCGGAAACTTCAGAAATAGATCACATTGAGGCTTGGGAAACCGGAGGTCACACCTCACGGACCAACACACACCTACTATGCAAGCGGCATCAAATGTTCAAGCATGCCTTGGGATGGCAAGCTACCTATCTGCCCGATGGTTCGGTGAACTGGCGCTCACCACATGGTGTGGTGTGCATCGAACTTCCCGGAAGCGTCACCAATGTGCAGAACTTCGACTTTGAAAAAGAGCAGACGCCAATGCTTCCGACAGTTGCGCTCAATGAACGGGTGCGCAAGGTTTTGGGATGGTTTGAACCGACAGATCAGGAGACCGGTTGAGAGCAAGCGCACGCTCCCCGATTTTTGTCCAAGCACCACCCTCGGGTAGTATTTTCGATGACCCCTCGTGTGGTGTCATCCTGTTGAACTCCCCCAGGACCGGAAGGTAGCAAGGGTAGATGGGCTCTGGCAGGTGCATGAGGGGTCTTTACTTTTTCACGCAAGCCGAATGGAGTCCACGTGGGCGCTGGCCGTTTCGCCCCTAGCCCTTCCGGGCCACTCCACCTTGGCAATTTGCGCACGGCCATCCTTGCCTGGCTTTTTGCCCGTTCTACGCAGCGCGATTTCTTGTTGCGTATCGAAGATCTTGACCGTGTACGTTCCGGTGCCGAAGCGACACAGATCTTTGAATTGGAATCCCTTGGACTGCAATTCGACGGTTCGCTCTTGCGTCAATCCGAACGCCTCCCCCTGTACTTTGAAGCCGTCAAGCAGCTGGAAGAGCGGGGACTGGTGTTCCCCTGCTTCTGCTCTCGGAAAGATATTGCAGAAGCGGCAAGTGCGCCGCATGCAGCACCCGGGGCTTACCCGGGAACCTGCCGGAACTTGAGCTCAGCCGAACGCGAGGTGAAGGCAAAAGAGCGTCCCGCGGCTTTGCGGCTACGCTCGGAAGTTACAGAATTCTCAGTACACGACCAGCTGGCTGGCGACTACACAGGCGTCGTTGATGATTTTGTGTTGGTTCGCAACGATGGGGCACCGGCGTATAACTTGGCGGTCGTGCTTGATGACGCATTGTGCGGAATTGATCAGGTAGTGCGTGGAGATGACCTGCTCTCGTCCGCACCCCGACAGGCATACCTTGCCACGCTTTTGAGCTACGAAGTTCCGGACTACGTTCACGTGCCACTGGCACTAAATACCAAGGGGCAGCGACTTGCCAAACGCGATGGTGCGGTAACACTCGAAGAGATCACCGAACATGGGGTACATCCAGCCGATGTTGTGGCGATTTTGCTAGAGTCGTTGGGCTTGCCAAGTACAAGTTTGCAAGCAGCCCTTGAAGCTTTCGATCCGGTGAACTTACCCCGTGAACCGTGGATCGTAGAACCTGAAAAGATCGTCCAACAGCTGATGCCTCCAGCATCACGCAACCGATAGGGAACCGGTGTGAGTACAGCGCTATATCGCAGGTATCGTCCCGATACGTTTGCCGACGTCATCGGTCAAGAGCACGTCACTGCTCCGTTGATGACGGCTCTGGAGAAAAACCGTGTCAACCACGCGTACCTTTTCTCGGGCCCACGCGGTTGCGGTAAGACGACCTCAGCACGAATTTTGGCTCGTTGCCTGAACTGCGAACAGGGTCCTACTCCTGTTCCATGTGGCACCTGCCCTAGCTGTGTTGAACTGGCCAACGGTGGCCCGGGTTCGCTCGACGTGATCGAGATCGATGCTGCCAGCCACGGTGGTGTGGATGACGCCCGCGATCTGCGTGAGCGTGCGACCTTCGCTCCAACGCGTGATCGCTACAAGATCTTCATCATCGATGAGGCACACATGGTGACCGCGGCAGGATTTAACGCCCTGCTGAAGATCGTTGAAGAACCACCGGCACATATCAAATTCATTTTCGCGACCACGGAGCCCGAAAAGGTTATCGGGACTATTCGTTCCCGTACCCATCACTATCCGTTCCGGCTGGTTCCACCCGAGGCACTACTGGCCTACTTGCAGGTTTTGTGCGAACGCGAAAATGTGGCGGTGGCCGAAGGTGTTCTTCCACTGGTCATTCGTGCCGGAGGTGGTTCGGTTCGCGACACCCTTTCGGTCCTGGACCAGCTCATGGCCGGTGCTCGTGAAGGAACCCTGGACTACGAAACTGCCATTGCGTTACTGGGATACACCCACTCAACGCTCTTGGATGAAGTGACGTTGTCTCTTCACGAGTCTGATGGGGCCGGACTATTTGGCGCCATTGACCGCATTATTCAGACCGGCTTGGATCCACGACGCTTTGTTGAAGATATTCTTGAACGCTTCCGTGATCTGATCATCGCCAAGGCTATGCCAGAAGGTCTGGAAAAGATTCTTCGTGGCGTTCCCGAAGACCAGTTGGAGGCATTGCGTCTTCAAGCTGGACTGGTTGGTGCTGGAGAGCTTTCTCGATGGGCCGATGTCACTAATAAGGCGTTGAGCGAGATGACTGGCGCCACTTCCCCACGTTTGCATCTGGAACTGTTGGCTGCTCGACTGATGCTGCCAGGTTCCGAGAACTCAGTATCTTCTTTTGCTGCCCGCTTGGATCGTCTGGAACGCCATGCGATGACCGGCGGCGAGCTTCCAGCTCTTGAGCAGGACGAAGCTGCAAGTTCCTCTGCGTCATTGGGGGCAACGCCAAATCCTGGTGCTGCACGTCAGGGTGCTGCCGCGGTACGTGAAGCACTGGCAGCGGCTAAGGCACGCCGTGAGGGTGTAGCGGCTCCGGCTCCGGTTCAACAGTCCCCTGTTGATGAAGTTCAGGAACCGGTAGAACAGCAACCCTCGCAAGGAGATGAGCAGGCACAGGTTGTGCAAGAACAGCGTTCTGAACAGCCTCAGCAGACTCAGCCGGAACCAGTTCGGCAGGAGCAACAACCAACGACTGACGATCCAAATGCGCCTCTAGATCCAGATGCACAGTCTTCACTGAATACTGGTGAAGCTGCCGATTGGGGCGCGACTTGGGGTCCGAAGGATGACAGCTACTCGGTAACCACCAAGGTTGAGCCTGGTCCAAGTGTGCCAGCCGCCCGGCCTGAGGGTGTTGCGCCATTTAGCTTGGTGCCGGATCCATCTAGCGGTGAAGACCTGTCATTTGGTACCGGCGTCTCCATCGATGATGTGAAGCAGAATCCTGCCATGGCGGAGTTCGCACGTAAGGCGGCCGCTTCGCGTACCCAGCAGCCATCGGCTCCTGCACCGCAGCAGCAAGCGCCCGCCGCACCTTCTGCACCATCGCCACAGCCGAATCAAGCAGAGATTGATGCGCAGCGTCAGTCCGCGCTGCAGGCTCGGGCCCAGCAGGAACGTGAGCAGCAAGAGCAGGCACAACGTGAAGCCCAAGAACGTGCCGCTCGTGAACAGGCTCAGCGCGAACAAGCCGAACAGCGCGAAGCGCAAGAACGTGCCGCACGCGAGCAGGCCCAACGTGAAGCTCAAGAACGAGCTGCACGCGAACAAGCACAACGCGAACAAGCCGAACAGCGCGAAGCACAAGAACGAGCTGCACGCGAACAGGCCCAGCAACAGCAACAGCAACAGCAACAGCAACAGCAACAGGCTTCTCCACAGCAGTCTCAGCAAGCAAGTGCTGGTGCCCCTGTGCAGAAGTTCCAGCAAGCTTGGCCAATGATCCTGCAACAGCTACAGGGCAACTCCCGAGTGCTGCATTCCATGGTGGCAACCTATGGTTCTGTCGCAGGCTTTGATGGGCGCACGCTCACTTTGGCCTTCAGCAACGCTGGCCCGATCGTCAACCTGCGAAATCGTCCAGACTTGATGAACACCTTGACTGGGGTTGTCTCGCAGTTCGCTGGTTCACCGATAGAAGTTGTACTCACCGAAGGCGGTTCCAACCCGGCTGGCGGTGGTTCCCCAAAAGGTGAGCGCCGGCCACTACCGGCGCAAACCCCAGCACCAACCAAGTTCACTAAGCCTGTAACTTCTGCTGGGGTTGCTGCGCGGGCTGCCGCGCGCGCACAAGCCGCCGCTCCAGCACCTGTTTCCAATGCTTCAGGCCCAGCAAAGCCGTCTGTGGCTCCACCGGTTGCACCACATTCAGGGACCAACGATGGCTATGTCAGCTCGTATGATGACGTGCCCCCGCCCTATGATGAGCCGTTCATGGACGAGCCGCCATTCCCTGATGACCCGTACTATTCGTCTGAACCAGTTGCTGTGCGTGAACCGGAACGGCAGCCAGCTGCTGTGCAACCCAGCGAGTTTCCCGCGCCAACTGCACAGCCTGCTGTCGCCGCCACCGAGCCACAACGACCCAGTGCGCCACGAAGTTTTGGCGGCCCACCGGTAGCACCGAAACCTCGCATGACTGCTGGGCTCAGTGCCCGTCAGGCCGAGGTTGGCACGCCCAATATTCCTCGCCCAGTCTCGGACACGCCCCTGCACCCGCAGAGCACCACGGACTCATTCCAGAACTTGGCTGTGCCAGAAACTGAAGAGCCCAAGTCGCAGGTCCAAGAACCGGTAGCCCCACGGCCTTCGGCCGCCGCCGAACCCGTGGCAACACCGCAGCCTCAGGCTCCAACCGAGGCAGAGGTCCCAGTACGGCAAGCTCCAGAACAGAGCACCCCTACGCCCGAAGCAGCACCCAGCTGGGGAACACCGCAGCAAGAGACTGCTCCCCCAAGCCAGCCGGTGACGCCAGTTGCCGGTCAGCGCATGAGCCGCTATCAGCAGCTGATGAATCAGGCCAAGAGCTCCGAGAGCACACCGGCCCCACCTCAGGCTGCTGGCGGGTGGGGTGGCCCCTCGCAAGCTCCTGCCGTTGCACAAAATCAGGAACCAGAAGAATTCGTCCCGAGCGATGACGATATTGAGGTTGAGGATTCAGCACTCATCGGCGTTCCTGCAGTGGAGCGCTTGCTCGGTGGCATGGTCATCGAACAGCGCGACGTCAACGGGAATGTAGTGGAAATCAAGCGGAGTTTGTAGCTCAAGCCACGGCATCATGTCGGGGTGAGACACTAGGGTGTACCACGGAACAATTTCTCGGTATCACAGCAAGAAAGAAAGAAGGCGCACGTGTACGAAGGTGCTGTACAGGAACTGATCGACGAGCTCGGTCGCTTGCCTGGCATCGGCCCAAAGTCGGCTCAGCGCATTGCTTTTCATATTCTTGATGCCGACGCCGAAGACATGACACGACTGGCCGCGTCCATCCAACTGGTCAAGGAAAAGGTCAAGTTCTGCGAGATCTGCTTCAACATCTCGGAGCAAGAGATCTGTGCCATCTGCCGGGACGAACGTCGCGATGGAACCAAGATCTGCATCGTTGAAGAGTCCAAAGACGTGATGGCTATCGAGCGTACTCGTGCATTTGGTGGCAAGTACCACGTGCTTGGTGGCTCCATTAATCCGTTGGCTGGCATCGGCCCGGAGCAGCTACACATTCGTGAACTGGTCACTCGTCTGGCCGATGAGTCCATTACCGAACTGATTCTGGCGACCGATCCGAACCTTGAAGGTGAAGCTACGGCCGTGTATCTGGTTCGCGCGCTGGCACCTTTGGGCATCCGGATCACTCGCCTAGCTTCGGGCCTTCCGGTGGGTGGAGATCTGGAATATGCCGATGAAGTGACTTTGGCACGCGCCTTTGAAGGTCGACGTACTGCCGGTTCCAATGCGTCCAATGCCCGACGTCCGGCCGTTGCCTCTGAGGAGCCCGAGGCTTCGCAGAAACCTGAGACCCCGGAAAATCAGGCCGCAGCCACTAAGCCCAAACTCTTCAAGGCCGTGGATCCGGCACAGGCCCCCAAGGATGAGGCACAAAGCCCATCACATCCGGTGGTTCCCGAGATGGATAACCACCGCAGCCGATAAACGCTTTCGAGCGAGCCTCGCATTTCCCTGATCAAAGGGAGGTGCGGGGCTCGTTTTTTAATACATCGGTGTGCAATGGAACACTATAGTTGATGAACGTCAACTATCGGCGTATAGTTGATATCAATCAACCATTCAGGCGTTCTGACCTGAACCTAATTTTTGGAGCTTTAATGACCGCAATCGCACCGGTCGCCAAGCCCAAGATGACGCACCGTGAAATTCTCACCGCCCTCACCGGCATTCTCATGGGCATGTTCGTCTCGATCTTGGCCAACACCGTAGTATCTAGTTCACTGCCCGTAATCGTCTCCGATCTGCACGGCAGCCAAACCTCCTATACCTGGGTCGTTACCGCAACCCTGCTGGCAACCACCATCTCAACCCCGATCTGGGGCAAACTCGCCGACCTCGGCAACCGTAAACTACTGCTGCAGATTTCGCTGGCGATCTTCGTGCTCGCATCCGCTGCCGCAGGATTCTCGCAGACCACCGGCTTCTTGATCGCCATGCGCGTTGTTCAGGGGCTGGCCGGCGGTGGCGTTGGCGCCCTGGCACAGATCGTCATGGCCGACTTCCTCTCGCCACGTGAACGCGGCAAGTACATGGGCCTGTTTGGTGCTGTGATGGCCGTCGGTACCGTGGGTGGCCCATTGATCGGTGGTTTTGTCACCGACACCATCAACTGGCGTTGGAACTTCTTCATCGCACTACCCTTTGCCATCGCAGCAGTTGCTCTGATTCAGCGCACTTTGCATCTTCCAGCCATTGCCAAGCGCAAGGTGAAGATTGACTACTGGGGCATCCTATTGCTTTCTGGTGGCGTATCCTTGCTGCTCATCTGGATGTCTCTTGGTGGCTCCCAATTCGAGTGGGCTTCAAGCACCAGCTTGATGATGGTCGCTGGCGCAGTAATTCTTCTAGCCGCCTTCATCCTGGTTGAAATCAAGTCTCCTGAACCACTGTTGAGCATGTCGCTGTTCAAGAACCGCACCTTCACTTTCGCCGTGATCGCCTCGCTGGCTGTCGGCGTTTCGATGTTCGGTACTTCGGTCTTCCTAAGCCAGTACATGATCATGGCTCGTGGCGCGTCAGCCACCATGGCCGGACTGATGACCTTCCCACTGATGGGTGGCCTGCTGATCATCTCCACCATCGGTGGCCAGATCATCTCGCGTACCGGCAAGTGGAAGCCACTGGTGGTCACCGGCTCGGTACTGATCGTTATTGGACTGTTCTTGCTGGGAACCATTCACTACGACACCAACTACGCACTGGTTGCTACGTTCATGTTCATCCTGGGTGCCGGCATGGGTCTAGTCATGCAGAACATGGTCTTGGTCGTGCAGAACTCCGTGGATGTTAAGGAACTGGGTGTTGCGTCATCCTCGGTCAACTTCTTCCGTACCTTGGGTGGTACCGCTGGTACGGCAGGCCTAGGCGCCATCTTGGCAGCGACCATTCCTAATATGATTGCTGACCGCCAGGCCGACTTGATGCAAGCTATCGGGTCGCTGGGTGAAAAGGGTCAGGCCGTTGCTCAGGTACTCTCCTCGGGCAACCTGCCAACCATTTCCACCCTGCCAGAACCGGTACGTGTGATTTTCGAGTCCATCTATGGTGACGCGGTACCATCGCTGTTCACCTTCGCAGCTCCACTGTCGCTGATCGTAGTGATCGCTGTCTGCCTCATTCCTAACCAGGTTTTGACCACCCAGACCGCTACCGAGCGCATGCAGGATATCGAAGCCGAGACCGAAAGTGAGACCACGGCTGCGACTTCCGGCCAAGAAAATGTTGACGCAGCAAATCTAGAGCAAGCTAACGTCAGCGACCATGCGCCCAGAACGGCGATGAAGTCGGCAGACAACTAGGATAGTTCACGTGGATATCACCAAAACGGATGCTTCTGAGTGCACTAAGGATCGAACAGACCGCTATTCACTGGCGGAACAAGAACTGTTTTCCTTAATGGCAGTCACCGGACGGTTCAAGCGCGAGATGGCGCATCGGCTTAACGGTCAATTGACCCCAGCCTATTTGCCGGTCCTCGGACTCATCTTGCGCAATGGTCGCATCACACAATCCGAAATCTGCGAGAAGCTACTGACCGACAAGGCGACACTTTCTCGCATGACCGCCAAGCTCGAAAAGCTTGATCTGGTGGTTCGTGAGGTCAACGCCGAAGACCGCAGGGCCTTCGACTTGCTCCCCACGGAACATGCAAAGCAGCGGTGGCACAGCGGCTTTGAAGAGTGGCGTGGTGAGCTTCGGGCACGCATGACCAATTGGGATGACCACGATTTGGACACACTAGTAGAACTGCTAGGCCGACTAAATCTGGAAATTCAGGCGATCTAGTAAGTTTTTCCATTACGGTGCGATAGGCCGGGCGGTACGGGAATCATCCCGTGCCGCCCGGCCGTTTCCTGTCTAAAGTTGCTTTGTTGTTTAGACTTCGATCATGGGAACTAAGAGCAGCAACACTTCGGCCATTGCCAAGGCCACCGGCACCCCGTGGGAAACCTGGAGCGCACGATTAGAGAACGCTAAAGCGGACGAACTAACACATAAAGAAATCGCTGAACTCGCGTTCACGTTCATGCCACCGGCGTTGGAGAACCCAGGTTGGTGGGCTCAATCGGTGGCGGTCGCCTACGAGCAACAAATTGGTCGCCGCCTGCCGGGGCAAGCTCAAGATGGCACCTTCCAAGGTTCGGTGAGTACGACACTCGCTGAAGACCTCGACGGTGCGCTAGCCCGCTGGGAAAAACAGGTCAGCGGCCTAAAGCTTTTTAATGGTCAGACCCTTGTTGAACCAGCGCGTACCAGCGCCTCTGAACGCTGGCGTTATTGGCGTGCCAGTTTCAGTGACGGAACCAAGGCCCAAGTGGACATTGGCCTTAAGGTGGATAAATGCTCGATAGCCATTAACATTACTAAGGCTAAAACTCCAGATCAGGTGTCTGAATGGAAGAGCTTTTGGCGACAAATCTTGGCAGAAATCAAGGCATAGCCCGTGATTTTCAACAACTCCCACTAATCTTTCTAGGCAATATGACCAATGTTTACCGTCATAAGTAGGAGATGTTGGCCCGTAGCTGTCACAATATTTATTTGGTAGGTGCCTCGCGTTGTGCTTTGCGCCAATAACGAGACACAGCTTTCAACAGGTGGAGTGAGTGCCCATGGGCCTAATTGTTCAAAAATTTGGCGGTTCGTCAGTATCAGATGCCGAAGGCATCAAACGTGTGGCGCGTCGAATTATTGACACCAAATCTCAGGGCCACGATGTCGTTGTAGTTGTCTCCGCGATGGGTGATACCACCGATGATCTTCTAGATTTGGCTGGACAGCTCACCGACGATGCACCAGCACGAGAAATGGACATGTTGCTTTCCGCTGGAGAGCGCATCTCTATGTCGCTACTGGCCATGGCCATCGACCAATTTGGTGAACAGGCTGCTTCTTTCACCGGTTCGCAGGCAGGTCTGATCACCGACTCAACCCACGGCAAAGCGCGCATTATGGAGGTTTCCCCTCAGCGTATTCGCCGTGCCATTGACCGCGGCTTCATCGCGATTGTTGCTGGTTTCCAGGGTATGAGCAAGGAATCCAAAAACATCACGACCATGGGCCGTGGTGGTTCCGACACCACCGCAGTGGCGTTGGCCGCTGCTTTGGGCGCCGATGTCTGCGAAATTTACACTGACGTAGACGGCGTTTACACCGCTGATCCACGTGTAGTTGCTTCGGCTAAGAAGATCGATAAGATCACCAGCGAAGAAATGCTGGAAATGGCCGCCAGCGGATCCAAGATCCTGCACCTGCGCTGCGTGGAATACGCACGCCGTTTTGGCGTGCCACTGCATGTGCGCTCTTCATTCAGCACTCACGAGGGCACTTGGGTGCTCCCGAACCCCGACGACAAAATCAAAATTCAAGAGGGAGAACCCTTGGAACAGCCAATCATCTCAGGTGTCGCCCACGACCACTCCGAAGCCAAGGTCACCGTCATCGGCGTGCCAGATATCCCTGGCAAGGCAGCCCAGATCTTCGGTGTTATTGCCGCCGCTCAGGCCAATATCGACATGATTGTCCAGAACATCTCTACCCGCGGTTCGGGTAAGACCGATATCTCCTTCACCCTGCCAATGACCGAAACCAAGAACGTGCTCGGCGCATTGACCACCGCTCAGGGCGAAATCGGTTTTGAAGATATCGAGCACAACGACGAAGTCGGTAAGCTTTCGCTCATCGGTGCCGGCATGCGCTCGAATCCAGGTGTCTCATTCACTTTCTTCGAAGCCCTGCACAGCGCTGGCGTGAACGTAGATATGATCTCCACTTCCGAAATTCGTATCTCGGTGGTCACCGACGCTGACAAACTGAACGATGCCGTACGCGCAATCCACACCGCGTTTGATTTGGATACCGAAGTCGAAGCCACCGTTTACGGCGGCACCGGCCGCTAAGGTTTCGCTCTACTAAAGATCGTGCTTGCGACACTAGATTTCTAGTGTCGCAAGCACGATCTTTTTGTCTTTCAGTATTCGTCTACTTCGTCGGCTCTAAGGTCTTGGAATACACCGTCTCCCCCAGGCCATACCTTGTTAAAGGATCACTAGACCGTGGGACGTCACTGGAGACGATTAGGCCGCTTTGTAACCCTCGCGGTCCAGATCTCACGCATCGACAGCGGGATAGCGCTCGCCCTTTACACCGCCCACCGGCGCACCTTACTGATGGCATCATTTGGCTGGTGGATCGCAAGTACCCGACCAAGAGTGAGAGCGTCTACGGATGGGTGTACCGCGGGGTTCATTCATACCAAGACACATGAGAACCAGCTTGCCTTCCTAGATCGTATGGACCTGCAACTTGCCGGGCACCGTGACAGGCTCAGGATCCTGGCCCTTTTCCAGATAAATCTTTGCGGCACCATTGAGCTGGTGGGCTACCGGCGATAAGCGCCCAACCAAGGTTCCCAAAGCGCTGACCCATGACGTCAGATTCATGGATACACTGTCTACCAGCCGGTTGAAGGGCCCAGCTAATGTCGGGTGCTAGAAGGGGATTTCGTGCGCACAACACGCAGTGGCCGTCCTGCTAGCAAGCGTGCACTCAATGCTCAGGGGCTTTCATGCTTTGCCTGAGTTGTTCTCTGGGCTTTTCTATAAACCCCAGCAATGCAAAAGCCCGTTCGTCTACATCTAGATCTGTCGTGGTTTCTGCCACGAACAGGAAATCAGCCACCATAATAATTCTTAAGATGCGAGTAAACAGAATGGCCACAGTTCCTGTCTGTGGCCATTCTTAGTCATTCAGCTACTCTCGCCGTTTCATCAAATTTGATAGTGACAGTTTGAGTAGAGCCATCGCTCGTCAAGATGTCGATCTTCTTCACAAGAGTGCCCCAGCGTGCTGTGACTTGCACACTACCTACTTTGTCTAGGGTGATTGACCCACCTCCACCCGAAGAAGGGATTTTTGTTTCTTCGCCATTGACTGTCGCTGACAGTTCCGCGGGAATGGTTGCAGAGAAGCACTCATCCCCTGAGCAGACATCCATGACCGCCTCCACTGAGATGGTCGACTTTACTCCGGGGTTTGTACAAGCGGCCAGCACTAAAGCAAGAGAAGTAAGCGCTATGGCCCGCCCCCAATTGCCTCCTAGCATCGATAAGACCCTGCTTGACTTGATTTCTGCCATAGGCTGCTGCTCGTATTCCATGAGATTCCGATTGACGACTTACCTATACTAAAGCCTGTCAGCTTCGTGGAGTCCTGCATGTCAGGGTTGAGTGAGACCAGTCCTTCATAGCAGCACTATTCACCCTGACAAACATGGATGGTCCAACGCTCTCAAGAGAGACTGAATCAGAATCCAACTGAGCAACATTCTTGCGTCAGTTGCATGCCTTAATTCATATTTTCAAAGACACCCGCTAGAATCCTGACACGATTTCCTGCGGCCCAGGCACGATCTTTTTGTCTTTCAGAATTCGTCTACTTCGTCGGCTCTAAGGTCTTGGAATACACCGTCTCCCCCAAGCCATTACGCAAGCTGACCGTGAATCGATCATGCTCGTCGAGATCCACATGTCCAAAGAATTGGCTCTTTCCATCACGTGGCGACTGATTAGCGACGGTACCTGCTAATGCGAAATCTACGCGGGGCCCAAAGGTCCCATCCATCTCGTTGGGACCGAATGAGCCAGCGTTAACCGGGCCGGCCACGAATTCCCAGAACTCATTGAAGTCGGTGAAGGCTGCTCGTTCCGGGGAATAGTGGTGCGCCGCGCAATAATGCACATCAGCTGTTAAGAAGACGACGTTCTTTATACGGCGGTCCTTGATGGCCTTGAGCAGACGCGCCAGTTCCAGCTCACGGCCCAGTGGAGCGCCATGGTCAGCGTTAGAAATGGACTCTTGGGCTTTGCCATCAGGAACGATAATTCCTAAAGGAAGGTCGTTGAGGACAACTTTCCAAGTGGCCTTCGACTTTTCTAAGCCATCAACCAGCCAATTCAATTGCTCTTCGCCGAAAATCGCAGTTTCTTTGGATTCCAGTCCTTCAGTGTTTTCGGACTTAAAGGTACGCATGTCCAAAGCGAACAAGTCCAACGCCGGGCCGCGGGAGATCTTGCGGTAAACACGCGCCGCTTCAAAGCCGTTTCCACCTCGCATCGCACGGGGATCAGCGATAGGTTGATATTCCTGCCATGCTTGGCGTCCACGAGCCGCTAAAGTGTTGATGTCACGCACCGTGTAGCGTTCATCGGTGATGGTCTCGCCCGGCCACCAGTTATTGTGTGTTTCGTGGTCATCCCACTGAGCAATGACCGGCACTTCGGCATACAACGCTCGTACGTTGGTATCCATCATGTTGTAGCGATGGCGTCCACGGAACTCATCCAAAGTTTCGGCAACTTTGGAGACTTCTTCGGTCACCAGGTTGCGCCAAATCTGACCGTCAGCCTCTTCGACCTCGGCCAGGATTGGTCCATCGGCATAGATCGTGTCACCGCTATGGACAAAGAAGTCGGGGTTGGTGGCGTGCATTGCGGCGTAGGCCCGCATACCGCCGATGTCCTCGTTGATGCCCCACCCTTGCCCGGCAGTATCTCCAGACCACACGAAACTTTGAGCACGGGATGCCTCGTGATTGCGCCTGCCGGTGTTTGACGGAGCTGTGCTGAACCAGCCCTGCTGGGTTTGACCAAGAGTTCCGTTTTCATCTTCGAAACCGATACTGACCGAGAAGCGTGTCCCTGCTGGCAGATTCGCAGCGCTAATTTTTGCCGTGAAATCACTCGACTCGGAAGCATGGGCACCACGCAGGGTGCGGGCAAAAGATCCACGCCCACGAATGATCTGGCCTGCTTCATCAACTGCTCGCAGCTGTGCTCGCAGTCGTCCTTCTCCCGAGCTTCGAGCCCAGAGGACTGCACTGTTGGTGGACACATCTCCCATAGAAAAACCGCTAGTGAGCCCCAATCGTGAACGAACCAGGCGCGGGCTACTTGATGCCAGCGCTGCACCTGTGGGGCCAACAAGACCGAGGGCTCCGGCGCCCAGAGCACCAGTGAGCAAATTACGACGCGAAATATTAGTCATGGGGTTCAGTGTTCATGGCCAAATCAGACTCTTCCTTGAGCTGAGATGAATACCAAGAAAATTGATGCTCTACGCCCATCGCTACCTGGACTAGGGCAGCTCCAGAACGAAAACCTTACTAGTTGGTTTTCGGTAAAGACTTGTGTTTTTCGATGCTTGAAGATTCAGCGTTGTGGAAAGCTTCCAGAGCCAAGAGTTGAGGCCACGTAAACCGACGGTCATACAGTGCTATTGAGTTTCACGAGACTACTCGTTATCAGTTGATTCGAATCCCTGAGTTTTTAGTAGATGCAGGATCGGAAACGGACGGCCCTCTCCGTCAACTTCTGAGCGGCCTATTTTCACGAATCCCTTTGCCGCATAAAACTTCCGTCCCGACGGATTCTGTTCATTGACGTCGACTCGTACGGCTAGTCGGCCTTCGATAACTGCACTAAGCAAGGCGCTACCAATGCCCAGACCTTGCATAACGGCGTCAACGAAAAGCATCTCAATAGTGTCGTTTTCAATCGCGATAAAACCCGCCAGTTGTCCGTCTTTCTCGGCGACGCGTAAGTCCGACATCTGAGGTAAGTACGTCGCCACATCTTGCTCGATAGCATCAATGTCTTCTGGGGTTAAGAACTCGTGTGTTGTTTCAACTGAGCGACGCCAGATCTCAAGCAGCTCAGGAAAATCGACATCAACGGCAGCGCGGATAGAAATCATTGATTCAGTCTAATAGGCACCACAATGCAGGCTGCGCCGAAGCGCTAGTCACGTATGTATGGGGTCTGACGCTACTGCATTCATCACAGATGTTTGTCGCCTTGCCCTCGCCGACTCCCTAGCATTCGCCAAGCTCTACTCCCGGAGATAAAAGCTATGAAGGCAAGCATCAACGGGAACCACAGAGCAGCTCCGCCGGCCCATCCAATCCCTACACTTTCATTTTGGGAAAATGCCATCACCTCCACAAAGAAGAAATGAGCGCTGAATTCGCCACCAACCTGTGTGACCACGGCCAGCATCCCGAAGGTGTAAAGGCACAGAAAGACCCAATACACAAGAAGTATGCCTAATGCAGCCACCACTCCCACCGTCCACAGTGGTCGTGATCGATCAGTCCCTTCGGCGTAACTGCTCGCCAACTCGTTTGGTCTTCCCAGTCCTTCCAGAGCTTCGCTCAAGCTGGTTCTTCCCGCTTCGACATCAATGGCGTTGCGCAAGTCAGCAAGAATTTGCTTACGAGTTCGCGTCGGGACTCTTCCGTCGAGGTGAAGGTCCACCATGAAAAGATAGCGTTCCCTGGCGACCGAATCCCATATACCGAGATTCGACTTTTTGGTCCGAACTGCCTTTTGGTTTGGTTGAGGCTGAGCCATCGGATCAGGGTTCCTATTCTTGGTCTTCATCTTTAGATGCTCCGTTCCTGCTCACGTCTGGTTCACTGTCGTCGTCGGATAGTCCACGTTCGGCGACGGCAACAATTTCTTGCCACCGGCTAACCATGCCCAATCGAGCGCGTTCTCCTTTCTCAGTGAGCGCGTAGTACTTTCGCGGTGGCCCAGATACTGCTGGCTGCATATTGCTACTCAGCCAACCGTCACGTTCGAATCGGCTTAGCACCGGATATACAACGCCGGTGGCCAAGCCCGATAGTCCTAACGAGCGCAAGCGTTCCACCAACTCATATCCATAGGATTCTTGACGTTGAAGGAGAGTAAGTATGAGCATCGGCAACACCCCTCTAAGCAATTGAGGGTCGTGTGGAGCGATATCTTGTTCCATACGGCTATCATTCCACAACTATTAGTCGATGACTACTAGTTGCCGTTTGATACCAGCAATACGGCCCACCCATAAACCCCTAACAACACTTGCTCCAAAGGCTCATGTCAGGATGCCCGATCTTTCTCTGCAGAAAACGAAAATTGCAGGCAACAGGAATTCAGCTGGATGGTAATTACACCCGCAATACCGTGCAAACCTACCGTTATTGTTTGGCATTGTTTCGCAGATGATCCGTAAACTGTGGGCATGGAAAAGGAAGAGCCGTCGAATCGTGTACTAAAGATCTTTTGCGACTATGGGGCGGAATGGCCCCTATGGGAACACGGTCTTCAATACCCCAGTGATTATGGATTGTCGGAATCGCTCAGCAATAGGCTTGCTGAGTGGAACGATGAGTTTCAGCAGCACATGCATTGGGATCGGGGGTGGGCTCCAGGGTTCGATGAGGATGCATGGACCGAAACCGGCAAGAAGCTAGCCCACGACGTGCAGCAAGAAGTCGGAGATCGTATTGTTGTCCACTACGGAGTGTAAGCAACTTCGATCTAATACTGGAGGGCGTCGGTGCGCCGTTAAAGACGGCCAGTTGCCAACGAGAGCATGCGACGCTGATTCCAACAATGGCCAACTGGATTGCCGGGCATTCCAACGTTCTGATGGATGACCCCAGAGCAAAATTAACTGGCAGACTAGTGCAATGAGCTCACCTCAAGTTATTTCTGGACCGCCACCCGAGGATCTCCCCATACCAATCCGAGTGCGCGATGCGGCCGAGGGAAGCAAGATCGAAGGTATTTGGCTCAACGCGTTGGGTGGACTCACCTACAAAATCGGAACCGGCGACAACAGGCGCTTCGCTAAATTCTCGCCAGGAAACCCACCGGAAAGAGAAGCCGACCTCCTCATGGAAGCTCAGCGTATGCAGTGGGCTGGAGAATTTATCAACGTTCCCGTCGTACTTTCCTGCGAGCAATTCGAAGAAGGACAACTAATGCTCACCGCGGCGTTATATGGGCATAGTGCAGTGAGTGAACTCGGCAAGAGCAACCCTGAGCGTTCGGCTTATGCTCTCGGTCAAGGGCTACGTCAACTACATGATCTCCTGCCGGTAGACAGTTGCCCCTTCACGTGGGACCTGACTTCGCGCATCAGCGGCCTACCTCGTGATCAACAATCCGAACTGCTCTCCGATGCTCCACCGGTCGATCCCGTGGTCTGCCACGGAGATGCGTGCCTGCCCAATACACTATTGAATGCCAAGGGCGACTTCTTGGGTCATGTCGACATGGGGAATTTGGGGGTCGCTGACCGATGGGCCGATCTTGCCATTGCGGCCTGGAGCACCGAATGGAACTACGGCGCAGGTTATGAAGAACTGGTATATGCCGGTTACGGAATAGAGCCAGATCAGAAGAAAATCGAGTTCTACCGGCGGGTCTGGGACGCTACCTAAACGAGACTTTCTACCGTGCTACATAACGGTGCTCCGGGCGACCGCGGGTACCGTAACCCAACTGAAGTTCCAAAGCATCATTGGCCACCAGCGCAGCCAAATACCGCTGGGCCGTAGCCCTGGCAACACCCACAGCTTCTGCCACCTCAGCAACGCTTAGAGGTTCCGAAGCTTCCTTAACACAGCTGAGTACGGCCTGTTCCGTAGGGGCAGTTCCGACACTTGGCACCGTCTCTTCGCCACCTTGCAAAGCCTTAAAAAGTCGGTCAACGCCCTGCTGATTAAACTCAGTCACTCCGGTCAGTTGCCTGCGATACCTTGCCCATCCCTTGAGTTTAGAACTGAGCGTTTTAGCGTCAAAAGGCTTGATAATAAATGCCAGCGCACCGTGGCGAATAGCGTTGGAAATATTCTTCGGCTCGGTGGCTGCAGAGATCATAATCGCGTCCACATCTAATTCGCGCAGCAACTCAATGCCGCTGACATGTGGCAAGTACGCATCCAAGAGCAACAGGTCGGGTTTGAGAGAGGCGACGAGTTTAGGCACCATTCGCGGATCTTGGACTGGTTCCAGAGCTTGGAACCCCGGTATGGAATTGACCATGTCAGCGTGCAGTGCACCGACACGAAAGTCATCGTCGACGATCATCACTTGGTAATTTCCATTGGCACCTTCGCCCATGGTTACGCCCCTTCAATCTTGTTGTTTTCTGGGATGGCAGGTTCAACTAGGACGGCCGGCAAGCGGGCGGCAAATACCGCTCCCTCTGTTCCAGCGCCCGGGTCTGCGATCCACACATCCCCGCTTCGGGCCTGCGCTAATCGCTTGATCAGTGGCAGGCCAACCCCGCGACCATGTTCATTGCCTAGATGGGAACCCGTGCTGACATCGCGAGCAAAAATGTCTTCGGTAGTGGTGATGCCGGGTCCTGAATCAGCCACAGCAAGGTGCAACGTAGTTCCTTCGGAGAGCAAATCAATTTCCACCCAGGGCTTCCCGGTACCGCGCAAGGCTGCGGTAAAGGCATTGTCCAACAGATTGCCGAGTACCGCAGTGGCATCTTGAGCGTCATGAGCTGAGGCGATCTGCCCGTAAAGCATCGACTGGTTCGACACCCGTAGCTCGATACCCTGCTCATGGGCACGGACAGCTTTGGCTGAAATGAATGCCGCAAGGTAAGCATCTTGGATCGCTTCAAGCCCGGGGACTTGAGCGATCTTCGGCCCGGTTTCCATGACCTCACGCAGGTAGGCTTCGGCCTGCTCTATTTTGCCCAGGTCAATGAGTCCCAGTACTGCATGCATCCGATTAGCAAACTCATGGCGTTGTGCTCGCAGGGCATCTGCCATGTCTTGAACCGCATCCAATTTGGTACCAAGAGCTTCGATGGTAGTCACATCGTGCAGCAGTACCACCTGGCCCAGATCTAAACCGTCCCGGTTCACATCATTAACTCGGGCGATCAGTGAATTGCCGTTGACTTCCAGACGCACCGGCGCCGGGTCTCGCTCCTTGATAGCTTTAACCAGTCGCCGGTCCAGACCAGCAGATTCAAAATGCCGACCAACTACATCTTGCAACTCGGTGCGGTGTGGCAGACCCAAAAGTTGTCGAGCCGCCTTATTGCGCACGGTGATCCGATGATCAACACCGATACCCATCACACCTTCGGTGACACCGTACAGAACCGCCTGTTGGTCCCGCACCAGCTGGGCAATTTCGGTCGGTTCAAGACCTAAGGTCTGGCGCTTGAGTCGGCGCACGGTCACCCGGCCCGCCACGGTAGCTAACCCGGCAGCCAACAGGGCAAAGAGCACAATCCAACTAAAGGATTGCAAGAGTGCACCCGTGAGCGACTGAGTGGTCACACCCACCGAGACCTCACCGATCACCTGCCCGGCATCGTTGCGAACCGGCACCTTGGCACGTACCGACTCCCCGAGCGTGCCATGCTCTCTAGAGACAGCTTCAACACCATCTAAGCCCACCGGATCGGTAGAGACCATCTGCCCTAGTTCAGCGGGATTCGGATGGCTCAGGCGCAAGCCGCGGTCCTCGGTAATCACCACAAAGTAGGCTTGCTTCTGCTCCAGGATGGCGTTGGCCAAGCGTTGCAATTCCCCTGAAGCCAGCTCTTTCTCATCCAAATCTTCCATGGCAGCGTATCTTGTGACGTCACGGACCACTTCGGGCAGGACAGCCACAGATCGAGCGATGGTCAACGAGGTGTCTTCAGCGCGCGCATACACGCGGTCATAACTGGCATAGAGGGTTCCGGCGGTGACCAGCACGATGAGTACGCCGACAACGAGGAACTGCAAACGCATGATGCGGGATGCGAAATGCCTCGCGCGAGACCCAGAACGGAACATGACCTCCAGCATAGACTCACTGGCGACTCAACGCGATTTTAAAGAGCAAAAAGATGGTTATGAGCTTAACCCTTCAATAATCAGCACAAGGCGCGCAACGTGAGCCTCGCCACGTACCTTGAATGAGTGCCCTGAAGCTTTTGGGTGCCACAACGACGTACACTCACCGAAATGGAGGTCGGGGCAATGCTAGTTGCACTCGGATTCCTCATGGTCGCCACCTTTATGGCGCTGATCATGACCAAACGCATGACGCCACTACTGGCATTGATACTCGTCCCCACCATCTTCGGGCTGTTCACCGGCGCAGGCTTTGGACTGGGCGACATGATCATGGACGCCATCAAGGACATGTCCGGCACTGCAGCACTGCTGATGTTCGCCATCATGTACTTCGGCATCATGATCGATGTTGGACTCTTCGACCGTCTGGTCGCAGGCATTCAGAAGCTTGTGGGCAATGACCCAGCCAAAGTTGTTCTGGGCACCTCACTACTGACCGCCGTCATCTCACTGGATGGCGATGGCTCCACCACCTTCATCGTGGTCACCGCGGCACTGCTGCCGATCTACCAGCGTCTGGGCCTGAGCCCAGTGGTTCTGACCTGTGTGGCCGGTTTGACCAACGGTACGTTGAACATCGTGCCATGGGGCGGTCCTACCGCACGCGCTGCAGCAGCACTGCACGTTGAAGCTGCCGACGTCTTCGTCCCAATGCTCCCATCACTGGGTATCGCACTGGTGGTTATTGGTCTCTTCGCTTGGCAGCTGGGCATCTCCGAGCGTCGCCGCCTACAGCGCGAACGTCCCGAACTGTGGGGCACCGAACTCGGTGGTGGCAACATCACTTCGCCTTCCGGCGGTACCTCCCCAGCTGGCACCGCTCCGAAGGGTGGCCACCTGGCAGTCTTGGAAGCAGTTGCGCGTAAGGGCGATGGCACCGAAGCAGCCACCATGGACGGCACCGTGCTGGATCCGAACCGTGAGACCCTGCGTCCTAAGACTTTCTACTTCAACCTGGTACTGACCGTAGCGATCATGGTGTTGCTGGTTGTTGACGTACTTCCACTGTCCTACCTGTTCATGGTTGGTACCGCTATTGCCCTCGTGGTCAACTTCCCGAAGGTCTCCGACCAGGTCAAGATGATTGCAGCGCACTCCAGCGAAATCATCGCCGTGGTGTCCATGGTTCTGGGTGCTGCGGTACTCACCGGCGTACTCTCGGGTACCGGCATGGTTGATGCCATGAGCCAGTGGCTGGTAGCAATCATTCCTGACTCCATGGGTCCATTCATGGCAGTGATCACCGGTTTGATCTCCATCCCAGCCACCTTCTTGATGAGCAACGACGCCTTCTACTTCGGCATCTTGCCAGTACTCACCGAAGCCGGTGCACACTTCGGAGTTCCAGCCGTAGACATGGCTCGCGCTTCGATCACCGGTCAGCCGGTACACATGCAGTCTCCGCTCGTTCCAGCAATCCTGCTGCTGGTATCGCTCTCTCGTGTGGACTTGGGCGATCACCACAAGAAGGTACTGTGGCGTGCGTTGGTGGTCAGCCTGGTCATGCTCGCCTCGGGCGTGCTACTCGGCGCGATCTCCATGGGCTAACACCCAAAGACCTAACGGTCATTCGTCAACCTCATCCCGTGAGTCTCATACCGAGCCTCACGGGATGAGGCATTTAACCCCTAAATCCACATCGGCCGATAGTCGTGTGGAGGGTCCTCACCAACGCGCCCGTCAACGGCCTCACGCAACAGATCCGCATGCCCGGTATGCCGCCCATACTCTTCTATGAGGTCACAAATAATTCTGCGCACCGAAAGATGCTGACCCTCAAATTCCAGCCCCGAGGGTGTGTCCAATTTATTGTCATTGATGACCTGTTGTTGAATTGCGCGGCTCTTGAGAACCGCATTGTCATAGCGTTCGTATAGTTCCCCAGGACTCTGCTGTTCCTGAACAATGAAAGGGTCATTGTCTCGTTCAAGAAATTCGAGCAACACCTCAGGGCGTTCACGAGCAATAAAATAGCTGAACTTCTCATCTTCTACAGTTGCCAGATGCTGCAACAGACCTCCCAAGGACAACCCACTGGACGGTAGCCGAAACCGAAGCTGATTCAAATTCAAACCATCAGCCTTGTAGCGGAAAGTGACGCGGAGCCGGTCAAGCATGGCGACTAGATGTTCTGAGTCACTGGCGAACATTGGAGGCTCCCAAGGAGGGAAGGCATTCATGGCTAGCTCCTGTTGATTTGGATGTTGAAAAGTATGCCCGTTAACGTCACCGTTTTGGAAGCCATGCGGTGGGTACCGTTGGCACAGCGTCGTGGGGTTATTCTCTTGCGGTCCCGAGGCTGTGGACCAGCTCGGCATCAAGATGTTCGTTGCGGAAGCTATGACCCATTTCAAGTAGCTTGCCAGGGGCAATCCATTGGTCAGCCAGAGCCAGCAAACGAGCGCCCTCATCTCCAAGAACTACCTTGGGCGCAACCCCCGGCACCGGAATAACTGCAGGACGCTTAAGCGTCCGTGCCAGCACTTGAGTGAATTCAGCGTTAGTCACCGCGTTGGGAGCCACCGCATTCACCGGTCCGGAAAGTCGCTCGTCCCATAAAGCACGATGGTAAATATCGAGCAAATCATCAAGCCCGATCCACGAGAGTCGTTGCATGCCGCTGCCCAGCTTTCCGCCAAGCCCGGCAGTGAATAGCGGACGCATCACCGCAAGCATGCCACCTCGCGGGCTGAGCACCACGCCGGTTCTGACGCATACGGTTCGTAGGTGCTCTCCCCCGGCCTGCGCAGCATCCTCCCATTGCTGAACGACATCGGCCAGAAAATCTGCTGGTTCACCACTCACATCGGCAGACTCATCCAGTGCAACAGGTCCAGTATCGGTTCCGTAGATCCCAATAGCTGAAGCACTGATCAATGTGGACACCCCGCTACTAGCTGCCAGCTTGGCCAGGGCACGAGTTGGCTCGATTCGACTGTTGAGCACCGCTTGACGATGCGCATTGGTAAACCGACCAAAGATGCTGGCGCCTGCCAAATGGATGAGGGCATCGCAGCCTTGAAGTAACTGCGGTGCTGGATTATTTGGGTCCCATAAACGTTCGTCTGGCGCGGACGGGGTATGACGCACCAGCTTGATCACACGGTGACCGCCAGTGGACAGGAAAGCGCAGAGCGCCTGACCTACCAATCCGCTAGCCCCAGCCACGGCAATCACCTGTGGTTTCAGCCCGGCATCCGCAGCACGCTGGTGCGCAGTAAGGTCTGCAGCTAGTGCACGATGACGATAGTCGAGCATCGATCGTATTTGTCCTTTGGGCATATTCGATTCAATACGATCGATGACCAGGGTCTGGTCGGTGCCGTCGTCCTCAAACAGGTGCTCATGTCTCCAACGAACTGCCTTCAAAGGTAGGCCACGCAAACCTTCGGGTTCGAGCTTGTCAACAAATTTTCGGTTCTCGACAAACTCTGACGCTTGGTGTTGCGCGTTCCATCGTAAAGAGCCCGGCAATCCCAGCACAGCGGTGGAATCACGAAGCGATGCCGCTTCCTGGATGACTTTGACCGGAAGCCACGGCGGGAGTAATCGATGGATTGCCCCTGGCCGCGAAAACCATTCGAAGACCTCCGCAGAACTGGCGGGCACGTGGCTGGAGCGTTCAATCATCATAGGCTTCAGCATAGGGCTTTATCTCTTTTCTGCCCTTTGATCCGTGCCTCACTAGGGGAACTCACAGAATTTCTTTTGCTTCTAGGTTCTGGTGGCCTTGCAAGAGGGCCACGCTATTGCCCGACGAACCTGTGTGAGTTGAACTACCTAAGTGGTCTCGCGAGGCGATGAATTGAATAATAAAAGGTATGCCCGATACCGTCACCGTTTTGAAAGCCTCACAGTGGGTGCCTTTAGCCCACCGTCATGAGGCTCGTGCGCGTGCGTTCGGAGAACCCTTTGTAGAACGGCGCATGAAGGGTCGGAAGCATCCGATTGATGACTTCCTTTTCACCTATTACACCCAAAAACCCGGCCAACTCTATCGCTGGCATCCTGGGTTGAATGTTGTACTCACGGGAGAAGAAGGTACGCAACGCACCTCGTGGAAGTTCTATCGCCCAGTAGAGACTGCGCAGGGACTAGGCTACGAGTTTGATGCCCAAGGCTTCGTCGATTCCCGGGCACGGGCCATCGAATTTGCCCGCGTGATCCTTGCTGGGACCTCGCAACGTCCAGGAAATTTTGCCTGTTTTGGATTGCATGAATGGGCGATGGCCTACAAATCGGAACTCAACGGTATTCGCCACGAATACCTTCCGCTGCGACTGGGTGCCGAGGGTACCGATGCCGTGGTGGAATCCGAGAAGATTCGCTGCACCCATTTTGATGCGTTCCGCTTTTACACGCCACAGGCGGTTGAACTTAACGAATTGCAGCCAACCCGCGAAACGCAACGTGACCTGGAACAGCCAGGCTGCTTGCATGCCAACATGGATCTTTATAAGTGGGCCTATAAGCTCTCCCCCGCGGTGCCCAGCGACTTGGTGATGGATTGCTTTGAGCTTGCATGGGACATCCGGACCATGGACATGCAGGCTTCACCCTACGATCTTGGCGATTGGGGCCACGAACCGATTCGTATTGAGACACCTGCCGGCAAAGCTGAATATGTTCGATTGCAAAAACAGTTCGCTACCCGTGCCGATCAATTGCGATTGAAGCTGTTGGCTGTTGCTAATAGCCTGCCACTTTCACCCAAGGGCTAGTAGTCAATGATGGCTCAGTGCACAATAGCCGCATGGGCATCATTGGGAGTACACGTCGTGCAGTCACTGCCGGCGGCATACTGTTGCTAGTTGCGGTGACGTCCTCCTGCGCCGCGCAACCATCGGCAACGGCTCAGAGCACTTTAGAGATCACTATCAAGGCTGACGGAAGTAATATTTCGGCGCGCTACACGTTGGAATGTTTAAGCACTGAAGCCAGTCAGACAAGTACATTGCCCAACGCTCCAGAAGCCTGCGAAAAACTCGATCAACACCCTAACCTCGTTACTCCTACGCTAGATCCGAGTACCGCCTGCACCGAAATATACGGCGGACCACAACGCGCCGAAGTTTCCGGCGTCTTAAAGGGACAGGCAATTCATAGCGAATTCTCTCGCTCTAATGGCTGCCTGATCAGTCAATGGAATGATGCAGAATTCCTTTTCCCACGCGGACTTTGAGCGAAATAATGATCAATTTAGTTGGGTAAATCAACTACTATTAGATGACTATGGATTTTTTCCTGCTGATTATCGGATTACTGTTCGCTACTATTCTGATCGTTGGCGTAGGTGAACGCATCAAACTGCCGTACCCGATCCTCATGCTCATTTTCGCGACCCTGGCCGGTTTCTTGCCGTTCATGCCCGAAATGCATATCGAACCAGAATTAATCTTGCCCATCTTCTTGCCTCCGTTGCTTTTCGCGACGGCTCAACGAAGCAGTTGGTCAGTGTTCAGGTTCCGTTGGAAAGCTTTAATCCGTCTAGCGGTGGTCTTGATCGTGGTGACCGCCGGTACCGTAGCAGCTACGGCCTTGGCGTTTTCACCCATCGTCTCCATCCCACTGGCGCTGGCCTTGGGCGCCATCGTCGCACCACCTGACCCGGTAGCCGTGGATGCCATCGCCACCAAGGTGAACATGCCACGACGCCTGACTTCGTTGCTGGAGACCGAAGGCCTATTCAACGACGCCATGGCAATTGTGATCTTCCAGTTGGCTGTCCAGGCGACCGTGAATAATTCAGAAGTCGGGTTGGAAATCATCCCGCAGTTCCTGATCGGTGCAGCAGGCGCTGTTGTTCTCGGCCTAGCCATGGGTTGGGTGATCGGTGCACTAAACCGCTTTGTCCCTAACCTCGCAGCCCGTTGTGCAGCCACCCTCGTGGCACCCTACGCCGTGTACATGATCGCAGAAGAAGTCCACGTCTCCGGCGTGATCGCTGTAGTGGTGACCGCACTAGAAATGGTTCGCCGAGACCGCCCACAGGACTCCGCCGAGCGCCTAACGCGTCAAGCCTTCTGGGAAGTTCTCGAACTGTTGGCTACGGGTCTGGCCTTTGGTCTGATGGGCATCGAGATGAATCAGGTCATCCAGGAAGAGGGCAGTAACCTCATCGGCTATATCCCTGGCATCGCCGCGATTTGCTTCGTTGTCATTGCGGTTCGTGCCCTGTGGATGCTCGGGACCTACTACATGCCGAATCGTAATAAGCCAAAGATTCCTGCTCGCAAGGACGCATTGGTACTGACCTGGTGTGGCATGCGCGGATTGGCAACCTTGGCGCTGGCGCTAGCGCTCCCACATGTCACAGCCGATGGAACGGTCATCGAAGAACGCAACTTTGTCGTCGTGGCGGCCTGCTCCGTATTGCTGTGCACGCTAGTTGTACCGGGACTCACCCTGCCAGCACTGATGCGCGTATTGAAGCTGCGCAACAACGAACAGGACACCAAACGAGCCCGCCGTGCGCTAGCTCGTCGGGCCGAGGCGGTTGCACTCTCCGCGCTGCGTAAGAACGTTGAGTTGCAGGAACTTCCGGAGAACTACCAGCAAGCCGTCCGCCGCCGTATGAATTCTTTGCACTCAATTCTGGCCAAGGATCCAGATCCGCACGATGCAATTTCCGATGAGAAATACACCCAGATTCGTGCGGTCATCGCTAAGGCCGATTCGATTCAGGCCATCGCTTTGGAAGCGGCCCGCGATGAATTGCTCAAGGCCCGTCGAGAGCCAAATGTCGATCCGCACCTGGTCGATGAAATTGTCGGCCGCCTCGATCGACGCACTGCAACGCTGGACCGCTAAGCTGCTTTTCGCTCCAGCTTGACGATGACCTCGTAGTGGTCAGTCTGGGGGAACATGTCCATCACGCGTGCCAGTTGTGGTGTGTAGTTTCCCAGACGCTCGAGGTCCCGTGCTAAGGACTTTGCGTTACAGCTGGAGTAGATCACGTGCTGAATATCGGAATCATTGAGCCATGCTGAGAGCTCCGCAGAAATTCCGCGCCGTGGCGGATTGACGATGAGCGCGTCCGGAGCCCAGCCTGCGTTCAATGCGAATTCTGTAGCGTCTTGGGCCACAAAGTGCGCATCAACCAGATCCAGAGACTGCGCGCTAGTCTGTGCTGCTGCCACTGCTTCGCTGCTGGTTTCAATGCCATACACAGTACGATTTTCGCCGGCGCAATGGAGTGCAAAGCCGCCGACACCGCTGTACAGGTCCCACACGCTCTCCGGGTCAACATCATTGATCCATTGGCGAGCCTGACGATACAGTGCCGCTGCGATTTCGGTATTGGTTTGGAAGAACCCTTGCGGGCGCAGGTGCATGGGCACACCGTTCAGACCAAATTCCAAGGTCGTGCGACGAGTCAGAATAATTTCTTCCTCCCCTTCCAACACGGCCTTATGTTCGGGTAGGAAATTCACCGAGACAACGCTACGGTGTGGCAACTGTTCAAGAAATTGCGGGAGCGAATCACGCAGCGCAACAAAGTGTTTTTTGGTGCGCAGTACCCACCGAACCATCACGGCTCCGGTATCCGATAGCGTCAGGATCACATGCTTGAGTTCGCCTTTACGCTTCGGTACGTCGTAAGGGATCAGCTTTAGCTCTTTGATGAATCGCTCAATCACCGGCAACAGTGAACGCAGGGTGGGAGCAATGACGCCGCAATTGCGCAGGTCGATTCCGTGCCCTTCGGTATCCAAGATGCCGATGGTGGGATTTTCGGTTGTCCCGGAAATCACCATTTTGGCTTTATTGCGGAACCCTTGTTCGTTGCTTGCTTGGGCTGGAAGGAACTTCAGCGAATCAAAGTCGGAGAGCAGGTTCTGGCAATCCTCAACTTTTGCTTGTAACTGTCGGGCATAGGGAACCGTCATTTGTGTGCACGAACGGCAACGAGAGGCAGAAAAGTAGAGGCATTCCATGGTGTCTATGATTTTAGCGAAGTTATCTGACTTAGAACGCCAAGAACTCTTGACGCTGATTGACCGCAAATTTTCAGCTTAAACAGATAAGCTCACAATTGAAATCGAAAGTTTCCGAGCAAAACCCCAATTGGCTTTTGTCCCAAAGGGGTTAGGGTGTTGAAACCGCGAAAGGACAGATGGCACTTCGTACCGGGCACTCCACGCACCGTCGTGGCATCGCGTTAATAGCGCTTCCGTTAGCCGCCGCAATCGGCGCTTGCACTAGCTGCGCAGCTTCCTCACCCGAAGCCCTCGAAGCTCCGAGTAGTAGTCCTGCCGCAAGTAGTGCAACCAAAACCACCACTGCAGCTACGCCAAAGTCTTCTGCTTCGCAGGCGTCAACTGCGCCAGAATCAACTGTTGATTCCTCAGCAACCGACACGACCACTCCCGCAACCGGCACTACATCAAGCGCATCCCCGAGTACTTCTGCTTCCCAGTCCACGCTCTCGCCATTAGCTTCCGGCGCAGCCTCTGGTGCCTCGCTTCAGGCGGTACCTTCCGCTACTTCTGAACTTCCAGCTGCTTCACGCAAACTGTTCACTGCCATCGACGCCGGCAACCTCAAAGACGTCAAGAGCGCGTTAAAGGACGGGGCGGATCTGAGCGTCACCGACGATGCCGGTAGAACCCCGCTCATGCGCGCAGTCATCGTCAAGAATGAACAAATCGCCAAAACACTTTTGGATGCCGGCTCTGACCCGAATGTTAAAGACGATTACCAGGAATCCCCATTCCTGCGAGCCAGCGCCAACGGCTCAACCAATGCATTGCAAGCCTTCATTAAAGCGGGGGCCAATATTCATCAGGTCAACCGCATGGGCGGAACCGCTTTGACGGTTGCTAGCGAAAATTCTCAGGTCGCTGCCGTGCGGATACTGCTGCGTACAGACATCAACATTGATCAAGTCAATGATCTTGGGTGGACGGCACTGCACGAAACGATTGTGCTGGGTCAGGGCACCAACACCTCGGTGAATATCGCCCAGATGCTCATCACCAATGGCGCAGACCCACGGTTGAAAGACCGCACGGGAGCTGATGCTTTTAAGCTGGCCCGGGAACGCCAGCAGAGTCAAATGCTCAACATGCTGCAGGCAGCCAGCAACCGCTAATTTTTACAGCGCATCAAGATAAAACCAGGCACCATCTTCACGCACAAACGTGCTGACCTCATGTTGCTGAGCCTCGCGTTGCCCATCGAGATAGTGCGCCGCAAATTCCACCACACCACGCCTCGCTTGCGGGCCACCGCTACGAGTCTTAATGATTTCCAACCCAATCCAGCGCATCTGCGGATCAAGTTCTAACTCTTGAGGCCGAGTACTCTCATGCCAGGTTTCCAGCAAATATGGTGCCAAACCTTCAACGAAGGCACTGTAGCGAGAACGCATCAACTGTTCAGCTGTTTCTGGAAGCACCGATTGATCTGCGCGGCCGTCATGAAAGGGTTGGCAGCATTCTTGGTAGCTGAGCTTCACTGAGTCCAGTTCCCGGCAAGAACAGGTTGTTTGACTAGAGTTTTTCACGCTTTCAGAATACTCGTCTAAGAGCATCAGGCACCCCGTGAGCCAAAGATCACATGACTTATAACCCGCGATATCGGTGCTATCGAGCACAGGCACGTCTGGCCCATCACATTCACGGGTAGACTGGTAGGGCAAGCTCGCGGAGCGCCATATCCCCCTGGTGTGAGACGGCATCTCCGTGTGGCATTTAACTTAACCTCGCCAACAGGAGATATGCCGGATGCCCCGCATCGTTGTAGATGTCATGCTCAAGCCAGAAATCCTTGACCCTCAGGGCAAGGCCATCGCGGGAGCACTTCCCCGCCTAGGCTTCACCTCCTTCGAAGCTGTCCGCCAGGGCAAGCGCTTTGAACTCACCGTGGACGGCGAGGTGACCGACGAAATCCTCGCCCAGGCTCGCGAGGCAGCAGAAACCCTGCTTTCCAACCCGGTGATCGAAGATGTCGTCAACGTCGAGGTAGTCGAAGACTAATGAGCACCGAACTCCCCCTGATTGGCGACTACTCAACGCCATCGACTGAACTTTCAGGAGCACGCATTGGCGTGGTGACCTTCCCGGGCACCCTCGATGACCGTGATGCTGCCCGCGCTGTGCGCGCAGCGGGCGCCGAGGCCGTGTCCCTGTGGCACGCCGACACCGACCTGCAGGACGTTGACGCCGTGGTAATCCCCGGTGGCTTCTCCTACGGCGACTACCTGCGCGCTGGTGCGATCTCCCGCTTCGCACCGATGATGTCAAAAATCGCTGACGCTGCGAACTCCGATGCCAAGTTGCCTGTTCTGGGTATTTGCAACGGTTTCCAGATCCTCACCGAATCGCACCTGCTGCCTGGCTCGATGATCAAGAACGATCACTTGAAGTTCATCTGCCGCGACCAGCTGTTGCGCGTGGAAAACAACCAGACCGCGTGGACCAATGGTTTTGACGCTGGTCAGGAAATCACCATCGTGCTCAAGAACCAGGACGGCCAGTACGTGGCTGATGAAAAGACCCTGGATGAGCTTGAAGCAGAGAACCGCATTGCGTTCTCCTACGTGGGCTGGAACCCGAATGGTTCGCGCCGTTCGATCGCAGGCGTGAGCAACAAGGCTGGCAACGTGGTGGGTCTTATGCCTCACCCGGAGCATGCCATTGAGGTCGGCTTTGGCCCGGATGCCCGTGGCACCGATGGCCTGACCTTCTTCACCAGCGTTCTGAGCCACCTTGTTGGAGGAAAAAAGTGAGCCAGGAAGTCACCAAAGAATTCAACATCGACACCGTCGATAACGCCGCAAGCACCCCGGATGTAGAACTGCCTTGGGCAGAACTGGGTCTGAAGGACAACGAATTCGCCGAGATCGTGAAGATCTTGGGCCGTCGTCCCACCGCTGCAGAGTTGGCAATGTACTCGGTGATGTGGTCTGAGCACTGCTCCTACAAGTCCACCAAGAACCACCTGCGCCAGTTTGGGCAGAAGGTTACCGATGAGATGAAGAAGGACCTGATGGTCGGCATGGGCGAAAACGCCGGTGTCACCGATTTGGGCGACGGCTGGGCCGTGACCTTCAAGATCGAATCGCACAACTCGCCTTCCTACGTTGAGCCCTACCAGGGTGCTGCCACCGGCATCGGTGGCATCGTGCGTGACATCATCTCCATGGGCGCCCGCCCGATCGCTGTAATGGATCCACTGCGTTTCGGCGCAATCGACCACGAAGATTCTCAGCGTGTGGTGCACGGTGTCGTCTCCGGCATCGGTGGCTACGGCAACTCGCTGGGTCTGCCAAACATCGGTGGCGAAACCGTGTTCGACCCGATCTACCAGGGCAATCCACTGGTCAACGCGCTGGCTGTTGGCGCACTGCGTCACGAAGACCTACGCCTGGCTAACGCTTCGGGCGTGGGCAATAAGGTCGTGCTCTTCGGTGCACGCACCGGTGGCGATGGCATCGGTGGCGCTTCGGTGCTGGCTTCCGAATCCTTCGATGACACCAAGCCTTCCAAGCGCCCTGCAGTGCAGGTCGGTGACCCCTTCGCTGAGAAGGTCCTGATCGAGTGCTGCTTGGAGCTGTTCAAGGCTTCGCTGGTTGAGGGTATCCAGGATCTGGGCGCCGCAGGTATTTCTTGCGCTACCAGTGAGCTGGCTTCCAACGGTGAAGGCGGCATGCAGGTCGAGCTGACCGACGTACTGCTGCGCGACTCCACCCTGACCCCGGGTGAAATCCTGATGTCGGAGTCCCAGGAACGCATGATGGCCGTGGTCACTCCCGAGAACGTTGAAGCGTTCGAGGCAGTCATGGCCAAGTGGAACGTGGAATACTCCTGGCTGGGCGAGGTGACCGACACCGACCGCTTGATCATCACCTGGAAGGGTGAGGTCATCGTGGATGTGGATCCGAAGACCGTCGCTCACGACGGCCCGGTCTACGATCGCCCGTACGCTCGCCCAGAATGGCAGGATGCCCTGCAGGCTGATAACTTCAAGTCCTCGGCGGCCGGCCAGAACTTGCCAGCTACTGGAGATGAGCTCAAGGCTGCCGTGCTTGAGCTGATGGCTAGCCCGAATATGTGCGACAAGTCCTGGATCACCAACCAGTACGACCGTTATGTTGGCGGCAACACCGCTTTGGCGGCGCCGGATGATTCCGGTGTGGTCCGTATCGACGAGTCCACCGGTTTGGGCGTGGCCATCGCTACCGATGCCAACGGTCGTTACACCTACTTGGACCCATACGCCGGTGCCCAGTTGGCTCTGGCCGAGTCCTACCGTAACGTTGCCACCTCCGGCGCCATCCCAGCAGCGGTCTCTGACTGCCTGAACTACGGTTCCCCTGAGGATCCAGATGTCATGTGGCAGCTGGCCGAGGGTATCCGCGGCCTCTCCGATGCTTGCATGGAGCTTGGTGTTCCGGTGACCGGCGGTAACGTTTCGCTGTACAACCAGACCGGCGACAAGGCGATCCACCCAACCCCAGTGGTTGCCACCCTGGGTAAGTTCGATGACGTCGCTCGCCGCACCCCTTCGGGATGGCGTGAAGAAGCTGACGGTCAGGCGATCTACCTGATCGGTACCACCAAGGATGAGTTGGATGGCTCCGAGTTCGCTAACCTGCGTGGTCACCTCGGTGGCGTTCCACCAGTAGTTGACCTGGCTGCTGAAAAGGAACTGGGCGCGATCTTGATCAACGCCAGCCGCGACGGCATGATCGACGCTGCCCACGATCTCTCCGAAGGCGGCCTGGCGGCAGCCCTGTCCGAGATGGTTCTGCGCTTTGGCGTTGGCGCTCGCGTGGCACTGGATGAGATCAAGGATCGTGACGGTGTTGATTCCTTCACCGCACTGTTCTCCGAGACTCAGGCTCGCGCAGTGGTTGCAGTTCCACGCAGCGAAGAGGTTCGTTTCAACGATATGACCAGCGCTCGCGGTGTCACCGTGGCTCGCCTGGGTATCGTTGATGCACAGTCCGGTTCGTTGGAGGTTCAGGGCGAATTCACCGTTTCGGTGCAGGAGCTTCGCGAAGCCAACGAAGGCACCATGAAGAAGTACTTCGGCTAAGCACTAAGTCAAGCTAAAACGGTGGTTCTCCTCGATGAGGAGGGCCACCGTTTTTGTGTCTTCGATTCATCGGCAGGGTTTCATCCGTTAGTTAACCCATCCCCAATATAGTTGACACGTCAACATAAGTGAGTCATGATTGACGCATCAGCTTAATTTATTGGAGGCAGTGGTCATGACCGCCATCGAGAATATCGAATTTGGTATCGACACTTTTGGCGATGTACCCAGCTCAGCGGGACACTTAGTAACTCAGGCACAAGCAATCCGCGCCACCGTGCAAGAAGCGATCGTCGCAGACCAGGCAGGTGTAGACGTCATTGCAGTTGGTGAACACCATCGTCCCGAGTATGCGATTTCCAGCCCCGAAACGGTGTTGGCGGGCATTGCCACCGCTACCGAAAACATCCGTCTCAGCTCCGGGGTGACAGTATTATCCTCAGACGATCCGGTACGCGTCTACCAGCGCTTCGCTACTGTTGATGCACTTTCCAATGGACGTGCCGAAGTCATGCTGGGGCGTGGTTCTTTCACCGAATCTTTCCCACTTTTCGGTTATGACATGTCCGACTACGAAATACTCTTTGACGAGAAAATTGACCTGTTCCACAAGCTGCTCGATGAGAAACCTGTAACGTGGCACGGCAGCAAACGTGCCAGCTTAGTGGACATGAATGTCTTTCCGAAGACTGAGTCCGGACGGCTTCGCACGTGGGTCGGCGTTGGAGGATCCCCGCAATCAGTCATCCGTACAGCACACTATGGCTTCCGCATGATGCTGGCCGTGATCGGTGGCTCACCAGAACGCTTTGCACCGTATATAGACCTTTACCGCCGGGCCAATGAACAGTTCGGCCATCAAAGCACTCCGGTAGGCCTGCACTCCCCCGGTTTCGTAGCCGACACTGATGAGCTCGCTCGCAAGTACATGTTTGATGCTTACAAGGCCCAGCGCGATCGGATCGGCGCAACGCGCGGATGGCCTGCGATGAGCCGTGAAGAGTTTGAACACGAAGCCAGTGAAGGTTCGCTCTATATTGGCTCCCCGGAAACTGTCGCCCGCAAGATTGCTCAGACCATCAAAACCTTGGATATCGGCCGCTTTGATCTGATCTACACTGGCGGCGCAGTAGAAGCTGGCGCGCGACTGCATGCCGTTGAGCTTTACGGAAACAAGGTCATTCCACTGGTAAGAGAAATGCTCGCCGAGCAGACCGCCACCGCAACGCGATAAGCACCCACGAAGGAAAGATCATGGAACAGCTGACAATAGGCATTCTTGGCGCCGGAAAAATTGGTACCGCGCTGGCACGGCTAGCTATCAAGGCAGGCCACGAGGTTCTCATCGCAGGATCTGGTGATCCCAGCGCCATTGCGTTGACTATCGAGATCCTGACCCCGGGTGCCGTGGCAGTTGATGCAATGACAGCTGCCAGTGAAGCGGACATCGTCATCTTGGCCCTGCCTTTAGGTAAGTATCAGAGCATTCCTACTGAGCAATTGTCGGGCAAGCTGGTAATTGATGCGATGAACTATTGGTGGGAGACCGATGGGATTCGTGAAGATCTCAATGGACCGGCAGTCTCCACCAGCGAACTCATTCAGGATTTCCTTCCAGCATCACGTGTCGTCAAGGCGTTCAACCACATGGGTTATCACGACCTAGAGGAAGAAGCTCGCCCAGCCGGTGCCGCACGCAAGGCCATTGCGGTGGCCGGGAACGATGTCGCAGACGTACAGCAGGTTGCTGCTCTCATCGATGCCTTCGGTTTTGATCCATTAGTCATTGGCAGCCTCGCCGAAGGCATGCGCCTGCAGCCAGGGCAACCAGCTTTTGGCGCGAACCAGCCGCGGGCACAGCTGGCCGAACTGATCAGTTCGGCCAGCGTAACCACCTCTGCTTAGGCAGTAGTGCGACCACGTGCCGCAGATTCAATGAGGTTATCCCCCGCCAAGGAAGTGCCTGATTCCACGGCAGTCTCCCACTGATCACTCGGTGCAACAGCGGCCCAGTTGGAGTTCAAAACAGCCATGAGTGTTTCGTGCACCTGACGAGCAGGAATCGAGCCTGCAGCTTCGCCCTACCGCAGCTCGCCGAGCACCTCGTTGATCGCTTCCGTAGAGGATGGATGGGTGAAGATCTGGTCTTTCAATTGGGTTGCGGTCATTTTTACCCTGATAGCCATTGCCACCAGGTTGATCACTTCCTGGGAATCGACATGCATGAGTGCCGCACCCAGGATCTGGTCGCTGTGCGCGTCGACCACAAATTTGATGATGCCTCGCGGGTCACCAACGATCTTAGGACGCGGCATTGCGGCAACGGCCGCGGCCTTCTTCACTGCGATCTTGATATCCCGACCTTCAGCCCGTGCCTGATCTTCGCTCAGCCCTACCCTTGACAGCGGCGGTGTGCAGAAAATCGTATAGGGCACGGCTTCTCGATCTCGAATGCTACGAGTTCCATCGCCCAGTAGATGGTTGGCCAGCACTCGGTGGTCATCAAGGGAGACGTAGGTAAACTGCTGGCCGCCTCTCACGTCGCCCAGCGCGTAAATTCCTTCAACGTTCGTGGCTAAGAATTCATCCACCACGATTTCGCCTCGCTCACCAGTCTGAACTCCGGCGGCCTGCAGGTTCAGTCCATCAGTTGCTGGAGTGCGCCCCAAAGCTACGAGTACGGCCTCAGCAGAAAGTTGCTGGCGTTCTCCATCCACTTCAAAACTGACTGTTGCCGAAGAATCATCTTGGGAAATCTCGTTCACCTGCGCATGGCTAAGGATCGTTACGTTGGCGTCTTCAAGGCAGGACTGCACTTCGGCGGCCACGTCGGCATCTTCTTTGGATAGCGCCCGTTGCCCGCGATCTAGCACCGTGACTTTACTGCCAAACTGGCCAAACATTGAAGCGAACTCGACACCTACGTATCCGCCACCCACAACAATAAGGGAGGCAGGCAATGGCGCATGCTGAATGCTAGTGGAATCATGGACTCGGCCGGTGATCTGCGCACCCTCAATTTTCGGAATGGCAGGTTGTGCTCCGGTATTAATAATGATGCGTTCCGCGCTCAGTTCTAGCTCTTCTTGTTCGGTGCGCACCACGATAGTTTTAGGGTCAATAAAGCTAGCATGCCCGGTAATTACCAGCGTCGATTCCAGGTCATTGAGCATCGAATAATTTTTGGCTCGCAGCATCGCGGTCAGATCATCTCGACGCTGCACGGCACGTTCAAATCGTTGAGGATCTGGCTCGCCACCACCGACTTGCTCAGCATCATGAATCAGCGTCTTGGTGGGAACACATCCAATATTGATACAGGTGCCGCCATACATTTGTGCGGACTGTTCAACGATGGCTACCTTTTCGCCAGCACGTGCCAAAACACCTGCCAGTGTTTTGCCGCCTTTGCCCCAACCGATGACGATGGTGTCGAGCTTGTCAATTGCCTTATCAGTGCCCACGTTCGTCCCCTCGCTGGTGTCATACCGTCCAAGTTGAGTCTGCCCCTTATTAAAGGCGCAAGTCAATCACGAACTGCGCGGTCACACGTGGCTTTAAGTCAGAAACAGCCCGCCTCCTTATAGAGAGCGGGCTGCAGTTAGCAATTAGCTTTATTGATTAGATCTTCTTGACGATAGAAGACTTCAGTTCCATCTGTCCGAAGCCGTCGACCTTGGCCGCGATATCGTGATCACCAGAGCCAGGAGTCAAACGAATATTGCGCACCTTGGTGCCGGCCTTCAAGGCGCTCTGTGCGCCCTTGACCTTCATGGTCTTGGTGATGCTCACGGTATCACCATCCTGCAGGACGTTGCCGACGGCATCCTTGATGACGGTTTCGCTCGGTTCCGACGCTTCGGCTTCTGCGTTCCATTCATGAGCGCATTCTGGGCAGACCAACAAAGCATCGAGTTCATAGGTGTACTCGCTGGAGCACTGAGGGCACGGCGGCAAAGAATCAGACATGCGGCTAATTTTAGTTACTCCTCACTGACATTGTCGAATGAATCGAATATCGAATAGCCTCCACGAAAATCAGTCAAGCACTCTGCCTTCCACCTCTTCCACAAACCCAGTAGCTTGCTTTAAAACCACTTGTTTTGCTCGCCCTGTTTCGCCCATACTCAGGCTAAAGAGCTGATTCTCACGACAGCGAAGCTAAGGGGCAAACCATGTCTAAGCACCACAAGCACCGCGGCTACGGAGCACAGTTCTCTGCCTCTCCAAAAGAAGGCCTCGTATTAGAAGTTTTAGCCATGGCCGAGAAGGCGGGAGCGAAAGCTGGGTACGCAGCGGCCAAGGAAGAACTGTATCGAACCATCGGATCCGGCCAATTCCTCAATGAGCAAGAAACCGATGAACTACTGGCCGCCGCACAACGCGCTGGTTCAGCAGCCGCACTGGTTGCTGCGCGCAAAGTTTTAGATAAAACACTCCGCACATCCTTCGCTCATCACCATCATGCATCAGGCTCATCTTCACCAACGATGCCTCCGGCCCTACCGCCGACCGTCACTGAAGAACCACTGACAAAGTACTCGCCAGCACTAGGATTGTTGGATACGCCGCGCACCAAGGTTGAGCAGCATATATTGACCATCACGAGGGTAGAACGGCTCAACGACCAAATGGTGCGGCTCATCGCCAGCGCTCCGAATCTTGATGGATATCGCTCCAACGCTGCCCTCGATGAGTACGTCAAAGTTGTCGTCGCTGACCCCGCGTTGGGCCTCGTCCCACCTTATGATCTGCGAGCCCTGCGCCATCGTTTGCCTCGAGAACAGATGCCTCGCTCAAAGTCCTATACCATTCGCTGGGTCGACCCCACACTTAATGAGCTGGCCATAGATTTTGTCATCCATGGGTCGCCAGGAACCGTTGGACATTGGGCAGGAAATGCACAGCCAGGAGACCCGATAGTGATCTCACCGGCGCGTAGCAAATCTTCGCTCTCGCTCACTGCCAGCTATTACGTTCTTGCCGCCGATGAAGCGGGGCTTCCTGCCATCGCCAAAATTTTGGAGGCCTTACCGTCAAGCGCCTCGGGCGTAGCACTGTTGGAAGTGGCCGACGAAAACGCAATGTTTGACGTGAAACATCCAGAAGGCGTTGTTTTACGGTGGCTCCCTCGTGATCAAGTCCCCGCTGGCAAAAGCAACGTGCTTCCCGTTGCGCTCCAAGCGCTCCCACTTCCAGCAGGGCAAGTGGGAGTCATTGCCCATGCCGAAAGATCCACGATTAAAGCTATTCACCGGATCACCGAATACTGGCACCTAAACAAGCATGCATCACATATCTCCTCATACTGGACCTTGCGAGAAAACAGGTTGCACAGCTAGACCCATTGGTCCTGAAGTAAGGGGCTCAACAAAGCTAGAACGGCACTCATCGTTGCTTCTTTTCGATGATCTCCAGCACGTATTCGGCAGTTTTCCGCCAAAACATAACCAAGTCAGCCGTAAATTTCGCGTTGAAGCGTAGTTAGCATTCCCCTAAGGATCTGAAATAGTCTGGATCAGTTCGTGAAATGAGCCTGCCCTAGGAGAAACTCTCAGTGCGTCCAAGCAAGCCGAAAATCGTGGCCTCCATGCTGATTTGTCTTCTGACATTTTCGTTGGGCGCCTGCAATTCAACGGCAAATCCGGAAGCACGTGAAGTCAGCACTGCCACCGTTGAGAGTAACGACTGGCCGCGAGTGGTCACCGACGAGACCGGGGATCTCATCAAGATCCCAGCCAAGCCTCAGCGCATCGTCTCAACTTCAGTATCGGCGACAGGATCCTTGCTGGCCCTTAACGCCCCAGTTATCGCCACGGCAGTAGCGCCGCAAAGCCCTGCTACGGAAAAGCACGGTTACTTGAGTCAATGGGCCAAAGTTGCTTCAAAACGCTCGGTGGACGCACTCTACGAAATTGGAAATTTTGATCTTGAAGCTATCCGCGACAGCAAGCCTGATTTGATCATTGTCTCGGCCTCAGGCGCCGATTCCGCATTGGTTCATCTTGAACAGCTGAAGGACATCGCACCAACGTTATTGGTCGATTACACCGAAGAGAAGTGGACAGCACTCAGCGCAGATCTAGCCAAAGCCACTGGCACAGAGGAAGCTGCCGCAAGCAATAACGCCATCATCAACCGGCGTGTAGCCGGCTTGAAACGTTCCTTGTCGATCCCGGCCGGCACCACAGCATCAATCCTTTCCTACCATCAAGGAAATATCTCTCCGATAGCCCAAAGCACCGGTCCACACGCACAACTTTTCGAGGCGCTGGGCTTCACCGTTGCGGATCCGCCCAAAGAATTTGATACTTCCGCCCAAGAACGAGAAGACTTCGCGTTCACCAGTTACGCCGGGCTAGCAAAGTCCGTGTCAGGAGATGTGGCCTTCTTGCTCGCTTCGGATTCCGAAGCCGTTGAACAGTTCACCACAGATACTTCGCTTGGACTGTTGCCGTCCATTCGCGGCGGCAATGTGTTTGCACTACAAGAGTCATTTCTCTTAGATTTCTATTCCACACAAAAGATTCTGGATTACTTTGAAAATGACTTCCCCGGTTTAATTCCGGCAGCACAACCGCAAAATTAGCTAGGCGCAAGCACCGTTTCTTGCGGAACAGTCAGACCAAGATTGCCACGCAACGTAGTTGATTCGTAACGGGTACGGAATCGTCCACGCCGCTGTAGTTCTGGAATCACTAAGTCAATAAAGTCTTCTAAAGATCCAGGCAGAGAAGGCGGCATCAGGTTAAACCCATCTGCAGCCCCACTGTCTAGCCAATCTTCCATCTCGTCCACAATCATTTCCGGGGTCCCCACCATCGTGCAGTGTCCTCCCCCAGCGGCCAACAAGCCCAAGAGCTCTCGAACGGTAGGTTGATGCAATTCGATGAGTCGCAAGATCGTGGTGTACCGCCCTGCCGGTCCGGTGAATTCTGCCAAGGGTGGCAGCGCTGGAACAGGCTCATCGAGTGGCCACAGGCTCGTGTCTTGTTGCAGGAATACGCCAAGCTGGCGTAATGCATCCTCAACCGGCAGTAACTCGTTGAGCTCACGTTGTTTTGCTTTGGCTTCTTCGAGCGTACGCCCCACATAAGTCACCAATCCCGGCATGATCAATGCCCGCGACCTCTGGTTGCCCAAAGCACTGGTGCGTTCAGAAATATCCTGAGCAAATTCTGCAGCCATCTGCTGATCCGCGGCTACTGAATATATTGCCTCGGCATGAGTCGCTGCCAATTCACGTCCCGCGGGCGAAGATCCTGCCTGGAAAAGGACTGGTTCTCCGTGTTCAGAGTTAGGCATGTTTAACGGTCCGCGCACCGAGAAGTGCTGACCTTCATGATTGATCTCTTGAAGTTGATTCGCGATTGTGAAATCGCCAGCCCGGTCAATCTGAACTGCTTGGTGCGGATAAGATTCCCACAGCTGACGTAAGACATCGATGAACTCGGTAGCTCTGGCATAACGTTGAGCGTGGGCCGGCAATTCCGTCAGCGAATGGTTCTGAGCTTCGGTGTCCCACATGCTCGTCGCCACGTTAATCCCGGCCCGCCCTTGGGAGAGATGTTGCAGGCTTCCGAGCATACGCGCGGCATGAAAAGGTGAATAAAAGCTCGCAGAAATGGTGCAGACCAACCCGATGTTCCTCGTGCATTGGCTGATCGCCGACAACAGGGTCACAGGTTCAAAGAACCAGGTGGGTCCTGCTTGCGCTGCTTCGGGCGACACAGCTTGCCCATCTGCAAAGAACACTGCATCCAGCAAACCCTGCTCAGCGATCTGAGCAAGATTGATGTAGTACTGGGCTTCGGAGAGCTTTTCGGCAGCCGACTCTTCGGCTCGCCAAGCGGCCTGGTGGTGGCCTGTGCCGTAAATAAATAGATTCAGGTGAACTTGTTTCTTCTGGCTCAACCTTTCACCAACCCGCCATCAACAATCAGGTTCTGTCCCGTCACACCACGAGAGAGCGGGGAAGCAAAGAACAGCACGGCATCGGATAATTCTTCGGGAGTGGTCACTCGACGCAAGGGGGTTCCTGAAGCAATCAGGTCAAATACTGCTTCCGGAGTCGCTGCTGAAGCATCCGTGGTACGCAATAGTCCACCGGAGACCATGTTGACGTTGATTCCTTCCGGCCCAAGGTCATCGGCAAAGGTTCGCGTCAAGGACAATAACGCTGCCTTGGTAGCCGTGTAGTCATGGTAGGGAACCACTGGGTGCTGGAACAGATTGGTTCCGATATTGATGATGCGTCCAAAACCAACTTCACGCATTCCTGGAAGTACGGATTGAATGGCGGCCACCGGGGCCAGCACCGAGCCAGCAAATTGTGCACTGAGTTCCTCGGACGAAATGGCGTCCGCGGTGGAACGGGCATCTCCATTAAAGGAGAAATCTACCAAGGCGTTATTCACCAGTGTTGTTACTGGCGCGTCGAAGTGTTCCTTCGCTTCAGCAACCATTGCCTTCAGTCCTGCTTCGTCACGGACATCGGCCTGAATAGCGAGGGCATGCTGCGGATAACGCGCAACGAGCTCTTCAGCGGCCTGCGCCGAGGTGTTGTAGTTGATTACAACTTTCGCGCCAGCACCGAGGAAAGCATTGCTGATGGCTGCGCCAAGTCCCCGGGCACCGCCGGTGATCAGAACTACTTGTTCTTCCAATGGCAGGGAAATAGGGTGGGTCGTTGTTTGAGTGTCCGTGCTCATCGTGTGAACTCCTTGGCGTCTGTTGGCGAAGGAGAAGTAGCCAAAGACGCGAACGGTTCGCCCTGTAAAGGTACACGCGTACGCAGAATCTATGACATTCCCTTCGCCAGTACTAACTGGATCAGGTTCAACGGGTGTTCTCTCAGCCGCCGTGCGGCACCCCGTGTCACTGTTCCCATTAGTAGCACACTTCAGGCTTAGCTGTAGATCATTACTTCATAGATCCCACGAGTATCTGAGCTTGGTTCCTGGACAACCCAAACATCGCCACCTTGGGCTATGGTGAATTCCATGCTCAATTCTGTGGCCGGTATCGAACAGTCCAGAGATTTTTCTGCCACAGTTTCTCCGTCTTTTTCAGCACGGATGAGAACACTTCCTACGCCTTGGCATGCAACCAGCACCAGATTTTTCTGCCCCGCCACGCTCGTAAACACCATATGCTCACCTTGGGGATTGCCTTCGTCATCCACCCGATAGGTATTTACCGAACCCGCACCAGAGATAAACCCATTTTTGTCAAAGAAATCAACTTCGGGATCCCGCATGGATTCCGCAAGTCCATCGTGGTTCATGATCTTAGAGCCGAAGGCAATCATTGGAGGGAAGTAATCAAGGATGTCGTCGAAGCCGCCCTCTGACTCTTCAGTGGTTTCGTCTGTGAGGACTTCGGAATTGATCGCGGTGGGAGTCTGCTCTGGAAGCTTCAATTGAGAAACCGGGGTAGTGCAGGAACAAACCCCAAGGACTAAAGCTAGGGACAGAGGCAGCGCCCGTTTCATGTGCACTCCAATACGAGGATGAGTGAAGGTGATTTATTGACCTTATGACATGAATCTGAGTTAAACAATACATGTCAAACCACATGAACGCGATTGTTATGAAATCTTGAAATGGCTGACCAAATGGACTCACACGGATCTCACACCAACACACGGCGTCACCAGAGCTAAAGCGTCCGCAGCACTTCATATAGTTCTCTAAGGGTCTTATCCCATCGCCAATGAATTCTTCCCAAGGAGTAGAACTACCGCATGCGCCTGCTGCGTCGCACCGCCTCAATAGCACTCATCGCCGGTTCTCTTGTCCTCACCGGATGCTCAACCCTCGATTCCATCGAGCAAGATCGCATTCCAGACGCACAGGCTGACACCACCCATAACAGCGCGGAGCAACGCGCCACCTATGCGGACTCGCTTAAACTTCTCGCCGACATCGATATCAAGGGTCGCGCCCCGAAGACTGGTTATGAACGAGAAAAGTTCAGCAAGGGCTGGAAAGATCCGGACCACAATGGTTGCGACGCCCGCAACGACATTTTGGCCCGTGACTTAGAAAACGTGAAGTACAAGTCAGCGTCAAAACCATGCGTGGTACTTAGCGGAACTTTCCATGACCCGTACACCAACACCACCATCAAGTTTGTTCGAGGCCAGAAAACCAGCACCGCGGTTCAGATTGACCATGTTGTTGCACTCTCGGATGCATGGCAAAAGGGAGCACAAAGCTGGGATCAGGAAACCCGTTTGGAATTTGCCAACGACCCGCTAAATCTCATGGCTTCGGACGGGCCGACCAATGCAGCTAAGGGCGACAAGGACGCTGCTTCTTGGCTTCCTCCCAACAAGAATTTCCGCTGCGAATACGTATCGCGCCAGACGCAGGTCAAGGCAAAGTATGGCGCCTGGATGACCAAAGCCGAACACGACGCCATTGAGCGCATCCTGAAAGCTTGCGCATAGTTCGCCCAAAGTCGTAGCGAAAAATCCTCCTTAAGGCCTATCGTCAAGTTGATGGATTTGTGGCAATATAGATGTTAATCAACCTAATTGTCATTATTCGTAGTGACTGTTTACAAAAATCTCTGGCGCGAAGGCTAACAATGAAGACACGGTTATCGGGAGTTCTCCTGTTGCTTACCAGCGTGTGCCTCTTTGGTTTTGCACTAAATGCCGCACATCGAGACACCGCAACAGCTTGCTGGGTTCTGTCCACAATCTTTTTCATCGCGGCGGCTATGCTCATGCTCGGCGCCATCGTAGGTGCTACCAAAGTCACCGTGACCAAAACCCGCAAAAAGCAGCAGCTCTAAATACATCAAGTCTTTTCGAAGCAACGCATCAACCAAGATCAGATGCGTTGCTTCGTACTTTAACGACAAGTTCTTATTGGTCTACACAACGATTTAACCTGCAAGCATCGACAGGTTCACCTAGATGCGATAGACATATATTTTGTCACACTCGTCACTTTTAGGAGTACCTATGTCTGCATTTAGGCAGATGAGAAAACTCAGCCTCGCCTCCTTGGCTACGCTCTCACTGGCGGCCACCGGCGCCACCATGGCTCAGGCAACGCCTACCGCCGAGCCCACTAGCACTACTTCCCCAGCTGCAGCAGATTCAGTGACCCTGGATCTTGTCGGCATTAATGACTTCCACGGTCGCATTGCCGCGGATCGATCATCAGCTGGCGCAGCCGTTCTGGCCGGTGCAGTTGACCAGTTGCGCTCCGAGAATGAAAACACGCTGTTCCTCTCGGCCGGCGATAATATCGGTGCTTCGACCTTTGCTTCCGCTTCTCAAGAGGATGCTCCAACCATCGATGCACTCGGCGCAGCTGGCCTCGATGTTTCGGTCGTAGGTAACCACGAGTTCGATAAGGGCTTCGACGACCTGACCTCTCGGGTCATCGACCGCTACGCTTCAGCCACCGGCCAGGCCGGTGAAGATTTTGCACTAGGCGCCAACGTCTACAAGGCAGGCACCAAAACTCCTGCACTCAAGGAGTACGCAATTCGTGAAGTCGGCGGACTCTCCGTAGGCTTTATCGGCACCGTCACCGAAGACGTTCCATCCTTGGTCTCCCCTAGCGGAATCTCCGGTTTGGACTTCGGTAGTGAAGTTGAGGCTGCAAATCGCGTGGCAGATCAGCTCAGCGACGGCGACGACTCAAACGGCGAAGCCGATGTCATCGTACTGCTCACCCACAATGGCTCAGCCAGCACCGACTGCTCAGCCATCGCATCAGAAACCACCGCTTACGGCGACTTGATTCGCAAGGCCAGCGGTAACATCGACGCGATCTTCTCCGGTCACACCCACTCTACTTACGACTGCGCTATTGCCGGTCCTGACGGCGAGCGCCCAGTGATCCAGTCGCATCAGTACGGAACCACCCTGGGCAAGGTTAGCCTCGAAGTTGACCCAAGCACTGGTGATGTCATTCAGGCTTCCAGCGAGCGCCTGCCACTTGCTAACGAATCAGCAGACGGCGAGTGGACCGCGAATTACGAAGCAAACCCAACCGTGGCAAAGATTGTCGATGAGGCTGAAAAAGAAGCCGAAGTTGTCGGCAGCGTCAAGGTTGGCGAGATCTCCGAAGATATCTTGCGCGGTGGCGACACCCCAGGTTCTGACCGTGGTGTTGAATCGACCCTGGGCAATACCGTCGCAGATATCCACCTGTGGGCAACCTCCAATGAAGACTTCGCTGGCGAACCAGCTCAGATTGCGTTCATGAACGCCGGCGGCCTGCGCGCTGACCTGCTCTACGGCGAAGATGGAACGGTCACTTATCAGTCTGCAGCAGAGGTCCAGCCTTTCGCTAACACGCTGATCACTTTCAACCTCACCGGCGCCCAGATCCGCGAAGCACTTGAGCAGCAGTGGCAGCCAGCAGGTTCGGAGCGTAGCAAGCTACAGCTTGGTGTTTCTGAAGGCCTGTCCTACACCTACATCGACGATGCACCAGCGGGTAAGCACATTCAGGAGATCACCTTCAACGGTGAGCCGTTGGATGAGTCAGCTACCTTCCGCGTTGCTGCCAATGCCTTCTTGGCTACCGGTGGCGATAACTTCACCGCCTTTGGTGAGGGCACCGACCACACCGATTCGGGTCAGGTTGACCTGGATGCGACCGTGAACTTCTTCAAGGCTCACGACGTAGTCTCACCATCCCCACTGGGTCGCGCAATCGTTGCCGGCACTGACTGGGCCACCGTAGAACTGGATGCCACTGAGGTCAAGGCCGGCGATACCGTGGGTGTCACGGTTTCCGGTTTGGAAGAAGGAGCACAGATTTCGGCTTCCGCATTTGACGGCGCAGTTGAGGTCACCGACGTGCCTGCAGCAGATGCTTCGGGCACCACGACCTTCCAGCTACCAGTGGATAGCTCGGTAGAGCCTGGTGACTACCAGCTGGTGATCTCGCAGGTACAGCGCGAAGATATTGCCACGGACTTCTCGGTTATCGCCGCTGATTCTGAGGAACCAGTTCCATCGCCTACCGAAGACGATCAGTCGCCATCCGCTGAGCCTTCTGAGTCGGAGTCCGAGTCAGAATCCCCAGCACCAACCACTGATTCGGATCCAAGCACCTCCCCGACTGCAGATTCTGACGATGATTCAAAGGACAATTCCTCAGATGATTCGAAGCAGCAGGATAACGAAAACTTGGCAGACACCGGTTTCAGCGCCAGCTGGATCGGTATCGCTGCAGGCATCGTTGTTCTCGCCGGAATCGTCTTGCTTCTGATTCGCCGTTTCGGCAACAAGGCCGGTCACTAGCCTGAGGGCATGAAATAAAGGAAGGAACCGTGAGAATTTTCTCGCGGTTCCTTCCTTTATTTGCGTTGGATACTAGTCGATCACGAGCTCGCCCATGGTGTCCCAGTCTTCGCCGTCCACCTTGCGTGAGACGATCTTCGGGGTGGAAACCAACAACGGACGCATGGATTCAATACCAGCGGCGAAGTGTGCGGAGTTTACGTGGGCAGCAGCTGCCTCGTCATCGCGGAAGGCTTCAACGAGTACGAACTCATTAGGGTCTTCCACGCTCACGGACCAATCGAACCAGAGGTTCCCTTCTTCGGCACGGGTGGCCTGGGTGAACTCTGCAACGTGGTCCATGAAGTTTTCGGTGTTTTCTGGCTTTACCTGATATTTAACAACGATGAAGTACATGCTTCTAGTCTAGGACGGCTTGGCTAATAGTGTCTTGCAAACGAATGTATTCTTTATCCCGTCGAGGCATGCCCTCAACCACAAGATCATAAGAATCTTCAACCAGCTCTCGCAGAAAATCCTGGTCGAGTCCCGCACGGATCGAGTTCCAGTGCTTTTTGTTCATGTGATAACCCGGCGTGATTTCCGGATGTTCGCTACGCTGCTGATCTGCCAATGCTGGTTCACACTTCAGATTAAGAACCAGCTCGCCTCGAACATTCATGAGTAGGCCGAACATCTTGGACTTGCTCTTGTCCTTACCGTGGACCTTAAAGACTGTACTCTCTGGTCCGAAAGGATAATCTGCAAAAGAGCAGGGCATACTCAAGCACAATTGTGCCCATTGTTGCTCTAGTGTTTCTTGGCTGTCGTGGTTAGTCATGCTCGCCTCGGTTACCGAAATGGGTATTCAATTTTCGGGCAGGTATTCATCACTACATCCAACCCAGCGTCTTTGGCACGTTGCGCGGCTTCCTGATCGATGACGCCCAATTGCATCCACACTGCCTTGGCCCCAATGTTGATGGCTTGATCAACAATGTCGCCAACTTTTGAAGAATTCACAAAACAGTCAACCACATCGATGGGACCAGGAATGTCGGCCAACTGCGCGTACCCCTGCTCCCCCATGACACTCTGCGCATCCAGTGACACCGGAATGATCTGCATGGAGAGTTCGTCACGGAGGAATCGGGCAATACTCGGTGCCACACGCATTGGATTATTGGTCAGGCCCACTACGGCCCAACGCCCCGGGGTGATCAAAAGACGACGAATCACCTGCGGATCATTGACGTGATTGTTCTCCATGCTCGACACCTTACCCGGATTTAGACCCCGATGGATTGCTCGCGCAGGAGCTGCTAAGGGCGGTGGAGGTCACTGACCTCCACCGCCCTTATCAAAATCGGTTCACTAGCTTTGCAGTTGAGCCGCGGCCTCAGTATTCGCTGCGCTCAGCTGAGAAAAAGCACCCCGGTATTGGGACGCCGGATGATTCTCTGGCAGGTAATCCCCTCGCCCAAAGACCTTCTGACGCAGGCTTCCCTGCTCGTATTCGCTTTGCGCCAGCCCACGGCGACGCAGTTCTGGAAGTACACCCTCGATGAAGTTGTCATAAGATCCTGGCAACACGTGATTCATGATGTTCAAGCCATCAATTCCCGCATCCTGCCACTGTTCTAATTCATCTACGATGCTTTCCGGGGTACCCACGATCTGTTGAGCTTTCGCGCGATAGTGGGCCAGATCCTTCAGCGTCGGGTTGCCGCCAGGGACCGAAGCCTTAACAGCTTCAAGTACACCCTGAGCACCCTCGGTGTGAATCTGCCCCAATGGGGTATCTAGATCCAAGCCACCAAGATCAACACCCAGCCCACCACCGATGTGCGCAATAATCGCATCCAGGTCCAGATATTCGTCGTATTCTGCCTCCAACGCCTTAGCTTCAGCCTCGGTGGATCCCACGACAAAGGACAAACCAGCAAAGACCTTGATGTCTTCACGGTTGCGTCCCGCGGCAGCTAGGTTCTCGATCAGCTGCGCATTCTTCTTGGCAACATACTGTGCATGCGGAGCAAAGAGGAAAGTCGCCTCGGCATGGGTTGCCGCGAATTGCGAACCACGTGCCGAAGAGCCTGCTTGGAAGAGGAACGGAGTACGTTGCGCGCTAGGTAGAGCAAGGTGTGGCCCGTCGATGGAATAGAAGTCCCCACGATGGTTGATCTTATTGACCTTGCTCGGATCCGCATAAACACCAGACTGTTTATCTGCAAGCAGGGCGTCGTCTTCCCACGACCCTTCCCAAAGTTTGTAAGCGGCTTCAACATATTCTTCGGCCCAACCATAACGATCATCGTGGGCAACTAAGTCTTTGCCACCAAAATTACGGTGAGCGTTTTCCAGCACGCTGGTGACGATATTCCATGCCACACGACCCTGTGACAGGTGATCGAGGGTAGAAATCTGTCGTGCAAACTGGAATGGGTGGCTCTGAATGACGGAGCTGGTCATGGCCAATCCAATGTCCTTGGTTCCAGCCGCCAGTGCGGATAGCAGGACCAGCGGGTCATGGCTAGGAACCTGTAATCCCTTGCGCACATGCGAGGCCCAACCACCTTCATGGTCTCCATACAGGCCAACAACATCGGCAAAGAACAACGCATCAAATTTTGCGTCTTCTAGTTTTTTCGCCAGATCCACCCACAAGCCCAGTTCATTAAAACGGTGCTGTTGGGCTTCGGGATGACGCCACATTCCGCCAAGGATATGGCTAGAGGTGTTCATCAAGAATGCTGAGAGCAGCAAACGTGGACGTTCTTGGAAAGTTGCCATGATTATTTGCCTGCCTTCGCTTCACCGATGGAATTCAGTCCTGTCGGGATGGTGCCGTTGATGAAGTAGTCACCCACGGAGCGAGCTTTGAAAGCCACCGGGTTGTGGGTGGCGACCGTTCGTGCGTTGCGCCAGAACCGGTCCAATGATTTCGAGGTTGACACCGCTGAAGCTCCGGTGACGTCAAATAGCTCACTGGTAGCATCCAAGATCAACTTGGGCGTAGCCACGTGGGCTTGCTGGACTGCGAGCTCTGCCCGCAAATAAGCGGCGTCCGGGTCCAGTCCCAGCTGCGGATCAAGGGCCGCATCAAGTTCGCGGGCAGCGGTGATAACGATGGATTCGGCGGCGAAGACGTTCGCAGCTAGACGCCCTACCAGTTCTTGAATCTGCGGGTCATCTTTGAACAGAGAACCTGAACCGGTGTTAAACGTGCGGGTTCTCTGCGCAACAATACTTGCCGCTTCATTTCGGGCTGCCTTGCCGATGCCGACCAGCACCGAAAGCAGGCACAGTTGGAAGAAGGCAGGTTCAAGGGTGGATGCGACCTTGCGCTGAATAATGTTCTCTGACTCCACCGGCACATCGGTGAAAATGGCGGTTCCGGTACCGGTCAGTGGCTGACCAAAACCGTCCCAGTCATCAAGAATCTGCACCCCTGGGGCATTGCGGTCAACGATCGCGTACTGGCGACCTTCAACGCCTTCGGTCGTTGCCATCACCACGACCCAGTCAGCAAAAATCGAGCCGGTGGTGTAGTACTTTTCGCCACGCAGAACCCAGCCGTCGTCCGTCTTCACCAGCTTGGTATTGGTGGTGCCCAAGGCATTGCCACCACGTTCAGTCGCAGCATTACCGAAGATCTGTCCTTGCAGCACTTTCGGGAACCAGCGATCCTGGAATTCTTGTGGCTGCAGGGAGATCGTTTCAACAAAGGAGAAGTGACTACGCAACAGGTGGGCAACGTTTGAATCTGCCGCAGCAAGCTCAATGAGCGAACGGAATAGGTGCTCGTGGCTGATCGGGGTTCCACCATGGCTTTCTGGCACTCGCAGGGTCGTGAATCCTGCCTCTTTAAGCCACTGCACCTGTTCGAAGGGCAGAATGCGGTTTTGTTCGCGTTCGCGGGCGCCTTCAGCAATCTTGGCGAAGACTGAACCGAAGCGATCTAGAAGTTCCTGATATCGGCTTTCGGTTGCTGCCGTAGCAATAGTCGTCATTGGTTCTCCTTACAGGGCGTCACTATTCGAGTAAAAGGACAAGGAAAGCGGCTGCCCCACGACACTAAATATCTGTGTCATGGGGCCAAGCCAATTACTTGTTCCAGGTCGCGAAATCCGCTTCTAGGTCGCGATCCCACGGGGTGCCCAAAGCGCCATCAAGGTAGTTTGCATACCATTCACGCACCTCATCAGAGTGGTACGCCTCTTCAAGGGCTTTACCCTTTTCGGTGTCGGTGAATCCGGGCTTTGCACCGATGATGTTGATGTAAGGAAGGGCGTCTTCTTCCTCTTCGAACAGCAACGCGTCACTGGGGTTGAGCCCAATTTCGGCTCCAAGGCGGGCGAAGAGGAATCCTGCGTCTACGTCGGGGAGAGTCTTGGACAATGACTGCTGATCTACTTCAACAAATTTGAAGTTCTTCGGGTTCTCCAGAATGTCATTCTGCGACAAGTGGATCACGCTCTTGCCCTCGGTCACTTTCAACACCCCAGCTTTGTCCAGCAAAGCCAAAGCGCGGCCGTTGTTTGCAGTGTCAACTGGCAGGGCGATGGTGGCACCATCGGGCAAGTCTTTGATGTCATCGTATTTCTTCGAGTAGACGCCTGCTGGTGAGCTGTACATGTAGAAGGCAGGCTCCACATCCACGTTCTGGTCCTTCTTGAACTGTTCAAGGTAGGCGCCGTGCTGGAAGAAGTTGGCATCGTATTCGCCGTTGGACACTACGTGGTTTGGCTGCACGATGTCGGTGACGTAAGTGGCTTCAAGAGTCCAGCCCTTTTCTGCCAGAAGCTTCTGCGCGATTTTGGTTGGTTCCTGCGACGGGGCGGACTCGGTAACAATAACCTTGATGGTCTTGTCGTCTGAGCCAGCGGCTTGGCCACCAGCAAGGCCGCAAGATGTCAGCGCCAGGATTGCCGCGGAGCCGGCAGTGAAGCTTAAGAAGGTACGACGAGATAGTGCCATGGTGTTTGTCCTTTGATGATGAGTTGCGAGTTGAATAAGATTTGGTGTTTAGCGCTTGTCAGCGGCGCGCGATAGCCGGGTGCCAATGAATTGCACAGCATGAACCAGCAAGATCATCAGAACAATAGCCAGCAACATGACTCCGGTTTCGTATCGGTAGTAGCCGTAGCGGATGGCGAAGTCACCGATACCACCACCACCGACCAGACCGGCCATGGCTGAGTACGAGATGAAGCTGACGGTCATGATGGTGATGGAAGACAGCAACGCAGGTTTAGCTTCAACCAAGAGCACTTCCCGGATGATCTGACCTCGGCTCGCGCCCATCGCCTGAGCTGCTTCAACCACGCCGTTGCCCAACTGGCTAATGTTCTGTTCAACAAAGCGAGCGAAATATGGGATCGCGTTGATGGTCAGTGGCACGATCACCGCAGCCGTACCAATAGTTGTGCCCACCACAAATCGGGTGAACGGAATGATAGCAATGAGCAGGATGAGGAAAGGGAAGGAACGGATCGTATTGACTAGCCCGTCAACGATTCGGTGCACACGTGGTCGTGGACGCAAACCGTTGGGAGACATTGAATAGAGCCAGATGCCCAGTGGGGTTCCCAAGAGAATGGCTATAGGGATCGCCACCAACAACATCGCGAAAGTCTGAGCCATAGCCACCCAGATTTCTGGGGCTAGTTCGACGATCCGGTCAAAATTGAAAGTTGCTGCGCTGCCGTTGCTCGTGGCTAGCACTACTGAAGTGAAGTTCATTGGTAATCCAGGTTCTCTATACGCGCGCTACGTCGGCAACGAGGTTTGGGGTCTGCTTGGGTGCTCGATTGAGCGTGATTTCATCGCTGATGAGATAGCGGCCGATAGGCGTAATTGGTTCGAAGCTTGGTTCTTGCAGTGAGCTCAAAGCAAACTCTTCAACTACTGCCCCGTCTTCCATCACCGAGACGTTATCGGCAATAGCCTTAATGACGTTCATCTCGTGGGTCACGATGACAGTGGTGATGCCAAGGCTGGCATTGATATCGCTCAGGTACTGCAGCACCGAGGTAGTGGTTCGTGGATCCACGGCGCTAGTTGGCTCGTCGCACAATAGGACCTTAGGTTCGGTGACCAGCGCACGAGCAATGGAAATACGTTGTTTCTGCCCGCCAGAGAGCTGGCCCGGATAGGCGCTAGCTTTATCTGCGAGATCCACAATTGCTAGCGCTTCAAGTGCACGTTCGCGGCGTTCCTTCTTAGGCACACCAGCGAATTTCAGGTTCAGCTCCACATTCTGTTGTGCAGTGCGATTATTCAGCAGGTTAAAGTGCTGGAAGATCATGCCTATTTCATGTCGTTGCTTGCGTAGCTCGCTTTCGCTCAGACCGGTAAGTTCGACGCCATCAACAAAGACCTGCCCCGAGGTGGGGCGCTGCAATAAATTGATGTTGCGTAGCAACGTGGATTTGCCGGCCCCGGAAAAACCGATAATGCCGTGAATGCTTCCAGCCTTAATTTCTAGAGAGACATCTTTGACGGCAGTGAACTGGTCTTGGCCTTTGCCGAAGGTTGTTGTTAGGTTCTCAAGACGAATCATCATCGCTCCTTTAGTGCTTGGTTATGCGGAGCGCACTTCGCTAACAAATATCTGTCTTGACAGATTTTTTGTACGGCGAAGTGAAGGTACTCCATCGGTCCTGGCTGTAGCACCGCTCCCTGTCGGGTGGTTGCTGCGACGTCGTTGAGCCAGATCTCTCAGTCGCTCTGGATGGTGTGGTGTTCGGATGTACCGCCCGAACAATTCAAGTTTGTCTTCCAAGGCCACGGCCCGACAAAAGTTACGTTAATCAGCGTCATCAAGACATAAATCAGCGGGCCAAGCATGAGATTGGGGCAATATTCCACGTAATGATCCGACACATTTCTCAGCTCTTACGCTTTAAGACGCGAAAGCTTGAGATTTCAGTGAGCTATGAATTTAATGCCACGACGAAATATAGTTCGGGAATTCTGCAGTGACTGCGTCGGTTGTAATGGATTGCAGTTTAAACGAGAGGACAAGATGAATATTGCAATTGCCGGAGCCACCGGACAGCTAGGTCAGTTAGTTATCGACGCATTGCTGAAGCGCGGCGCCGATCCAGCACAGCTCATCGCCATTGGTCGTTCCCCAGAGAAGTTAGAGCCGCTGGCCGGCAAGGGTCTTCAGACTCGCGTCGCTGACTACAACGCGGAAGCCAGCTTGGTGACCGCTTTGGAAGGTGTCGATAAGTTGCTGTTGATTTCCGGCAGCGAAGTGGGTCAGCGGACCACGCAGCATGAAAATGTCATCACTGCTGCCCAACGTGTCAACGTAAAGCTCATCGCCTATACCTCCATTGCCAATGCCCTGACCGGCAACATGAAACTGGCGCAGGAACATATCGCCACCGAACACCTGCTGGCAGGATCAGGTATCGACTATGTCCTGCTACGCAATGGCTGGTACACGGAAAACTACACTGATCAGCTACTGGGTTACTTGAACAGTGGTGTTGTTCTCGGTGCTGCCGGCGATGGCAAAATCAGTGCTGCTACCCGCGCGGACTATGCCGAGGCAGCAGCTGCAGTCTTACTTTCGGATTCGGATCAGGCAGGAAAAATCTACGAGTTGGGCGGTGACAAGCCTTTCACCTTGAGTCAGTTGGCCGGTGCCGTCGGCGCTGCAGCAGGCCAGGATGTCACCTATCAGGAAATGGATCCTGCCAAGCTAGTGGAGATCTACACTGATTCGGGTGTTCCAGCCATTTTTGCTGACATCTTGGTAGATACTGATCTGCGTATTCGTGAAGGTGCTCTAGAAGTGAACTCCGGGGATTTGGCAAAGCTCATCGGTCGCGCACCAACTTCGCTTGGCAAAGCCATCAAGGATGCGCTCGCTGCCTAAAACGCGAAAACCATAACAGCCTAAGAGGCAACCAGCATGAAAAGAATTTCTTGCTGGTTGCCTCTAGCTTTTCTCCACGTAAAGGCCTGGTTCTAGCTATCAGAAACCTTGGTGAGGACGCCTTGGACCAGTGGGTCATCTGTCGTCTCCAAATATTCCTGCAAGCGAGGATCCGAGAACACTTCAATCAGTTTCTTTGCGTCAGCAGTTTCTGCAAAATCAGAGGCCATGATCAGCCGTGAAGCGAAGGTTTTAGGTGGCTCTGGGAACAAGATTCCCTTATCTCGACTAACCTTTCCGGCATCGAACTGCGAGACGTAGCCGATGGCGACATCAACGTCATCTAGCATTCGAGGCATCGCCAACAAGTCGGCTTCCTTCAAAACGAATTCATGCGGGTTTTCAACGACATCAGACATTTTTGCTGTGCGAGGTTCAATATCTGGATTGAGTTTCAGGAAGCCTTCGCGCTGTAGCAGCCACAGAGCCTGTCCTTGGTTAGCAACGTCGTTTGGCAACAACAGTGTTGAGCCCTTGGGCAGCGCTTCTACGGAGTCATACTTGGTCGAGTACATGCCAAAGCCCCATTGGTAGAGCTCAACGGTGGGCGTTAGTTTCACCCCGGCGGCTTCTGCCGACTGCTCCATGTACCACTGGTGTTCAAAGATCGTCGCATCAAACTGACCGCTGGCCACTGCTTGATTGGCTTGGATTGGGTCTTGCAGACCGGTTTTCTCAATCTCTACACCGTAGTCTGGGGCGATACTCTGTGCGACGTAGTCCAGAATTTTTTCTTCGCCAGCCATCGCCGGTTCAAAGTGAACGACGAACTTCGTTTGGGTTCCGTCTGCTGCCGCAACCGCCGGCAAGGTTCGTTGCTGTCCGAGCATCACGGCTAGGACTATAGCCAGAACAGAAGCGATCGCTGCGATACTCCAAGGAAGTACATTCCTGCTCTTACGCAAGGTAAAGCCATGGTCATGGCCTGAAAGTGGTGAAGTCATTTTTAAGCTCGTTAATGTTGATGCGATTATGGGCGGGCCAACGCATGGGCAATGCGGTCACCGAGGAATTGGACAATTTGAACTGTCAGGATCAGTGCGACGATGGTGGCCAACATGACGTTCATATCGAATCTCTGGTACCCGTAGGTCACCGCGAGATAGCCGATACCGCCAGCGCCAATCGTGCCTGCAATAGCCGAATACTCGATCATAGAAATGGTGTTCAGCGTGATCGCTGAGGCCAGCGCCGGCAGGGCTTCCCTGATCTGGGTGGCGCCAATGATCTGTGTTGCCGAACCTCCGGTGACTAGACCAACGGCGAGGTTTTCCTTCGGCAAGTCATTAAGCGCGTTCTGAACCAAACGTGCGAAGAAGGGAATGCCGGCGATGGTCATGGGTACCGCCGCTGCAGCGATACCAATGGTGGTTCCCGTGATCCATTTGGTGAAAGGAATGATCGCGGCCATCAACACCAGAAACGGCAGTGAGCGTCCCATGTTTGCAATCCAGCTGAGTACGCCATGCACCTTTGGTCGTGGGAACAAGCCATGCCGGTCGGTGTTGTACAGCGCGATCCCCATCAAGCCACCAATGCTGATCACTAGGGCCATCACGATTCCGACCATGGCCCAGGTCTGCCCATACGCAGGCAGTAACAGGGCGAGCAGTTCATTCCACGGGGTGTCTGTTCCAACCGCTGCGCTTTCAAATGGGAGTCTCATACGCCAACCTCTTCACGAACATGTTCTTCAACGGTGGCTTGCAGGCCCCACGATGCCAGGATCTGTGTGACCTGTTCAGGCAGTGCCCCGTCCACGCCGATGCTGACTCGTCCTAGCGTTCCGTCGTGGTGTGCTTCAACTGAGCCTCCAAGCAATGCCACGCGAATTCCATGTTCAATGCCCAATCTTGAGATCCATGCTGGATCAACACGATCGTTGAGATAGGCGACGGTCATGGAATAAGAGAACCCAGCCGGGAGTGCCTCTGCACGCAATGGCAAGAGTTTGGAACCGGCTTCGGAGTTCGGATTAGCCACCAGCTCGTGGAGCTTGCCGTATTCTGCGATACGACCACCGTCGAGTTGTGCAACGTTATCGGCAACATGGCGGACAACATCCATCTCGTGGGTGATCAGGATGATGGCAAGCCCGAGATCTGTTCGCAGTGATTCAAGGAGAGTGAGAACCTGCTGCGTTGATTCCGGATCCAGGCCCGAGGTTGATTCATCGGAGAGCAACAGCCGCGGCCGCAAGGCCAAGGCGCGTGCAATACCTACACGTTGCCGCTGGCCACCGGATAGTTGACCAGGATAGGAATTTGCCCGGTCCAGTAGTCCTACACGTTCAAGGAGTTCAGCTACTCGGCTAGTCATCTCCTCGTGTACCACGCCTAGGTTCCGCAGAGGCAAGGCAATGTTCTCGGCCACTGTCATCCTGCGAAGCAGGGCCGAATTTTGGAAGATCGTTCCAATAGCGCGACGCTCAGCGCGAAGCTTTTTGCCCGATAGATTCGTCAGGTTCTTGCCATCGATGAGAATCTGCCCGCTGCTTGGTTTTTCTAGCAGAGAGATGCAGTGGGACAAAGTAGATTTACCGGCGCCTGAGGGCCCAACCACTGCAGTGATCGAACCAGACTCAACGCTCAGGTTGATGCCTTTGAGCACCTCGACGCGCCCTTGGGCAGAGTCGTAATGTTTATGGAGGTTTTCAATCTCAATCACGAGACGTTTCCTCCTTGGAAGTACGAGTACATGTTCTCTCCTTGGCGATGGCACCTAGAAGCGCGGTCAACTCACTGGGACGCGTGCGAAAAACACCGCGCGCGACATCAGAGAATCACTGTGAATGCTCCATCGGCTCTGGCCTTAGCACCGGCCTCACAGAGGTGGTTGCTGCGACGTCTTCGAGCCAGATCTCTCGGTCGCTCTGGATGGTTGGGTGTCCTGCATGATCGCTAGGACTCCTCAAGTCTGTAACTTGTGACTGATCAGCTGCAAGCGTTACGTAGTAAATCCGTCATGTCACGAACTTCAAATGCTCACCGCCCGAAAGCTCGTAATATTCACGGTCATAAAGAGCCTTAAGCCGTCATAAGAAGCAAGAAAAACACACATATTTGGCTTGCCATGCACGCATGGTTTATTGCCTTTAAATGCACCAAGCCCCAGCGATAACGCTGGGGCTTGGAAGCAGATGACTACTCGCTGCTGACCGACGCCAAGGGTGCTTCCACCTCGTCTTCATCCTCGTAGACGTACTCGTACCGGCGGCTGCGAACCACCGCGACAATCACAATCGCGATGATGATCAGCAGAAGAATTCCCACCCATCCGGCGGGGAAAGTCCATAACGTTCCACTGGCAAGGACCGGCTCCCCGGCGACTGAATCGATTCCTTCAGGAACCATACTCACTTCATACTGTTGCCAGATCAATGGCCACAGCCCTGAGACTTGTGAAGTCAGATCCACGCTGGCACCGGGAAGCATTTCTTCAAGTGCAACAGTTTGCGTGGTGCTTCCCAAACCAAACACTCCAGAGATCTTCACCGTGTAGTTTCCACGGGCCCGCAAGGTCCCCTCGTTATTGACCTGCGCTGCGAAATCTGCCGAAACCGGCGCAAACGGATTCCACGCAATCGGTGCACTCACATCAATATTGTCCATTCCCAAGACCAGGCTACCCTCGCCACCAACATGTAGCGCCAGCTGGGTTGCCAGTCGTTGGTCAACTGCCACAGCAGTACCCGCACTGGAGTCGATATATGAGGAAATCATGCCGCCAACGTAGTCACCCGGTGCGGTGTCCTCGGGAATGCTCAGCGTAAAAGCCACATCTGCTTCTTCACCGGGATCTAGGGTGAGCTTAGATTCGCTCACACTAATCCATGCCCCGACCTCTTGTGATGGTTCTGATGCTGGCAAGAGTTCGAGTGCGCCGTTAGCCGATGTCTGGCCGTCGGCACCATAGACCGAAAGTTCCAGTGGCTTTACGCCGTAGTTCGTTATCTGAAAACTATCGTCAACGCTATCGCCGGGTTCAAGCTCGTAGGAGAAGCTAGAACGTTGCTCTTCCCCGCCGGGGTTAATGCCCCACGAAATATCATCCGCGCGCGCATCTGGTACTGCCACAAAGGTTGTGACAATGAGTGCGGCACCTATGACGCCCATGATGCGTCGCGTATTTGGGGAGCTAGTGGCTCGACGGTTCGAGAGCATGATTTCCTTGTAAATGAAACGGTGTGGTGTCCGGCTAACCTAAGGTCGGCCGGACACCACGAGGTACTACTGGCCGAATCTACTTTTGAATAGCGGTAACGGTCAGCGTTGAGGTGTAGTCACCGGCAGGTGCATCAGTAGGTGCCAACAGGTGAACACCAGTATTGAGCTTCGCCGTAGAAGCACCGGTTGCGCTAGCCATGGTTGAAGTTGCCGACAGGCCATTGGTGCTCCCCGGGACAACGTATTCACCAAGGGTTACAACGCCCTCAGTTCCTGAACCGGTAGGTGCCCAGCCCAGGCCGTTGCCACCGAAGGTGTTAGCACCGTCCTTGAATGCGGTGGTCTTACCGGTCACGGTCCATCCCTTTGATGCTTCGCGGGTATCGCTGACCGTGATTTCGGGAAGCGTACCGCTAGCAACAAACCCGATGGACTGCTGCTTTGCAGTACCCAGGCTCAAGCTATCGCCAGCAATGTTCCATTTGAAGACCTTCTCTTCGGGTTCTACCGGCTGCTTCGGCACCGTCACGTCAAGCTCGACGTTTTTGGAGTCGGAATTTTCAGGATTCTCTGGCTCTTCCGGATCTACTGGGCCGGTGAAGTCAGCTTCCCATGCCACGTTCAACGAGGTTACTGGCTTACGCGGATCAGCGGCTCCGCCAGAGGAGTACCAGTACGACTGGGTTCCGGTCTTACCCTGGAACTCAACGAAGTCAGCGGGGAACGAACCCCAGTTATCACCAGTTTTAACCTGGCTTACGCTCGCTGGCGCATCGACGCCAAGGTAGGCAGGGGTTGCACTGAACCCGTCTTTGGTCAGTTCGACGCCCGACAAGTTAGCGAGGGTGATCTCTTCGCCTGGGATAGGAATCCACTTGCTGGTGTCATTCATGTCAGCCTGGTACCCCGAAGCGGTAGCCTTCAGCGTCGCACTGCCGTCAGCAGCCACCGTTAGTACCGGGTCGGTAGCAGACCAGTAGGTCATGCCGCTGTAGAACACTGAGGTGAAAGAACCAGTCCAAGACACGGTGGCTTCACCGGTTTGCGGGTCAACCTTGCCGGTACCGTTGCTCAGCACGACCTTGTTGTTGCTGACCTTCTGGTTGGCGCCGGTACCGGTGGTCACGTTTGAACCATCACCGGTCTGGCACTTGGTGGCCCAGGTTGGTGTCATGGTGCTGCCGTCGGGACCGTCCTTGATGATGCTGACGTTACCTTCGGAGCTCTTGTAGAAACCATCATTTTCGGTCCAGACACGGCTGGATCCGGTATTGCCTGCGACGCCTGCCGAAAGGAAGTTACAGGTGCCCGGCGCGAAGCCTGCCGCTCCGCTCTCTGCATTCAGTCCCCATGTCAGTGAGACCCCGTCGAGCGTCTGCTCGGCGGCGTGCGCTGGAATAGCAACTGCTGCGATCGACACGGCGACGCCGGTTGCAGCGGCCAGGGCCAATGATTGACGAACTTTGGTGATGCCGTATTTTGCCACGGACTTTTCCTCCGAGTGATTTTAGAATGGAGTCGGAACCTGGCGGGTTCCGACGGTGAGGTGTATCAGTTTGACCGCGGGAGCTTTGATGCTCCCGGATCGATGTAGTGCTGACCCTTACTTTTTCGACGAGAAGGGCCAGACAAGCCAGCCGTGGCGGAATCCAACCCATGCCACGCTGCCCAACGCCAGCAAACCCGCCAGGGACCACAACAGTGGTTCCTTATAGTCCTTGACGCGTTCCACAGCTTCTGGAATAAGCGACTTTCCGACCCAGTTGATAGCTCTGGTCGCCAAAGCCGTTGGTTCAAGCAGGGTGGTACCTGCTCCTGGTAGTACTGCGCTGGCCGGCAGAACCGACTCGAGCGCTTGTTGCACCAGTTGCTGTACCGGCGAACCGGCACTGGCTACCCCAGAGGTCGCTTCATTAGCTCCTCCGGAATTCTCTTGTTCTTCGCTCACCACACCGCTCTCGCTATCCCCAGACTGATCCGTATCGTTTTTCTGAGGCGCGATGGGTGTAGCAATCACCGAGTTTTCTTGCGTGTAATTGATGTAGACATCGGTGGCTACCTTGCGAACGTCGGCGGCGCCACCGGATGAATACCAATACGATCCTTGACCGGTGAGTTGGTTAAACTCGACCCAATCTTTGGGGAACGAGCCCCACCAGGACTGTTCGCGCGACTGTGCCGGTTCAACCCCGTCGATCTTGACGCCTTGATACGCGGGGGTGCTCACGATGCCATTCTTTCCAAGACTCACCTTGGGCAGTTGGGCCATCACGATGTTCTTGCTTTCGATCTTGTTCCATTTGGTGGTGTCGATGCGATCGGCGGCATACCCGCTAGCAGTTGCGGTCAAGGTCCCTTTCCCGTCGGCAACTTTAAGTACCGGGTCAGACAGCGACCAGTAGGTCAGCCCTCCGTAGAACACCAAAGAGAACGAGCCCTTCCAGGAAATCTCGGCGGTTCCCTTCGCTGCATCAACTTTTCCGGTGCCCTGATCAATGACTACCTGTGCCCCGGTACCCGATTCAGATAGGTCAGTAGTGACCGTGCGTCCGTTGGCGTCTTGACACTTATTAGCCCATGAAGCGCTGGCCCACTCACCGGCGGCGTTAGGTTTCTCAATACGAGTATTGCCGTCCTGGGTCTTATACAGATCATCGGATTCTTTCCATACCTTGCTCGCCCCGGCATCTGCGGCGACACCCGCGGACAGGAAGTTGCAGTCTCCGGAAAAGGACCCTGAGTTCGACTCGACATTAACTCCCCAACGGAATTGGGCATCTTTGACTTCAAAGGCATCCGCTTGTGGAATGGTGACCTTCAGGTCAATTTCCTTGCTGCCGTTATTATCTGCTGCAACAGCTACCTGTCCGGTCAACAGCATGCTGGCACCGATAACAGGCACGATGAGTGCCGAAAGAACACGATGTCGCAAACTCACGCCCGCTCCTTATCAAAGCTCTCTTCAAGTAGGTCTAGGGCAGAAGTCTGTAACTCGTCTTCGGCGAGCGCTTCTTGCCCAACCGATGCTCTGGCCTCCATGGTTTGTTCAACAGGTGGCCTACCCTTGGCTGGGCGTCGACGCTTCTGAACCCGGCGCTTGACCTTACGTTGTCTTGAGATGGCGGGCTCAGATTTTTGGGCAGCCTTCCGGCGGCTACGCATAATTCCCGAGATCAGCGAGCTGATAATCAATACGGCCAGCAGCGCCCCGGCGACAACTACCGCAATCAGCGCCCAGCGTATAGGCTGCTGGTCCTGCGGTGTCGCACTCGCAAGCGCTTGGGCATCAGCCATCACACTGAATTCGGCTTCAACCGAGGTTCCTGAACCTGCACCGGTGAGTTTGATCTTGTGGGTGCCTGCTACGGTGTCGGCAGGAATTTGGACGGTGCCAGCGATTTCACCAAATTCACCGGCAACTACCGGTCCTGCAGCACTCAAGCCTGAGGAAATGCTGGCAACAACTTGCTCGCCTGCAGCAAATCCGCGACCGGTGAATCCCAACGACCTGCCGGCGATGACGGTCCCTTGTTCTAGGCCTAGCGTGGGATCCCCACTGGTGACCGCTTCGCGTACCGTTTGGCCATTCGAAGTGTCTTCGGCACTCTCTTCGTCAGCGGTTTGTTCACCGTTCGGCTCGGTGTCAGCAGTATCGTTGCCACCTTGTTGAGTAGTGGAGTTTGTGGATTCCCCGCCTGCGCTCGGAGCCTGCTGGCTGGTCGCGGATTCTGTTGACTGTTGGGCTGTCGACGTATCTTTAGTGGTTTGTTTTTGCGACTGTTTCTGGGTCTGGGCGGAGGCGCTACCAAAGCTCACCGGGGTGAATGCTTCATTAGCTCCGTTGACGACTCCGTGCGCGCCGATGGTGATGATGCCGCAGGTGACTTCCCGGCAATCGATGTTCTTGCTTCCGCCCGAGGCTGTTGCTGCGCTAAAGGTTGGTCCCGGGATCACTATGGTGGTGCTGAATGTTCCATTGGCGGCGATAGTTCCACCATTGGCACTGTCTGCGGTACTTGAGCCAGGGAACGCGACAAAACGCTGGTATCCCTTATTGTTTTTAGTCTGCGAGTCCGCGACATAATAGAAGTCTTTCCCGCTGGTTCCACCCTTGCTTGGCTTCCACCCTGCGGTATTGGAAATGTATCCAAAGACGACATATATCCCACCAAATCCGTTCTTCACGGATTGGAATCCCGAACCTTTTACCGTGATGGTTGTCGCTCCGGTCGCTGAAGCTTTGCCGGTGCCCAGGTTGGAGGTGACGCTCAGTGTACCCGCGGCCTGAGCGGGTGAAGTCGCAACAAGTCCACAACTGAGCATCATGGCGACGACTACCGCGATCAGTAATGTTCTGAACCGATTGTCTCGTCCCAACGCTGTGCGCTGTGTTGCATATGGGGAGCTCATATCAGTTCTCCTTCGGGGAAACGTTGGGTGCTTGAGTGCGCACGAAGCGGAACGATCACTAGTCCCCCGTGCTCTGTATGTTCAAAAACACTGACCGGGTAGCGATAGATGCTCTGCAGATTCTGTGCCGTGAGTACTTCTTCAGGGGTGCCATGAGCGATTACTCGCCCCTCGTCAAGCAGTACTACTCGGTCTGCATAGGCGGCAGCCAGGGATAGGTCATGCAGGACGACAACCGCAGTGACCCCGGAATTGGCCCGTGAACGCACGGTACTCATCAGATGTTCTTGATGCCGGATATCCATCGCTGCGGTGGGCTCATCAAGGAACACCAGCATGGTTTCTTGTGCCAGTGCCCGGGCAAAAGAAATCCGGGCTTTCTCACCGCCGGAGAGTGTTTGCACTGCTCGCGATATCAGCGGTTGGGATTCAGTCACGGATACCGCGGTAGCAATGACTTCCTCGTCCCGTTCCTCCTCAATAGTGCCCGTCCACGGTGAACGGCCCATCCGGATGACATCTTCACCGGTGAAGGCAAAGGAAATCCGTGACTCTTGGGTTTGCACTGCCCTGAGTTGTGCAAGGTCCTTGGCCGAGCGGTGCATGACTTCACGTCCCTGAAGCAGAATCTGCCCCGAATCCAGTGGCTCATCACCACACATTGCGGCCAGGAGAGTGGACTTTCCGGCACCGTTGGGCCCTACCAAGGCCACAACTTCACCGGGGTAGAGGTCCAGATTGACCGTGTCGAGAACTCGCCGACCGCCCAAGGACAACGTTGCATTGATAACTTGCATTATTGGCTGAGGCATCATGACCAACCCCCAGCACCACGACGCGTGCGGCGAATGAGCCAGAAGAAGAATGGGCCACCAACCAGGGCCGTGAGCATGCCGATGGGCAGATCTGCGTTGGCTACTAATGTGCGTGCCACGGTGTCGGCAACCAGCAGAAGCAATGCACCGCCCATGACCGAGGCCGGCAACAACAGGCGATGCCCCGGACCCAATGCCATGCGAAGAATGTGTGGCACTACCAGCCCGACGAACCCGATCACGCCGGCAAAGGCCACGGCGGCTGAAGTTAGAAAGGCCACGATAACAATGACTTCTTTGCGTAGTCGCTCTACGTTCACCCCAAGATGGCGTGCGGGACGTTCGCCTAAAGCCAGTAGATCCAGTTTTCGGGTTTGGGTCATGGCAAAGATGATGCCAATGAGTGCAATAGGTCCAGCGCTGACGACGTTGTTCCACATGGTGCCGTTGAGCGAGCCCAGTTGCCAGAAGATGATTTCTTCACGAGCCGAAGTGTCGGAAAGAAAAGTCATCAAGGCGATACAGGCCCCGGCAATCGCGTTGATAGCAACACCGGTTAGGACCAGGGTGACTACTTCTGTGCGGCCAGAGTGCCGTGCGGTGAGATAGACCAAGGCGGTGGCCAAGAGCCCACCGAGAAATGCTGCAATGATGGTGGTCCAGTTGCCGAAGATACTCAACCCAAAGGCGATGGAGGTGCAGGCGAATGCTGCAGCGCCGGAGGAAACTCCCACCACGCTGGGCTCAGCCAGCGGATTGCCGAAGACTCCTTGCATCAGAACTCCGCCGGCTGCCAATGCGGCTCCAACGATGATGGCCATGACCACACGAGGGAATCGAATCGTCCATAAAGCTTGCTGAGCAAACTGTTGTTCTGGCAGTGTGCCCCAGTCCAAGCCCACACGGTGGGCGATGCTGGCCAAAATCTCTGGAACGCTGATCTGCATCTGACCAACCCCGGCGCTAATAAGAGCCATCACGAATACTGCGAGGCCTAGTGCGCTAAGTACGATCAGATTTCCTTTCTTTGAGTTCGGTTTTGTGCCGAGCGGAGCCGTATTCGGCGCTTCGCCTTCGAGCTGAAGATCTGTGATTTCAAGGCGCAGTGGAGCGTTCTGCGTTGTGCTCATGAGTCTTCTCCAGCATCGGGCGCATACACAGCGACCGACATAGCCTCCAGCACTGCTGCGGAGTTCGGGCCGAAACTCAACAATTGTGAATCGGCCATGTCCACGATTCGGTGGTTCTTACCTGCTGGCGTGAGGTCAATGGCTGGCACCGAATCGGCGATGCCTTCCACCCCGCCCACTGATTCCAGGCCCTTGGTCATCATGATGATCAGGTCTGGTTCTGCATTGACCATGGCTTCATCCGTCATTGGTTTCATGCCGTCCCAACCAATTTCGCTGGCCACGTCGATTCCTCCCAACGAAGTGATCAGTGAGTCGGCGCCAGAGCCCTTGCCGAAGATGTAGTAAATTCCGGATTGGCCACGCGCATAGAGCATGAGCATGCGCACTCTTCGGTCTCCCTCGGGCGCGATGTCAGAGATCTGAGCGGTGATTTTCTCAATGTCGGCTTCGGTTCGTTCGGCAAGCTTTTTGCCTTCTTCGGGCACACCGAGTGCCGAGGCAATCTGCTCGATCATTTCGGCCGAGGTCTCCAAACTACGCTCGGAGTCCAATACGACCACGGGAATTCCAGCTTCACGCATTTGTTCAATGACGTCCCATGGCCCTAGCGATGTGTCGGTAATAATGACCGAGGGTGCGAGCTGCAAGATCGCTTCTGCGTTGAGTTCGTGTCCGTTTTGGGTGACCACTGGCAGGTCTTGGGCCTCATCAAAGGTTGTAGAGGTATCCCGTCCAATGACGTTGTCGCCCAGGCCTAAGTCGAAGACCACGCGTGAGGATGTCCCGTAAAGGTCAATGGGTAGGATCCGTGAGATGTCGGTGACGGTTACCTGATTCTCTTGGGCGTCAACAATGCTGGCGGGCAGCTTTGCTTCGGGATGCTGTGCGATCGGATCGATGTCTGCGCCGCTAAGAACTGCGGTGGATGGACCTTCATAAGATTTCGGGTCTTCGAGAGTCTGAACTGACGATAACGCCTTGCCGCTTCCGTCAATGGTGTTTTTGGAAGCACCATTTCCGCACGCTGTCACCACTAACAAAGTTGCCAGGCCCAGAGCGGTCAGCTTAAGGCGGCCAGAGATATTTTGCTTGCGAAACACAGAAATCCTAGATGCGAGAGTGTTGATGACCCGAGGTGGCATTCCCACATGCGCCTCAAGTATTTAGGTTAAGTTCACCTAAGCTCTAGATAGTAGCTTAAAGAATGATTTCGTATCGCAATAAAAATTCTTTTCAGCCTGCCAGCCGTCATCTGCAGACGCGCCGACGGGCACCAACTAGCGCACCCAGAAACGTAATGCTGAAGGAAAATTTTATAAATATCACCATATCAGTCAAATATTTTTGAAAATCGCCAAACGCCCACCGAATAGTGAACTACTCAAGGTCTTCCCGACGTTCATTCGCCGTGAACTGGATCACACCGACCGACCGGTCGTGAGATGCAGAATATTAGGGTACCCTTAACAAAATCCTTGAAATCGACTCGTATCTAAGGACCATGGGGAACATGACAGTTATCGATCAACCACAATTTTCAACTCGGCTACGCCAGGTCACCCAAGATGACCACCAGTCGGCAGAGTCCAGTAAGTTCATCACGACGTTGATGGCTGGCGAGCGTAGCGCACGTGACTACACGCTACTGATCTCGCAGTATCACTATATTTATGCAGCTTTGGAGCAGGAGGTGCGACGGCTGGCTCACCAAGCTGAGCTATCTCCCATCTTTGACCTTGCACTGGAGCGCTCGGCAAATATCGATGGGGATCTAGCGGTGCTCCTACCTGCTCATGGCTTCGAGCAGTTACCACCCGCTCTACCTGCCACGACCGAGTATGTAGAAGCCATCCATGCGGCCGCTATCGAACCTGCCAGGCTCGTTGCCCACCATTATCTGCGTTACCTCGGCGATCTATCCGGCGGTCTTCCCATAGGTAAGCTCGTAGCCCGCCACTACGGCATTGCCCCTGAAGCGCTGAACATGTGGAATTTTGAGCAAATCGAGAAGCCGAAGCTCTACAAAGACCGCTATCGGCTGCAATTAGATATCTTCGGTGAGGACGAAACTCGCGCCGTAGCCGTGCTGGATGAAGCTCAACGTGGATTCCAGTGGAACAAACAGCTGTTCCAAGAGTTGTTGCAGGTTTCAGAAGCACATCTTGCGCTGACCTAAGGTTCTAGATGCGCATGCCCTTCACCATACGCACAAACCCTGTGCTGCCACCGGGGCTATTCATTGGCTCGCTTCTATGCGATGCTCCTGAGAACAGCCGTCAAAGGCACAAAAATGCCCCAGTTCAGAATTTTGAACTGGGGCATTTGCGGGCTGTCTATGGGCAGCTCGCTCGGCTTCTCAGGAGGTTAGCCCTGAGCAGCTACGCGGTTAGCAATCTTGTACTTGGCGGCACGGTGGGTGTCCTTGACCCGGTCACCTGCGTTGAAGAGCTTGTTGCGCAGTGATCCTTCGGCGTACTCGGTCTTGTATGCGCCACGAGCCTGCAGCTCAGGAACCACGTACTCAACAACGTCTTCGAAGGTGCCAGGGGTGATGGCGTAGGCCAGGTTGAAGCCATCCACGTCGGTGTAGTCCACCCAGTCAATGAGCTTCTCCGCTACCTCGGCACCGGAACCAACGGTGATCGGACCGAAGCCGCCGACGCCAACCCACTCTGCCAACTGGCGGATGGTCCATGGCTTGCCATCATCGCCGCTGGCCTTCTGGAAGGTTTCCACCGAAGACTGGATAGCGTTGGACTTCACGTTGGAACCCAGTGGCTCGTCAGGATCCAACTCTGACAGGTCCACACCCATCCAACCGGAGATCAGTACCTGAGCACCCTCAATATCCGCGTAGGACTTGTAGTCTTCGTACTTAGCCTGAGCCTTTTCAGAAGTCTCGTCGGTGATGATGGTCTGCATCGCAAAGATCTTCACGTCATAGCGATCGCGGCCAGCCGCTTCGGCTGCATCACGGATCTTGGTGACAGTGGCCTTGAGGATTTCGCGGGTTGGGCTCGTCACGAAGACTGCTTCAGCATTTTCCGAAGCGAACTTGATACCGCGCGAGGAAGCACCAGCCTGGTAGATCACTGGGGTGCGCTGGGTGGAAGGCTCGGTGATAGCGATGCCTGGAACCTTGAAGTACTTGCCTTCGTGCTCAATGTTGTGCACCTTGGCCGGGTCGGTGTAGATCCCGGTTTCCTTGTCGGCCTGAACAGCGTCGTCTTCCCACGAGCCTTCAAGCAGCTTGTAGATGACTTCGAGGTACTCGTCGGCGTGGTTGTAACGCTCGTCGTGTTCCATCTGGTCTTCCTGACCCATGTTGCGAGCAGCCGAAGGCAGGTAACCGGTAACGACATTCCAGCCCACGCGACCATTGGTCAGGTGATCCAGAGTAGCCAAGCGACGGGCGAAAGCGTATGGGTGCTCGTAGGCGGTGCCTGCAGTAACACCAAAGCCGAGGTTCTCGGTCACTGCTGCCATGGCCGAAACCAGCATCATCGGGTCATTGACCGGAGCCTGTGCACCGGAGCGCAGTGGGGACTCGTTGGTCCCGTTGAAAACATCGTAGGTGCCTAGCACGTCGGCAATGAACAGGCCGTCGAACTTGCCCTTTTCTAGTACCTTGGCCAGGTGGGTCCAGTAACCAATGGTGTTGTAGGTCGAGGCCTTGTCCTCTGGGTGACGCCACAGGCCTGGCGACTGGTGCACGACACAGTTCATATCGAATGCATTGAAGAGAATTTCGCGCTTCTGGCTCATTAGTTTCCCCTTGCCATAGTTGAGTAGTAGTGAAGTTTGTTGGGCGGCGTGGATGCGCCTTAGGCCCGATGGTTACTGTCTTCTCCGGTGACCGAGAGACGTTGCGGTTGCACTGCATTGATCTCGTAGTCACCCACGATGCGTGCCTTATAAATGGCCGGATTGTGGGTGGCGATGGTGCGGGCATTGCGCCAGTGTCGATCCAAGTTACAGATCACGCTGGTGGACGATGCTCCAAGCCCATCAAAGAGTTTGCTCGTGGCTCCGATGACCAGTGGCTGGACAATGGTTTGTGCCCGGTTAGCTGCTAGTTCACAGACCGCGTAGCGTTCCTCATCATTTAGCCCTGGGTCGATGAGGGCGGCTTCAACCTCAAGGACAGCACCGATCACCACCGAGTCAGCGGCGAAGGACTCTGCGGAGACCTCACCGACTAATTGCAGTACTTGTGGTTCGCGGTGTACCGGCACTCCCGTGCCGGTGGTGAAGATGCGCGTACGATTCTGCACCGAAATACGCAGGTCATTCAGTGCTGCCCGCGCTATGCCAGCCTGCACGGCCATGAGTACCAGCTGGAAAATCGCTGCCTCAGGGTCATTCTTCTGCTGTGGCATGAAGGTGTCTACCGGCACCTGATGGAATTCCGTGGTTCCCGTACCGGTGAGACCCTGGCCGAAACCATCCCAGTCATCCAAGATTTTTACGCCACTATGTTGGGTGGAGACCACCGCAATCTGGCGCCCGGCAAGCTCCGGGTGAGCCACAGCCACCGTGGTCCAGTCGGCAAAGATAGTGCCGGTGCAGTAGTACTTTTCACCAGTCACCAGCCAACGGCCATCAACCTGGCTGGCTTTGGTGTTCAAGGTACCAAGCGCATTGCCGCCACGTTCGGTGTACGCGTTGCCGACAATTTGTCCCGCGGCAATGCGGGAAACCCACTTGCTACGTAGTTCCTGATCTTCAAGAACCAGAACATTTTCAACAAATGCGATATGCGCGCGCCATAGCTGGCCCACATGCGAATCAGCTTCGGAAAGTTCGATGAGTAGACGGAAGACGTCAACCAGTCGTGCGCCGTACCCACCTTCGGCGACTGGGATACGTAGCGCCCCAAAGCGTTCTCGATTGAGCAGGCCTACCTGCTCAAAAGGCAGTACGCGGTTCCGGTCACGTTCCTTGGCGGTGGCTGCAATCTGCGCGAAAACCGGGCGGAAGACTTCAGCCAAGCGATCATATTGTTCGTCTGCGCTAGGGCCTGGGGTGACCTTGAGTAGTTGCCGGGTAGGCAGCTGCTCTTGGAAGTCATCTAGTCCCATGGCGCTAGCCTGCGAAGGATCACTGAGCTGGTTGAAGTCCAAGCTTGTGGTGTTTGGCGACTCGCCAAATGACATTAGAAATCCTCAATTCTTTCCATCGGTCCTGGCGGTAGCACCGTCCCGCAAATCGGGTGGTTGCTGCGGCGTCATCGAGCCAGATCTCTCGGCCGCTCTGGATGGGTTCTCATTCATTTGTAGCCGTAACAAAGCGGTGCTTCCAAGCCACGAAGTCACATTTCGTCGTGACGATGCGCCGGTTTGACAGGCGGTTTGCACAGGCAACTTCGCATTCCACCGAAGATGAACTCATGAAAATCATCAATCATCGATCAAACCGGCATTCAATGAAATAAATAACGAAATATCTCGTGCGTGTGACGTAGTTATCGAATATTTTTCATGTTACGCAAGATTTGCATTCAATTCGTTCGAAATCATGTAATGGACGGGTAACCATCCCGAGCGACCGAGAGATCTGGCTCCTAGACGTCGCAGCAACCACCTATGAATCACATGTTCCATAGGCCGGTGCTACCGCCAGAACCGATGGAGATGATCATGGCACTGAACTATGCACAGCCTCAGGGACAAGACCCGGCCAACGCTTCAATTGCGCTGGCTATCGAGCGGGGAACCTGATTTCGCCTCTCCCGCAGCTTCTCAACTTGTCACCCATTAACACTCCAAGGAATTATCTTTCATGACCATCGAATCAGCATCGACCGCCACACTGGTGTCAGAGGAAGCACGCCAAGCATTCTGGGATGAAGCGGCGCACCTTCTAGATTGGGACACCGAATGGCACACCACCAGCCAAATTCTCCCCGCTGACCCAGTAGCCAAGCGTGGCCCGCAGATTTCTTGGTACCTCGGTGGCAAACTCAATGCCGCGGTGAACTGTGCCGACCGCCATGTTGCGGCCGGTCGCGGTGACAAGGTTGCGCTGTACTTCGAGGGCGAACCCGGCGACCGTGTAGCCGTCACCTACAAGAACTTGCAAGAACGCGTCAGCCAAGCTGCCAATGCCTTGGAATCCTTGGGTGTGGTCAAGGGCGACCGCGTGGTCATCTATCTGCCAGTACTTATCGAAACCGTCGTCATCACCTTGGCTTGCGCCCGCATTGGCGCGATCCACTCATTGGTTTTCGGCGGGTTCTCTGCTGAGGCGCTGAAGTTCCGCGTGGAAGACACCAAAGCCAAAGTCTTGGTAACCACGGACGGCCAGTTCCGTCGTGGCACTTCCGTGCCGGTCAAAGACAACGCCGATCAGGCGGTCTCGGGCGAAAATGAAATTGAAAAGGTCCTGGTCATTCGCCGCACAGGCGATGAGATCCCATGGACCGAAGGCCGAGATGTTTGGTGGCACGATGTGGTCGACACCCAGCCCACCGAGCACGCTGCACAGTCCTTTGACTCGGAAACCCCGCTATTTATCATGTACACCTCAGGGACGACCGGACAGCCTAAGGGCCTGGTACACACCACCGGCGGTTATCTGACTCAGGCAGCCGCCAGCTACAACATGCTTTTCGCCAACCCTGATGTTTCAAAGCGAGACCAAGACGTTCACTGGTGCACCGCAGACCTAGCCTGGGTCACCGCCCACACCTATGAGATCTACGGTCCGCTGTCGAACGGCGTTACTCAGGTCATCTACGAAGGCGTACCAAATGCCCCACATCCTGGCCGTCACTTCGAAGTCATCGAACGCTACAAGGTCACCAGCTACTACACCGCGCCAACGCTAGTGCGTTCGTTGATGGGCTGGTTCCCGCAGGGCATTCCAGCTTCCTACGACCTGTCCTCCATCAATATTGGCGGCACCGTGGGCGAAGCAGTGAACCCGGAGGCTTGGAAGTGGTTCCGTGAACAGTTAGGTCGCGATACCACCGAAGGTCTTCCCATGGTAGATACCTGGTGGCAGTCCGAGTCGGGAGCCACGATCCTTTCGCCACTGCCCACCGACGAGTACTTCAAGCCTGGTTGCGCTGCCCGCGCCCTGCCTGGAGTTTCGGTGGACATCGTTGATGCTCAAGGCCAGCGCGTTGCACCGAACACTCAGGGAAATATTGTCATCACCCAGACGGGACCTTCGATGGCACGAACCGTTTGGGGTAATCCAGAACGCTACTACACCAGTTATTGGGAACAGTATGTCGGACAGGGATGGTTCCTTGCCGGTGACGGGGCGCGCTTTGATGATGATGGAGACATTTTCATTTTGGGTCGCACCGATGACGTGATCAACATTTCTGGGCACCGCCTGTCCACCATTGAAATTGAATCTGCTCTGGTCACTAACGCGGGTGTCGTTGAGGCTGGCGTGTGCCCCACCCCAGATGCCAAGACTGGCCACGCCGCTACCGCTTTTGTGGTTCCTTTGGACAAGTCATTGATTGCTGAATACCCAGATGAGCACCTGGCTGCCCGTCAGGCACAGTTCATTGCCGAATTGCGCTCTACCGTAGCTAATCAGATTGGCCCCATTGCCAAGCCACGCGATGTGGTTCTGGTTCCGGACGTTCCTAAAACACGTTCGGGCAAGATTATGCGCCGACTGCTCACCCAACTATTTGAGGGCACCACACTCGGCGATACCACGAGCTTGCAAAATGAACCGTGCATTCCAGAGATCAATGCGATCTGCCGAGCACGTAGCTAGCTCTTAGCCAAGAGAATGGCAGCTTAAATAGTGGAAGCCACGTCCCGCGGGACGTGGCTTCCACTATTTTTTGCTAGGAATCTTTTGACTCGGTGGAGTCCTTAGAGTCTTTCCCATCAGCTTCGGTGACAAACACCTGCGCTGACTTGGTAGCATCCTCTGCTGAAGTCTCAGCCGGAGCAACAATTGGAATCTCGGTGGTCATCAGGCCGAACTGGCTACCTTCGTGCCGGTCCACGCCCTGGGTCACCGATTGCTCCAGTACGGTGCGGGCAACCTTTCCACGCAAGATCAATGGATCCCGGCTCAGGTCCTTCCACAGCGCGACGCACAGCAACAACATCACGATCACGAATGGCAAGGCCGAAACAATCGTTATGTTCTTCAAACCGTTGAGCGCCTCGTCTGGATGATCTCCACCGGCAAGCAGCATAACGGCAGCAACGGCACCAGTGGCGACACCCCAGAAGATCACTGACTTCTTGGTCGGGTCTTCGGCGCCACGCTCACTGAGCGCGCCCATCACGATCGAAGCCGAGTCGGCTCCCGTGACGAAGAAGATGGCAATCAACAGAACGGTGATCACCATCAGCACGGTCGCTATCCAGCCGTTCAGCGGGAGCTTATCGAGCAGGTCGAAGAGGATCAGGTCAAAGTTAATGTCTGGTGCCCCGTCGACCATCTTGGCCAAAGCATCTCCGGTGTTCCCGGCACGCTCAGCACGTTCCTGCAAGCCGATGGCTCCGCCACCGAAGATCGAGAACCACAGCAAGGTCACGGCCGATGGCACCAACAGTACGCCGGTAACAAACTGGCGAATGGTGCGTCCACGCGAGATACGTGCGATGAACAGGCCAACGAATGGGCTCCATGAGATCCACCAAGCCCAGTAGAAGACGGTCCATGAGGACAGCCAGCTGGACATGGTTTCATCGCCGGAGGCCGCGGTGCGCGAAGCCATCTGAGGCAGGTCACCAATGAATGAACCCACAGCGTTCGGGATGACGTTGAGGATGAATAGCGTCGGTCCGCCAATAAAGACGATGAGCGCCAGGATTACTGCCAACACCATGTTGATGTTCGACAGCCACTGAATGCCACGCTCAATGCCGGAGACGGCAGAGGCTACAAACAATGCAGTCAGAATCGCGATGATGACTACCAATATGCCGGAGCCGACCTTCTCAAGAATGCCGGCGGACTGGATACCGCCACCAATCTGCAGCGCGCCAAGGCCCAGCGAACATGCTGACCCGAAAAGGGTCGCGATGATTGCCAAGATGTTGATCGTGCGACCGCCCCAGCCATGTACTACGCGCTCTCCAAAGATTGAGGAGAACATGGCAGAGAAGAGCTGTGGGCGTCCAAGACGGAAACTGCCGTAAGCCATACCCAAGCCGACGATGGCGTACATCGCCCATGGGAATAAGGTCCAGTGGAAGAGCGTCGTACCCATGGCGGTGCTCATGGCCGCGGCGCTAGATCCTTCGACGGTCCCTGGTGGAGGTGACATGTAGAAGAACAGTGGTTCTCCTACGCCGTAGAACACCAAGCCGATGCCCATACCGGTCGCAAACATCATGGAGATCCACGAGACGGTAGTAAATTGTGGTTTTTCGTCATCCTTACCCAGCGGGATACGGCCAAAGTTCTTCACTGCGACCACGATGACAAAGATTGCGAATACCGAGGCTGCAATAATAAACAGCCAACCGGTGTTGGTGATGACCCAGTCCAGGGCTACATCTGCGGCTTTACCTAAGCCTTCTGGGGTAACGAAACCCCAAACAATAAAAGCCAGCGCTAAGGCGCCAGCGATACCAAATACCCAATAGTCAGTTCCTGAAACCGAATATTTCTTAGGGCGTCGTTGTCGAGCTGAATGCAGCTCGCCGACAAGGTCTTCAAATGATTGATCCGTCTGCTTCATTGCTTTCTTCCTTCACCGGCGAGGTTTCAAAGGTGAAATTCCTTCGGAGCCCAACGAGCAACGGTTCAACTAGTGAACGATTGCTCTGCAGTGTGCTTGATTGCGAATTGCTTATCGGTTTCGATTCACTGAATCCAAATCTAGCGTCAGCGGGCGCTGAATGAAACAGCTGACCCCGTGTATTCTCACCGGTAATTTCACCAGTGACCCGACGCTATTTCTTCTCGGATTGTCACAATAAATCCTAAATAGTCCTTATTAAGGATGGTCGACCCACCATCATTGGTCAAACCAGAGTCCCCAGTTTTCGCGGTTTTCGCTCCCCCGACCCCGGTGTAGCGCATAGTTTCCATAGGTGATTCACAGCTATGTGAACTTGCTCGCGTTGATGAAAATCCATGCCCACCGTGCCATGAATTCAACGATTTTCTATCAGTAATTTCGGCGACGGATTCTCCGCTTAAATCCCACGGCTGACCGTTGTTGTTGGTCTGCAGCCTCGACTGAAGACGGTCCTGTAGGGGTAATTCAAAGTATACCGAAAGGGGAATATATACCCTCTGATGAGGGCCTTGGGGCGCTTGCCGAGGATTTTCGCGATGTAACCTGAAAGACATCTCGTCTTATCTTGACTCATTCAAAATAAGCAGGCATGCTGAAGGTATGACATCTACGGACGGGATTGAGCAGGTGCTCAAGGCAGCTTCAATGCGAGTCACGCAACCACGCGTTGCGGTGCTCGCTGCCGTTGCCCGGCACCCTCACGCAGACACCGAAACGATCATTTCGGCGGTCCATCGTGAATATCCCAAGGTGTCACACCAAGCGGTCTATGACTCCCTCAAACTTTTCACGAGTTTGGGAGTCATCCGTCAGATCCAGCCGCAGGGACATATTGCACGCTATGAAACTCGCATCGGGGACAACCACCACCATGTGGTGTGCCGGCAATGCGGGAACTTAGCGGATGTTGATTGTTCTGTCGGTGAGTCTCCTTGTCTACATGCGTCAGATGACCACGGTTTCAAGATTGATGAAGCTGAAGTGATCTACTGGGGCGTCTGCCCCGAATGCCAGGCAAAAGACCTCGACGGCTGACCGCGCGGCCCTAAGACTTGGTTGTCGCTCGGGAACCGCCCAAGCGATGAGCATCAAACCCTAAACCCCAAGAAATCCGGAAGGAAGAGCACATGTCTGAGACAACAGCAGGTCAGTGCCCGGTTGTAGGTAACACCGGTCGCGTTCACCCGACCCAGGGCAACGCCAACACCGAGTGGTGGCCAAATAAGCTGAACCTGAAGATCCTGTCGAAGAATCAGGAGGCTACCAACCCTCTGGATGCCGACTTCGATTACATCGAGGCTTTCGAAGCCCTGGATTTGGCAGCGGTCAAGGCTGACCTTGCCGAGCTAATGACCAAGTCCTACGACTGGTGGCCAGCTGACTTCGGTCACTACGGTCCTTTCCTTATTCGTATGGCATGGCACTCCGCCGGTACCTACCGTTCGCACGACGGCCGTGGCGGTGGCGGTGCTGGTCAGCAGCGCTTCGCTCCATTGAACTCATGGCCAGATAACGTGAACCTGGATAAGGCTCGCCGTTTGCTATGGCCAGTAAAGAAGAAGTACGGCCAGTCCATCTCCTGGGCTGACCTTATTATCCTGGCTGGCAACGTGGCTCTTGAAGACATGGGCTTCAAGACCTTCGGTTTCGCTGGCGGTCGTAAGGACGTTTGGGAAGCCGACGACGACGTGTACTGGGGCCCAGAAAAGGTATGGCTGGAAAGCGAACGCTACACCGGCGCTCGTAACCTCGAAGCTCCGCTGGCAGCAGTCCAGATGGGCCTGATCTACGTCAACCCAGAAGGTCCAGACGGCGTTGCTGACCCACTGGCTTCGGCAGTAGATATCCGTGAAACCTTCCGCCGTATGGGCATGGACGACGAAGAGACCGTCGCCCTCATTGCCGGTGGCCACACCTTCGGCAAGACCCACGGTGCCAGCGCCGAATCGCACAAGAGTGGCGACCCAGAGTCCGCTCCACTAGAAATGCAGGGTCTGGGCTGGAAGTCCGACTTCGGCACCGGCCACGGCGATGACACCATCGGTTCCGGTCTGGAAGTTACCTGGACCTACCACCCAACCCGTTGGGACAACGAGTTCTTCCACATCCTCTTCGCCTACGAGTGGGAACTGTTCCACTCGGCAGCCGGTGCACAGCAGTGGCGTCCAAAGGACAACGGCGGAGCCGACATGGTTCCAATGGCACACAACCCATCGGTGCGCCGCGAACCACGTATGCTCACCAGCGACTTGGCCCTGCGCTTTGATCCTGCCTACGAGAAGATCTCTCGCGAGTTCAAGGACAACCAGGACAAGTTCGCAGATGCCTTCGCTCGTGCATGGTTCAAGCTGACCCACCGCGACATGGGTCCAAAGTCCCGTTACTTCGGCCCAGAGGTTCCAGCTGAAGACCTGCCATGGCAGGATCCACTGCCAGCTGCACCAGAAACCACCCTGGGCGCTGCAGAGATCTCGGCACTGAAGGAACTGATCAAGGAATCCGGTCTGAGCGTTCAGCAGCTGGTCTCCACCGCATGGAAGGCCGCAGCTAGCTTCCGTTCTTCGGACAAGCGTGGCGGTGCCAACGGCGGTCGTATCCGCCTGGAACCACAGGTTTCCTGGACCGTGAACCAGCCAGAGCAGCTCAAGCCAGTAATCGCGAAGCTGGAAGAAATCGTTGACACCTTCAACGCTACTTCCGCCATCAAGACTTCCTTCGCTGACGTTGTGGTTCTTGCCGGCAACGTAGGTGTTGAGCTGGCAGCTTCGGCAGCCGGCCAGCAGGTCGAGGTACCGTTCACCCCGGGTCGTGTTGACGCTACCCAGGAGCAAACGGACGTGGAACAGTTCGCATGGTTGGAACCAGTTGCTGACGGTTTCCGCAACTACGATTCGGGCTTCTTGAACCTGCCTTCCGAGTACCTGTTGCTGGACCGCGCTAATCTGTTGGGCCTGACCGCACCGGAAACCACCGTACTGGTTGGTGGCCTGCGCGTACTGGGCAACAACTGGGATGGTTCGAACACCGGTGTCTTCACCGACACCCCAGGTGCCCTGACCAACGACTTCTTCGCTAACCTGCTGGAACTGGGCCTGGAATGGACCCCAGATGCAGAAGAGAAGACCTACGCAACCACTGACGGCCGCTGGGTCGGTAGCCGCGTAGACCTGGTCTTCGGCTCCAACTCCGAGCTACGCGCACTGGCCGAAGTTTACGCTTCGGACGACGCCAAGGAGAAGTTCGTCAAGGACTTCGCTGCAGCTTGGGCCAAGCTCATGGATGCAGACCGCTTCGAGCTGCGTAAGTAAGTAGCCCTAGGCACAAAAACCGTGGCCGCTACCTTCCAAATGATTTGGAAGGTAGCGGCCACGGTCGTTCTTGCCCTATTTATCGGGACATATTGTGCATGACGTGCTTGGTTCTCGAGTAGTCATCCAAGGCGTAGGCCGAAAGGTCACGTCCGTAGCCCGATCCCTTAAAACCGCCCCATGGCATTTCGGTAGCCAACACCAGATGGGCGTTGACCCATACGGTTCCGGCGTCCAAGCGCGAAGCCACATAGTGGCTACGCTGGGCATCCTTGGTCCACACCGAAGCGGCGAGGCCGAAGGGAACTTCATTGGCACGAGTGATGACTTCTTCCTCGCCACTAAAGGTCTCTACCGAAATGACTGGGCCAAAAATCTCCTGCTGGGTGCATGATGCTCCCTGCGATGCCTTGATGACCGTGGGCTCGATGAAGTACCCCTTGGTCGGTATCGCCTGTCCCCCGGTCACAAATTCATTGCCTTCTTGCTCAGCAAGTTTCAGATGGTCCAATACACGGGAGTAATGCGCTTGGGAAATCATCGGACCGATTTCCACGTCTTCTCCTGTCTCTGGCTCACCCACCACCAAACTCGATACCGCCTCAGCTAGTTTTGAAGTGAATTCTTCGGCAATTGACTCATGCACCAGTACACGACAAGCCGCTCCACATTCTTGACCAGCGTTCCAGAATCCACCGTTGCGTAGCCCTGCTACCGTCGCCTCAATATCAGCATCTTCAAAGACCACAGCGGGTGCTTTGCCACCCAATTCCAGATGGACCCGTTTCACCGAATCCGCGGCGGAAGCAGCAACCGATTGACCACTCCCCACCGAACCCGTCAAGGCGATCATCGCAACTTGCGGATGCGAGGCAAGTCGGTCTCCGATGACCGCTCCACGTCCGGTCAGAACGTTAAAGACACCGGCCGGTAGGAGGTCGGCTGTCAGTTCTGCGAACTTAAGCGTGGTCAGTGGTGTAGTTTCCGAGGGTTTGATCACCAAGGTATTGCCTGCTGCGAGGATTGGCGCAATCTTCCAGACGCCCATGAGCAGCGGGTAGTTCCATGGGGTCACCGCTCCGATGACTCCCAAAGGTTCGCGGACGATCACGGAGGTATGGTCTTTTGCGTATTCTCCGGCCGCCAAGGTGGTGCCCGCACGCAATGCCCCAGCCATAAAGCGGAAGGAGTCAATGGCCGAATCAACGTCATCCTCGGCTACTGCTTGAGGCTTGCCGGTATTAAGCGATTCCAGCTCAACTAATAACTCCCGCTCATCCTCCATGCGCTGTGCAATATTGAGCAGTACTGTTGCACGCTCAGCCGGAAGGGTGCGTCCCCACGTGCCGAAGGCTTCGTGAGCTACTGCAACGGCGCGGTCGACATCTTGGGTACTCGCTCGGGGAACGTCAAGAATGTTCTCTTCGGTGCTTGGGTTGATGACCGTGAAAGTCTCGGTACTCTCTCCTGCGGTGAACTCGCCGTTGATAAAGAGTGCTGCTGGAGGCAGTGCTGGAGTTGGACGTTCTTGCCCATTGCGACGAACTTCCACTGTGCTTGTGGTTTCCATGTCCGGTCCTTAGTTCTTCGCCGATGCTGCAGCTTCGGCCAGCTGTCCTAGCAAGCCCTTAATACGTTCGGTCGTTTCTTCGCTGGCAGGATGGATTGGTAGGCGTGGTTGACCGAAGTCTTCTCCCTGAATCTTCAGCGCAGCCTTGATGGCTGGGATGAATGGTTCGGTGAGCAGGCCGTCGATGACTGGATAGACCTTGTTCCACAAGGCACGGGCCTTGACCAGGTCGTTGTCTTGCACCGCGGCATAAACGTCAGCAAGTTCGCGCGGCACTACATTGGCAGCGCCAGCGACAATTCCGGCTGCACCTTCAAGCAGCCCTGCAAGGGTCAAGACGTCCCAGCCAATGTAGGTCTCGATCTTGTCACCCAAGTGATGGATCATCTGCAGTGCCTGTTCCATATTTCCACTGGAGTCCTTGATGTATCGGACGTTTGGAATTTCAGTAACGAGTCGTTCCACCAAGGCAGGGTCAAGGTTGATGCCGGTGGCTGGTGGAATGTTGTAAAGCATGACCGGTAACGATACTGAAGCGCTGACGGTTTTGAGATAGTCAACGGTTTCTTCAATCGAGATTGGCTCGTAGTACGGGGTCACGATCATGACGACATCGGCACCTACTTGTTCTGCATGCCGAGTGAGTTCAATTGCTTCACGTGCTGTGGTGGCACCGGTCTGAGCGACAACGGGGACTCGGCCCGCGGCGGCTTCCACAACTACTTCAACAACTCGTTTGCGTTCTTCGTGCGTCATTGCACTGAACTCTCCGGTAGATCCGCAGGTCACCAGGCCATTCACGCCTCCGGCGATGCTTCGTTCTACGAGGTTTTTTAGAGCGGTTTCGTCAAGGCTTCCATCATGTGCAAATGGTGCGATGAGCGCGGTGAGGATTCCATGAAGATTTACAGACATGTTGGATACTCCTTCAGTTTTGAATGAATTTGCGCCAGATACGTATCAGATTTTTCAGAGCGATCGGCGGTTGAATAGATTGATTTCGTCATGTTGCCATTGACTATGACGGGTGAACGGAACATGCGTCAACTAAAGATGTTTCGTGTAACGTGGATCTCATTCAAGAGTAATATGTGATCACAAATCACACAAGAGGTTAAAAAATATCCCATAAATTCAAGCCATGGCGGCTCGTGTGGTGTCAGAAAATTCCTATTACTGCGTGGCCGAGGGAAGCGCCTGGCGAATCCGCTCCATAGCCGCAAGAATAGATTGATCAGTGAGCTCAGCCATCAAATTGACGTCCTGCGCCTTCACCGCCTTGAGAAGTTTGGACTGAAATTCCCAAAGTAGACGAGATTTGCCTTCAGCCACGGCACGTCGTGCGCCGATCAGCTTGTAAGCCCGACACTGAATCCACAAACGTTCAATGGACTCGTACAAAACCGAGTTCCCTGATGCCAAATAGATGGTGCTCAAGAATTTTTCGTCAAAAGCTAGGCATGCTGCCAGATCACCATCTGCCAAAGCAGCTTTCATAGAATCATACTGATCCTTTAAAACTGCTTGCTCAGGCTTGCCAAGGTTTACGACACCGAGTTTTGCTGCTTCTACTTCCAAAACTCGACGAACCGCATAGACGTTGAGCAATTCGCGAGCGGTAAAGGTACGAACTACTGCCCCACGATAGGGAATAGTCTCAACTAGACCGCTTTCCTCCAGACGACGGATCGCATCTCGTACCGGCATGACGCTTGTGCCAAGCTGGTCAGCCAAGTCTCGAATTCGAAGTCGTTGTCCGGCAACAAGATCACCATTGGTGATCCCCTGATGGATCGCATCGAAAACCTGATCTGCGACCAGGGCACCTGGTTCGAGCTTGTTCAACGTCATGTCGACATTCTATCGATGGATGTGATCACGAATTCAATTTTTGAGTCCTTTAATGCAACACGTCGTTCGGATCGTTACTTGCGGACAGATTCCTTGTTATCGGTATCGATCCAGAAGTCGGCACCATCGATTCCAAGCTTTCTAGGGTCAAATACCGGATTCAGCCCAAGCTTTCGCTGCCGTTCGTAATCGGCATGGATCTTACGTACCGTCGGGAAGAGGAATGCCAGACAGATCAGGTTGACCCACGCGATCAGCCCCAAACCGATATCTCCGGCAGCCCAGATGAGTTTGGCATCAGCGATTGAGCCGATGAAAACAATAGCCATGGTGCCTAGCTTCAACGCTAACTTCCAGACGTTGCCGGACTTCCCATTCAGGAGGAACAACAGGTTGGAATTGGCAACGTAGAAGTACGCCAAGAGGCAAGCGAAGCCAAAGAGCAGAACGGCCACAGCAACAAATCCCGCACCCCAGCCTGGTGCCACGGTATCGATCGCTTCTTGCACCCAGTTTGCTCCGGCAGCAACGTCCGGCACGTTATTGACAAGGAAGCCATCAGCACCGTCAGATACGTTGAACTTTCCGGAGACAACCATCATCAGACCTGTGGCCATGCAGATGAGCAGAACGTCGATATAGATGCTGAATGTTTGCACCAATCCTTGCTTTGCAGGGTGCGAGGTTCGAGCGGCGGCTGCGGCGAATGTAGCTTCCCCGAGTCCGTTAGACGAGGCGAAGACCGCACGGCGTACGCCCCACGCGACAGCTGCACCTGCCACACCACCCAGAATCGGATGAATTCCTAACGCAGACTGGATGATAAGCATGAATGCAGCGGGAACCTTAGTGATGTTCAGGGCAATGACAACTAAGGCGAGGATCAAGTAGCCTACGGCCAGTACCGGTACGAGGAACTGTGTCACCTTCACCAGTCGAGTCGTTCCACCGAAGATCACTCCAGCAATCAAAAGGGTCACGAGAATCGCAGGAACCCACGAAGGAACGTCAAAAGCCAGCTTTGCACTCGCGGCGATCGTATTGACTTGGAAGCCGGGGAAGACTACGCCGTATCCAATGACTCCAAGGACGGCAACCAGCGCACCAATCTTGGGCAGCTTGAGACCGTACTTGATGTAATAGGGCATACCACCAATATCTTCATTGGCTTTCTGCCGGTCTTCGTCCATCACCCGACGCTTGAACGCTTGGGACAATGTGGCTTCGGCATAACCGACGGTGCAACCCACTAGGCCGGTTGCCGCCATCCACAGCAGCGCACCGGGACCACCAGCGAAAATTGCGGTGGCTACGCCGGCGATACTACCGACACCGACTCTGGATGCCAGTGCTAGAACCAGTGCTTGAAAGGATGACAGGCCACCCTGACTGCCGTCGTTCTCCTTTAGTTGCCGAAGCATGTCCGGGATGCGGGTGAATTGGACCCCTTTGGTTGCCACTGAGTAGGCAATACCTAAGCCCAAAACTACGTACGCCATTGGTCCCCATAGTGCATCGGAAACCCGTGACAAGAGCTCTGCGAAGTCAAAATTTTCCATTTGGCCTCTCTCTTTCCTTGTCGTGAATCGTGAAAACTAAGTTGTTGAACGCCGCAATCAGCGAGGAGGCTTGTCGCGGTCTGTCGAGATGATTGGAGTTTGGTTGGAGCTTGGTTGGCTTGAAGTTATCCGGCTTCGCGAATTTCAAGCGTGGGGCTCTGGCGATGCGTAGCCAGTACACTGGCGGCATTCTGCGCGGCAGAGAATCCTGAGGTCACCGATGATTCGGTGTACAGGGTCCCCATAAAGTCGCCTGCCAAGAAGACGCGATCGGTGCCCCGCATGAGGGTACTTTGCAGCTTGGCCCGTCCTGGGAAGCAGTAAGGTGAAGCGACTTTCCAGCGTTCGGTTTTTGCTTCAACTACGGAGTCTGCAAACTTTCCGCCGAGTACTTCATCCAGATCACGCAGGTGGGTCTCGATTACCTCTTCTTCAGGTTTCTCAAGTAGAGCTGCTCCGAGGTCAGCCGGTGAGAAGGTCATCATGCTTCCGCCGGGCTGACGCGATGACTCGCTTCCGCGCACAATGCTGGCTTGGTTCAAGGCAATAGCAAATGAACGTTTTGGAGCCGCAATCGCGTAGATGTCGTCCCAGTGTCTGGCTGAAGTTTCGTCGGTCAGGAAAGCGGTACTGACGTGTGGACCGTACTTGATTTGAGACAACGCGTCTTTCAAGTCTTCTGGCAGATCAACACCAACCCGGTGGGATACATCTGCGGTCGTGGCCAGAATGACGGTTCGTCCCTCAACTTGGCGCATCTGCCCATTTTGCTGGTATCGCACAATCACTGAATTGCTCTTGTGAATCACTTCCTGGACTTTCGCACCGCGTTCGATACGTCCGTCCAGGGCTGCGGCAATGCTTTCGGTCAGGGTGGAGGGTCCGCCTACGATTCCCTTGCTCAGTCCTTGACCAAAGCCTAGAACCAGACTGAAATAACCGATTCCGGCTCCGGCCGAAATCTGATCCATAGTGCCGGCAGATCGGGTGACAGTAGTTTTGAAGAGCGAAGCGGCGTCTTCGGGAAGGTCACCAATGAAGTCTTGGAAGGTGCGCTCATTTTCAAAGTCGTAGATGCGTTGTTGGCGCGAAGCACCGGATTCGCCCGCACGTTTACGCACCACAGATGTGTATTTAGCGACGCCCGATACGACTTTAAGTCCGCCTTTGAAGGTGGCAATCCGATCACTCAGGCTCATTGGTAACCGCAGTGGATAGGTTGCGATATGTCCGTTTTTGATGAATTTTCCATTCATCGACATTCCCTGCAGTGAGCCGGGAATATTGACAGCGGTCACTCCGACCTCGTTGAGCAATGACTCAGTCGAGGAATCTTCACCAGCGAAGACGTGTCCGCCCCAATTGAGCCAGTAGGCGCCCCTACGCTCCGATTTAATTCGCCCGCCAACTCGGTCGTCCGCTTCGAGGATCAATGAGTCCCAATGACGCATCCGCCATCCAGCGGATAGCCCAGCTAGGCCTGCTCCGACGATAACAACGTCCTTCATGAGTTCTTTTCTCCTTAATTCAGGGGTCGACAAATAGCGCGCTGACGGCGCGTGAAAATATGAGGGGAACGCAGGCCAAATGCTGCAACTACACAGTGGATCGATGAGATTCAATGATCCGGGTGCCAACTGGAGCGGCGAGTTTTCTGCGAATGCTTCGATCGCATCGGATGTAACGCCACTCACATTAACTGTAATTTGTGATCACATATCACGCAAGAGGTTATTTGATAATTCTCGTTAGATCCTCACCTTCAGGTCGCAGCCCCAAAACAACCTCAGACAGCTTCCTCCAAGTCAGGGCTGGATCAGCGAAGTAAAGGCACAATCAGAGTTAGCCATCATGCAGTGCATCAATATCTACGGCCACAGAGCTCCAACAACTGATTAATCAGATGAAAGTGAAATGCCAGAGAATTAAAAACACGGTCACCACCTTCCAGATGTATTGGAAGGTGGTGACCGTGGTGGTTTGCGAGAGCTATTGTTGTGCTACTCCTAAGGAACCGGATTGCCCAGTTCTCGCAGATCCGTCTTACTAGTTTCGCGAGCCCACAGCGCGCCAATGACAGCGAGAATCGAGGAAGCGGCAACGATCCAGGCCGCTGGGCCCCAGTTAGCAGTCACCCCACCGACGAGCGCGGTGGCCAGCATGGGAGTGAAGCCGGCACAGAGAATACCGATCTGCAACCCAATAGCCATTCCCGAATAACGAACCTTCACGTTGAATAGTTCGGAGAACCAAGCCGGGTACACCGAATTTGATGCGGCGTACGTTCCGGCCGTAATCAGCATGCTAGAAACAAAAATCATGGCCAGATTCCCAGTGGAAATCGTCATGAAGTACACAAAGATCATGACACCCGAACCCAGAACACCGGCGATGAAGACCTTTTTGCGTCCAAAGATATCCGAGAGTCGCGCAAAGAATGGCTGGCTAGCGATAGCAATGATGTTTCCAGCGATGCTTACCCACAACATAGTGGCAGCTGGAATACCTACCGAGACGGCATAGGCGAGTCCGAAAGACTGCATAAACGTATTCGTGACCACTTGAAAGGACATCAGCGCGACTTGGATAAATTGCGCTGGGTGGGTGGTGATCATTTTGGTAAATGGCAGCTTGAGCGTCGAGTCATCTTCCTGCTTCTCCTCGAAAACCTCGGGTTCATCCAAGGAACGGCGCACCAGGTAAGCAGCGACGAGCACTAGAAGTGAAAGCCAAAACGGAATTCTCCAGCCCCACGCCAACCGCGCGGATTCCTCCATTGCGGCCACGGGAAGAAAGGCGAGGGAGGCAAGGACGATGCCGAAGGAAATACCGCTCATGGCAAAACTAGCGAAAAAGCCACGTCGACCTTCTGGTGCTTCCTCAGTAGACAGCGCCGAAGCTCCTGCCGTTTCAGCACCGGCCGACAACCCTTGCATCAGGCGCAAGATCACCAGAAGTGCCGGAGCCCAATATCCGACAGTCGAAAAGTCAGGCAGCACACCAATAAGGAAGGTTGCCGAACCCATCAGCACCAGGGTCATCACCAGCGTTGCCTTGCGCCCCAGCTTGTCGCCAAGATGCCCAAAGAAGACCGCGCCGAAAGGCCGGGCAATGTACGCAACACCGAAGGTCGCAAATGAAGCCAGTAACGCGATGGTTGCATCCCCGGAAGGGAAGAAAATTTTGGAGAAGATCAGCGAAGCCGCTGTCGCGTAGATAAAGAAGTCGTAGTACTCCAGTGCGCCACCGAGAAACCCTGCGAGCGCCGCTTTCTTAGCTCGTTTGAGCTTGCGCTGTTGTTCTTCATCGAGGCTGTGACTCGATTTAATGATGGTCTTGCTCATTGGGGCGTCCTTCCACGACAGCGGGGATGTTTCACGTCCTACGTTGATGATAATGTGCACTATGCGTACACATGTGCGTTATGCGACAATTAATAAAGTACAGCAAGGTGAGGCGCGTCACAAGATGTTAATTGGTTTGCATCGCCAATGCTGAAGAAGTTCGAGTCGAAAGGACAACAGTGAGTTACCAGGACAACGCATCACAACTATTCATCATCGGATCCCACGCCTCTGGCACCATGTCACCCAGCCTCTGGAATCCAGTATTTGAGGCATTGGGCAGTCACTGGAATTACGTTCCCTGGGATGTCCCGGTGCACAGTGACATGCAAAAAGTTCATGATGGCTTGCTCTCTTCAGAAGTCATAGGCGCCAACGTGACCATGCCGCACAAGCAGTGGGCCGCGGCCATCGCGGACGAGCGCTCAGAACAGGTCAGTCTCAGCGGTGCAGCGAACCTCCTGATTCGTCAGGACGGCAAACTGAATGCTTACAACACTGATTTGATTGCAGTAGAAGCAAGACTCGCCACCAAAATCCATGAACACGTATTGCTCATCGGCGCTGGTGGTGCAGCTCGTGCTGCCCTGGTTGCGCTCAAGGGAAACATCGGCACCATCACTATCACTGACCGAAATCACATGGCCGCCGAAGAGCTTTTATCCTTGGCACGTTCCATGGGGATTTCAGGAAGGACAGTGGACTTCTCTTACGTTGCCGAAGCCGCCATGCAAGCCACCTTGATCATTAACGCCACACCTATAGGAAAGTATCGTGAAGACGTGGCGCCTTGGGGTACACAAGAGCTTTCGTCTGGAACCTTTGTCTATGACTTTGTGTATAGCGAGCACACCACGGGAACAATCACGTCCGCCATGGAGCAAGGCCTGGAATATTCAGATGGCTGGCAGCACCTATTGCTTCAGGCCGAGGCGATGATCCCAATACTGGGTTTGGGTGAACAGGCCAAAGAGCAGCTTGAGCTCTCCTTGATGCGCATCCGCGAAAACAACTGATCAATAAAACTAGAAAAGGGTCCTCATTGCGCCACCGAAGTCTGGATTCTCCAACTTCAGCAATTGAGTTTTCGTTTCCAGCCCACCTAAATAACCACCGAGTGAACCATCAGTTCGTAGTACCCGGTGGCATGGCAGGACAATGGGAATCGGATTGGTCGCGCACGCTGAACCCACAGCACGCACCGCCTTCGGGTTGCCGATACGCTCCGCCATTTGCGAGTAACTCCACGTTTGCCCGTAGCCAATTTCGCCCAGTTCTAATTGCACTTGACGCCGGAAAGCAGTGGAAAGTTTCAAATCCAGCGGCACATCAAAATTGCGGCGGGATCCAGCAAAATACTCATCAAGCTGCCGAGCCACGGCGTCCAGTCGCGACGAGTCTTTAAGGATTCGCGGGCTGAGTTTCTGACTCAGTAGCTCAAGGATTTTGTCATGATCTTCGCTCTCAAAGGCCACACGCACCAGACCAGCTGGAGTGCTAGCCAGCAGGAGCGAGCCGATAGGGCTATCAATCACACGGTAGGAAACATCCAGTAGGTCCGATGCTTTCGCTTTAGCCCGAAGTTCTTTTCCAAGCTGCGCCAAAAGCTCAGCTTCTTCTCCGGTTGCCGAGGAGTTGAATTTTGCCTGCGTCATGACTGCTCCCGCCACAGTGAGTCATCGCCGAGTATTCGGCGAAGGTTTTTGATCCCGTCACTACCAGCACGCCGTGCGGCGGCCTCGCTCCCAGAAACTAGCTGGGCTATCTGCGCGTAGCTCAGACCGCCGAGATATCTATAGCCAACTACCATTCGTTGCTTCTGCGGAAGTTTTGACACTTCCTGCCATAGTTGGAGATTGTCGGCTTCCATCTCAAGGTTCACTTGCTCATCAGCATGTTCCCACTGCTGATGATCATCAAGAATTTCTGGCTTATTCTTACGCAGCTCATCGATGGCCTTGTTCCGTGCAATGCGTACAAGCCAGGCTGATACGTTGGCATCCTCAGCAAGTTGCGGATAAGCCTTGAGCGCGGAAAGGAAGGTTTCAGACCAAGCATCTTGTGCACGGTGTTCATCAAGTAGGGCACGGCAAACCCGCAGTACGTTCAGCCCATAATCCTGGACTATCCGCTCAAACGGTATTTGCATGGCTCTCCTGAAGATTGGCACCGTAACGGGCTTTCACCATGTAAACGTATCGCGCAGCAAAAGTGTGAGGTCGAGGGACAAAAAATTTTGAGCCTCTAGCAGCTCACCAAATCCAACTCTTCAGCCAACTCTTTGAGGCGTTGGATATCTATCTGAATAATCTCACCGTTTTCCACGCCACGTGGGAGCTTGGTCCCTGCGAGCGCATCACGGATGACACGCATGGTCGCGCCATGACTAACTACGGCTACCTTTTTACCTGCGTGCTCTTCACACAGATTCAGTAGTGCAGGAATAGCTCTGTTCAGAATATGTGCAATGGGCTCCAGTTGATCCCGCAACGCTGCTGACTCTTCGTCACTGACCTCGGCCATGATTCGGCCTTCCAGAGGTCCAAAACCGCGCTCAATTAATTCCGGGACTGGCCGTCCTGTATCAATGTTCAGTTCTTCAGCAATCAACGCTGCGGTTTCCTGAGCCCGCCCTAGCGGTGATGCCAGAACGAGGGAAAAACCTTGACCAGCTAGTTCGCGTCCAACTCTGCGGGCCTGTTCACGTCCGGTCTCATTCAAGGGGATATCAGTGCGCCCCTGAAGACGGCCTACCAGATTCCAATCGGTCAGTCCGTGTCTGATCAACACCAGCGCAGTATCCATGATCCAAGCCTACCGGCGCGCCAACGAATCGAAGAATCTCCGATATTACGTCCAATACGCAACGTTAAGACTCATAGTTAGGTCACGAACGGTCATGTTGCGAAGATTGTTACACCATCCCGAGCGGCTGAGAGATCTGGTTCGATGACGCCGCAGCAACCTGCCACATCCGGTGGTTACGGTGCTACCGCCAGAAACGATGCAGCCGCATACCTTGTTTAACCACAACGAGTTGCGACATTGATTCCGGGATTCCTGCCTCGATCGCACTACCGCCTAGCGGTGAAGAGCGAAAACCCAATCGACAAGGAGTCGTAAGCCCACATGGCAGATCATCAGTTTGGATTCCGCACCCGTGCATTGCACGCCGGTGGTACCCCCGATGCCGAGCACGGCGCCCGTGCAGTCCCTATCTATCAGAGCACTTCATTCGTCTTTAAAGATGCCGACGATGCAGCCAACCTTTTTGCTTTGCAGAAGTACGGAAATATCTATTCGCGTATCGGCAACCCGACCGTCGCTGCTTTTGAAGAACGAATTGCTTCCTTGGAAGGAGGCATCGGTGCCGTAGCTACTGGTTCGGGCATGGCCGCCGAATTCGTTACCTTCGCTGCCCTGGCACAAGCCGGGGATCACATTGTCGCGTCCTCAAAGCTTTATGGCGGAACCATCACCCAGCTTGATGTTTCGTTGCGTCGTTTTGGCGTCGACACCACTTTCATTGATTCCAATGATCCGGCCGATTTTGAAGCCGCCATCCAGGAGAACACCAAGGCGGTGTACACCGAAGTAGTGGCGAACCCGTCGGGCGACATTGCCGATATTAAGGGGCTGGCCGAGGTGGCACACCGTCACCTGATCCCGCTAGTGGTTGATTCCACTCTCACTCCCCCATACATTCTGCGCCCTATTGAGCACGGTGCGGATATTGTCATTCACTCAGCAACCAAGTTCATTGGTGGCCATGGCACCACGCTCGGTGGCGTCGTTGTTGAGTCGGGCAAGTTCAACTGGGGCAACGGCAAGTTCCCCACCATGACCGAACCGGTGGCCAGCTACGGCAACGTTTCCTGGTGGGCCAACTTTGGCGAGTACGGTTTCTTGACCAAGCTTCGTAGCGAGCAGCTGCGCGACTTTGGTCCTGCGCTGCCAGCTCAGTCGGCATTCCAGCTCTTGCAGGGCTTGGAAACCTTGCCGCAGCGTATGGATAACCACCTTTCCAACGCGAAGCAGGTTGCTGCCTGGCTTGAAGCAGATCCACGCGTGACCTATGTGAACTTCGCTGGTCTGGAATCCCACCCGCAATATGCCCACGCAAAAGAATTGTTGCCCATGGGCGTCGGCTCGGTCTTCAGCTTTGGCGTGAAGGGTGGCCGTGAGGCTGGTTCCAAGTTCATTGAAGCTCTGCAGCTGGCCAGCCACTTGGCCAATATCGGTGATGCTCGCACCCTGGTGCTGCACCCCGCATCCACCACCCATCAACAGCTAAGTGCAGAGCAGTTGGTGGCAGCCGGCGTTCCCGAAGACCTAATTCGCCTCTCAGTGGGTCTAGAAGATGTCGAGGACATCATCTGGGACCTTGACCAAGCATTGACTGCATCACAGGAAGCCACCGATGGGTCCGCTGAAGAATTTGCAGCACCTACCTATGACGGTGCAGCCTGCGCCATTCCTGCAGCACCGAAGGGAGCTAACTAATGAGCACCACCGAACGCACTTGGGAAGGTCCGGGAGCAGCCGAACGGCTGAACATCCTGCGCGAAACCAAATCCATCGCCATCGTGGGCGCTTCCAATAAGCCTTCACGCGCCAGCTACTTCGTCGCAACCTACTTGTTGTCGTCGTCCAAGTACAAGGTGTACTTCATCAACCCGGTACTCGATGAGATCTTGGGCCAGCCGGTCTACAAGTCCCTCGCGGACCTGCCAGAGACTCCGGACCTGGTTGAGGTCTTCCGCAAGCACGATGACCTGCCGACCGTTCTGGATGAGGCATTAGCTGTAGGGGCCAAGACTCTCTGGTTGCAGCTTGGCTCGTGGCATGAAGAGGTAGCCCAGCGCGCAGAGGCTGCTGGCTTGAACGTTGTGATGGATCGTTGCGTCAAGATTGAGCACGCTCGATTCCATGGTGGGCTGCGCTTGGCGGGCTTTAATACCGGCGTGATTTCTTCGAAGCGTCAGGTACTCGCCTAAACACTGCAATACGAACGCCGGCGGCGGATGACCCTAAAGGTTTTCCGCCGCCGGCGTTCGTTTTCAATTGCAGATAAGACTTTTATGGTCTCAGCCACGGATGCCTTCGTTGACTCAGATTATTCACGCGATTCTTTACGGCCATAGGCACGGAGTTCGGCGCGCAATTGATCCTCAAACTTGGACGCGAGCTTTTCGTTCACGGGCCTCTGCGCGAGAAGCTCCTCAAGTTTCATCATGATTGCGCCAGTCTTTCTCTAGAAGTTATCCAGTGTGCAGGCCACGGCCGCACACTAGTTACGAACTTCAATCCCATTATCCTAGGTTCTGCCCGCGTCACAATAAGAGACTACTACCGTCGTCCTTCCCAACAGTGCTTCCTCTGACTGGTGCTCAAATTCATGAGTCTCGTGGTGGCCACACGATTTAGCATCTGCACTGACGTCGATTATTCGACGCTGATAACTTCCATTAACGCGCCCAAGCCGAACTCCACCCATTGCGTGGCGACCCCCGGGACAGATCCAGTTTCGCTGCACTAGTCATCGCCGAATCACTCCTATGTGAGCCGATAACTGTATACAAGTCGCCGGTCTCGTGCCGCGCCCCTGTCTGTCAGGGTTGAGTGAAACCAGTCCTTCATAGCAACACCACCAACCCAGACAGGGCGAGAACTAGGAAAACACTGCCGACCATGACCGCCACCGACATTCACCACCCAGCACCACCGATGCCCGAGAATAGAACCATGGCTTCTTCTCCACGCCCGGACCAACCAAAACGCCGAACCATCAGCCCCGCACAGAAACTCGCTTACCTTAACGATTACGAGCAAGCCAACCAACAAGAGCAAGGCGGCAGCTACTTACGCACCAACACGATCTACTCCTCGCAAATTGCTGAATGGCTCAAAATACGCGACGCGGGCATCCTCGACGAAAACACCACCACAATCACCGGTCAGTCTTCCCGCACTGGCAGGGGAAAACTCAGTAAAGAACAAGCCGAAATCGCGCGACTCAAACGATAATTAGCAGCCCGTGATGCGAAGCTTGCGACGACTCAAAACGCGTTAGACATCATGTGAAAAGCACACGCGCTCTTGGAACAGATCTCGAAGAGCGCGGATACCGAATAGACTCTCGTGCGTTCATGAAGAACGTCTATGACCAGCTCATTGAGTCAGGGATCTCCACCCGCAAGGCCAGTTATCTGTCTGGGGTCAGTCGTGCCACTATGGCCCGCCACAAGCGGGCCAAACGGTTCCCGCCTCAACCCATGGATGCGCGCAGGCCGGTACCAGTCAATAAGCTGTCCGAGGCTGAAGAAGCAAGGATTCTTGAAACGTTGTATAGTGACCGGTTCGTAGATCAAGCCCCTGAACAGATTTATGCGGTCCTATTGAGTGAAGGGACGTATCTATGCTCTGTCTCCACCATGTATCGACTGCTGCGCAGGGCGAAGCAAGTGCAAGAACGCCAGCGTCAGGAACGTCATCCTGCTCGGAAAGTCCCTGAACTAGTGGCGTATCAGCCGGGTGAAGTGTTCTCTTGGGACATTACGAAACTAGCTGGCCCTGCTAAAGGAACATATTTTGATGCGTACGTGATGATTGATATTTACTCCCGTTTCATTATTGGCTGCGAAGTGCATGCCAGAGAGTCAGGATTGTTAGCAACAGCATTCATGAAAAGCGTGTTTGCCCAGCATCAGGTACCACTGGTGGTGCATGCTGACCGCGGCACGTCGATGACATCAAAACCGGTGGAAGCGTTGCATTCTGATTTAGATGTGTTGCGGTCGCATTCGCGTCCGAAAGTCAGTAATGACAACCCCTACTCGACAGTCGTGGTTCAAGACGTTGAAGTATATGCCGGTGTCCCCTCCAGCGGTTTGGTTCGTTGAAGCACGCTAGGGATTTTATGGGCCGGTTTGTTCAGGCGTATAACACTGAACGTCGCCATTCGGGGTTGGGTTTTCATACGCCTGCGGACGTGCATTTCGGGGTGACGAGTTATGTTGATGATCAGCGTTTGGCTGCGTTGGAGATGGCGTGGGCTGAGCATCCTGGGCCGTTTGGGAAGAATAGGTTGCCGAAGAAAATGTTGTTGCCTCACGCGGCGTGGATCAACGAACCAATTGAGCAGGAAGAGACAGAGAAAAATGATCTTCTAAGAGCTAGTGGTCTCACTTGATTTGAAAATTACCGATCCGGTACGCGCGCGTATCCGCTAATGACCTAGACCTCACTGCCCGGAAGAACGTGCTCATGGCCTCGGGCGTGACTCCTGACCAGATCTTCACTGATCAAGGCCTAACCGGCACAAAAAAGCGTGGCCAGGGCTCCGTGAGGCGTTGGCTGCTCGCCGCGCAGGGGGATACATTCGTGATGACGAAGCTTAACCTGTTGGAGTGATCCTAAAGAGACACGAAAGACATTGCGGATGAACTCACTCGCCGCGAGGTGAAGCTCAGCATCAGCGGATCTGTTCATGACCCCATCGTCCCTGAAGGCGAACTCCTGTTAAATGTCCTGGCTTTGGTAGCCGAGTTTGAGGCAGATTTGATCCGGGCACGCATGCGTGAGGGCATGGCTGTGGCCGAAGGAAAAAACACACTATACGACAAGCAGCTCAAACTTTCAAGCAAGAAGCGCATCTATCGGAGCTGCATTGCGCCGGGAACGACACAACGACAGAACTTGCCGAACTATTCTCGGTGGCCAGATCGACTGTGTGTCGCACCCATAGGAGAGCTAGCGAACCCATTAAGCAAGGAAGCTAAATTTTTCCGCGCAGGTCAGTTCATAGGCCTAATGCTCAATTTCCAGCTCTGTGCAGTGTACCTCGGAAATTTTCATGCCCATAGTCGACTGCCCAAGCCTAGAATCTCACTGACTCGCGTGCCGCAAACTTCAGAAACTGGTAGCTGCCCGGTTCTTGACCATCTGGTCAAAACGACCATTTCCGGCAACGATCGACCAAATAGAGGGAACGGACTAACAAATTCAATTGATCATCGTGAACTAAAACCCTAGTCAAAGAACTACATGCTGTGCAATAATAATATTTCTGCCGAAAAAATTCAGCAACTCGTTCTATAAAGTTTTGGTTAGGTTCCTAGTATGAAGATGAAACCGCTTCCTGTCGTTTCGCTATGCGCGCTAGCACTAGTGGCATCGCTTTCAGTTGCTCCTGCAAACGCTGCTTCGAATGTCCAGTCGCAGCCCGTTGACGCAACCACTTTAACGACTGGCGACAAGCAAGAAATTATTCCGCCGGCACCAGAAGTAAAGTTATCTACTTCGGAAAACCCTAGCTTAGACGAGTCTGGAATTTCCTTGAAATCCAAACAACTCCTATCTTCCAACGAGGCACGTGTGCTCTCAAAGGCGACTGCCCAGGCACTCGAAACAGTGGCGCCAGCGGCCAATGAAATCAACAAGGGCTTCACATTAATTCAAAAGAACGCTAATTCTCCGGTAGCTAACCTTACGATCGAGACGGCAACCGATTCGGATCTCATCCTTCAAATTGACGATACAGTCTTCATCCAAAGTGAGGACGAAACTCAGCAGTATGGAGTTATCGAAAAGCCTGTAGGCATTGACGCTACGGGTAAAGAAGTTGAACTGACTACTGCTGTAACTGGTTCTAAGGTTTCATACACGGTTGCAGATCCAGAAAAAGCCGTATTTCCGGTCGCTACTGCTGCAGCTTGGAGCTACACGGTTGCTTACACCTGGAAGGACGTAGGATGGCCTGCCTACGTTTCGTTCAAAAAAGCCGCAGCCGCACTTAAGAGATGCTTCAACTGCAGCTTCCCCTTGAGTGGAGCACCAAAAGCGTTCCCTGTGAAGGGCCAAAAAATTAACCTTAGCGTCATGGGTGTAAAGGCACCAGTACAAGTTACCAAGGCATCGAAATCGCCACTCACGTGGACTTTTAAGACTTTGCCAGGACACTTTGATGGTCCCGGATCAACGATCCAGTTCAATCTCTTTAGTGGACGTAACAATGAATTTGCCCTAGGTGTCACGGCTAAAGTCACGAGTTCCAAGATCCCTCAATGGTTGAACAAAAATGCTTCGCAGAAAACTTGGAGGACTTTTGCCTACAGGATTGCTCGAGAAGCAAATAAGTAGTCGGGCCGATCAATATAAGATCTCGTAAATAATGCCTTATGAGGTGGCGAGACTGCAGTGTCAGACTCGCTGCCTCCACTTGGCAGATAAATGTGTTGCCTGATGTCTGCAAATGGCTAACGCTTCGAGTAGATTATTCTTGACTCCTGTTCAATACAGAGTCACATGACAATGGTACTAATGGGTACATGGACCCCTAAAAGAGGCTACGATGCGCGAGACTGAACTAAAGTTTTCCCGAGTAATCATTAACTCATTACTCTTCTCAATATTGGTCCCATTGCTGGTTGCGATCGCTTCCCTGATTGACCCTGAACGCAATTCAATATCTCAAGCATTCTTGGGATATGTAGTATTTTATGCACCCTTTTCACTACCCGGAGCCGTAGCTTTGACGGCAGTTTCTGTCATAGTCTTCATGGTGGGGTTAAAGCGGTGGAGGAATTCGATCAGTGCTCTTGCATCCTTTGTAGCTGTATTTATAGTTGGGCTGCTTGCGGCGCTCGCGGTTGGTCAATTTCAAGCGTTGGATATCCTGAGTGTTGTTATTGCAGCGACTTGTTTAGGGTCCTTAGCTGGCCCCATCGGAGCTTTAACGCACAAAGATTCCAACCTAATGTGACGATGCTTCAAAGTTTCGTATGGCCATCGTTTGTGAAGTTCTCTTTGTCCTTACACCACAGCTCACGTGTGCGGTAAGAGAAAGCCGAAATGATGGAAAACAGAACCAACGTTTCTATCCCCACTGGATACATTTTCCTTGGTTGCTGATGGGGTTAGCCTGAATTAGTGGACACCCAAACTAGCGGGATTCAGTTCCTGCTGAAAGGATGTCACTGATGTCAGAACATAAACGCCAGCGTCGGACCTTCTCCGACGAATACAAGAAAGAAGCTGCCGGTCTCGTTATCGATACCGGCCGATCGATCACCAAAGTCGCTCGTGAAATAGGTGTCGGCGAACAATCCCTAGGGACTTGGGTCAGAGCGGAGAAGAGTCGCCGCGGACTGAGTGGAGAGCCTACCGGCGCCTTGGATGAAGACGAACGCGCTGAACTGAAACGTCTACGTAAAGAAGTCTTTGATCTGCGGGAAGACAACAAATTTTTGGGAAAAGCAGCGTCCTTCGTCGCGTCGAAGCATCACCGTCCGAACGGTTCGAACTGATGCGCGAGGAGAAGGAGAACTTCTCCATCAAACGAATGGCGCACTTACTGGATGTCTCTACCTCCGGATACTACAACTGGTTCCAGAGGCAAGCGCAGGGACCTAGTCCGCGTGCTGTCATCCAGCGGGTCAGGGATCAGAAAATCGCGAAAGTGTTCGAGGATTCGTATGGGACTTACGGGGCACCGCGCGTAGCAGCGCAGCTGGCCCGCGAAGGGGATAAAGCGGATCCCAAGACGGTCGCGGACTCGATGCGCCGGCAAGGGATCGAAGGGATTAGCCCGCGCAGATTCCGACCGGTGACCACTATCCCCGGCGTGGACACGCATAAAATACCGGATCTCGTGCAGCGCACCTGGGATCGCGGACGTTTAGACGCTGTGTGTGTTTCAGTGACATAACCTATCTGCGGACTCGTGAAGGTTGGTTGTATCTGTGCGCAGTGCGAGATGGATGTTCGCGTCGGGTTTTGGGGTGGGCTATGGATTCGGTGCAGAACACAGATCTGGTGGAACGTGCTTTGCGTGGTGATCTTCCGGCAGATGTGGTGTTCCATGCGGACCGTGGGGCTCAATTCACCTCGACTCAGTTGTGGGAAGCATCCCAGGAGCTCGGTGTTTTGCAGTCCGTGGGCCGTACCGGGGTGTGTTGGGACAACGCCATGCAGGAGTCTTTCTGGTCGACGTTGAAAGCCGAGTTTTATGACCGTCGAGTTTGGAAAACTCGGGCTGAGGCGAAGGCTCAGGTTGCTTGGTGAAATGAAGATTTCTATAACCGTCGTCGGTTGCATTCGAAGGTTGGAATGTTGCCGCCGGTGGAGTTTGAGCAGGCTATGCGTGCTGGGGCTCAGGCAGTGGAAGCTGAAGAGGAAGTGCATACGCTAGCTGCGTGATGCGGAACACGTGTCCACTAGTTGCGGGGAACCCCAGAACCATCTGTGATAGAACTAAGCTCCCATTGCTCCGAAAACCTATCCACAGTGAGCTCGTTGAATTCCGCGGGGGAAGATGCCTGCCGCAGGGTTAAACGAACCTCTATTCGGTTCCATAAATTCACTTGACGAAGGATCGATATGATTGCCGTTCCGTCTTCCGAACTCAAGCCTCGTTGGAGTAGATCATGGATTCTCTTCACGAGAAAACTCCGGCTTCTTGATCTCTGAGCCATCCATAATTCTTATTATCGACATTACGTGGCATTGGGGCTTTGCCATGGCTGTGCCTCTGAAATGTCTTGCATCGAATTAGATCGAACACTTCTCAGTACCATCCTTGGTACGGCTCAACCACTAGGTTCCTGACATCTGTTCGCCAACCCCAATTCTGAAGCTATCGCTATTTTCGCAAGTAATAAAATTGTCACGCGATGAAGTCGAGCAAGAAGCCTTGTCGCAAATGGGTTTGGGCCTTTGCCTCGACTAGAACGGACTCCAACGATTAGCTCAGGTTGCCAAATCTTCATGACGGAGAGCGAACAAAAATGCAGGGCTACAAGAAGATCCAATACAAGTACCCCGGCCCCAGCTTCCGCTAAAATTCCAAGTTCACTACTAGTTGAAGTGAACGAGGACCACGGAGTATTACCCAAACGTCTGAATACGCTTCAAATCGGTCGCGATTGTTGCAGCTTTACTCATCACTACGCGTATGCGGAACGTATGCCTCTTACAAAGTGGCCCATTTAAATGGATGATAGTTGAAATATCCGCCGGCGTTCAGGCCTGGCATACGCATTTAACAAGGAGTGCCGCGTGAGCATTATCGTACGCCGAGCAGATTCATCCGACATCCCGGCAATTCAGGCTATTGGCTTATTAACTTGGCCGACAACCTACCTACCGTTCACTTCTCCAAACTATGTTCTGGCAAATTTGAATTCATGGTGGACGGAATCCGCTGTACGACAAACGATCGAAGAAGACGTGACTTTCGTAGCCTGCGATGGCGAACAGGTACTGGGCGCGGTGACCGTGGGTGAGTTTGAAGGGGAGTCCGTAATTTGGAAGATCTATGTTCTTCCTGAAGCGCAAGGCAAACGTATTGGACTCATGCTCATGAATACGGCCCTGGAATTAATTGGCGAGAACTGCGATGCGCGTCTCGAATTCGTCAAAGGTAACGAGCACGCTCGCGACTTCTATGAAAAAGCCGGGTTTACTTTTGATTTCGAAGAAGAACCCGGCGATGGCAGCGTCACCGTTTGGATGCGTCGTAAAGCTCGGGCAACATCGCGATGACACCGCAAAATTCCATGAGCTACTAACAAGGGTCGGAGCAGTGTCGCGTTCGATAGATCCCGTGCTCAACACTTCCGACCACCGTCCTCCGTAGACATCAAAAGCTACGGGGAGCTACTCTCAGCGCATAAATTTTCGAGCCGATTTTTAAGGCCCAATGGTACCCGACCGGGCAAAATGCCAACTATAGCCACATTCAGATGTCTGATTCGTTAACTTTCGCTCACATTTCACTTGACGTTCCCACTCAATCGGGCATAAAGTCATGGAAACACAGATTCATGTGGTGCACGTCATGAGGGATTGCGGAGGCAGTAAATGTTCGCCGAAGAACGACACCGGCTGATCGTCGAGCAGCTTGAGAAGGACGGAAAAGTCACCGTCGCTCAGCTCGCCGAACGCTTTGAAATCACCCGGGAAACGGTCCGCCGCGACCTCGCCCAACTCGAATCAGAAAACTTCCTCCGCCGCGTCCACGGTGGAGCGGTCACCACCACCGAGGCAAGCACCCGCGAGGAAAGCCACCTGGTACGTACGGCCATTCACTCCGATGCTAAATCCCGCATCGCCCAGCGCGCACTGAGCCTGCTGCCCGTCTCGGACGCCTCGGTCATCATCGATGCCGGCACCACCACCGAATTCCTAGCAGAACGCATGCTGCGCACCAACGCCAGCGCTGGTCTGGTCGTCATCACCCACGCCCTACCCATCGCCTCCGTCTTGGTTCAAAGCACCGCGGTGACCCTGGAACTGATCGGTGGACGCGTCCGCGGACTAACCGGAGCCACCTCCGGAGCACAAACCGTCGAGGAATACTCCCGCCACCGCGCAGACATCGCTTTCATCGGCACCAACGGACTGCACTCTAGCTTCGGCCTGAGCACCCCCGATCCACTAGAAGCCGCCGTGAAACGCGCCCTGGTGAACAGCGCCCGCCGGGTCGTATTGCTCTCCGACAGCTCCAAGTTTGATCAGGAAACCCTGGTCCGCTTTGCCACCTTGGATGCCATTGACACCCTGGTGACCGATCAACAGCCTGGTGAAGAACTTGCGGCCGCCTTGGAAGCCGCCGATGTAGAAGTGGTGATCGCATGATTGTGACCCTGACAGTCAACCCGGCACTGGATAAAACCATTGAGCTCAGTGAGCCTCTGTCCCACGGCGCAGTACAGCGCGCCGCCGCCAGCCACGTGCAGGCAGCAGGCAAGGGCGTGAACGTCTCACGCGCCATCGCCGCCGCCGGCGTACCAACCCTGGCCGTACTGCCCGGTGCCAGCACCGACCCGCTGGTCACCTCGCTGAGCAACGATCAGTTGGCCCACCGCTGCCTCTCGATCAGCGAGCCACTGCGCACCAACATCACCCTGACCGATCCTGATGGCACGACCACCAAGATCAACGAACCAGGCCCCACCCTGAACGCCGACCAACTGGCAGAGCTCAGTGAGCTCGTATCAGATGCGGCAGCCGGTGCCCACTGGCTGGTGCTGGCCGGATCACTGCCACCGGGCGTGCCAGCGGATTACTACGCACAGCTGACCGCAAAGCTTCGCAGTGATCTGGGCGAGAAGTGCCCAAAGATCGCGGTCGACACCTCCGGTGCTCCGCTGATCGAGCTCTTCGCCCACTCCCAGAGCCACGTGCCCGACCTGATCAAGCCCAATGCCGAAGAATTGGCGGAATTGGTCGGCGGTTACGACGAAGACGCGCTGGAAGGTTCGGTTCAGTTGGCTTCCGACTGCGCACAGCAGTTGTTGGCCAAGGGAATCGGCACGGTGCTGGCCACGCTGGGCGCCAAGGGCGCACTGCTGGTTGCCGAAGAAGGTATCTGGCATGGCTCCCATACTCCGATTACCCCGCGCAGCACGGTGGGAGCTGGCGATTCCTCGCTGGCCGGCTACCTGCTGGCAGATGTTGCAGGGGCCAGTGCCCCTGAACGGTTGAAAAACGCCGTCGCCTATGGGGCTGCAGCAACGCAGCTGCCAGGCTCCACCATCCCCACAGAATCTGATCTCACCGTTGACGCCGTCACCGTCGAGAAAATTACTTCAACGCAAGGAACCGAGTCATGAGTGAACTAATCACCCCACAGCTCGTGCTGCTCGATGCCGATCTGGGCAACAGCACGGGCGAAGTCATCGAGAAGCTAGCTTCGCTGGTGGCCGAACAGGGCCGTGCCACCGATGCCAGTGCGCTGGCCGCCGACGGTAAGGCCCGTGAAGCCAAGACCGCCACCGGCGTTCCTGGCGGCATTGCCATCCCGCACTGCCGTTCAACCGCGGTGACCGAACCAACCTTGGCGATGGCCCGACTGAACCCCAAGGTGAACTTCGGTGCCAAAGACGGCGAAGCTGACCTGGTCTTCTTCATCGCTGCCCCAGATGGTGCCGACCAGGCTCACCTGAAGCTGCTCTCCAAGCTGGCTCGTGCCCTGGTGAAGAAGTCCTTCACCGGTGCCTTGCGTGAAGCCAAGAGCGAGAACGAAATCGTGGAACTGGTACGCGAGGTAGTGGCCGACAAGCCAGCTGCTCCTGCGGCTGCACCGGCCGCCGCTGCTGCCCCAGCTGCCGCAACCTCCGAGGCATCACCAGCTGCTGCCAACGGCCCCAAAAAGAAGTCCATCGTTGCGGTGACCGCATGCCCTACCGGTATCGCCCACACCTACATGGCTGCCGACTCGCTGGCGCAGACCGCCGAAGAAATGGGCGTCGAGTTCGCCGTAGAAACCCAGGGTTCCTCGGGCTCCACCCCACTGGACCCAGCGGTCATTGAAGCTGCTGACGCGGTGATCTTCGCGGTGGACGTAGACGTGCGCGACCGCGGCCGCTTCGCCGGCAAGCCGGTCATCCAGGTTCCGGTCAAGCGCGGCATCGATGAGCCGGAAAAGCTGATCAACGACGCCATCGCCGCCTCCGAGGATCCGCAGGCACGCCGCGTTCCTGCAGGCGCCGCGGCAAGCACCGAAGAGAACAAGGACAACGAATCCTTCGGCGCCGGGCTGAAGCGCGCGCTGCTCACCGGCGTCTCCTACATGATTCCGTTTGTTGCCGGCGGCGGTCTGCTGATCGCACTGGGCTTCTTGCTCGGCGGTTACTCGATCACCAACGTGGCCGATGACTTGCTCGGTGCCAACACCCTATTCAACCTGCCCGGTGCCGACGTCATGTCGCAGCTGGACACACCTTTTGGCCCAGTCGGCGCCTACCTCGGCGCGGTAGCCTTCAAGATCGGTAGCCTTTCCATGGGCTTCCTGGTCCCGGCCCTGGCAGGCTACATCGCCTACGCTTACGCTGACCGTCCGGGCATCGCCCCAGGCTTCACCGCGGGTGCGGTGGCAGGCTTCATGGGCGCCGGCTTCATCGGCGGCATCGTCGGCGGTTTGATCGCCGGCCTGGCCTGCCGCTGGATCGGCTCCTGGAATGTCCCGCGCTGGATGCGCGGGTTGATGCCGGTAGTCATCACCCCGCTGCTGGGCTCGATTATCGCCTCGGGTTTGATGTTCCTGTTCCTCGGCGGACCGATCGCCAAGCTCACCGAAGCGCTGAACAGCTGGCTCTCGGGCATGTCCGGTGCCGCCGCAGCAGTGCTCGGCCTGATCCTTGGCCTGATGATGGCCGTCGACCTCGGTGGACCGGTGAACAAGGTGGCCTACTCCTTCGCGGTGGCAGGACTGGGTACCGCCTCGCTGGCAGATAACCCGGCACCGATGATGATCATGGCTGCCGTCATGGCCGCCGGCATGGTTCCGCCACTGGCTCTGGCCCTAGCCACCACCGTCGCTTCCAAGCTGTTCACCGAAGCCGAACGCGAAAACGGGAAGGCCGCCTGGCTGCTGGGTGCCGCTTTCATCTCCGAAGGCGCCATTCCATTCGCCGCAGCTGACCCGCTGCGCGTGATCCCGGCTTCCATGGTAGGCGCCGGCGTCACCGGTTCGCTGATCATGAGCTTCCACGTGATCAGCCAGGCCCCACACGGTGGCATCTTCGTCTTCTTCGCGATGAACAACACCTGGCCGCTGTTCCTCTTGGCTACCTTGATTGGTACGGTGATCTCGGCAGTGTTGGTCGTGATCCTGAAGAAGTTTGTACGTAAGGCTCCGGTTGGAGCCGCTGAACCGGCAAAGGTCGCAGCATGAGCAAGAAATTCACTGGAGTAGGCGTCAGCGCTGGACGTGTCATTGGACAGGTGCGTCGCATGCCTGACCCTATCCTGGCTCCGGCCGATGGTGCACCGCTGCCCCAGGGTGTAAGCCCCGAGGAAGAAAGCCAGCGCCTGGCCGAAGCTTCCAAGGCGGTAGCCACCGGGCTCAAGGAGCGCGCAGCAGTGGCCACCGGAGATGCCCAAGCCGTCTTGAAGGCCACCGCATTGATGGCCAGCGATCGCACCCTGCTGAAGTCAGCGACCAAGTTGGTGTCCAGTGGCACCTGCGCCGAGTCGGCCATCTGGGAAGCTGCCGATGCGGTCGCCACCCAGCTGACCGCCCTGGGCGGTTATATGGCTGAACGTGCCGGGGATGTGCTCGACGTACGTGCCCGCATCGTTGCCGAACTGCGTGGCGTGCCTGCCCCAGGCATCCCGGACTCGGATCAGCCATTCATCCTCGCTGCCGTGGATCTGGCCCCTGCGGACACCGCAACCCTGGATCCGGCTAAGGTGCTGGCCCTGGTCACCTCCGATGGTGGACCACAGTCGCACACCGCAATCATCGCTCGCTCGCTGGGCTTGCCGGCCATCGTCGCAGCACCAGAAACCACCGAGCTGGCCGATGGAGACTACGTCTTTGTTGACGGCATCGACGGACTGGTCGTCACCGATCCGAGCGAAGCCGAAGAGCATTTGGCCCAGACTTACGCGAACCGCGAGGTTCTGCCAGATTTCTCTGGCACCGGCGAACTGTCCGACGGCTACCGCGTACCACTGCTCTCGAATGTGGGCAGCGGTGAAGACGCACAGTTGGCTGCCGCCGCAGGCGCTGAAGGTGTAGGCCTGTTGCGTACCGAGTTCTGCTTCTTGGGGAAGGAAAAAGAACCTACCCACGAGGAGCAGGTTGCTGCCTACGGCGCGGTCTTCGCTGCCTTCGCCGGCAAGAAGGTTGTTGTTCGTACCCTGGATGCCGGTGCGGATAAGCCACTGCCGTTCTTGACCGACGCCAGCGAACCAAACCCGGCACTGGGTGTGCGTGGTTACCGCACCGATATGACTAGCCCGGGCGTGCTTGAACGTCAGCTCAAGGCCATCGCCCAGGCAACTAGCGAGCATGAGGCTGATGTCTGGGTCATGGCCCCGATGATCTCCACCCCGGCTGAAGCCCAGGATTTCGCGCAGATGGCTCGGGGTGCAGGACTCGCTACCGCAGGAACCATGATTGAGGTCCCTTCAGCAGCAGTTCTGGCCGGCCAGATCCTGCAGCGCTGCGACTTCGTTTCTATTGGTACCAACGACTTGACCCAGTACACCATGGCTGCGGACCGTCAGCTGGGCACCCTTGCCGAGCTGAATGATCCATGGCAGCCAGCGGTGCTTCACATGGTCGCTGCCACCACCGCTGGTGCACAAAGCGCCGACGGTAAGCCAGTGGGTGTTTGTGGTGAAGCCGCTGCCGACCCGGCTCTGGCCGTGGTGCTGGTGGGCTTAGGCGTCACCACCCTGTCCATGAACAAGCGCGCACTGGCTCCGGTTTCTGCGGTACTGCGTACCGTGGACTTTGCTAAGGCCCAGCGTCTGGCGCAGCTGGCCTTGGATGCACCGTCCGCTGAGTTGGCTCGAAGCGCGGTGCGCGCCGAGTTGAGCGAATTGGACCGCTTCGGCCTCTAGGCCACTAGAATTTATCTCAAGCAACCGTTCACAAGATCCTAAAGGAGCCATCATGGCAGAACGTAAAGCAATCATCGGTAGCCGCGTCGGTTTGCACGCCCGTCCGGCAGCTATTTTCGCCGAAGCAGCAGCAGAGCTTCCGGTAGAGGTCACCATCGCACTGGAAGGTGAACCTGCAGAGGACGCAATGGACGCATCGAGCATCCTTTCGCTGATGGGTCTGGGCGCTGAGCACGGTACCACCGTGGTTCTGCGTGCCGAGGGTGATGGGGCGGAAGCTGCTCTGGATCAGCTGGTCACCATCTTGGAGACTGACCACGACGCTGAGTAATTTTTAGCAAGAAAAGCGGGGAACAAGCTGTGGCTTGTTCCCCGCTTTTTGTTTCGCAAATTACTGATTGACAGATCTCAATCACTTGTCGGATGATAATACTTACGCACTACCGTAGGAGTTTGGATGAGGGCACTCAAAAGCTCTGCGCTGCGTCTCATCAGGCCCTTCGCCATCCGCGATTACGCCATGTTGGCCAGCGCTCTTGTTTTATCTACATTCGCCGCAGGCATGTGGACCGTGGCCATGGTTTATCAGGTGCGCCATCTTGGCGGTGGTCCGATGGAACTGTCGATGGTTGCTACCGCTAACGCCGTGGGGCTGCTCTGCTTTGTGCTTTTCGGCGGCATTATGGCTGACCGCCATTCGTGCCGGCGCATCGTTGTGCTGGTAGAAACCTTTTCCTTCGTGCTGATGAGTAGCATCGCAGTCTTGGCCATCACCGGCAGCTTGGAATTGTGGCATCTGATGGTGGCAGGCTTTCTTATTGGCGCCGGCTCGGCCTTTTTCTATCCCGCATACTCAGCTTTACTTCCCAAAATGTTGCCCGCTGAACAGTTGTTGGCAGCCAATGGGTTAGAAGGCACCATCCGGCCTGTAGTGCATACGGCGCTAGGACCGATGACCGCGGGATTCCTCGTGGCCGCCTTGTCGCCAGCTCACGCCATCATTGGCGTGGCCCTAGTGCATGCTTTAGCTCTACTCATGCTTCGCATGATCCCCAACCGGGATGCTTACAACGCAGTGAGCGCGGAAGGTGACCAACCGCAGCCGAGCATTCTTAGACAATTGCGTGAGGGTGTTGGTTATACCGTGCGCACCCGCTGGTTGCTGTGGACCCTGTTGTTTTCCGTCATTTCAGTGTTCACCTTTATCGGCCCCTTCGAAGTGTTGCTGCCGTTTATCGTCAGCGATAACTTGCATGGTGATGCAAAGCTTTTCAGTTTCGCCTTGGCCTTCTTTGGAATCGGGTCTGCACTTGGATCACTGCTCATCGCCTCCGCAAAATTCCCCCGACGCTATCTAAGCCTGATGACCGCTTGCTGGTGCTTGGGCACCCTGCCCCTAGCGATGATCGGCTTCGTCAGTGAGGCGTGGACGCTCTTTGTTATCTTGTTGGCCTTCGGTATTACCGACGCAGTGGGGATGGTCATTTGGGGGACGCTGTTACAGCGTAGAGTCCCTAGCCACCTGTTGGGCAGAATTTCCAGCTTAGACTTTTTCGTTTCACTAGCGTTGATGCCTTTATCCATGGCGGTGGCCGGACCGCTCACCCAGGTAATGAGCCTCCAAACGATTTTTGTCATCGCAGGGGTAGCCTCGCCAGTTTTCGGCATCATCGCGTGGTGGGCCGGGAAATTTGCCAACGATGAATTGGAAAATCCACTCATTGACGAACCTACTTCTGTGCCCGAGGCAGAAACACTCTAAGTGCAGTATCTCTGCCCTAGCGCAGTCGGGCAAGTGCGCTGGTTCCGCGCTAACCGCCTTGAAATTCATGGCCCATTTCCGTGACGGTCTATACGAATTGCACAAGTAGCGACAAGATTAGAAAGATGACCCGACGATTTTCGCGCCGGATAATGTGCTCTTTGGCGCTACTGACTTTGATATGCACTGCCTCGTGCTCATCCATTCCAGAGGCAGTGTCACCCACCCAATCCCCCACCGAGTCCGCTGCCCCACAAGTCGACTGTTCGCTGGAGAACTGTGTTGCGCTCACCTTTGATGACGGGCCGGATCAGTACACCCAGAACCTACTCGACACCCTAAAGTCCACCAACACTCCTGCGACGTTTTTCCTCATCGGAAGCAAGGTTCAAAACTTTCCCTCCATGGTGAAACGCATGGAAGCGGAGGGCCACCAGGTGGGGAGTCATACCTGGGATCATGCCGATATCACGACCCTGTCTGACCTAGAGCTAAAGCAACAGCTAGAACGCACCGACGAGGCTATCAAGGAAGTTACTGGAAATAGTCCCAGCGTTTTTAGGCCACCTCTGGGTCATCACGATGAATCACACAATGAGCAAGTACCCTACCCAGTGATTCTATGGGATACCAACAGTCACGATGGTAGGATTAAAGATTCTCAGAAGATCGCAGACGCCATTATGGACACCGTACATCCGGGTTCCATTGTCCTGATGCACGACACCCGCAACACCACGGTGCAGGCGGTTCCAGAGTTAGTTTCGCAACTCAAAGCGCAAGGCTATACGTTGGTGACCATAGACCAGCTCTTTGCTGGAGAACTCACTAATTCTGTGGCGTATTCCTCGGGGCCACAAGTCACCGGAAAGTAAGCGTCCGCGTTCATTTGTTTCTAGGGCGCTTGCTCCGCATAGAGCCGTAATTGGTCTAACTTGTCCCCTTCACTTTCGCGAATGTTCGAGGCAAGCTCTTCGCACTGTTCAACACTCAAATCAGGATTGATAATCGCAACCTGCAAGACCACTTCGGTATACCCGGCATCGTCTTTCAGATCGTATCGGTAGGACAGCCCGTCCGGATTTTCCGAAGTATGCAGAATCAACAACCGATTTTCGATGAGCTCGTGGACGCGATAGACCCGTTCGTGCCCGGCAACGCGATAAACAAGATTCGTTCCAACTTTTAGTTGGGGATCATCAGAATGCATGGAACCAATTCCATGAATCCACAAGGGAGCAGCTGCCCAGTCGGTCAGCAACTCCCATACGCGGTGCACCGGAAGGTGAATAAGAACGGTGCTTTCAAAAACACTGAACTGGCTCATACCCGAATGGTGGCACTCTCAACGCGTATTGGGAATAGCTTTCAGCGGATTTGGGTAGATAAAAAGTGATCCCGAGCAGAATCTCTGCTCGGGATCAGTTCAAAGCGTTAACGGCGTTTACCAGTCTTCGTCAACGTCTGCCTCGGAAACACCCAACTCCGGTTCTTGCTCTAAGTCGAAGTTGTACCAGGCTTCAGTGAAGTCAGCCATCGAGTCCAGTGCGTCCTGTGCATCGCCGTCCAGTACCTCAAGGGCTTCAGGACTGTTCAGCACAGCAGTGACTGCAACGAATGGGTGGTTCTCAAAGTAATCGGTTGGAGTGGCCTCTTCGTTAAACGTCAGATTCTCGCTCTGCGCAAAAAGTTCAACGTACTGAGCCACTGCCTCGGGCAGACGGCTCAGGTTGATGCCAGTCAAGGACTCATTGTAGATTTCAGCGGTTGCGTCAGCCCACTGCTCAATGAGCTCGTCGCTCATCTTTGCCATCAGATTATCCACCTCGTGGTCGGGGTTGTTGCTTCACGTAATTCGGTAGCAATTCATCCTATTTCTTCAGGGCGAGCATGCCAAGACAGAAGCTTTAGTTGGATTGTGATCTTTCTGATCGTGTGAATTTCGACGGCAACTACTGATCCAATGAAGGAAGATCGGGAAGTTCAGGCAACGGCGTAATACTGAAATCTTCAGGTTTCACCGAAGGAATCTGCGTGGGAATCGTGGGGGTTTGACTTGGTTCTTCTACCTTGCCTGATGGCTGTTCGTCTACCGAGTTATCCGTTGCACCAATGGATTCAGGAGACTGCACCAGCAATGAGAGCGCAGCGGAAAAGGCGATCAGTCCAATGACTAAATGTAGCCCGATGAAGTACATGCCTCCGATATTGCCTCTAAGCAAAGCGAAGTTCCGCGACTTCGCCGAAGCACCGACCGCAAGCCCATAGGCGAAGGCGTTGTTTTTGAATCCCAAACGGAACTGGCAGTAGGCCAGCACTCCTCCAATCACTAGGAGTTCAAGGCCCACCGAAGCCAATGGCACCGTAGCCATGTGATTCGTTTGCGAGACAGCTACCCCAAAGAGAATCAGGTGGGCGATGACCAGCAGAACACGTTTCCAGAAACCTGCCGCGAATCCCCCACTAAGGCGCACCAGATGAACGCGACGCTCTTCAGGATCAGTCCGATCCGTCGGGGGAGCCGAATTTTCTCTACGAATCAGTGTCGCTGCCACCCTACTGGCCACGATGCTCAGAATCATCAAGATGGCTCCAGCAAGCGGTGCAAAACAGCCTGCGAGCGCACCGGCCACGGCCACTACCCAACTGCCCTGATAGGCGCGCACTGCTTTAGGCAATGTCGGGAAACGAGAGTGGATATCTTTGAGGTAGCCGGAGGGAAGGGACTTCGCGGTCTTTTTATAGGTCGAAATATTCCACCAGGCAAATACGCCGGCACCCACCAATACCAGTACGATCACCACAATTTTGCCCAGCGAACCACCGCCATAACCAAAGGCGGCGATGACTGCCAATATCGGAGTGAAAAGCCACCAACGGTCGGCATAAACAACCTGTTTCTCTAGGAAGTTCTCTGCATAGTCCCCGTGCAGCTTTTCATTCATTGGGTCGCTGGCCAGCATTCCGCACAACAGAACACCTTGGTCTCCCACGACCTTGTGACCATTCTTGATACTGCCCGCTGCACGCAGCAGCCCCTGATGGTGTGGATCTATGCGCAAACCAGCTTCGAGGAAACCCAATGCGCTATTTTGATCATCAGCTAAATCAGCGGCTAAGGCTGCACCTTGATAGAAGTCAGGGTTTTCTGGATCCAGTTTCAGCGCATGTTCGGTGGCCTGACGAGCCAAGATGCGTTCATCATTGTTCTGGACGTGGCCGAGCAGAATCATGCCAAGCAGGTAGTGCCCGCGCGCATACTCGGGGGCTACCGTGATGACTTGCTGAATCACCGCAAGTGCTTCGTCTCGACGGTGCAGGCTAGAGAGTGCTACTGCGAGCTGTTCTCCGGCCACTGGATGCTCGGGGTTCAGTGTGAGCGCAGTGCGTGCTGTGGCTTCGGCGTCATCCCATTGCTCAAGATTCAAATGGCAGGCAGTGTAATAAATCCAAAACTCGGCCACGTGTTGGTAATCGTTGAGATTGTCTTTCAGCAGACTGATGGCTTCGGCATCTCTACCCGTCGCCAGATGATGGGTGACCCTGGTCTGGAGGACATCAAAATCCATGCGGAGCCTTCCGTGAGTTATTTACATCAATTTTCTGGCGATCAAATATGCTTCTAGCTCGTCGTAGCGGCCGTTTTCGTTGCTGAACCGGACCACGTTACGCGCGGATTCCAGCCACGGCAGGGTCGATGGTTTCACTTCGTTCAGCGCCAGTTGGATATGTGTCATGTCCACGGGTAGCACTTCATTGCGTTCAATGGATTGCATCATGGCTTTTTCGGCAGCCGTAGTGCACAGGTGTTCTAGGTCAGCACCTGAGAATCCATCGGTGCGCTGGACAATCCATTTCAGATCAATACCGGCGATGGGGCGACGCTCCAGGTGGTACCGCAAGATGGACTCACGAGCAGGTCCATCCGGCGCGGTAACTAGTACGGCTCGGTCCAAACGTCCCGGACGCAATAAGGCTTCGTCCAGATCCCAAGGATGGTTGGTCGCTGCCAGTACGTACAGTCCATCATTATTCGAGGACAACGAATCCATCTCCATGAGCAGCTGGTTCACCATCTGGCGCAGCCACGAGGCGCTCCCGGACAGCGAGCCACGGCGAAGTCCTAAGGCATCAACTTCATCAAGGAACAAGACCGTTGGGGCATTACTTCGGGCCTTATCAAAGACGGCCTTGATGTTCTTCTCGGTTTCGCCAATGTGCGAGTCCAAGATATCGGTCATGGTGACGGCCATGAAGTTGGCCTGAAGCTCGCCGGCTACCGCGCGTGCCACGAAAGTCTTACCGCACCCCGGAGGACCATACAGCAACAGCCCGCCGCGCAGAGATTTGCCGAAGGCTTTTGCAATGGCCGCATTGCGCATTGGCGCCAAGAATGACTCATTCAGCCGGTCTTTAACGTTTTGTAGGCCACCAACATCCGCCAGGGTAATGCGCTCTCCGACAGGTTCTTCGGGAACAGCACCGCCTGAGCACTCGCCCATCTCAATTTTTGGTTCTGCGAATGGGGCTGGCACCGATTGCTCAAATTGTTCGGCGGCAGCGTCCCAGTCAAAATCGGGCTGTTCGGCCTGTGTAGGTTTTTCTGGTTCCGTGACAGGAGCCGTTGCATCAGCTGCGTTACCCAACAACGCTGCACTGACCTGGCCAAGCAACTGGAGTGCAACAGTGTTTCCAGGATCCTTCTGGACCACGATATTGATATGCGTCAGGGCTTCAGCAGCACGGTTTGCTTGATGTAGCTGTTGAGCAAGATGCAGACGCAATTCGTGTTCTTCCGGTGCGGATTCCACCGCGCGGATGAGGCTAGCGATCAATGGGTCATTCATATTTGAGCTCCACTAGTGCAAGTTGTTGCCGGCAAACTTCATCTGGCTGATAGGCCCTTTAAAGCGCCCAACGGGTACCGCATCAACGATACCCGTTGGGATTGCAGGTTCCCTTGTAGCCTCGCTTAGTAGGCTTTAACACCTTGCTCTACGATGAGGTGGATCAACGCAAAGGTCTTGTTCTCGTCAATAGCTTTCACTGCTGCTTCCAGAGCGGCGGGGACCTCTGAGTCGTTCTCTACCCGAACCCCAAAACCACCGAAAGACTGAGCCATCAAAGCAAAATCGGGGTTCTGTAGCTGAGTACCAGAAACACGTTCAGGGTACTGGCGTTCCTGATGGGTACGGATGGTGCCGTATTGCTGGTTGTCCATGACAATCACCAAAGGAGTTGCCCCATACTGGGTAGCGGTCGCTAGTTCCTGACCATTCATCAAGAACTCACCATCACCAGCAATCGTTACTACTCGACGCCCTGGGTAGTTCAACGATGCCGCGACGGCCGATGGGATTGAATACCCCATGGAGCCGTTGCGCGCCGAGAGCATTGACGCGTAACCGTTGGTTGGGAAGTAACGGTGCGCCCAGTTGGTGTGCTCGCCCGCGCCGAAGGTCACCATGGCGTCTTCCGGCAATGCGGTGACCAAGTTAGCCATCAATGTGGCCATCTTCGCTGGCCCGTTGGCTGGCTCCGAGGTTGGCAGTGCCGCGAATTTCTCCTGCTCGCCACGCATTCGTGCGGTCCATTCTTTCCATGAATCCTTCACTGGTAGATCCATTAGGAGAAGATCACGGACGAATACATCAGGCTTGGCAACAATCTGATGTGAGACCGGGCCGGAGCGCCCACGCAGAGAAGGGTCAATGGTGACGAGGAAGTTTTTCTTTTCCCAGTTCTGGCGAATGTTAAAGCCGTCGGTGATAACGTCGCCGGGTACGGTACCCACGAAGATCAGCAGGTCAGTTTCTTCGAGCAGGTCGTAGGTTGGCTTGGGACGCCCGTAGCCGATTGGACCAACGTATGAGGGCGAATTGAATGGCACAGTTCCTTCGCAACGCCATTCGGCCGCGGCAGGCAGATCATGTTCTTCAAGCCACCGGGTAAAGTCAGCGGCTCCCTGATCCGACCAGTCATTGCCACCAAAGATAAACAGTGGTTTATCTGCTTCCTGCAACGCCGAGTTCAGTGACTTCCAGTCGGTCACTGTCATACCACCGGTGGCGACGGGAATCTCTGGGTGTAGTTCAGCGGAAATTTCATTGCGGATAATGTCTTCTGGAAGTCCAACCACGACTGGGCCCGGGCGTCCGGACATGGCCGCGAACATCGCTTCGGCGACAACTTCACTGGCGCGTTCCGCGTGGTCCAAGATCATCACGCGCTTGGCGCCGGTGCCAAACCATGCCTTGGGATCAAATTCCTGGAAGGCTTCCTTTTCACGATGCTCGAATGGAATCAGGCCCACAAAAAGCACCAGCGGGGTGGAGTCCTGCCATGCAGTGTGCAATCCAACATGTGCGTTGGCGGCGCCCGGACCGCGGGTCACCATGGCAACTCCGGGGCGTTGGTGCATCTTGCCTTCTGCTTCAGCCATGTAGGTGGCTCCGCCTTCGTGGCGGCAGACGATGGTTTCAATGGAAGAGTTGTGCAGTCCGTCGAGGACGTCTAGGTAGCTTTCTCCCGGGACAACATAAGCTCGTTCAACGCCGTGTGCGGCAAGTGTATCGACAATGACGTGTCCGGCTGACTTCTTTGTCAGACCTTGAGCATTTTCACTCATCTTTAGGCGTCTTTCTGGTTGCGAAGAATCATTTGACGCAACGTTGCGTCGTCGAGCAACGATACTAAAGAACGTCTAACTGCACATGATGAAGGCCTATTGCTACGCAAGTATGACACGATGCAAGTCAAGATGCATATTTCTGCGCAAATTGTCTAGATTCTTTACCACTGAATGACAGTAACGTTGCTCACATTTCCATACGCTCTAGCCTGCGGACATAAACCGGGTAGACATTGACTTGTGACTGGCCACACAAGTAGCCTATTGAGAAATAAAAGTTTACTGATAGTAAGCATTCTCACTCGCATCGGGGAAGTCCATGGAAATCATCAATGGGAGCATTGTCGCGTTATACCTCGTGGCAATGCTTGCTTTCGGCTGGTGGGGCAAGTCCCGCACCAAGAACAGCAGCGACTATCTAGTCGCTGGACGTCGCCTCGGCCCGTTCCTCTATACGGGGACCATGGCCGCAGTAGTACTCGGCGGAGCTTCCACCGTGGGTGGTGTTGGTCTGGGATACAAATGGGGCATCTCAGGCATGTGGCTGGTCGTTGCCATCGGTGCTGGTGTCATCCTGCTGTCCTTGGCCTTCGCCCCGACCCTGCAGAAACTCAAGGTCTTTACCGTCTCCCAGATGCTCTCGCTGCGCTATGGCAGCCAGGCCGCGACCAATACCTCCGGTATCGTCATGCTGGCCTATACCCTGATGCTCTGCGCCACCTCCACCAGCGCTTACGCCACAATCTTCGTGGTGCTGTTCGATTGGGAGAAGTGGGTGGCCATTGCCATCGGCGGCGCCATCGTTATCATCTACTCCACCATTGGTGGCATGTGGTCCATTACCCTCGCCGATCAGGTGCAGTTCATCATCAAGACCATCGGCATCTTCGCATTGATGCTGCCGTTCTCACTGCACGCCGCAGGTGGCCTGGATGGAATACGCCAGCGCATCGGCGATGAATTCTTCGATATCACCGGCATCGGGCTGCAGTCGATCATCACCTATTTCGTGGTCTACACCCTGGGCCTGCTCATCGGCCAGGATATTTGGCAGCGCGTGTTCACCGCCAAGTCTCCGAAGGTCGCCCGCTGGGGTGGCACCACCGCCGGCATCTACTGCGTGTTCTACGGCGCCGCCGGCGCACTGATCGGCATGGCCGCTCGCGTGGCACTGCCAAACATTACGGGTGCCGAAGCCAACAAGGACGTGGTGTACGCCGAGGTCGCTACCCAGCTGCTGCCGGTAGCCGTGGGCGGACTGGTCATGGCCGCAGCAGTTGCGGCAATGATGTCCACCGCATCCGGCGCGTTGATCGCGGCGGCCACCGTGGCACGCACCGACGTCACCCCGTTCGTGGCCAGCTGGTTCGGCAAGAACCTTCAGGTCAATACGAATGAGAACCCAGAACACGACGTGCGCGCCAACCGCATCTGGGTGTTGGCACTCGGTCTGGTCACCGTCACGCTGGCCATCCTGGTGGACGACGTGGTCGCGGCCCTGACCATCGCCTACGACATCCTCGTTGGAGGTCTGCTGGTGGCGATTATCGGCGGTCTGCTATGGAAGAGGGGTAACGGCCTGGGCGCGACCGTTTCCATGGCCGCCGGCACCATCGTCACCCTGGGCACCATGATCGTTCTGGAGATCCAGGCGGAGAACAAGTTCGACGGTGTCTACGCCAACGAACCGATCTACTACGGACTGATCGCTTCAGCAGTAGCGTTCATTGTTGTATCGCTGCTGACCAAGTCCACTGATCGACAGGTGATTGAGCACTGGAACCTGCGCGTTGCTGGAAAGGTCCAGGACGTACCAGTCAGCGCGACGGCACAAGAGCCTACGCTCTAGTCCGTCAAGATTACCGAGTCGGACCCGTAAAAACGAGCCTTGTGCTCAGCGGTGTTCACCGCTGAGCACAAGGCTCGTTTTATTCCTCATGCATAGTTCTTGGAACCTGCGCCCCATCTTGCTGCCGGAGCCTCCCACGAACACAGAGCATCCAAAAGCGCTTCCGGTTCGCTGGCCACCACCAAGGAATCGCGGAACTACAGAGCGAGAAAACCCTGATCAGTCATGTGATCCAGCATCTTCAGCGGAGGCTGCCAAAATCCATCAACGTCCAAAAGAGCTACCGGTTTCGCATGGATACCCAGTTGCTGCCAGGTCCATACTTCAAAGAGCTCTTCCAGCGTTCCGGCACCACCGGGCAGGGCAACAAAACCATCCGCCAGTTCCGACATGCAATGCTTACGCGCATGCATATCGGGCACAACTTCCAAGCTCGTTAATCCTGGATGCGCCAGTTCTCCATCAACCAAGACCTGCGGCATGACACCAAATGCCTTGCCACCAGCCTTGCGCGACGCATCGGCAACTGTTCCAATCAAGCCCATGCGTCCACCGCCATAGACGATGGCTCGACCCAGTGAGGAAACAGTACGCGCGAAGTCTTTTGCCGCCTGCTCATAAACAGGCGACTTGCCCGAAGTCGAGCCGATGAAAACTGCCAAGCACTGGATCCTCCGTGGGCCCGCGAGTAAAGCCTGGAAGACCATGCCTTTGAGTAAAGTGGCAAGCTCATCTAGTTCCGCTGCCTCGTCAAGGCACCGCAGCTACTCGATTTCGGCCTGTGGTTCACCAATTGATGCCAAAGGACGTTCAAATACGGTGGCTTGAACACTGCACCCCGACAAGATCGTCCAAAAACAAGGAATTTTATTCCTGCATCATGTGCCGCAACTAGTGACGCAGATTCATGCTTACACCATTAGTCACTAGAGGCTTTTATTAGATTGCCGATCGTACTCATCAAGTTTGATCTCGTACCCGCCAAAGCCGGGAAAAAGACGGGCAAAGCCTAGGTCCGGTTTTCTGCGGCATATAGCAAAGTTTCAGATACAAAATACTTAAGCTGACATTTCAGTGCTCACGGTTGGCGCGCAGGGAATTGGAAGCTCAATTCGAAAATGAGAATAAAATACCTTGAAATGGATGATGGCCACACTGTTTTCTATGTAGAGTCTATACAAAAGGCCCAAATCACGTCCGAAAGTGGAAAATCTATGAAGAAGCAGTTTGCGATAGCTCTTGCACTGTCATTAGCCCTAACAGGTATCATTCCTGCACATGCAATGAGTCCAGACAAAGCTGCCCCGGATGTTGTTAAGACTGCCAACGCCTCGTCCAATCCTTCAAAAGCTGATTCGTTGCCCATCTCCCCTGCAACGCCTGCTCGTGGGAGCGTTACATACTATCGATATGACGTGATCGATCTGAAGAAGACCAAAAATTGGACGAACACCAAAAAGCAACTAGGTATTTGCAAGGTGTCCAAAGGCGTCGGCGGCAGCTGCAGCATCAACGCCGGCTATTCAATTGGCACTGACGTCTCAGTAAGTCTAGGCGCGACCATTAACGATATTTCCGGCTCCGTAGGTTTCAACCGCCACTATTCGGCCAACGGCTCCGTCTCTTGGACCTCACCATCAATTAGCAAGAAATCCGCTGCCACCTATCGCGCTTACGCTGTAGGAACCAAGGCAACCTACAAAATCAGGAAGATGAAAGGCGTGAAAGCACTGGGACAAAAGAAAACACGGTGGACCACAGTAAGCACATCGGGCACCCTGACTGCATTTTCGCCTAACATTGGATTCGACATCAAGAAATAAGGAAATTAATTGAACACTTACACAAGGTTGTTTCAACTTCTCGGGTGGACCATCGCGGTACTTTCAACAGCGTTTGGCATATTTTTCGTATCAAAAAAGGAAGCTACAGCCTGGGATCCTCAGCAGGGTTCTGCAGAGGTACTTACTTCACGAGTGGTTTACCTAGAACCTGTAGGCTTGGCGCTATTGGTGGCAGGTGTTCTTTCGCTCGTAGCCCTATGCATCGTGGAATCTGTTCGAAAGCGTTAGTTTCCGGGGATCATTTCCGAGTGCGCCTCCATGATATTGGCTTTAGCGTAAAGCAAGATTGGTGTCCCTGTAAGTTCAACTGCTTTAGCTGAATCACGCTATTTCGTTTCGGTGTGATCGAGATATGAGTTTTTCTTGAAATCCAGCAATCGACGATTCTCTTGAATTCCAGACTATGCAGATACCGTGCCGCGGCTTTGCTGTTGTTGTTCGACGATAGTCCATAGTCAATCAAAACCAGGCGGGAAACGTGTCCCAAGTTCAGCTTGGCATGAGTTCTAGTGCCACCGGCCGGCACGCGTACGAGCCGGGACCAAGCCTGATCCTCACTATTCACGCGTGCCGTTTTCTACTATGCCCGGCGCCGGTCCAAACGACCTTCTCCGCCCCGATGTCACAGGCGGTTTTCAGATCATTCGTGGCGGCATAATTGAACAAATTTGCTACTGGACGAACAAGACTTATCGAGCAGGGAATAGCTCGACTTTTTGCATTCCTTCAGGCCCAAACCAAGCCCTAGCATCGGTTGGAAGTCTGCATCACATTTACGTGCGCAGTTTCCGCTGTTTCGCGAAAGGCACTCATGCCTATCACTTCTCAATCTTCGCTCAGGGCCACCACCGCAGGAATCTTGCTGACACTCATTCGTGCCATTCAGAGCCTAGTCGCTGGCGGCGAATGGGGTGGTGCGACGTTGATGTCTATGGAGCATTCCTCGAATAAGACCAAGGGTCGGGGCTTCTCTCTCGGTTGCTGGAGGTCCAGCCGGAGCACTAGTGGCAACATTTGTCCTCGGTATCTTTGCTTCGCTCCCCGAAAAACAATTCCTTTCTTGATATTGGCGCATGCCGTTTTTGGCGTCCACCATCGTGGTCCTAGTTGCTCTGTACCTGCTTTATCAGGTGTCGGAATCTCCAGAGTTCCTGGCCGCCGAATAGATTGCACGCACACAAGAACCACCCATTCTCCAGATTCTGAAACAATCCCGCTTCAAGACCTTCTTTGGCATCTTGCTGGCGTTGACCCCCTCTTCTTATAGGCAATGTTGTCGGCCTTCATGGTGCCGTTCCTCGCAGGGCGTTCCGCTCAGATTGCCAGTGAAGGCCAAGAGCCCGCGGTAGCCGTATGCTCCTTGCTCTTCATGGTCACCATTGCCAGTGGATTAGCGGTACTCGCCATTCCACTCGTGGGCTGGCTTTCGGATCGCTTCGGACGAGATCGAATGCTAATTGTCGATTCTGTGTTGGGCTTAGTAGACGTCTGGCCAATGATGCAACTGTTTATGCCTAACGACCCGATGTTGATTTGTGCTGGTTTCATCTTGGGACTGCCCATTATGCAGGTCGCCATTCTCGGCGTCCACGGCTCCTACCTAGCCGAACTATTCAGCCCCATCACCCGCTACACCAGTTTATCTCTGACCTATCAGGTCCGTTCCGGCCTGGCTGCAGGAACCGCCCCACTGGTTGCCCAAGCCCTCGCGGCGTAGAGCAATCGCAGCCTGACGCTAATCGCTGTCTACTATATGGCGCTGGCAGCCGTCGCGAGCATCTCAGTGCTCGCCTTGCGCGCACACTCCCAGAAAAAACGTCACTTCAAATTAGCTGCAAAGAGCCGGCGCATGGATCATGCCTACGCCGTCAGCTTTGACGGTGCAGGCTTTTGCTTGGGCAATGGTCAAGACGACATTTTCCTTGATAAACGGAGCCACCATGTCCTGATTTCCGGCATTATCCAGGACGCACCGGTCAGCGCAACGGCACAAGAGCCTACACTCTAGTCCGTCAAGATTACCGAGTCGGACCCATAAAAACGAGCCTTGTGCTTAGTTCTTGGAACCTGCGCCCCATCTTGCTGCCGGAGCCTCCCACGAACACAGAGCATCCAAAAGCGCTTCCGGTTCGCTGGCCACCACCAAGGAATCGCGGAACTGCGGGGCGAGAAAACCCTGATCAGTCATGTGATCCAGCATCTTCAGCAGAGGCTGCCAGAATCCATCAACGTCCAAAAGGGCCACCGGTTTCGCATGGATCCCCAGCTGTTGCCAGGTCCATACTTCAAAGAGCTCTTCCAAGGTTCCAGCACCACCGGGCAGGGCGACAAAAGCATCAGCCAGTTCTGCCATTCGATGCTTGCGTGCATGCATATCGGGGACAACTTCTAGGCTTGTTAGACCTGGATGCGCCAGTTCGCCATCCACCAGAACCTGCGGCATAACTCCGAAAACTTTTCCGCCGGCTGCACTGGCTGCATCGGCGATGGTTCCCATCAGTCCCACGCGTCCACCACCATAAACAATGGCTCTGCCCGAGGTGGCTACTGTACGCGCGAAGTCTTCTGCCGCTTGCGCATAAATAGAAGATTTACCTGAAGCCGAGCCGGTAAAAACTGCCAGGCTGCGAACCTTGTGTGGCTCAACGAGCATGTCCGGGAAGACCACGTCGTTCAGTAATGGGGCCAGCTCAACCAGGTCTTCTGACGGGTCAACCCACCGCAGTTGTTCGATCTCTGCCAGAGGTTCACCAATCGGTACTATTGGATGCTCAAATACGGTGGCTTGAACGGTCCGTCCCTCTTCGTTGGCGGCGGGAGCCGTAAACGTTCCGAAGAAACGTAGTGACCTTGGATCTAGTTGGACGCCCAGCTCTTCACTGACTTCGCGCACCGCTGCGTCGATAGGCGACTCCCCCACTTCTGGCTTGCCACCGGGGAACATGAAAGATGCCGTCCCTCGCTTACGGACTGTCAGAACCTGTCCTGCATCGTTTCGGATAATGACCGCGCTGACAGTGATCTGCTCTGGCATTTATGTTCCTTCTTAATCCGTCCACAAGCTGGTTGCACCCGGCAGGCGCCTTTCAATCCTAGACTCCTTAGACTACTTAGACTCAACGATTCATCTAATGACTTCCAGCATGGGTGGAACGAAGCGTGGCAAGAGAGTGGACCCGTCGTGGAGACGGGCAGCAGCAGAGCATCTCGTTGCGTCATGGCTCACGGCATTAGTACACGGCTTTCGCCCCAGTCACCTCTAGAACGGTACCGGTCACATACCGCGACTGTTCAGAGGCTAGGAATAACATGGCATCCACGATTTCCTGTGGCTGCGCAACATGCCCCAGGGGTACCGTATTATCGAGTTCCCTAAGCGCCTTTTTCGCGTCTAGCCCCCGGTACTCAAATCCGCTGCGAAGCATAGGTGTATCCACTTCGTTCGGGCAGACTGCATTGATCCTGATCTGCTGTGTTGCGTGGTCCCGGCCCATGCTTCGGGTCATTGCTATGAGCGCTCCCTTGGCCGTGCAGTACGCCAGATGCGCCGGGCCCGGATAAAGTCCCCACGCTGAGGCGGTATTCACGATAGTCCCTCCACCGTTGGAACGCATGTGCTCGATGGCCGCACGACTGAGCTTGAACGCTGCCGTGAGGTTTACCGCCAGCGCGCTGTCCCACATTTCGTCGGAGGTTTCGATTGCGGTACCTCGCGGTATGGTCCCTGCATTGTTAAACAGCAGGTGCAGTCCGCCGAAACGCTGAACTGCATGCTCAACTAACGCCTGGCAGTGTTCAGTTGCCGTGATGTCCCCGGCGAGCGCTGACAGGCGATCTCCGTAACGTTCTTCGAGCAGTGCACAGCTACTAGCGTCCCGTCCGGTGACGACTACTTTTGCACCTTGACTGATCAGCTGTGCAACGAGCTGTTGCCCAATACCGCCGGTAGCTCCGGTGACGATGGCTACCTTCGAATTGAATCCCATGTCTATTTCCTTAGCTCGTCACCGGCTGATCCTTGGCCGATAGTTTTTCGGTGACGCATTGTTCTACGGCTGGTTCCCCCTGAAGCTGGCGCTCCGACAGGTCGGTAATCGCGCATCAAGTTTCTATCTTCATGCACAGCCTTGTTGAGCCACGCGAGTACAGAGGTGACCCCACTGATTGCTCAGCTAAGGCAAACCACCAGTACCCACGTGGCTCGGGCGTTATATATTGCGGCTGCTCTTCGTGGCCTTTTTCTCTAGAGTTGCTCGGATACCTCGCGGGCGACGCGCAACCCACTTTCGATAGCTCCGTCAAAGAAGCCGGCCCAAAGGTTGGCGATGTCTCCACTGGCCAGATGCAGGTTACCTTCAGGACGCTGTAATTCCGCCTGGCTCTGTGAGTAGGCCAAGGGCCGGTTGATGAGCCAAGTTTCCTTGGCATATTGGTCTTCGTTCCAGTCATGAGCCGCGAGTTCAAGGATCTCGATATCATCGCGCCATACCGACAGTGCCTTCTGGGCATCCTCAATACTGGTTACGTCAATGCGTGAAGCGTCCGCTCCGAAAGAAACCAACACTGCGTCCTCTTCACCAACAAATTCGGTGCGAACCACGGACAGTGGGTGGTCCTTGGTGGAGTATGCAAAGAAGGGCTTGATTGGCCCCTTAACACGCATCCACAGCTTGACTCCTTGGGAAGCGGTTCCGGTCTGCGAGGCTTCGCGCTTCACCTCAGACAGTTCCGGAGCGATATCCAATTCATGCAGGATGTTTAGTGGGGCGGTCAGGATCGCTTTCCGAGCGCGCAGCGTTTCTCCGCCCTCAACGGTGACGCTCACACCTTCCGCATCATGTTCAATCTTGGTGACCGGGGTGTTCAAACGAATTTCGCCCTTGATGTCCCCTGCGATGGACTTGACCAACTGGTCATTGCCTTCTTTCAAGCGGTATACAGAGCTGGCTTCGTGCATCACTTTCCAGGCCCCTGAAGTTGCTGCGGTCCAGCGCAGCGCAGCGCTGTAGCCGACTTGATCCAAGGGTCCATTGCAGTGTCCCACCCAGGCCGCCTCATTGGCTTGGCGTTCATCATCGCTCAGTTCCAACGCGTCGAGCGCCTGCTGTAGGGTCAGCTGATCTGCTTCCTTAAAATCTTCAGAGTCCGCCACCAAATCCGGGCGTGGCAGTAACTTGCCAGCGTTGCCAACCAGGGCTTCCATGCCGGGGTCGATGAGCTGCATAAATCCTGGCAGGTCACCTTTGCACACCTCTCCATTGGCGAACCAGAAGGTCTCCTCGGCACGAGCCAAACGATCTGCTTCCAGGCCGTATCGGGTCACTTCGGCCCATACATGCGGCTGAGTCCAGTGCATCCAGTTCCCACCGAGTTCCAGATACTTACCCAAACGCTTTTCGGTGAAGAGTCGACCGCCCAAGCGATCACGAGCTTCGAGGACGATGGTGTCCACACCGCGTGTCCCTAGCTCTCGTGCCGCGGTCACACCCGCCAGGCCAGCTCCGATAACAATAACGTCGGTATCGAAAATCTCGCTCATGGTTTCCTACTTTCATCAAAGGAGAGGGGATTCTTTTCTGCTGTGATCCACAGTAGAAGCGGACACCATGACGCACGATTAGACGAATGTATGATTTTAGGAAGAGATTCAAACAAAGGGATAATCATGGCCTCACTTCTGACAGTTGCCGACCTTATTGCTGATCCAACGCTAGACACCAATGTCATCGCTGGTGCCACTGGACTGGACCGCACGGTGCGTTGGGCACAGACCAGCGAATCGGCAGAACCATGGAAGTGGCTAGGTCCAGAAGAACTTCTCATGACCTTGGGGCTGAACGTCCCGACTGGTCCTGAAGGTCAGAAAGATTACGTGCGCCAGGTGCATACTGCTGGCATTCCTGGCATCGCTATTGGAGCCGATGGATTGGCGCCATCCATCACCACTGAGATGAGGCTGGAAGCCGACCGGTTGGGTCTGCCGTTACTCTCCACAGGGACCAGTACTCCCTTTGTGGTTATTGCCCGCACCGTAGCGGCAGCCACCACCAATCAACTCAATCGCGGGGTGCTGATGCTTTCCCGTCTCTACCAAGAGGCGGGTTCCCAATCAGCTCAGGCCAAACGGCGCGGAGATTGGGCGAAGAAACTCTTGGGAGTACAAGTAGCAGTCGAGGACACTGCCACCGGGTGCACTGTCATTGGGACGCGTCCTACCGGTGCGCTACGGCGCCATTCACTGTCCACTCTACGAACCACGCAGTTACTGATCCCGGCAGAAGACCAAATCGATGCCTTATTACTGGTGCATCTGAAGCTCATTCTTTCCGTGGATACCAACGCGCTCTTGCAACAGGCCGAAAGCTCTATCTCTTCCGGTGAGTCGCTCTTGCGATTGGGCTTGGCCGGGCAATTGAGCGCAACGCAGGTGAAAGGTGGCAAGTGGCTAGCACCGGGTGAAACTTTCAGGGTGCTCGCAGCACCCGAAAAGCACGGTGAGAGTCTGAGCATGTCGTTGGCACTGCACGGATTGGTCCCGCTTCAGGCTAGATGGAAGCAACACGCGGTGGCTATAGTGCGCGAGCAAGATCTAGGTACCGTGCGGCAGATCTCCGCCGCCATGAATATCGCCCTAGGTTCCAGTCTCGCGCAACGAGACTTGGTAGATCTGGCGGGAGCCGCTGAAGAGGCCATCAGTGCCCTGCCCGAGGCCAGCGAAGCAGGGGTACACGAATTTTCAGGTCTACAGGTTTCCCTGCTGGCCAGATCGGCTAGCGAAGCGCAAGGCATCATTAGCCGAGTCCTTGGCCCCTTAGCGAGCGAGACCGGGCAGGCGGAATTATTTCGGTCAACCCTTTTCTCATTACTGGAACATGACATGCAGTGGCAGCGTACTGCTAACGCGCTAAGTATCCACCGTCAGACGCTGGTCTACCGAATCAAACAGGTCGAGGAAGCCACCGGGCGCAGCGTGCGCAAAGTCGCCGATCTTTCGGATTTCCACTTGGCTCGCCAAGCGTGGGTGTTACTGCACGACTGATTGACTACAGCTAAATGGGCTTTGCGCCCCTTCCTGTTGGACGGGGCGCAAAGGAATTCACATAGCGGCTAGTTGATCACGGCCACGGGGACCGAGAACTTCGACTCATCTGGGATGACTCCTAGCCCGGGACCAGTGGGAACCCTAATATAGCCGTCGATAACCTTGATGGGGTTGGCATCGTCGTAGTGCTCGGTCAAGTACGGTTCGGCAATCCAGACCGCTTCGAGGTTCTTCGGGTTCACGGTGGCGCCGACCTGCACGCAGGCTGCGTTGATAATATCGCCTCCCCAGGCGTCATCCACGGTGTGAGGCAGATTCACTGCCTCGCACAAATCCCGGAAAGCGGTCATTGGTTGGATACCACCGAGTCGCGTGACCTTCATACCGAAGCCATCCACTAACCCCTCGCCGATCACCCGCATCACGGTGGACAGTGAATCGGCAGCCTCATCCATAAAGACGCCATGATGCAGCATCGGACGAACTCGGGCGATTTCTTCGATGGAGCTGGTCGGTTGCTCCAAAATGATCGGCACATCTATGCACTCACGGCTCAGGCGCAACAGGTCACGACTGTTGAGACTACGGTTGGCATCCACCGCGAGCTTCGCCTTGTTGCCAACCTTTTCGTACACCTTACGCACGGTTTCGATGTCTAGTTCTACCGGACGAGCTCCGACCTTCATTTGCAGGCGTGGATAGCCCTGAGCCACACGTTCGGCCGCAACCTGAGCGATAGTATCCGGGTCACCGACGCTCAATGCGTAGTAGGAAGGAACCCGGTCAACTTCTGCCCCTCCAAGTAGTTGAGCCACGGTGACACCGAAGTGCTTGCCGGTGATGTCATAGGCGGCGATGTCAATGGCAGCCTTGGCGTAGTGGTGCCCAGTGAGCAGCGCATCCATGCGACGATGTAGTTTCTTGATCTCGCTCGGGTCCTGCCCGATCAGCCCCGGAGCCATGGCCAGCAATGCTGCGCGGGCACCTTCGGCATGGTGTGGCTGATAGACCGGTCCAATGGGGCACGTTTCGCCCCAGCCAACCAGGCCAGTATCCGTGGTGACCTTCACTAAGGTGGTGTCCACATCGTTGAATTCACCATGGGACATGACGTAAGGGCCGTTGGAAATCGGCAGGTTGTGCGAATAGACAGCAATTTCAGCGATACGCAATGACAACTCCTTAGCGTGCGTTTAAGAGGGATTGTGCGGCGGTGGTGATCAGCGCACCATCGGTGGCGATGGGCATGAACTTAAAACCGATCTCCACCATGGCCTTAGCCAAATCCAGATCGCCCGCATACAGACCCGGCACCACGCCCGCGGCAGTAGCCCGGGCAGCGATGTCACGCAACACGTATTGCTTGTCTCCATAGGTCAGCTCTTCCAAGGACCAACCGTGGGAGATTGCTAGGTCGTAGGGACCGACAAAGATCGCGTCGGGCCCCGCGGCCAGGATTTCGTCGAGGTTCTCGTAACCCTTCACGGTTTCGACCATGAGTGCGACCTTTGGGTCAGTTTCCACAGCACCCACGACCTCGCTCGGGTAGCGCGGGATGGTGCGGGTAGGACCATAACTGCGTTTGCCACGCGGAGCATATCGGCAAGCTTCCACTAGAGTCTTGGCCTGCTCACCACTTTCGACGGTGGGGATGATGATCAGCCGTGCGCCAGCGTCCATGGCACGACCGATATGGCCCACCTCGTGACTCGGTACACGCACACCGGATGGAACACCGAAATTATGGGCGGCTTCGAAGATCGCCTTGTAGTCACCGAGCTCAGCGTGGCCGTGTTGACCGTCAACACAGATCCAGTCGAACCCCTCGGCGGCAGAAACCTCAACGACAGCCGGCTCACGGAAAATACTCCACAACCCAAAGAGTGGCCCCGCTTGCTCGAGATCGAATCGAGGTAGTACTTGGCCACTGGTGCGTTCACTGGTGCCATGGATTTTCATTTTCACTCCCTAGGTTAATTCCCCAGCCACCAATGAGTCGCAGGTTACATGCGTGGGTTGACTGGATCACATTTGGAAGCATATTGTATTGGTCATCAAGTAATCAAGTAGTTCATCTAGTGAACGATACATGGTCGATACGACTGCTCGACGGCGCCAGTCAGGGAAAGGTCCGGCTCGTTGAGGCAATTCCCGATAAGGCGGAAACATGTCCCAAAACCCAACTAATCGCAACAGGATCACCGGCGGTAGCCGGCGACTGCGGGCCGAAGACTGCATCGTCGCAGATAAAAAATCCCTGCGTCAGGCTCAGATCGGCGCCGGAGTCGGTAACTTCATTGAGTGGTACGACATCGGTGTTTACGGCTACCTTGCAGTGACCATGACCAAGGTTTTCACCGAAGGCATGGATGAGACCTGGGGGCTGCTGGTCACCCTGCTTGGCTTCGCAGTCTCGTTCATTGTGCGGCCTATCGGTGGCATGATCCTTGGCCCACTAGGTGACAAGATTGGCCGCAAGAAGGTCATGTTTTTTACCATCATGCTCATGGCGCTGGCCACGACGCTGATTGGTTGCCTTCCAAGTGCCGGAACCGCGGGCCTGTGGGTCATTGTTCCTCTATACCTGCTGAAAATGGCCCAGGGCTTCTCCACCGGCGGCGAATACTCAGGGGCCTCGACCTATATCGCAGAGTTTTCCCCTGATAAACGCCGCGCCTTCATGACCTCACTATTGAATGTCGGTTCACAGCTGGGTTTCGCAGTCGGAGCCGGCGTGGTGGCACTGACAACTTTTTTCACGCAATCCCAATGGGGCGAGGACGCCATGGTCAATGGAGGCTGGCGAATCCCATTCTTAATCGCCCTGCCATTGGGTATCCTCGCGGTGTCGTTGCGCAGCCGATTGCCTGAATCTCCCGCTTTTGAAATCACCCAAGAAATCCCGGATCCTGGCAATCCAGATTCAATCTTCATCCGGCATTCCTTGCCTAAGGTACTGAAATTGTATTGGCCTTACATCCTGGTAGGCGTCGCTTTGATCGCCGCTGACGGTACCGCGTCCTACACCCTGACCAGCTACATGCCGACATATCTGGAGACCGAGGTTGGCGTGGCCGCTGCACACACGGCGACGGCAGCCGTAGTCATCCTGTTCATTCAGGCAGCAATGATTCCACTTTTTGCCCTCCTAGCCGACAAGTACGGACGCAAGACTGTGTACTTCATGGCCACTATCGGCAACCTAGTTCTACTCCTTCCAGCCTTCTGGATTATGCAGTCGGGCACGATGGGCGCTCTGTATATGGCCCTATTCATGGTTTCGGTGCCAAGTTCCGCGTTCTTGTCACTGACCGCGGTGGCTATGTCAGAGTTGTTCCCTACCGCTTCTCGCTATACGGGTGTGGGATTCACTCACAACATCGCGATCTCGGTCTTTGGTGGAACAACTCCCCTTGTTTCCCAGGCGCTTCTGCAGGCCACCGGCGGACTATGGTACGTGCCCGCACTCTACGTCATGCTTTTCTCATTCCTTGCGCTCATTGCCACCTTCTTCCTCAAGGAAACCGCACGAAAGCCACTGCTCGGTTCATTCCCGGTGGTTTCTTCCTTTGAAGAAGCCAAAGTTTTGGCTGGAGGCCAAGACACGAATCCCGATCTTGATACCAATACGTTCCCCATCCTTACCAGCACAAAACAGAAATAGTTACTCTACGAAGACCGTCCCGGGGACCAGCGCATGCCGCGTTGGTCCCCGGGACGGTCTTTTCAGATCAAAGGCAGCTACCACGCAGGCAATCATGAATGTGTCGATATTTTGTTGCCGGCCTCTTGAAATGCCGTGGCAGGCGACGTTCACCGAATAAAAAAATTTGGATGGAGTCTCCAGCCAGTGACTTGTTCAATCAGCTCCATCTCATTTGCTCATATCGGGCGAGTTCGGGATTCGGCGAAGGTAATAACTGCACTTTGGCTGGCGCACACTTCTATTGAATATCAGGCTCTCTTCGTCTTTCTCAAAGTATTTTTGCCCCGCCAAAGTAATTGGCACTTGGCCATGCATGACCAGCCAGTAATCCGGGCGTCTTCAATCCACGAAGTCCTGAGAAATAGGCTTCAGTACAAGCGAATTAACGGCATTCATCACCGATCTGCAGGACGCGGTACGAGCCGTTCCCGAGCAGCAAAATTGCTGCATCTCCAAGGATGCACTCCGATGCTCCGTGCGTCGTTCCTAAGAAGCGCAGCGCACGCAACGTGACCTTTCGGTTCTGTGCGCAGCCAATCAATTCAACGAATGCCGACGCCGTCAATGCAAAGGACGGTTCCAGCTGGCGAAGTTTCGCACGCCCGATACCAACCATAGGGAATCTACGATTGTCGTTAACGGCGGGAGCATTGCTAGGCAGCGTCGCAAAGTTATAAGCATGTGGCAGGTTCTCCGATTTTTTGAGGTTAACGACAAACCACCACCAGTTTGCAGGATGCAAACTGGTGGTGGTTTGGTCTTATCGGCCCTTGGATATGTAGAACAGACAGCTCTTGGTCAGTGACTTACTCAGTCCTGCCCGTTGAGCGATGGCCTTGGGATCACGCGCGGATTGATGCTCAAGCACGGCACTAACCCGTTGCACAGCCCAAGCCGGAGGCGCTGTTCTTACCGGCATGGTGGTTCCCATCAGGACACCGGACGGCCGTCAACCAAGCGAGGGTTCGACAGCGGGTTCGCGTCCTGCAGTTCTGCAGGCAGCAAGTGTTGCGGGAAGTTTTGGAACGCCACCGGCCGCACGAAACGAGCGATGGCTGCGGTTCCTACCGACGTCGAACCGGCCGCGGTCGTTGCAGGGTAGGGTCCACCGTGCTGCTGCGCATAAGTGACCGACACTCCGGTAGGCCATTGGTTCCACAGCACCCGTCCCGCCTTGGACGCTACAACGCGCACCAGCTGTGCAACGTCATCTGATTCCTCGGCCTGCAGTGTCGCGGTCAGCTGACCTTCGAAAGTGCTCGCTGCGGCAACTAGTTGCGCTTCGTCGTCGTATTCCACCACCATCGCGGTCGGACCGAAGCACTCTGCCTGCAGCGCGTTCGGATCAGCCAGTAGATCTTCGATGCTCGTCACCAACAGAGTTGGCGACGGTGGATCAGCCAAAGGATCCGATCCTTGTACGAGCACCTCGGTCGCAGCATGGCCAGAGAGTGCTTCAAGCACCTCCACGTAACCGGACTGGATCCGCGAGTTCAGCAGCTTAGCGCCCTGCGGCAGTGCTGCGGTGGCCAACGCTTCGCGCATGCCCGAGTTTCGCGGAATAAACAGCGTGCCCGGTTTGGTGCAAAATTGTCCGGCGCCCATGGTGAACGAGCCAATAAATTCGGACGCGATGCTCTCGCCTCGTAGTTTTGCCGCCTGTTGCGTGACAAAGACCGGGTTATTGCTTCCCAGCTCACCGTAGAACGGAATCGGCTCTGGACGGGAGTTAGCCAGGTCGAACAAGGCTCGTCCACCTGGGATCGAACCGGTGAATCCCGAACCTTTCACCCGGGAATCCAGCAAGGCGCTCTTCCCCGCCTCGGTGCCAAATACGACATGGAACAGCCCCTCCGGTGCCCCCGCCTCGGCCAGTGCCTTGTTGATTACTTCACCGGTCAGTGCAGAGAGTTCTAGGTGACCCGAGTGGGCCTTAACAATCACCGAGTTGCCCCCGGCGAGCGCGGAAGCAGTGTCGCCGCCGGCTACCGAGAACGCGAAGGGGAAATTAGATGCGGAGAACACCAAAATCGGGCCCAAGGGGATGTGGGTTCGGCGCAGGTCAGGACGCGGTGCACCCATTGGCCAGTCGGCGTCTGCATGATCGATCCGGGCGTCGTACCAGGTGCCTTCGCGTAACACCTGACCGAACAGACGCAGTTGAAAGGTGGTGCGCTTCAGCTCTCCGGTCAACCGGGCCTCGGGTAGGTTAGTTTCCCGCATAGCGACTGGGATCAGCGTTTCGCCAGCAGCGTCCAGGGCATCAGCAACAACGTCTAGTACGTCGGCGCGCTCTGCGGCAGGAGTCTGCGACCAAGTAGCAAAGGCCTGATCGCTGGCGCGCAGGTACTCTTCGATTTGTGGTGCGGTGGTATCTTCAACCATGATCAGCGTTCCTTACTTGGTTGCGGTGTATTCGAAGGACAGCTCGCCCCAACCTTCGAAACGTCCGGTGATGGAAGTACCTGGAATCATCTTCTCGGCAGCCAAGCAGCTGCCCGGAAGAATGAACTGTCCAGCTTTCAGACCGACACCATAGGCTGAGATGCGGCGGACCAACCAGGCAATGGCTCCGATCGGGTTACCGTACACAGCGTTGGTATTACCCCGGGCAACTTCTTTGCCGTCGTATTCGATGATGCCTACCGTATCGGCAAGATTAACTTCGGAAAGCTTACGTGGCTGCCCACCCACGAGAATTCCGCCGATTGAACCGTTGTCAGCCAAGGTATCAAAGAGGCTAATGTTCCAGTTCTTGATCCGCGAGTCAATGATCTCCAACGCTGGGATCACAAAGTCTGTAGCAGCGATAACCTCCGCGGCGTGCACGTGCTTGCCGTAAAGGTCCTTTTTCAGCACAAAGCCAGGCTCAAGTTCAATAAATGGTTCAATGAATTCGGATTGCTTGATAGCTAGGTTCTCTGGATAGAACTGGCTGGCGAGGATATAACCGTAGTCAGGTTCGTCCACACCAAACTTGTCCTGCATCGCTTTGGCAATATTGCCCAGCTTGAAGCCGGCAACTGCATCGCCGTCTTCGATAGCGCGGCGCACTAACTCCTGCTGTACACGGAAGGCGTCTTCGGTACTCGGCCCCATGTCCTCGGTGATCAAGGTGTCAACGGGGGTGCCGCTGGCTTTGGCCTCAATGAGTCGCTGGGCGGTTTCTGCAATATTGATTGGCACGGTGTTCCTTCGTCGGTGATCTGGTTAATGGCAACGATCCGGCAAGACAAAAGGAGGTCTAGGACCTTTTACCCTGCCGGTTCGAAGCACGGCTATTTCTTGCGGCGAGTATCGCCAAGGTGGACAATCCGCATGGCAGAGAGCATTTCGCGGGGATCCCACACGACATCTTCGTCGGTGATCTTTCCGTCCTCGACGCGGATGAATGATGCGCCGGTGACTACCACTTCACGACCCGTGGGTGGCACTCCCATATATTCCCCGGAGTGCCGACCGATGCTACGCCAGTAGATGGCCACTTCAGTTTCGCCTTCCACGGCGCGCAGGATATCCATGCGGTAATCACTGAAGGCGTTGTGTTGGGAGTTGATCTGTTCAATAACCTCGTCGATGCTCTCTTGCCCCGACTTGGACTGACGACTGTAGTTCTCGGCAACAAGGCCAGTAAAGGCTTCGACTTCGCCGTTGCCCCAGGCACGTTGCCAAGCATCAAGAATGGAATTACACAGTGCTGACATGATAGTTAGCCTTTCTTTTCTGGATTAGCTGGGGCTGGCCACAGGTTAAAATCTCCGAATTTTCCGCCACGGAACAGCAACGCGTCCGCATCGGAAGAGACCATTGAGTCCACGCCGCCCACGATCATGTAGTGATCGCCAGCGACGACCTCTGAGAGGACTTCGCAGTCGATCACGGCGGTGGCCTCGGTGATGTGCGGTGTTCCGTGCTCACCGATGGTGTAATCGATGTCGGCGAACTTATCCTCGCCTTTGCGGGAGAGCGCCCGACAGATCGGTAGCTGTTCGGTTGACAAAATATTGGCGGTGAAGCGACCTAGCGAACGCAGCAACGGCCAGGTGCTTGAGCCCTTGTCGACGCAGAAGGTCACTAGTGGTGGGTCCAACGACAGGGACATGAAGGTTCCTACAACCAGTCCCATTGGCTTGCCTTCGGCGGTCATACCGGTGATGGCCGTGACGCCGGTGGGCAGGGAACCGAAGATCTTGCGATATTCAGCCGGGTCAATTTCCGGAGTCTCCGGGGTAACGATGATCGACATTGTTCACGTGCTCCTTATCGTGCTTCGGTGGACTGCTTGCGGTAGGCAGCACCTGGGTGGTCTTCGGGCAAACGGGCAACGCCTTCACCGAAGAGGTGCTCGCGCAGGGTGGAACCGGTGAAGCTGGTACGCATTGCGCCACGCTTCTGAAGTTCCGGAACGACAAACTCAGTAAAGTCCTTGATGTCCTGGAACTTCACAGCGTTGGCGATGTTGAATCCGGATACCCCGGTCTCTTCCATCCAAGAAATCACTTCGTCGGCAACGGTCTGCGGACCACCCACGATCACTGGCGAGGTCCCCCCAATGCCGGTGTATTCGGCAATATCACGCGGGGTCCATTCCTTGTCTGCGTCGACTTTCTGGAAGAAGGTCAGCATGGTTGCAGTGCCCTTGGCTTCAACATCCTTTAGCGGCTTGTCAGGGTCAAAAGTGGACATATCCAGTCCGGTCCACCCCGAGTAACGAGCCATGGCTCCGTCGTAGGAGACAAGGTCTAGATATTCCTGGTACTTCGCCTGCGCTTCTTCATCGGTGGCTGCTGAAATCACGGTGATCATTTGCAACGTGGCGATATGTTCTGGGTCGCGGCCAAACTCGATTGCCTTCTCGCGTAGCGCATCAACCTGCTTTTTGAGCGTCGGCTTATCGATGGCGTTCATGAAGACCGCTTCGGCGGTCTTTGCGGCTAGTTCCACTCCTCGTGGTGAGCCACCGGCCTGGAAGATTACCGGCGTGCGCTGCGCGGAAGGTTCACACTGATGAATGCCCGGAACCGTGAAGTGAGTGCCTTCGTAGTTGATGTCATGAACCTTCGAAGGGTCTACATAAACGCCATTGTCCTTGTCGACGATGACCGCATCGTCTTCCCACGAGCCTTCCCACAGTTGCGTGGCTACGTCGATGAATTCTTCAGCGCGGTTGTAGCGGTCAGCGTGTGCTGCGACCTGCTCCTGATTGGCCAAGTTGCGGGCTGCAGCGGTCGAGTAGGAGGTGACGACATTCCAGCCAATGCGGCCGTCCGTGAGGTGGTCCAAGGTGGAGAACTTTCGGGCCAACTTGTACGGCACATCGTAGGCGGTCGATGAGGTGACACCGAAGCTGAGGTTCTGGGTGACCGCTGCCATAGCTGGGATCAGGTAGGCGGGATCATTGGTGGGAATCTGCGCAGCGTCCTTGAGGGAATCGGCTACCGAACCCCGGTAGTTCTCGTGGTAGCCGTCGTTGTCAGCAAAGAAAATCCCGTCGAAGTTAGCCCTCTCAAGCAGCTTGGCGTATTCGATCCAGTACTTCAGGCTCGTGTACTCGTGACCGCGGTCTGTCGGGTGGCACCAGGTACCAGCCGACAGGTGCGCCGGGCCATTGAAGTCGAATGCGAAGACGCGCATCTGCTGTGCCATGACTTTTTCCTTTACAGGTTACCGTTCACTAGGTGAACTATATGTTTATTTAGTGATCACAGCATAGAGTGCTTTTCTTCACAGCGTCAAGCTCAAAATGAAATCCGCGTCACGTCGGGTTGCGTTACCCGTCACAAGACCAGAAAGTGCCCATTTGGACGCAAGGCAGAGGCAGGTCAACAAAGTAAAACGCAGAAAGCTCGGTGCCGCGGATGTCATAGTGACGACTTAGCGAGACTCCTCGGCGTGGAAAATCAGCATGGGCGATAGCACCCACTACCCACGAATGGCACCCTCACAGAACGGGGTAATCTGAAACACGCAGAAACACCGCCTCACTCGACGCACTAGTCAACTAAGGGTGCTTGCCAGCCATCTTTTTAGCCGCTGATGACTCAAAAACTCCCGAAGGATTAAGCCAAACAGCTCCCCGAAAGCCGGACTTTAGAAGTCACAACAGCTTTCGGGGAGCAGCTCAGTAGCGCCGAAAAACCTTTTGATTCCTACTTGGTTGCCGCTGGCATTGGGACCAGAAGCATGGTTCGGGTATCAAGATTTTCGTCCTTATCCTGTCCATTGCATAGGGCCACGGCCTCGGCAAGACTTTCCACTACAGGCACCGAACCGAGCAGAGGTTTACGCGCAGTTTCTTTCATGAAGAAGGTTGCGCCGAGAGCCACGATGGAGAAGAACATGACATACATGGCGGGCGTGTAAATATTGCCGGTGGTCTGCACGAGAGACTGTGAGACGAGCGGGACTGTTCCACCGAAGACCGACACCGCTAAGTTGTGAGTAAAGCCCACACCCGTATACCGCGAAGCCGTCGGGAACAATTCACACATGAAACAGGCAGTGAGTGCCAAGAACGCCGAGGAAGGAATCATGATTAGCGTCAAAGCAAGATACAAAGACGCCAAAGTTCCTGACTGCATGATGATGAAGGCCGGGAACAACAAGGCGATGTTGCCAATGGTCGCAATGCGGTACACCAATCGACGTCCACGACGGTCAGCAAGAATTGCAAAGAGTGGGATCAAAATAGCCTGGACTACGAGCACCACAACGGAGGCCAGTGCAGTATGGGCCGCCGCGACTCCAGCTTGAGTTTCCAAATAGGTTGGAATGTAACTAGTCAATGTGTAGGAAGCCGTGCCATCAGCGGCAATCATGGCAAGACCCACCAGGATTTGCGGCCAGTACATACGGATCACCTTAGGCAGACTGTGCCTAACAAAAATCGAGTCCGGATTTCCTCTGTCAGGAATATCATGGACAGCTTCGAACGCTGGGGACTCGGGAATACGACTTCGCAAGGAGACGGCAAGGATACCCAGTGGCAGTGCAATCAAGAATGGAATTCGCCACCCTCCATTGAACATGGCCTGAGGCCCAAAGTTCGCCTCAGCAATGAAGGTCGTCGCTGCCACGGTGGCTGCACCAGCGGCGAAGCCGAGCATCGCCCCAGAGTTCAATAGTGAGGTCATAAACGCACGACGCTTATCAGGCGAGAACTCGGCAATATACGTCGAAGCGCCGGAATATTCGCCTCCGGTGGAGAAGCCCTGAACCATTTTCAGTAGGTACAGCGGAATAATGACCCACAGCCCGGCAGTTCCGGCACTGGGCAAACAACCAATCAGCGTCGTGGCACCTGCCATCAGCAAGATCGTGAAGAACATGACCTTTTTACGCCCGATTTTGTCACCTAATGGCCCGAGGAACATTCCGCCGATTGGCCGCACCACAAAGGAGATAGCGAAGCCGAAGAGGGTGACCAGCAACCCCCAGGTTTCATCCATTCCTTCCGTGAAGACCTTGGACATGGTCACGGCTAGATACCCGTACACACCAATGTCGTACCACTCGATGAAGTTACCGACGCCAGCACCAATTTGTGCCCGTTTCAGCTCCTGTCGGTCTGCAATGATGCAGTCTTCGGGGCGTAACCGGCGGGTGGTCTTCGGCAATGCCAGGCTTTGTCGTGAACTAGTTTCGGACATCGCTGCCCCTCCTTGAAATTTGCAAGCCTCTGCATCATTGCTCGGGGCTTATCTCGTGAGAACCAGACTACGAAGTAGATGTGATGTGCAATACTGTGCTTTGAAATGAATTAAGGTCGATTTTCATCATCTACGATAAATTCATGATCTCTGCACTCACCGTTCGTGACTTGACGCTCGACCCGAGCCTTGAGACCAACGTTTTGGCGGGCACCTCTGGCTTGGGCAGATCCCTCGACTGGGCACAAACCAGCGAGATGCCCGACCCATGGAGATGGCTCGGTGAGGGCGAGCTACTGATGACCATGGGTCTGAACTTTCCGGCGCACCCTACCGAACAATGTCGCTACATCAGCAAACTCAATTCATCAGGCGTTGTCGCGGTGACCTTCGGTGCTGACGGAATGCAGCCACCACTCTCGGCCGAGATGCTGGCTGAGGCAGACCGACTTTCCTTCCCCGTCTTGCTCACCGGCGAAAATACACCTTTTGTTGTCATCGCCCGGCTGGTGGCTGCAGCCAATGGCAACCAGCAATCACGCAGCATCTTGGCATTGTCAAGGATCTACCAAGTCGCTGCAGCACAGGAAGCTGACCAGCGACGGCAAGGAAACTGGGTTCATGAATTATTCGGAGTTGAGGCCTCGGTAGTAGACACCGAAACGGGATGTGTCGTTATCGGCACTCACATTGCCTCACAACCGCATGCAAAGTCTCATGTGCTCAATACAATTCGGCCAGCAACCCTTCAGATTACCCATGGCCACGACCTCGATGCATTGTCGCTGGTTCATCTCAAACAGGTACTGACCGTAGACGCCAATGCCATACTCCAAGAAGCCCTCACCGATATTGCCAGTGGAGAAGCGGCTGTCACCGCCCAGCGTAGACGTCAGGAACTCGATACCCGCACCGCTTCGCAACGCACGCTGATCCCCGATGGGCCATACCGAATATTGGCTTCCCCGGAAAAGCATCATCACCGCTTGGTGCTGGGTCTGGCTCTCTCGAAAGTTGCTCCCCTATCAATGAAGATGAATGGGGCTTCACTGACGATGATCAGCACCGCCGAGCTAAAGCAAGCGAGAACGATCTATGCGGAACTAGGCATTCCGGCCGGCCTGTCTTCAGAACGATTGGATCCAGCTGACCTGACGGGAGCCGCGTCCGAAGCCGTCAATGCCATGGAGGTGAGCCTGCGAACCAATAATGCCTGGACGGAATTTGAAGGAGAAAGAATCTCCTTGCTGGCCCGTTCACGCACGGAGGCACGAGAAATCGTCCGTTCAGTGCTTGGACCACTGGCAGGGACTAAGCCCTCAGTGATCACGCTACGCGATTCGCTGTTCCTCTTGCTGGACAACGATCTGAACTGGCAACTAACCTCCACGCAGTTAAGTGTCCACCGCCAGACCTTGGCTTACCGCATTCGACGAGCAGAAGAAATCACCGGACATCAGCTAAAAAAGGTTAGCGACCTTGCGGAGCTTTGGCTAGCGCGCCAGGCCTGGCAGATGCAGGGTGAAACCTCAGATGAAATCTAATTCACCAACGAGACGATCCGCTGGGTGAGGCGCTGTGCGCCTTCTTTGAGTGCTTCAATTTTTTCTTCCTCGACACTGACGCTGCCGATGTTCAGGCGTGGCGCGATGTAGGCTAGCGTGGCCAGCAGGTGACCGGTCTTTCCGTAGATCGGTACGGCGAAAGAAATAATTCCTTCTTCCAGCTCTTCAATGGTGCTGGCCCAACCTTGCTCGCGCACCGTCTCGATGTGTTTCATCAGTGCGGGATACGTGGAAATCGTGGCGGAGGTCAGCTTCTCAAGCTTGTTATTAGTCGCAACTTTGATTTCGTCGTTGTCCAAGTCCGCCAGCAGGAGTTTTCCGGTGGCCGCTGCGTGCAAGGGCCATCTCATTCCGTGCATATCCGACATAGTTACGCCGATAGCGCGGGGGCTCTCTTGCACTATGAGGTCCAAATCGTAGCGCCCTCGACGGAGGCTTAGTGTCAGGGTCTCCCCCAGCTCATCAGCAATTTCTGCCACTGTGCCCTGCACGCGTGAAGCCAGTCCAGAAGATGGGTCCACGTCCTGTGCGATGCGAGCCAAGTCCCAGCCGAGTGTGTAGAGCGTTTCCTGGCGATCGACGAACCCCTCCTCTTCAAGGGTCACCAACAGGCGAAAGGTGGTAGCGCGTGGCAATCCGACCTTGAGCCCAATTTCGGTCACATTCATCGGATTTGGTGAGGCGGCCATAGCGCGCAGAATGGAGATAGCACGGGAAACGGATCGGTTTGCGGCCACCCCGGCGGAGGGTTTTGTTTCGGTTTCAGCCATGGTCGTGGTTGTTACCTTTCAAGTTGACTACTTCAACCCTAACTTGAATCGAGCGGTTCATGTCCGCTCAATGAACAAACCAGTCAGTTTCCATCAATAGATTCCAGAACTTCCGCACCCGCTTCCTGCAACAGCTTCACCAAGTTCGGGACCCCATGAAGTTTCAATCGCTCGCTCGGACCGTAGACAGCCATGACCCCGATGAGCAACCCTGATGCTCGGCGTACCGGAACACTGAGCGAAAATAGCCCGATCTCAAGTTCATTATCTAGAGTTGCGTAACCTTGGCTTCTCACGAGGGTCAGTTCTTCGAGTAGCCGTTTCCTGCTGGTGATGGTTTGCTCAGTGAATTTTTCTAGGCGTGCTGGCAATAACTTCAGCACTTTGGCATCGGGCAGCTCGCTGAGCATGAGCTTGCCGGTACTGCTGGCATGTGGCGGAAACTGGCTACCAAGAAATTGCTCTTCGGTGGTCAAGAAGCGGTTCGATATTCCTTCGGCCACAATATCGAAGGATCCCCGCGAACCGCGCAGGGCAAAGTTCACTGGTTCATTCACTTGCTGCGCATATTTGTTGAGTATGGGCTGCAACTTCGCCGATAAACCACGGTCTAGATGCGGAAGCCGGCTTAGCCTAACCAATTCCCACCCGAGCCGATAAGTGGATCCGGTGCGCTCTACATACCCCGCTGTTTCCAGACTAAGTAACATGCGGAAGACTGTGGGCCTTGAAGTACCGGTAGCCTCGGCCAGATCGGTCGCACTTGCCCCATCGGGATAGTCACCCAACGCCGTCAGCACTGCCAGTGCTTTGAGCACCGATTTATTGGCCAGTGTACTGGCTTCATTATCCCCACTCATCTCAGCTCCTCTTTAATCAAGCTCAAATTAAATTTTTCCATACGGAACTTTGAAACTCTTGACACGAATTACGACAAAATCTAGATTGAATTCTAGCGTTCATAAACCGAACGCAAGCGTTCACATTTTGAACACGTGAAAATATGATCACACACTTCCACAAGGACTGAAAATTGCGCATTCCACAAACCATGGCTGCAGCACTGCTCATCGGCAACGGCGGTTTAGAAAAGCTCGACTACCGCACAGATGTTGCGGTACCTCAACCAGCTGCAGGCGAAGTGCTTATCGAGGTTAAAGCCTCAGCAGTGAACAACACGGATATCAACACCCGCATCGGTTGGTATTCCAAACAAATTAACGTTGCCACCGAAGAAGGAGGAGCCGCGGGATTCGACAACACCGACAATGAGGATGCCAGCTGGTCAGGAACCCCACTAGGCTTCCCACGCATTCAGGGTGCCGATGCCTGTGGCTATATCGTCGCGGTGGGTGAAGGCGTAGACCAGTCCCGCATTGGCCAACGGGTACTGGTGCGAAACATGTTGCGTACCGGCGTGGACTACAGGTCTTATGAGTGCTGGACCTTCGGTAGCGAGTGCGACGGTGGCTTCGCTCAATTCGCTACGGCGCCAGCTCGCGAAACCTACGCGGTGAACAGCGACTGGTCCGACGAGCAGCTAGCCGCCGTACCTTGCGCCTATTCGACTGCTGAGTTGATGCTGGATCGCGCAAATGTCATCGATGGTGAGCGCGTACTCATTACCGGAGCTTCGGGTGGGGTGGGCCTGGCAGCAGTGCAGCTCGCTAAGCGTCGCGGAGCCCACGTCATTGCGCTCAGCTCCCCCACCAAAGCTGAAGCGCTCAAAGCGCAGGGGGCTGACGAGGTACTGGATCGGAACTCGGTTTTGCCCTCAGCACTAACCAGCAAGGTACACGTCGTGCTGGATGTTGTATGTGGCGAGGGTGTCAATGAACGCCTATCTATTCTGCACAAGGGAGGACGCTACGCTATCGCCGGGGCAATCGGCGGTCCAATGACACAGGTGGACCTGCGCACCATCTACCTCAATGATCTGCGCATCTTGGGGTGCACTTTCCAAGATGACCACATTTTCGAGAACCTCATCGGTTATATCGAACGCGATGAAATCAAACCTCACGTTTCCAAGGTCTATCCACTCGCTCACATCGCCCAAGCCCAGGAGGACTTCCTCTCAAAGAAGCACATGGGAAAACTCGTGCTCGTTCCACCATCCGTCAACTAAGTAACACGAAGGAATCGCCATGGGAATCAAACGCACTTTTGATGCCGTAGAAGTCCACGAGGGTGCCCCTTTACGGGTGATCACCAGTGGTGTGCCAACCATCCCCGGAAACTCGGTCTATGAGATGACCCGATGGCTGGAGGAAAACGACGACCAGCTACGAAAACTGATGCTACGCGAGCCACGCGGCGTGCCGGCCCTATGTGCGAACTTGATTGTGCCCGCCAAGGATCCACGAGCCAAGGCCGGATTCATCATCATGGAACAGACTGAATACCCCATGATGAGCGGTGGCAACGTACTGGCCGTGGCCACCGCACTTCTGGAGACTGGCATGATTGAAATGCATGAGCCGGTGACCGAATTTAATCTCGAAGCACCGGCGGGCCTGATACCAATCAGCGCCGAATGCAAAGACGGCAAAGCCACCCAAGTCACCTTCACCAATGTCCCTTCCTTCCCCGTCTATATCAACCAAGAGATCAACGTTCCACATCTGGGCCAGGTACGAGTCGATGTGGCCTGGGGTGGCATGTTCTATGTGATCATCGATGCCACCCAGTTTGATGGACTCAAACTCATACCTGAGTCAGGCAAAGAAATCATCAAGATTTCTGCGCTAGTCACCACCGCGGCGCAGGAACAACTCTCAGTTGAGCATCCAGACTTCCCCGGGGTTGGGATCACTGTTTCCATCATGCATGAACCGTCACCCAATCCGGATCGTGATATTCGCACCTCGAATGTCATGCTTTCCGGTGAAGTTGATTTCAACCGACCGGAGACGTGGACAGGGGCGTTAGACCGCGGTTGTTGCGGCACCGGAACCTCGGCCATCATGGCGGTCGAATACGCCAAAGGCCGACTTGCTGTGGGTGACACATTAATGAACGAGGGCCTACTGGGTATCACGTTTACCGGAACCGTTATCGAAGAAGTCGGACTCCACGGATACAAGGCCATTGTGCCCTCCGTTGGTGGACAGTGCTGGATTTCGGGCTATAGCAAATACGTACTGGATTCCACTGACCCATTCCCGGAGGGATACACGATCGGTGATATCTGGTAGAAGTTGCGGGGCGTCAGGCTGCGCACTCGCCTAGGTCAACTCACGCAATAGGTGGCGGTAGCAAATCGGCGCAAGCGCAGCCATGTTAGCGGCTAAGAAATCGCGTCATTAGGGAACCACCGAATCTTATGACTTTCGATTAGACCGTGAATCCCGCCGATGCGTCACCCACGCTTGACGGATCAACCCGTGGATCACAATGATGCTGTTCGCAAGGCTGATCATTGCCTCAATCACCGTAGCCTTGCGTTCGGTGCGAATCGCTAGTTCCTTGAACCCGCGATTGTGCCACGAGTTCGCGCGTTCCACTACCCAACTCACGCCACCTTGCAGGGGTTCACCCTTGGAGCTGATCTCCCAGTCGCATCCAAACTCGGCGAGAAGATCACGAGTCTTGTGGCTGCCGTACCCAGCATCCCAATGGACCTTGATCTGCTCTGGTAATTGGTAGCCGAAACGGGAAAGACGTTCCAACATCAGGCGTAGCAGCGGGAAATCGCCGACATTATCGCTCGATATCACCAACAACTTCGCGAGCTCGTCACCACTCTCGTAAACCGCCACATTGCTGGCGACGCTGGTGATATACCCTTGCAGATTCAAGTCCTCTTTGAATGGGCCGTAGCGGCAGCACCATATGCAGGTCTTCAAGCTGTCGCCTCTGCCAGGTCGGCGGCCGCAACCCTGCTACGCACTCACTCACAAAACTCATCAACCAAGGACAACGATGTCACACCTACTAGCAGTTTTCGCCCACCCCATAGTTGGCTCATACCCCACCGCCGTGCTTGAAGCCTTCCAGCAACCTTTCCGCGATGCTGGGTACTCGGTCGATGTATTAGACCTGCACCACGAGCAGTTCGACCCCCGCTTCACTAAGGCAGACCATGCCCACTTCTGGGGTGGCCCTGTCCCACAAGATGTGCAGCAAATGCATCGTAGAGTTGAAGCCGCCGATCGGCTTGCCTTCATCTATCCCGTGTATTGGTGGGGCATGCCCGCACTGATGAAAGGGTGGATCGAACGCGTCTTCACCGGTGGATGGGCCTACCAGTTTGGAACTGGAGTAGAAGATCGCGGCACCCAAGATCTTCCCGCCTCGCTCCTTCCTAGCATCCCCACTCTCTTGCTCGGGATTGCCGGCTCCACGAAACGAACTTACGCAAAGTATGGCTATGACGCAGCCATGCGCACGCAGATAGATGTAGGCACGTTCGCGTACTGCGGGATCACAGATGTTCAGAGCCATCTTATTTTTGACATTGAAGGTGATCACAACGCTCCCAACCGAGATAAAGGGCTGAAAGAAGCCGCCCGTTGGGCTCGGGAATTCCTAAGCGATGACCACCCTGTACGCAACGCCAAAGAAGATCACCTGATTGCCCAAAAGCTCAACGAGGGAACTTCGGTCACGCTCGGCTAATATGCGCTGGAGCAGCGGGCACAGTCTTCTTGTTTCGCTACGCAGAGAAGGCGGCACATTGGGATCTAACAGCAGTATAGGCGGCTCCTAGCGTCAATATCAAGAGGAAACATTTAGTCATTCAGTGAATACTATGGTCATTTGTTGACTGTCTAGCTATTCTGTATTTGCGGGCTTTCGACGAAAAGCACCGCCCAGGAGTCAGGTTCGGTGAAACTATCGATCTTGTGAATACTGGCGGTGTCGCATCTGCGACACATCGACCTGCCGCCTCATTTTTCGGGTCTAACCATGCTTCGGATCGCCACACAGAGTGCACCGTCGCACGTTTCACCGGATCTGTCCTCCCGTGCTTTAACGAAAGGTAGCGCCATGAAGGCAATCCAGATCACCGAGTTCGGTGGGCCTGAAGTACTGCGTTTAGCAGACGTGCCAGAACCCGCCATTTCCCCTACCGATGTGTTGGTACGCACCGAAGCCATCGGCGTCAATTTCATCGACACCTATTATCGAGAAGGCGCCTACCCCACAGAATTGCCATTCATCCCAGGCGACGAAGCCTCTGGGGTAGTTGTTCAGGTAGGCTCCGAGGTTTCCGATATAACCACCGGGGATCGCGTCGCATGGTCCGCGCCGCATGGCTCCTACGCAGAGTTAGTGGCCGTGCCGGCCGCGGCGGCAGTCAAGGTTCCAGAAGGTTTGGATCCACAGCTGGCCGCTTCCAGCCTGGCGCAAGGCATGACAGCCCATTATTTATCGCACTCAACGTACGCCATCCAACCAAACGACCACGTACTCATTCACGCGGGTGCGGGCGGGGTGGGACTGCTGTTAACCCAGATGGCAAAAGCGCGCGGCGCCACCATCATCACCACCGTTTCCAATGAGCAAAAGGCTGCCTTATCTTCGGACGCAGGTGCCTCACACGTGCTGATTTACGGTCCAGATCTCGCTGAGCAGGTACGCGAATTGACCGGCGGCGAAGGAGTCGCGGTGAGCTACGACGGGGTCGGGGCAGCCACCTTCCGTGCTTCGCTGGCAGCAACGCGGGTGCGCGGTACCGTCGCGCTATTAGGAGCCGCCAGTGGCGCAGTACCACCCATGGATCCGCAGGATCTTAATCGCGCCGGATCCCTATTCCTCACCCGCCCGACCATCGGCGATTACACCCGCGATCGCACCGAACTGCTCTGGCGCGCCGAGTCAGTGTTGCGCGGAATCCAAGAGGGCGAGCTCAGTGTCAACATCGGTGGAAGTTACGCATTAGCCGATACTGCCCAGGCCCATGAGGATCTGCAAGCACGGCGCACCACTGGCGCCCTAGTTCTCATCCCTTAAGGCCCAAGCGGCACCAGGAACCAATCAGAGGAAGGCGTCCAGTCCATTGGCGCGATCTCTAATTTACCTCCAGTGGGATTCTCACTTTGCGCAGTGACTTTCCCAGCCACCTTAAGTCGACAGAGCGTTCTACCGCAGCACTCGATGAGGCATTCTGAATTGCATAGGTCCGGATCACCATCAATGAAATTCAACAAAAAGTTCTCCAGCCCACTTGACGGTGTGATTTGAACCTCAGTATGCTAATGATCACTAGATAAACATAACGTTCACACAATGAACACAACTCAACGGAGGGCTGAGGCATGATCGAGATTCTTCACGGCACGGTAGAGCATGGCGACGCCCGTGGTCGAGAAATAGGATTCCCAACTGCAAATCTACGGATCGATGACCGTGAACATCTGGACGGCGTTTGGGCAGGGTACGCTGAAGTCGACGGCCTCCGCCACGCTGCGTCCATTTCTATCGGACGGCGCCCCACCTACTACCCAGACAACGCCTACCGTCTAGCAGAAATCCACATACTAGACTTCCAGGGCAACCTCTACGACAAGGTAATGAGCGTTGAGCTGACAACCTTTATTCGTGGCCAACAACGCTTCAACAATTCCCGTGAACTCATCTCCCAGATCGTCGAAGACGTACGCATAACGCGCGAGTTAACTGATCCCAGCGAAAAGTTCATCCGGCTACCGTGGATAGGCCTCGTCGCAGCCTGAATCGCACCGATGCTCAGTTCTTTTCTGCCACCGTCAGGGCTCAGCAGCAGAAGGACTACCGTCATCCGTCGCAATGACGGCAAGAAGCCACTGCGGTTCAACTCTCGTTGAACTGCAGTGGCTTCTTAGAAACTAAAAATTAGTCCTGAATCAGATCATGGCGCACGATCGTTTGATCGCGGTCCGGACCCACACCAATGGCGGAAATCCGAGTGCCACTGATCTTCTCCAAGGCCAGGATGTAGTTCCGGGCATTCTCCGGAAGATCTTCCATGGTCTTGGCATCCGAAATATCCTCGGTCCAGCCCGGGAAGTACTCGAAGATCGGCTTCGCATGGTGGAAGTCAGTCTGAGTCATTGGCATTTCATCGTGGCGAACACCGTCAACGTCATAAGCCACGCACACTGGGATCTGCTCAATGTTGGTCAGCACGTCCAACTTGGTCACGAAGTAGTCGGTGAAGCCATTCACGCGCGAAGCGTGGCGAGCTAGAACCGCATCGTACCAACCGCAACGACGTGGACGACCGGTGTTCACGCCGAACTCGCCACCGGTCTTCTGCAGGTAAATACCCATCTCATCGAAGAGCTCGGTCGGGAACGGACCAGCACCCACACGAGTGGTGTAGGCCTTGATTATACCGATGGAGCGAGTAATGCGGGTCGGGCCAATGCCCGAGCCTACCGACGCGCCGCCAGCGGTTGGGTTGGAGGAAGTCACGAATGGGTAGGTGCCGTGGTCCACGTCCAGGAAGGTCGCCTGACCGCCTTCCATCAGTACCACCTTGTCCTCATCCAGAGCCTTGTTCAGCTCGTAGGTGGAGTCGATGACCAGTGGGCGCAGACGCTCAGCGTAGGACAGGAAGTACGAAACAATTTCCTCAACCTCGACGCTGCGGCGGTTGTAGATCTTGACCAGCAGTTCGTTCTTCTGGCGCAGTGCACCTTCGACCTTCTGGCGCAGGATGGACTCGTCGAAGACGTCCTGCACGCGGATGCCTAGGCGTCCGACCTTATCCATGTAGGCCGGGCCGATGCCGCGGCCGGTGGTGCCGATGGCCCGCTTGCCCAGGAAGCGTTCGGTGACCTTGTCCATGGTCTGGTGGTACGGGGCCACCAGGTGGGCATTGGCGGAAACGCGCAGCTTCGAGGTGTCGGCGCCGCGGGATTCTAGGCCGTCGATTTCATCAAAGAGGGCTTCAAGGTTCACCACGCAGCCATTGCCGATAATCGGAGTGGCGTTCGGGGAAAGGATGCCGGCTGGAAGGAGCTTTAGCTCGTACTTCTCTCCGCCGACGACTACGGTGTGCCCGGCGTTGTTGCCGCCGTTTGGCTTGACCACATAGTCGACCTTGCCACCGAGTAGATCGGTAGCTTTTCCTTTACCCTCATCGCCCCATTGGGCTCCGACGATCACGATTGCTGGCATGGGATCCTCCCCCTTGCTTAAAGCAGCGGTTGCGGCGTGCTTAGCGCCGTCCCGGCACGGTGCCGGGCAAAAAATATGCCCCTGTCCTGCGCACTAAAACCCGGAGGTCCGTTGCAAGAGTTAGGGGCTCTTACGACCAAAGTTTACCGAAACGATTAGCGAATCTCGAGCTGTACGTCACGAAGTCGAGCTTAATCATGGATATCAATGATTTTCTGGCGCAGAAGGTATCTTGCTGTCGCCTTCCTGTCTCTCTTACCGTTAACTTCAGATCCAACAGGTGCAGGCATCGCTAGCATGCCGATGGCAACGATCACAACTTGGTGGTGGATTGCGGAGCCAGCACCGAAGGACACCAATTCGCGCTATCCACACGTACCGTCGGAGACACTCCTATTTCTGAAGGTTTGCATCAGGCGAATATATCCAATGCTCCGTGACGATTCTAGAGACAGCACGCAATTCGCTCCCATAACTATTTTCGGTCACCACTCTAAAATAGAAACCACCGTTTACCGACTTCTGTAGATAAAATGACCGATCCGAGAATTTGATGGTGCGGATACCTCGGGAGTAACCGACGGCGTCAGCTCCGATCGAGGCTACTGCGAGTTAGCCCCAAACAGGGCCCCTACCAATAGACGTGGTTGTTCCGTTAGTAATGATCGACGCCGTGTCAGCATCAGTGGATTAGGGAACTTTGCCCCCGCTCGAACCCGTTTGCACTCCCCATGCAGCAGCGGGGACGAGCTCGGGAGCAAGTGTCGCACTCGGTACCAGGGAGTAGGCACTGTAGAATATGAATTCACGCGCCAGGCGCTGCCCGAGGAACCGCAGATGCAGTCAGCGTGCGTTCGAACACATACCAACGACCTGCAATGCGCAAGCAGGTTGAAGGCAGGAACGATGATATTTGAGGCGCTAAGATCCTCTGTCAGCGCAGCACTCGAATACTCGGCTAGATGGCTCCAGCTGATCGTCTTCCGCTTCTGCCGGTGGACTTTGCCCCGAATTCCAGCTAAGCACAGTCCATTTGAGCCTCCCGCACTTCACATTTCGGGGCAGATTCAGCCCAACCCAGCGCATCGTTCCCTAGAGGTATTTTCTCAGTGAAACCGGGTAACAGTGTTGAAGTCGCCGGGTCACATTTATGAGTAGCGCTGAGTTTGGTGCCATTATTGCGACTGCCGGCAGAGCCACAAACTGGGCGGCACAGCTACATCAGCCCGGCTCTTTTCGGTGCGCGAACAGGAGACGAGGCGACGCTTGCCGCCCACAAAGGCGGGGCGCGGTCCTTGTAGCGGTGGCAGGCTCTAACAAATCAGGGACAATAGGACGGTGCATTCCTGCGCGAACAGACGCAGCTTGCTGGCCACTATTTCTACAGGGGAGGTCGCGGTGGGCTGCAGCTTTTTCACGGTCCTTGACTTGTCAGCTACAGCATCGACAGCAACTGGCTTAGGCAGTTGCGTTCAGTCTCAGGCTGACTGCCCTAGCCGGTGACGGGTAGTACTACTCGATGCAGATGGTACACCCCAACAGCTGGCATGAATCTACAATAGTCAGTGGCTTTGAGATTTGTGCACAAGACTGAGTTTGGAATAGTAAATTCACCGGTGCTCCAAGTCTTCGCGGAGCGGAAACTGGGGAGACTACCAACTAATAGTGAAACCCGCGGCTGTATAGATTCCCTTCAACCACTGTCTAGCACAGGGCATCGAATGGAAGAATACGCGTCAGCACTGCCTCCGGCACCACTGGAACCTTGGTTTGAGACAACCAACGAGACACTTGAACCTAATCGAGCTAAGGTTGATTTACAGTGCAGTTCTAGGAATCGCCTTGCATGTAGTCGTAAGGTGTCCCGTCCAGCCACACAGTTGAGAATCTTCCTGCTGAGCGAAAGCAACGTGGAACTATCAGGCCAACCTGCCAGCTTGTTCGAGCGGGCCCATCAGTGCACTTACGCAGATCCGAAAACCCTAGCAGGCCACGCTTACCGAGGCCTCTGACCAGCATCAGCAAGTAGGCCAATTCGGCTGCGTGGGCACCTTCCTGCCGCCCTCACAGCAGTTGCGCGAGCAGGCGCCGCTGCCTGAGGAGAGCGCGCTGCCAATTACTACTGCTTCCTCGATTCGTTCTACGCTGTTACGTACCTGTGCTGCGCGTTCTAGAGCTAGGTCGATGAGCCCTGAAACGAATTTAGGGTGAGTTCCCACCGTGGCTGCGCGTACAAAGTTCATCTGTAGATCTTTGGCCGTTTGGAATGCTTCAGTGTCGAGGTCGTATTTGACCTCCATATGGTCTGAAACGAAGCCGATGGGAACGACGACAACCCCGTCAACTCCATCCTGGGACAGTTCCCTCAAACGATCGTTGATGTCCGGTTCCAACCAGGGGGTTCGTGGCGACCCGGAGCGGGAACAATAAACTAGCTCGCTTCTAAACGAGCCATAGACCGGTTCCAGCTGTGTGCCGATCCAGTCAATCAGTTCTTCGTGCTGCGCCTGGTAGCCGTTGGTGTGGCGTTCGGAGTTTTGCTGCATCGCGCTGGGGATGGAGTGGGTGACGTACAGTATGCGGAATGCACTGGGGTTCAAAGAACCTGCCTGCGAGCGATACTTTTCTAAGGCTTCACGGACGCAGTCAAGCTGTGCCTGAGCAAATCCCGGATGATTGTAATATTGGCGGACTTTATCGAACTCAACGTGGATGCCTTCTGCGAACAGCTGAGTCTGAGCTGTTGCGAAATCCTCGCGGTACTGACGGCATGAAGAATACGAGGAATATGCCGAAGTATCGATAGCCAGGAACTTCTGAGCTCCTGAGCGCTGATGTTCATTGCGCACTGCATCGGTAAGAAATGGTTTCCAATTGCGATTGCCCCAGAACAGCGGAGTAGTGATTCCTCGGAGCTCCAGCTCGCGACGCAATGCTTCCAGCAGGCTTTTATTTTGTTCATTAATGGGAGAGCGGCCACCAAATTGGTAGTAGTGCTCCCCGACTTCTTTGAGCCGCTCGTCAGGAATTCCGCGGCCGGCTGTCACATTTTGGAGGAAGGGCAACACATCTGCCTCTTGTTCCGGGCCTCCGAAGGACATCAGAATCATCGCATCGAACGGTGAGAGATCTACGTTCACGTCGCATCCTTGAGTTTTTGTTTGGGTAGGGCACTACTAAGATCTAATCTTAGACTAGCTTAATGCTAGCCTAGCTAGATAAATTCATTGCGTTCTCAGTTCACTGCTAATGATCAGGTTTATCCAGTGCAACGCTTCTCATTGGTAGAAAAGTTCATATTCCAAGCACCGAACTGGTGGACGGCTTGGTAGTTGAAAAGGAAGTGCTTCACCTATGCAATCTGCATCTCCCGTAGAACTAGTCTGGCTTCGTGACGATCTTCGAATCAACGACAACCCGGCTTTATTTGAAGGAATGAAACAGGGGGAGGCTTGGGCCCTCTACATTCTCGATACAGAGTCAGCGGGAATCCGCGAACTTGGGGGCGCTGCAAAATGGTGGCTGCACCATGCATTGAAATCTATGGCGGCTCAGTTGCGGGAGCTCGGTGTCCCGCTGATACTGCGCTCAGGAGATCCTCAATAGGTTTTCCGGAAGCTTCAAAAGGAAGCCTCTATTTCTTCGGTCCGTTGGAACCGTCGCTACTCGCCTTCGGAAATAGCAGTCGATGCTCGAATCAAAGAACAAATGGGTGAGAGTGGGATTCAGGCACATAGCTACTGCGGCTTTCTGCTCAAAGAACCGTGGGAAATACAAACCGTCGGTGGAACTGGCTACAAGGTGTTTACCCCGTTCTATAACCGCCTTCTTGAGCAGAACATCCGCAAACCACTGCCAGCACCTGAGGCGCAGAGTTACCCGCAGGGGAATCTGCCGGCCAGTGAGGATCTGGCGTCTTGGCAGCTGCTTCCACATTCACCGAATTGGGCACGTGGTTTGGAAGAAGCCTGGGAGCCTGGCGAGAATGCAGTTTACGATCGTCTAGAGCTGCTTATTGCTTCGGCAGAACAGGTCAATACCGTGGTTCGTAGAATCGGCGGTGAGACAGGCTATTTTGGATGGCCGTTGTTGTGGAAACTGCGTGGACTAATGGATAAGGTCAGCGGCGGAGTGGGACTTCGCCGTGGGCGGCGGTCCCGCAGCCAGCTCTCCCTAGGGGACGTTGTCGACTGGTGGAGGGTGGAAGCGCTTGAATCCAACTCACTGTTAAGGCTTCGCGCAGAAATGCGGGTGCCCGGACAAGCCTGGCTTGAATTCAAAGTAAGCAAGATCCCGGAAGGCAAAATTGAGCTAATCCAAAGGGCAGTGTTCTTTCCCGAGGGGCTGCTTGGACGCTGTTATTGGTGGGCTGTCTACCCGTTCCATGGTTTGGTATTTACTGGGATGATCCGAAATATCATTCGCCAGGCGGAAGCCGTCCAGTCCTAGCTGCCTGAAGATTCGTTGTTCTGCGAGGCCGAATCCAAACTGGCTTCCATCGCCTGCGAGGTGCCGGAGAGGAATCGGATGATTATCTCCCGTTCACTTTGGCTGAACGAACGCAGAACCTCAAAGCGTTGAGCGTGATGACGTCCGACCTGCTCCCGGGCTGCCTGATGGGTTTCTTCGGTGACCTCAACACACTGGGAACGGCGGTCGGTGGGATGTGGCTTTCGAATGACGTGCTTGCCTGCCTCCAACCGGTCGAGCATCTTGGTCACCGAAGCGCTGGATATTCCTAGGTAGCGGGCAAGTTCGCCTGCCGTGACTGCTTTACCCGCATAGGTCGAGGAGATCACCTTACGGATAGCTCGCATATCCGTCTCATTCAGGTTCATAAAACGCTGAGTACTGCGCATGATCTTGCGCTCAATGCCGCGCATGCGGGAGAGCTCTTGCATGATCTGATCAATCTGAGTCAGATCCTCAGGCTTCAATCCGGCAGGGTTGATCAGGTGTCCTTCTGGATCCGAGGATGCCAAGCTGAACATGCCGGAAAACACCTGGTCCTCCATGATTCCCCCTCGGGTGCTCGCGTTATTCGAGCATGGCTCGCTGACTGCGACAATCATAGCCGATCCACCACGCGGGAGCTTCTGGCTATCATGAGCTACATGCAGAAACAACTCCAACCAGTATCCGCCCCTTTATCTCTTTGACAATCTCTAAAAGAGGATCATAAAGACTGTGGGCCGCCCAGCCTCGGTATTGCGTCTTGCTCCTGTCTAACCAATGATCCCAATTTTCTATGTCTCTCAACAAGCCGAAATTGGGCCGTCCGGCAATGAGTGAGATGCGATTAGTAAGCGATACAGGGGCCTGGCGAAGTACCTTTTCAGAATTCTCCGAACTTCACGCGACGATTTGCCTTCAGACTTTCTCCGTTCTGCATAAGTACGAGTGTCTGGATCGTGAATCGTTCTCACGATAGTAGCCATATGCAAGGCGCTGTTCAGCCGAGGACCACCACCACGATTCAATCGAAGTCGCTCAACATCGCCAGATGAAGCAGTAATAAGATCAACACCAGCCAACGCGGCAAATGCGGCTTCGGTACGCACCCGGCCAAGGTGCGCCCATCCGCCACAAACGACTGCTTCAATCACAGGTCCGGCACCGGTAACCTCAAGTAGTGGAGCAGCAGTACTTGATTCGATCAGTTCCGTGATCTTCTCGTAGTTATCTTTGAGATCAGCATTGAGCTCGAGCACATGTTTCGCCATCCGTTCAGCCTCAGCACGAGCAATGACAAATCGATCCCTTCAACGCGCCCACGCCATGAAGAAACCTTGACGATCTGTGGTTCACTCAGTGGTGTCCGTGCATCGATTCCCAAATCCAACGATCCACAAGAGAGCAGTGAGCACATTGATTTTTGACGTCCGTTCCAGAATCATCTGTTTTCGTGCCCCGGTCAGAACATTCAATGCTGTCCGAATTCCATCGCCTTGCCTCGGATTCCTCAGTTCAGGCTCCATAAACGGTAAGGCCGCAGGGGCATACCTGCGAGGCGCTTCTATCATACGATAGCCACTCTTGGACACCGAACCGGCTAAGAATACCCCAAAGCTACTGATGCCCTCGACAACCCAAAGTACGCGGATTTCATCCTGAGCTCTTCGATTGACCCACGTCATCGCACGTTTACCGCCAGCAAGAGAATTAGGAAAACTTTTCGCTCCTACCCGCTGCGTTCAGATGGGCCGATAAGCCGGCGATGTTCACTCGCGAGGCTTTCCTGTGATGAGCCACAACACCTGTATCGGGCAATCTTCTAATCAAGCCATCGAAGCGGACAAGGTCGGCGCTGGTCCCTCTGTAGCGACTGGACGATTCGGATCCAAGGCCGCAAGATCGCCGAGGGGTGTTGAGTCACAGTCGAGACGAGTTAACCAGAACCTACCCTGCCCGCTAGTCGCAGACCAGCCACTTCAATACTCACAGGGGTGTTGCCACCGTGGATGGGATGGCAGCGAGGCAATTGTTATTCGTGGCGCGACGCCGAAAATGGACGCCTGTCATAACGTGGATGTAAGCCTTTGCTACCTGCGGTTGCTCGACTTTGGACAGGAACTAGTTCAAAGGAGCACTAGTCATGATCACTTCAGAAGCAGCCATTTTCCTTAGACTCGACGTGGGAAAAAGACCACTGGGCCTGCGCCGTCACCAAAGACGGCACCAGAATCTTGAACAAGACCCTGCCCTAAGACGAAGACAAACTGGTCTCGGTCTACCAGAACCTCATCGCGAAAGGTACGGTGCTAGTCGTCGTGGATTAGCCATCCACTATCGATGCGCTGGCTGTTGCCTTCGTCCAGCACCTCGATACCCCGGTGGCTTACCTGCCCGGAATTTCGATGCGACGTATCGCAGATATGTATCCTGGAACGGCGAAAACACAGGAAAGGGATGCATTCATCATCGCTGACGCGGCCCGCAACTTGCCGCACACGTTGCACAGCATCCTAACCTCAGATAAGGACAAAGCCGCTCTGGGAAAACTCACAGACTTTGAGCTAGACCGAGACCGCCAGATCATGCAAACCAGCAACAGAATCCGCGGGTTATTCACCTAGATCCGCTCTTCCTTGGAGCGAGTCCTAGGCCACTGACTAGACTATGACACCGTGTTCGTAGTCCTTGCCGTCTGCCTCATCTAGCTGCGATGAAGCATGCCGGCAGAGGCTGGATCGATGCGGGGCTCAAGAAGCACGGTGCTCGCCGATACACCGAGTGGGCCTCAGCCATCCTTGACGCCCTAGATGAGCGCACCATCGTCGTGGTCGGCACCGATGCCACCGTTTTAATCATTCCGTTTTGTCCCGGCAACTGATCTAATTGCACGCCCAGCGCGCGCATGGCCAAGAAATTTGAAACTTTAGTGGAGGATCACCCTCTATACGTGACCCCTGTACCATACCAAGGTTCGTAACCAGGATGGCCGCGGTTATCATTGCCTAGCTCTGCAGCCACTGCTATCATTGCATCTAGTCAAAGCCAGATTTACAGCCGATGATCAACCTGAAAATACTGGCCACATCGGTCCACTCTTCGGCAGAGTCGCACAAGCCTTGTTGGCCTAAAACCTTGTCTCACCCATCACGCAATACAACGGAATCGAGGACTGCATTGAGGTCATTGCTAGGATGCACCATTAGCGCTCCGGGAATGGAAAATATAGAAATTATCGAGCTTCCCGCAGTACCCGAAGCGATCTGTGGGGTGCACCTTGGAGCCATGGATACCATCCATGAAAGCTGGCAGGCATTGCACGAGGAAGTCTTGGCCCGTGGCTTGGTTCCGACCGGCCCCTGCCGCGAGGTCTACGTACGTTCTGAGTCCGACGACCAGGCGGATTGGGTGACCGAACTTCAGCAGCCGGTCAGCGCTGCCTAGTCCACCAGCTGGTAGGGGGCTTCCAGCAAGTCCCCTACCACGCTACGTGCGGCTCCGACCAACGCTCCGGTTTGCCCCAAGGGCGAGCGCAGCAACCGTGCTTGGTCGGCGATACTCGGAGCGTGATCTTGGAGGCTGGATTCCATGGCAGGACGTAGCCACTGCTCTAACGCGGCAAAGTGACCGCCAAAGACGACGGTGGATACGTTATAGAGGCGCAGGGCCGAGGTCACTGCAATCCCTAGGGATTTTCCGGCCTCGGCTACTGCGTTCACGGCAACTTCGGTTCCACTTTGCAGTGCTTGGTAGAGCTGGCTAATTCGTTCTTGGCGCGATGCACTATCCGTGCCATCGCCAAGTCCGGCTGTGGCCAAGATGGCTTCCTGTCCGGCAATGGTTTCCAAACACCCCCGACCGCCGCAACTACATTTTTTGCCATCGGGTTCGATCACCACATGGCCGAGTTCACCGGCGTGCCCTTGGGGGCCGATAAAGAGTTCTGCGTCAATGATCAGTCCGCCACCAATGCCGACTTCCCCTGAGATGAAGAGGAAGTCTCGTTCTTGGCCATCCATCAATTGCTGTTGGGCCAGTGCTGAGGCGTTGGCTTCGTTAAAGAGCCGGAACCGGGTTTTGGGTTCAGGCAATAGCGCTGCCACATCAAGGTTTTGCTCCACCCAACCGAGGTTAGGAGCCTGCAGGACTGTGAAATGGTCTTCTTGAACCAAGCCGGGAACGGCCAATCCCCCACCGAGGATCATGAGTCCTTGGCTACGGGCAGCTTCTTGAAGAGTTTGGCTAAGTTCGCCCAGCGCCGTGAGCACTTCGCTGGCCGTTGATCCGTGGTTGGTGCGGGGCAGGATTTCATGTGCCAGCAGTTTGCCGTTGAGGTCAACGAGGCCGGCGGCAATGTAGTCAACGTTGATTTCCATGCCCATGACACAGCGGGTGGGGTTTAAGATCAGCCCCACCGAGGGCCGCCCGCGCTCCCCGTCGCGGTGCACGCCAATTTCAATGACCAGTCCGGCAGCCAACAGGTCAGCGACCAGGCTGGAGACCGAGGCCTTGGTGAGTTGGCTCAGTTGGGCAATATCAGCCCGGGATAATCGTTGGTCTTCTGTTGCGGCAGCAATTACGGACAGGACCCTGACCAGGTTGGCTTTGCGCACGTCGCCGACGCTGCCCGGGGCCGAAGGTGTTGCGGCTCGGGCGGTCGTCACTGGTTGGCGCATGGCCTCTCCTTGGAAATTTTCTGGAATGTTTTTGGACTGCTCTCTATTGACTCTAGCGCATGAGCGCCCATATAGTTTAGGACATAAACTAAATGGCATGAGCCACCCCGAACGATCCAAGGATGTATCACCATGAGCGTTACCCCGACCCCTGCAGACCACTTCACCTTTGGCCTCTGGACCGTTGGATGGACCGGTGCCGATCCTTTCGGCGTCGCCACCCGCAAGAACCTGGACCCGGTAGAAGCCGTGAACAAGCTGGCCGAACTCGGCGCCTACGGCATCACCTTCCACGACAACGACCTGATTCCTTTTGACGCCACCGAGGCAGAACGCGAAAAGATCCTGGCTGACTTCCGCGCAGCCCTGGAAGAGACCGGACTGAAGGTCCCCATGGTGACCACCAACCTGTTCAGCCACCCGGTCTTCAAGGACGGCGGTTTCACCTCCAACGACCGTTCGATTCGCCGCTTCGCACTGGCCAAGGTGCTGCACAACATCGACTTGGCAGCAGAAATGGGCGCCGAAACCTTCGTCATGTGGGGCGGCCGTGAAGGCAGCGAATACGACGGATCCAAGGATCTGGCCGCAGCACTGAACCGTATGCGCGAAGGCGTGGATACCGCAGCTGGCTACATCAAGGACAAGGGCTATAACCTGCGCATCGCGCTGGAACCAAAGCCCAATGAACCACGAGGCGACATCTTCTTGCCCACCGTCGGCCACGGCCTGGCATTCATCGAGCAGCTCGAGCACGGCGACATCGTTGGCCTGAACCCCGAAACCGGCCACGAGCAAATGGCAGGCCTGAATTTCACCCATGGCATCGCCCAGGCACTGTGGGCCGAAAAGCTCTTCCACATTGACCTCAATGGACAGCGCGGCATCAAGTACGACCAAGACCTAGTCTTTGGCCATGGCGACTTGACCAGTGCTTTCTTCACCGTTGACCTGCTGGAGAACGGCTTCCCTAACGGCGGACCAAAGTACACCGGACCACGCCACTTCGACTACAAACCATCACGCACCGATAGCTACGACGGCGTGTGGGAATCGGCCAAGGCCAACATGTCCATGTACCTGTTGCTCAAGGAACGCGCCCTGGCCTTCCGCGCGGATCCAGAAGTCCAGGAAGCCATGAAGACCTCGGGCATTTTTGAACTAGGCGAAACCACCCTCAACGACGGGGAAAGCGCAGCGGATCTGCTGAACGATTCAGCAAGCTTCGCGGGCTTTGACGCTGAGGCTGCCGCCCAGCGCAACTTCGCCTTCATTCGCCTGAACCAGCTGGCCATCGAGCACCTGCTCGGCTCACGCTAAAACACCTAGTTCACCGAAGAAAGCAGCCACATTCAATGACGCTTGTAGCCGGAATTGACTCCTCCACCCAGTCCTGCAAGGTGGTCATCCGCGACGCCGACACCGGAATGCTGATCCGCTCCGGGCGGGCCAGCCACCCGGAGGGCACCGAAGTTGACCCGGAGTTCTGGTGGAGCGCCCTACAAGAGGCGATTACCCAGGCAGGTGGTCTGGAAGATGTGGCTGCGATCTCGGTGGGCGGGCAACAGCATGGCATGGTGGTCTTAGATGCCACCGGTACGGTGATCCGACCTGCACTGCTGTGGAACGATACCCGCAGCGCGCAGGCGGCCCGCGAGATCATCGCCGAGGCCGGTGACGGCGATAGCGAGGCCGGGGCCGCCTACTGGGCACACCGCACCGGCACCCTGCCGGTCTCCTCGATCACTCTGACCAAGCTGCGGTGGCTCAAAGACAACGAACCAGAAAACGCAGCTAAGGTCGCCGCGGTCTGCCTGCCGCATGACTGGCTGTCCTGGCGTTTAGCCGGGTACGGTCCGGGCAGTGGCACCAAAGGTTTAGCCTCCCTGTACACCGACCGCTCCGACGCCTCGGGCACCGGCTATTATCGCGCAACTGAAAGCGCTTATGATCTCGCAGCTCTGGAACAGCATTTGGGGCACGCCCCTGTTCTTCCCACCGTGGCTGGCCCGCTGGAATCCATTGGCCGCACCCCTTCTGGTGCGCTGATTTCTCCCGGCGCGGGCGATAATGCTGCGGCCGGTTTAGGTGTTGGCGCCACCGTGGGAGATGTGGTGATGTCTTTGGGCACCTCTGGCACAGTGTTCGCCGTTGCCGATGTTCCCAGCGCAGACACCAGTGGGCTGGTCGCCGGATTTGCCGATGCCACTGGCAACTATCTCCCGCTGGTGTGCACCTTAAACGCCACCCGAGTTTTTGATGCCACCGCCAACCTGTTGCAGGTAAGCCTTGAAGAACTGAACGACCTCGCGTTGACTGCCGAACCGGGCTCCGAGGGCCTGACCCTACTGCCCTACTTTGACGGCGAGCGCACCCCGAATCTGCCAGATGCCACCGGTTCGTTGCACGGAATTACCCGGGCCAATTACACCGCACCCAATGTGGCACGAAGCGCCGTAGAAGCGGTGGTCTGCTCGCTGGCTGATGGGCTGCGTGCCTTGGAATCACAAGGTGTGCAGGCTCAACGCATTATCTTGGTTGGTGGCGGAGCGCAGTCCCGTGCGGTGCAACAGATTGCGGCCCAAATATTGGACTTGCCAATCATTGTTCCGGCTCCGGGTGAATATGTGGCCGATGGTGCAGCCCGACAGGCTGCCGGGGTGTTGACCGGCCAGTTCCCGCAGTGGGTTCAGGAATCCATTGAAGCGCCTGCCGCAGAAGCAACCCCTCAGGTTTTAGAACGTTACCGTTCGCTGGTTTCCAGCCAGTGGCTAGAGAAGTAAGGACAAGCCGTGAAGCTAGAGACCAAAGAACTTAACTGGGCCGGAAACCTTGAATACCGGGCCATTGAATTGTTGTACCCCACCAGCGTTGAGCAATTACAAGAACAAGTTCGCACCGCCAGCAAGGTGCGGGTCTTGGGCTCTCGCCATTCTTTTAATGACATTGCCGATACCAGCCAAACGCTGATCTGCTTGAGCAAGATGCCTGAAGTCATTGAGATTGATGATCAGGCCATGAGTGTGCGCGTCAGCGGTGGAATCACCTACGGAGCTCTGGCCGATGCACTGCATACTGCTGGCTTTGCGCTGCATAACCTCGCTTCCCTGCCACATATTTCGGTGGCCGGTGCGGTATCCACCGGCACCCACGGTTCGGGCAAAGCTCATGGCAATCTGGCTACCGCCGTCAGTGCCGTTGAGCTCGTGCTGGCCGATGGTTCACAGCTTTCCGTTGATCGAAGCGATCCAGAGTTCAACGGCTATGTCGTCTCTCTTGGCGCATTAGGTGTGATCACGCATCTGACTTTGGATATTGTGCCAAGCTTTGCGGTGCAACAGACGGTGTATGAGCAGCTGTCCTGGGAGAAGGTGTTGAAGGACTTTGATACTGTTCAGGCTTCCGCCTACAGTGTCAGCTTGTTCACCGACTGGAGTGGCGAGCTGATTGGCCAAACCTGGCTCAAACGTCGTGTGGGCGATGCCCCGAATGATGATATTGACCAGGGTCGGTTTGGAGGATTCCCTGCCAGCACCGCAATGCACCCACTTCCCGGAGCCGATGGTGTGATCTGCAGCGAACAGCTTGGCGTGGCCGGACCTTGGTCGGATCGGCTCTCCCATTTCCGCATGGATTTTATGCCTAGCGCCGGGGCTGAACTGCAGACCGAATATCTGGTTCCCCGTGAATATGCGGTGCAGGCAATTACCGCGATGCGTGAATTGTCTTCAGTCATCACGCCGTTACTGCTGGTGGCTGAAGTTCGCACTATCGCTGCCGATCAGTTGTGGCTCAGCGGCAACTATGGACGCGATGGCATTGCGCTGCACTTTACGTGGAAGCCACAACAGCCAGCGGTCGAAGCGATTTTGCCAGAGATTGAGTCTGTCCTGGCACCTTTCTCGGCTCGTCCGCACTGGGGCAAGCTCTTTGCTGCCACTGCGACCGAGTTGGAGGCGCTGTATCCGAAGTTCACCGATTTCATCGAGCTAACTCAGCGTTTGGATCCGGCTGGCAAATTCCGCAATGAGTTCCTTGATCGCAAGGTATTTGGTGCGTAGCAACCGAAGCTAAGACCCGTTCATTCCGTGGATTTCGTACCATGAGGATCAGAAGCGCCGCCGCAATCAGTGCCATGCCTATCCACCCCATGACACCCAACCGTTCATTGAGCAGCCCAACGGCCAGTGCAGCAGCAACGGCGGGTTCACTCAGGGTCACGGTGGTGGCGGTACTCGCCGGCACCTTAACCAGGGCTATCCCAAAGCAGAGATAGCCTAGGAACATTGGGACCAATGCGAGGTAGCCGGCCACCATCAAGTTCTGCGCGCTGGATAGCAATGGAGCTCCGGTGAAGAACAACACCGGCATCAGTAACAGGCCACCAACTCCAAAGACAGAACCCACTGCGCTTTGTCGGGCAATTCCCACCTGCATCAATCGTCCGGTAGCCCATGAATAGCGGGCATAACTGGCGCCTGCGACAAGCCCAAGCAAGCATCCTGCCACTACCCCAGAGCCACTACCGCTGGCTTCCGTAGCACGGGAGAACCCCAGCAAGGTACTACCCAGAATTCCTAAGGCTGCTGCGAAGTACCAACGCACCGTCAACCGCGCGCCGTCGGCGACGCGTTCGAGAATGCCAGAAAAAAGTGGCGCCGTGCCCAAGGAGATCACGGTGCCCAGCGCAACTCCACCTAAGGACATTGAGCTGTAGAAGGCCAGTGGATAAATCATGACGTTTACCCCACCAAACAACACCATGCCCTTGTTTTTGACCAGTGCATTGCGGTGGCCCCACACCGAGCGCGCTCCGACAACGCACTGCAACAATCCACCGATTCCCAGGGAAGCTGCGCCAATAGCAAGAGGCGATACCTCGGGTGCTTGAGCGGCCACAGTGCCGGTAGTCCCCCAGAGAATGGAGGCTATCAGCAAGAGGCCAATGGCACCGCCCATACCGCCTTGGTCTTTACCGCTCACAGTGCTTCAACCATGTCACTGATCATTGCCCGTGCGCGCAAAAGCAACGTACTATTTCCTTCTAAGCCGGCACGCGAAATTGCACCTTCGAGGAGGAAAGATATTTGTCCGGCCAGCGCTTCGGCCTGTTTTTTCGTCGTCAGGGATGCCAGATGACCGGCAAGCAACTGTTCTACTTGGAGTTTGTGAGCGGCAACGATGGAACGCCCGGGGTCCCCTGCGGGTAATTCAGCAGCGGCGTTGAGCAGTCCACAACCACGGAAACCATGCTCATAGCCAGCTTCGGCGTGATCAATGTAGGCGTCCACCACGGCAAGTACACCACCGGCACCGTCACCTGCCTTTTCTAGGCGCGCTTGATAAAGCCCTAACCATTCTTGGTGTCGCGCTTCCAGATAGGCCATCACCAAACCGGTTTTGGATTCGAAGTTGTTATAGAGACTCATTTTGGCCACGCCGGCCTTGGCGATCACCGCATCGATCCCGGTAGCCGAGATCCCCTCGGCATAAAAGAGCTGGGCGGCTGCGTCCAGCAGTTTGGTGCGGGCAGTGATACGAGGTGGCATGAGAACTCCAAACTAGACTGATCTGTCTAAGTTAAGAGGCTATGTAAGTTATACCGATCTGTCTAGTTAATTTCGAGCGTGAAGCTCCGCCTCAAGCAGGCATTGCAAAAATGTTTGAGCCGCTGGATTTGAGGCACCCATGCCCGCATAGAGTCTGGTCTTTGGCTCGCCGACCAACGGGTGGAACGACACTTCAGGCATCTGAAAACGTGACACCGAGGCAGGCAAGATTGATACACCCAACCCTGCAGCAACAAGCCCAAGAATGGTCTCCTGATGAATAGCCCGCTCCACGATCCGCGGTGGGGTACGCCCATCAAATAATGAGTGCACCAAAGAATAGAAACCACTCATGTACTTATAAGGGAAGAGGACAAAATCCTCATCAGCCAAATCTTCCGTAGCAATCTGCTCGTTTGCACTTAGCCGGTGGCCAGCTGGAAGTGCCACCACCAGCGGTTCCGCATGAATTTCTTGCAGCTCAACCCCCGGAACACGCGTTGGGTCGCGCAGAATTCCGAGGTCAAGATTGTTTTCCAGGAGTCTTTCAATCTGCTCATCCGTTGTCAGCGGGTGCAGCACCAGCTCCACATTGGGCCTCAGTTCGCGAAACCGACGCAATGCCGAGGGCATCGTGGCATAGCTCGCGGAGCTCACGAATCCGACGTTGAGTCGACCGCGTAGCCCCAGTCCCGCTTCGGTAAGTTCTTGGTTAGCCTTCTCCAAATCTGCCAGCAATGGCTTAATGCGATCTAGGTACATTCGACCTGCCGGAGTGAGGATCACGCTACGGGTCGTACGGTCAAAAAGTTGTACGCCCAACTCTTGCTCTAGTTTTTTCACGGCCACGGTCAGTGGCGGTTGAGACATGCGAAGTTCTTCGGCCGCTCGGCCGAAGTGCAAATGCTCAGCAACAACAAGGAAGTAGTGGAGGTGGCGTAGTTCCATGCACCCTATTTTTGCATAAAAGCTAATAATGTCGATGAAAAATGTATTGGACGGCTTAATAATAATCATGGGTTACTAGAGGTAGAACAACACAAATGCCCAAACCAGGAGCAAACCATGAGCACTTCATCCCAGTCACCTTCCGCAGAATATGTCGTTATTGGAGCAGGCCTTGCCGGTTCTTCGGCAGCATGGCGACTGGCCCAGCGCGGACACGAAGTTGCCCTGCTTGAGCGCAAAGTCCCTGCAGCGGATGATGCCAGTTCACATGGTTCAGCGCGCATCTTCCGTTACGCCTACCCCAACCAGCTCTACACCGATCTGGTGGTTCAGGCAGGTAAAGCATGGGATGAGCTTGAAGAAGCCAGCGGTAGCCAGCTCATCAACCCTTGCGGCTCTGCGGACTACGGCCCCTTGCGCAACCCTCGTCAACTCGCAGGAATTCTCGAGAACGCAGGAGTGGAACACGAGTTACTCTCCGCGGCTGAAGCACGAAGCCGTTTTAACGGAATCAACTTTGATACCGAAGTCCTCTGGCACCCAGGTGCCGGAGTGCTGGATGCAGAACGCACCGTTCAGGCAATGGTGGCGCAGGCCAAGGCCCACGGGGCCCAGGTAGAAACACAATGGCCAGTCGCTTCCGTGGAAAAAACAGCCACTGGATACAAGGTCATTTCCACAGATGGGCGCACCTATTTAGCATCAAAAATCATCGTGGCAGCAGGCGGTTGGTTGCCAGAAATATTGGGTAACTTGCCACTACCCACTGGCTTCGTACGCAGCGTTCCCACAATGGATGTTTACCAAGAGAATGCCTACCACTTCCCTTACCGGGACCAAAACCCTGAGGCGATCCAGGCATGGCCGACCTATATTCACAAAGATCCTGCCTTTAAGTCCTACGGTCTCCCGGGCGGGCGCGATGCCAACTTCCGCGGGCAGAAGGTTGCCGAATACATGGCCGGACGTCGCATGGATACGGCCAGTCAACAAAATGGCCAGATTGACCCAGCCAACCGCGAACGCGTCATCGAGTACGTGAAAAAGTACCTGCCCGGCCTTGAACCCACTCCCTACGCCGAAACCACCTGCATCTTCAGCTCAACTCCAACCGAAGATTTCATCATGGACGAAGCTGATGGCATCACCATCCTTTCGCCCTGCTCCGGACATGGGGCGAAGTTCGGACCCTTGCTCGGCACACTCGCAGCGGATCTTGCCACCGGAGCGCGCGAAACCCCGGAGCTCTTCCGACTCGCCTCTCACGCCAAAGTCATGGCCTAGAACACCGAACAGAAAAACGAGTCGGAGAATCGCATGCTCAACATCCCCCTAGGCCTACCCACCACAACCGTCACCGAGCTCATGTCCAGCATTGCCGGCACCGGTCAAGACCAATTGCGGGGTGGCTACTCCCGCCCGGTGTATTCCAGCGCCGAAATTGATTTGCGCACCTGGTTCATAGAACAAGCCACGAAGCGACAACTGAGCGTTGAGGAAGACGGTAATGGCGCGCTGTGGGCATGGTGGGATCTGCCTACCGGAATCCGCACCAACGCCGTTGTCACCGGCAGCCATCTAGATTCAGTTCCCGGTGGCGGACCCTTCGACGGTCCTTTGGGCGTAGCCAGCGCACTGATTGCCTTAGATTTGATGCGATCACGCAATCTCGTGCGCACTCGCGCCATGGCGATCGTGGTTTTCCCGGAGGAAGAAGGCTCCCGATTTGGCGTGGCTTGTTTAGGTTCGCGCCTGCTGACGGGAGCCATCGACCGAAATAAGGCATTGAACCTGAAAGATCCCGACGGCAACAGCTTTGCCGACGTTGCCATCAAGAACGGACTTGATCCGCGCTACATCGGCCCAGATCGCCGTCGCTTGGGACAGATTGGGGTTTTTGTCGAGTTGCACGTGGAACAGGGACTCGGTCTGGCAGGTCTCGATCACCCCGTGGCTATTGGCGGGTCAATTCTCGGCCACGGCCGCTGGAAGCTAAGCATGAGTGGACAGGGTAACCACGCAGGAACCACACTCATGTCCGACCGCAAAGACCCGATGGTCGCCGCGGCCCGGAGCATCGCCGCGGTGCAGCACATTGCCCGAGCGCGGGATAACGCCCGAGCTACCGTGGGCCGTTTACAACCGGTGCCAGGCGGAACCAACGTCATCGCCTCGCGCGTGGATTACTGGTTAGACGTGCGTCATCCAGATGACGCGGTCACCGCCGCTGTGGTTCAAGAGATTCACGACGCTGCGCAGCTCATTGCGGCTGAGGAAGGCTGTGTGCTGGAATTCTCTCAGGAGTCGCTGAGCCCAACGGTGAGTTTTGATGCAAAGCTTTCAGGGCAACTTGGACTGGCACTACCCAACGCTCCGATACTTGACACCGGGGCGGGCCACGATGCTGGAGTGCTGGCCGGACACGTACCCACGGCCATGATCTTTGTTCGCAACCCCAGTGGAATCTCCCACTCCCCTGAGGAATATGTAGAAGATGCTGACGCGGAGTTAGGTGCTGCGGCTTTGGCAGATGCCTTGTCATCCTTGTTGGGGTAGCCGAGTTATTAAGTGAAGAATTTCGAGGTCAATCGAACCTGAGGTCCGTTTATCCTCAATAGCAAGAAATCGGATTCCTTGGCGTCAGGATACGTAAATAGGGGACGTCGACAGCCGATGCAAGTCACACCGGCTGTCGACGAAATCATGGTACGCATCCTCACAGGTTGGAACAGATAACTTACGGACCTTGGAGAAGCGTGATCACGACATTCATGATCTGAATGGCAACGATACCGAAGATCGCTGAAATAAGGGCCCACCCGTAGGCTTTTTTCGAGACCGCGACGACGCTACCTGCCACGCCGAATGCCATTGGCAGGAAGAACATCCAAAAGGGCTTTGCGACTCCCGTATTTTTCCAATCAACCAGTGCCAGCATGGACACTACTACAAGACCCAACATGATCATGGTCCATCTCGGACATGGCGCCATCTTCTTCTTTGATACCGTACTCATAAGCAATTTCGCCTTCTTGGATCTGGTTGATTATTTGAACGGGTTGCAAAAGGAATAGGTGAAATAAACGCTGACGGCACTAGCCATCGCACGTTGTTTTGCACCCATTTTGTATGCATTTTTCTGGATGCCTGACACAAGTGCACGGTCGCAAGAACAGGCGAAATAGCCGCGGGATCCGTAGCACTTGTCGTGTGTCCGACATAGCGAGTCGAGGGTATCTACGGCAATGCCTCCACCATGACCGGGTCCACACCAGTTTCCCCAAATCGGCATACCTGCGCGTGTAGCGATATTACCTGATGGACTTGCTTGACTTGCGCTGTATTGGTTCAGTAATCGACCTATCTCAATGACCGATGGTTCCGCACCAACAGCTTCCGCATTCTCAACGTCGAAATATACTCGACCATTGCGAGTGCTGGTGAATTCGAGAGTAGCTGACACAGTCTCCTCAATTTCACGGGCAGCATCCACCTTCTGTTTACTTGACGATGAAGCCGCGAATGAAGGGGCAGCGATTGCTGTCAGACTAGTGATACTCAATCCAACAATCTCAAAGCAAGCAGTTAAAACTTTGGATGCTTTTATTAACATTATTGAATGCTCACATGTTGCAAATAGTCTAGTCAAACGGCCAGCGTCAAAACGGGCAACCTTCGGGAGTCATCACTAAATTTTCAATAATAAAGACGACAATCCTATGAAAATGCACTACTGTGACGTCACGTTGGACGGGCTAAACGCCCTTTCGCCGCATGTACGATTCCATACCCCGCGCTAGCACCAAGAGTTCAGGCGACTTAAGACAGAAATGGCAGATCCCCGAAAAGGCGGCCACACTCCGCTTTTCGGGGATCCACGTTTATCAAGGTCCGGTTCTCCGGACCTAAGTCATTATGCGAGGACCGGGGTCTCCCACAGGTTCAATACCTGGCCGATATTCTTCTCCTCGGCCGACTGGTACAAATCGGTAGCCCAGGCCACGTCTTCAATCGGCATGCCACCCACCGAGTAAAGGATGATTTCCTCATCGTTGCGGCGAGCCGGAATCTTGCCAGTGGCAACATCCGCGATCTCTTCGAGCTTGGATTCTGGCAGTTTCCCCTCACGCATCAAGTCGTGGAAGTGGGTGCCCGGAATTCCCAGAAGCTGGTATGCCTGGGTTCCATATTCCTCAGCCCATGCATCGTACAGGCCACGAGCGTCCAAGATGAGGCGAGCATCGTTGATAACAAAATCATCATCAAAGCGAGCAGCCGCAGGCAGTAGCAAGAGTGCACCCGGCTTGATCGCGGCAGTTGGGAAGTAGGGGAAAGCCTCGGAACCCTTGATGTCGGTGCTGGTGGTCGCCATGATGACATCCGCATCCTTGATCGCTTCTTCAACGGTTTCGGCAGCTACCACCGAAGTCACCTGTGGGAAGTTCTCTTTGACATAGTTGGCGAATGTTTCCACGCCTTTGGCCGAGCGGCCCTTGATAGTCACCGTATCGATGCTCGGACGCAGCGACAGCGTGGCATCAATGACTGACTTGGCGATGACGCCAGGACCAACCACAGCAGCAACCTTGGCATCCTGCTTGGCCAGGTGTTTCACGCCCACGCCAGGAACAGCTCCGGTGCGGTACGCGCTGAGTAGGTTCGCGCTCATTACTGCCATCGGTGCACCGGTGTCGGTGTCGTTCAGGGTAAATAGGTGAATGGAACGCGGCTGACCTTTGGCGCGGTTCTCCGTGTTCGAGCCGTACCACTTCACGCCCGTGGTCCCGAAGCGGCCACCGAGGTAGGCCGGCATGGCCATGAAACGACGGTCCGGACCATCACTTGGCATACCTTCATGGACTGGGGTCTGCGGGAACGTGATCATCGCGCCGTGCGAGTTGCCGTTCTCTCCGGCCATCCGATAGTCCCCGTTGCGCAACAGGATGAGCGCTTCTTCCATCACGTCGGTGCAACGGGCGATGTCGGTGACACCTGCGGCGATCATGTCCTGTTCGCTGAGGTAGCGGAAATTGATAGTAGTCATATGGAGCTCCTTCATTGGATTCTGCTAAACGTTCAAACTTAGATGGCTGATTCGCCGGTTTCACCGGTACGTACGCGAATGATCTGTTCCAAAGAGGAAACCCAGACCTTCCCGTCGCCGATTTCCCCGTTCTCACCGGTTTTTGCGGTGCTGAGAATAATCTCCAGTGCACGTTCCAAATCTGATTCTGAGACCAAAAGTTCCAACCGGATCTTGGTCCGGAACATGACGGAGAATTCTTGTCCGCGGTAGTACTCGGTACGCCCGCCCTGGGCGCCACGCCCCTGAACTTCGGTGGCGGTCACCCCCGAGAAGCCGGCCTTCTCCAATGCGGAACAGAGGGATTCGAGCCTGATGGGCTTGATCACTGCGGTAATAAGTTTCATGGCAGAGCCTTTCTGTGCAGGCCGCTAGAATTGACGGCTGTCATAGGCGGATTCGGCATGAATGGAATTGTCCAACCCAGCCTCTTCTTCCGCTTCGCTGACACGGATTGGAGAAATCTTGTTCATCACCCAGGCGATGATGAAAGTCATCGTGAAGCTGTAAACCAAGGTGGCGGCAATCGCGATCAGCTCGTGACCCAACTCAGCGAAATCTCCACCAAAGAAGATGCCAGCCATGTCGCCCGGAGCCTGCGGATTCGCGAAGAAGGTCGCAAACAGCGAGCCGGTAATACCGGCAATGCCGTGCACTGCAAAGACATCCAGCGAGTCATCAATCTGGTGACGACGCTTCCAAGTAATGGCCCACGCAGCCGCAGCTGCGGCAAGGAAGCCCACCATCAGAGCCCCGATCGGCCCTACCGCGTCGGCTACCGGGGTGATGCCAACCATTCCGGCGATAGCACCGGTACCCAAACCCAGCATGGTGGCATGCCCATCACGAATACGTTCAATCGTGATGAACCCCAGCATGCCACCACACAGGGCCAGCAAAGTGGTGAGAATGACGTACTGAGCCATGAAGTTCGCGCCACCGGCGGTGCCGCCGTTGAACCCCATCCAACCAGTAGCGATCAAACCCACGCCGATCATCATGAGCGGCAAGTTATGTGGACGTCCTGGGCTCATCTTGCGCTTGCCCAAGACCACGGCCAGTGCCAAGCCTGCAGCACCAGCGTTCATGTGTACCGCGGTGCCACCAGCGAAGTCGTGGAAGCCCAACTTGTTGCGCATCCAGCCACCCACCGTGCCAGTTTCTGGATTATCAAGTGCGAAGACCCAGTGTCCCAGTGGGCAGTAGACCAGGATGATCCACAAAGCCACGAAGACCAGCCACGCGCCGAACTTCATACGGCCGGCAGCGCCGGAGGCCACCAGTGCCACGGAAATGGCGGCGAAGAGAATGTAGAACGCACCCCAGAAGGTTCCGCCTGCATCATCGTCGGTCATGAAGTCGGAGAAGAAAGAGTACTCGAAGGGATTACCGATGATGCCTGCGCCCCCAAGCGAATCACCGAGCACCAATCCGTGGCCGATAACGACGTAGACAACGCCGGTCACAGCCAGTGCACTGAGCACCATCAGCATCATGTTGAGGACGTTGCGTCCGTTAAGCATGCCACCGTAGAGCATTGCCAGTCCTGGGAACATCAGCAGGACCATGGCGAATGCCGCCAGGAGCCATGCCATGTCAGCGGCTTCCATGATGGGCGCCCCTTTCGAAGTTTGTGTTTGCGAGCAACATCAAACTATCGACGCAACATTCCGCTTCGCTTTCCGATCCGTTTCCAATAAGCAACGCAATGTTTCATTTCACAGGCCAAATATCGCTCGTGTGAATTCTTTGTAAAAGGCCGGTCATCAGCTGACTTATTGTTGGCCAAACAAGCCACCACCGATAATCTGAATGGCAATTATTAGGTTCCGACGTGGCTTTATTAGCGAGTCGCTATAGATGAACTTGTAGAAATAAGTAGGAAACATCTCTGATTCAACTCAGAAATCCGAACCCCATAGGATGAGTCATATCAACCTTCACGGGTCAGTTCTTCAGACCCGAATGCAACAGTTGGAGCTGGTCTTGGCACCTTTAGAATTCACGGTCCTGCACATTCGCGAGTCCCGTGCCCACAACCCACAATTCCAGAATGAACTTGATGAGCTCAACGAGAATACGATCGGTCAGATCATCGATGCCGGACACAATGCATCGCTGATTCCGTGCAATGATTTGAGTATCGAGCAGATGCTCCAAATTGTGGATGCTTCAGATGCTGTGCTGATCATGGGCGGGGAAGATGTTGAACCATCACTTTATGCAGGTTCCTTGTCCTACCCTGGCGCGGGCCATCACGAGGTAGCTTCGGACCGAAACCAGATAGCCGCCATTCAACATGCCATCACGACCAAGACCCCACTGCTTGGAATTTGTCGTGGCCTGCAACTGATCAACGTTGCATTGGGCGGCACCCTGATCCAGCATCTAGATAATGCCGATGCCCATCGCGGCACAGGCAACGATCCCTTTATGGATACCCGGTTCGATTCGATCACTGCCGAGCTTGCAGAGGACCTGTCGGCTAAGGAGAGCCACAAGTGCACGCACCACCAGGCAATTCATGAGCTGGGTGAGGGTCTGCAGATCGCGGCCATGTCCACCGATGACATCATTGAAGCCGTCGTTCACGAGTCTGCGCCGGTCACGGGCGTGCAATGGCATCCAGAACACCCACTCACTGCCTCCACTCAGCTCCGAACGCTGATCAACCGGCTACAGGGACAGTGCACGCAAATTTCAGGATCAGTTTCAGAACTCATCAACGGCTAACAACAAGAGAGTTAATGCGCCTGAGGCTAGACTTGTTTATATGGCATTGACTCAGTTAACGGTCGTGGATACCGCGGTCGACATCCTGCAACAGTTCGGGTTAGCTGACTTGTCGATGCGTCGCTTGGCCAAGGAACTTGATGTTCAAGTTGGTGCTCTTTACTGGCATGTGAAGAATAAGCAGGAATTGCTCGCCCAGGTGGCAGCCAAGCTACTGAACACCCCGCAGCTCTCGGTCAAAGCCGAAGAATTCAACGCACCTGCTGACGCCATCCTTCAGCTAGCCCGAAATTTGTACCTAGCATTGTTGCCTATCCAGGACAGCCCCGAAGTCATTGAGGTTGCCACGGCCATGCAGGCCACCGAGTTGGCCCCGGTACTGCAATTGCGTGAGCTACTGGAAGCTGCCGGGCTGTCTTCCGAGAATGCTCGCCACGGTCAGCAACTCCTGCTCAACCACATTCTGGGCTCTGTCGCCTTCCGTCAGAACCTAGTGCAATTGGATGTTGATTCACCGATATCCGACGGATTCGACTGGGCTCTACAACGTGCTGTTGCTGGACTGGTTAACTAACAAATCAGTTACGCGGTCTCGACGACTGCCGCCGTACAAGGGGTTTCGCTATCTCAAGCATCCGCGATGAGCTAGCTGTATCGAACATCGAACGAATAATCCAAGGGTGATTCCACCACTCGGGTCACTCGTTCAGCGCTCCAAGGGCAAAAACCACAAAGAAAAATGCGCAGATCCAGAAGGCTACAAGCGCCCAATTGCCAAAGAACTTGTCCTCTTTGGAACCGGTTTTCTTTCTGTCCTGACGTTCCCATTCGAATACACCGATGAACAATAGGGCCAAGATCAAACTAATTACTGAAGCTGCGATCAATTTTTGGTTTCCTTCGACTTATTCACGGTTCTAATGATTGGTTTGCGGTGAGCTGCATCAGGAAGTTATTAGTCCTGGCACCCCTCAAGGGCTACGCGGGTCATCGTTTTTGGGCACACGGAATGAGACCAGTCCCTGGAACCGAATTTGTCGTACTCGCCGTTGACGAAAATCTCAACACCGTCGGAATTCGTACTCGTACGGTAAAACACTATGATCGGCTCCCCTTCAGTAGTTGGCGATGAAACAGCCAACTCGACATTGCGCTTACCTACTGCAGCGTCCATGCAGTCAAGAGCTTCAGCCGCTATCTGTTCCCCCTGAGTAAGGGTTAGTTCGCCACAAGAATCACGTGGAACATCATCGTGGAAAGCCGACGGCGCCCGATCGGAATTTCTGGATCTTTCGAATATATCTTGAGATCCGTGCTGTCCATCCGGCATCAATCCCGCGCATGCAGAAAGCATCAGCAAGGCTATAGCGGCCATAGATAACCCAACCGGAATCCTCATGTACCGAGTCTGGCACACGATTCGTCATTAGGTAATCGATGTGATCGATTCGTGACTTGGGGATAATAGCGAACTAGCTCAGTTTTCCGCCGGAAGCTTCGAGGTAGCACGAGGCGCACAGCGATTCGTACCAAACGTCTTCGCCATCGATGGCAACCTGATCACCATCAAAAACTACGGTGTCACCAATCCGCCGGGTATTAAACATGGCCTTGCGTCCGCACCGGCAAATGGTCTTCAGCTCTTCCAAAGAGTGGGAAAGCTCCATTAGACGAGCTGAACCAGGGAATGCGTGCGTGCGGAAATCTGTGCGGATTCCGTAGGCCAGCACCGGCACGTTATCCAATACGGCGATGCGCAAAAGATCATCGACCTGCTCGCGGGTCAGGAATTGCGCTTCATCCACCAAAAGGCACGCCACAGGTGGTGCATCCACGTGAGTCACTAGCGCTTCTGGGTCATCTCCCGAACTTTGTACGGCGAATTGCTCGCGAACGTTATCCTCGGGGCTGATGGTGAAATCGACAATACGCTCGATCCCCAGCCGTGAAACAATCGAGTTTTCACCCTTGGTATCAATGCCGGGTTTAGCCAAAAGGATTCGCTGGCCACGTTCTTCATAGTTAAAAGCAGCCTGAAGCAAACTCGTGGACTTGCCAGAGTTCATTGCACCGTAGCGGAAATACAATTTGGCCACTATCGCTCCTTGAAGAATCTTTGCGTCAGCCAACTAGTTGGCACCCTACGATCTTAGTGCCGGTGCAGTTTCTCCTCTGCCAACCAACGCCGGGTAACACTAAGCAAAGATGAACTCACATTGCATGACATAGGAAAAACGTTGAGCCCCCATCAAAGTTTTTGTAGCATGAAATCAACTTCACGAGTTCTGATCGCTGACACCACCAAATGGTGGTTTCAGCAAAGCTCCGACTGATCAGACACCAACCCCACAGTTGTACGGCGGGTGGTTCGGATGAAGAAGCGGCCTCGGATGCAAGAGCGTCACAGGCAAGAACAACAAGTGAAAAGGTCCTAGCTGCCATGCAAAGCTCTACCCAAGAACCACTAGCACTCCCCCAAAATTCTGCACGCTTCAGCTCAGACTGGATCAGCGCACGCTTTTGGAAAGATCGCACCACCGGTCAATTGACCATTGCAGCTGACGGACAGCTGTGGAATCTAGAACCAGAACAGCCAGAACTGTTGGATAAGGTTTTAGATCCGGCAACCGTCAACGACGCAGAATTCAACGCACACCTGAAAATCCTGTTGGTTCCTCGGGCCCACGAAATTGCTGGAACGTCCTTCTTCCGATTACGCCACCCCTAAACGGTGTCCTTGCCAGAGTGCTGCTTCTTGGTAGCGAAAACCAGCCAGTACAGTAGCGACATCACTGCAACGAAGGGCACTCCGAAAATCAGCGTGTACTTGAATTGAGGTACAAAGAATGAGGTCACCAGCAGCGCGGCAAGCAGGAGCGCTCCAACAATTGATGCTGCTGGATACCCGAATAGCTTGAATTCTAGGCTCTCGTGATCCTGCTTTACTTTGCGCCTGAAAGACACATGGGTCAACAAGATCATGAGCCAGGTAGCCAAGGCGCCAAAGGTTGCTAGGGATAGCATGATGCCAAACCCGCCCTCAGGCACCAGCGCGTAAACAATCGCAGCCACGGCGATACCTCCGGCGGACATCCATACCGCATGGACCGGTGCTCCTGCGCGGTTAGTTCGATGTGCCATGTGTGGTGCGTGACCTGCATCAGCCAGGGAATGCAGCATCCGAGTAGCGGCATACAGCTGGGCATTCATGGCCGATAGCGCAGCAATGATCAATACAAAATTCAGCACTGAATCAGCAAAAGGAATACCTACCTGGGACATCACGGTCACAAAAGGTGAACCGCCGGAGATCAATTCGCTGGTTGGAGCTACAGCCAGGATCAGCGCCATGGTGAATACGTAAAACAGCAAGAGTCTCAGGAAAGAAACCTTGAAGGCCTTGCGCACCGCAAGTTTCGGATTATGGGCTTCAGCAGCTGCGATCGAGATGGCCTCAATGCCCATATAAGAGAAGATCGCTACGATCACCGCACTCCACGTACCGAATAGTCCGTTGGCGAAGAAACCACCCTCTGCGCTGTAGTTATGCACCCCAAACTGATCGTGCGGATTGTGGAAGACCAGCCACAGCGCAATGATAATGAAGGCAAGAACCGCAAAAACCTTGATCGCCGAGAACCAGTATTCCGTGGTTCCGAAAACTTTCACGCTGGAAAAATTCACTGCCAGAAGGACGGCAGAGAAAATGCCCACCCACCAAAGGCCCGAAATTTGTGGGAACCAATACTGCATGTATTCGCCCACCGCACTGACTTCGGTACCTACCGCAAAAATCAGCGCCGACCAATAAAGATACTTGGTGAGGTAACCGGCAAAGCGACCAAGATAACGTTCGGCGTAAACGCCGAAAGATCCCGCCACCGGTTGTTTGACCGTCATCTCGGCGAGCGCACCCATCACCAGTAACGCCACCACGCCACCGATCACGTAACTGAGGATGACCGATGGCCCTGCCATCATGATGGCCAGCTTACTGCCAGCAAAAAGTCCGGTGCCGATGGCACTGCCCAGGGCGATCATGGACATCTGTGCCGGAGTCAGTGTTTTCTTCAGGCCCGACCCGACGTCAGTGGCGCGTACCGGCTGTTTGCCCAACAATATTCCCCTAAACCTCATACGAACAGCACGGCATCAAAACATGCCGTGCTGCGTATAAGCGTACTCTGGCCACATCAGACCAGAGGTGACGCTATTGGTAGGGTTTGTTTCTGTTTTACCGGTTAGGTCACGGCATTTCGTACGGAGTACTCTTCACGTTGCCACGCGTTGGTGTGCAGAATTTCACGCAGTTTCTCCACTGCATCCCAGATATCGGTGCGGGTGAGGTACAGCGGGGTGATGCCAAAGCGCAGGACTTCCGGTTCGCGGTAATCGCCAATCACGCCCTGGTCGATCAAGGCCGCGATGATTTCGTAACCGTGCTCATGGCGGAAGCTCACATGGCTGCCTCGTGCTGCGTGCTCACGCGGTGTCACCAGTTCTAGCCCATAGCCGTCGCACCGCGTCTCCACTAGTTCAATGAACAGGTCTACTAGTTCCAGGGACTTGGCGCGCACCTGAGCCATATCTGCCTCTAACGCGATATCCAGTCCCACCTCCACCATGGACAGGGAAGTCATGGGCTGAGTACCGCACATGAATCGGCGGATATCGTTGGCCGGGGTATAGCTCTGCGACATTTCGAATGGCTTGTTGTGCGACCACCATCCCGAAAGTGGCTGCCAGAAGCGTTCGTGATGACGCTCGTTGACCCAGATGAAGGCCGGTGAGCCTGGTCCACCATTCAGGTACTTGTAGGTGCAGCCCACGGCATAGTCTGCATTGGCTGCATTCAGGTCGACCGGTACTGCCCCGGCGGCATGAGCCAGATCCCAGATCACCAGTGCACCAGCATCGTGGATTGCTGCGGTGATTTCATCCATGTTCCACATGGAACCGGTCCGGTAGTTCACATGTGACAGCGCGACGACGGCTACGCTGTCATCCAAGGCTTCGCGAAGTGAAGCTTCGTCGTCAATCAGCTTTACTTCGTAGTCGACGCCGGTTTCCGTTGACAACGAGTTGACCAGATCGGCCAATCCCTCAGCAATGTAAATGTCGGTAGGGAAATTATCGCGTTCGGTCAGGATCACTCGACGATTCGGGCCATCGGCCTTTTGCGTGCGCAATGCTGAAGCCAAGGCTTTGAAGAGGTTCAGCGTGGTGGTGTCGGTAATGGCGGTTTCATTCGGTTTTCCACCCAGTAAGCGACCGAGTTTATCGCCCAGCTTCAGTGGCAATTCAAACCAGCCGGCGGTGTTCCACGAACGGATTAGTCCCTGTCCCCATTCTTCGCTCACTACTTGGGCTGCGCGTTTGGCGGCACCCTTCGGTAGAGCTCCGAGCGAGTTCCCGTCAAGGTAAATGGTGTCCTCGGGCAGAATGAACCGATCTGCAAAAGCGGTCAAGGGATCGGCCTGATCCAACTGGGCCAAGGATTGACGAGTCAGTTCGGTAGACATTTTGCTCCTAAGATTTCAGTTCTCCACGCTGTAGTCAGCGTAGAATCAAATACAAAACCAAGCGAGCAAATCTGAACTTACTTAAAGAATGAGGTGAAATTTTCGTGGAAAATTCTCTCTGGGAAGTGCAAGGCGATGCCGTTCCGAATCCAATTCGCGTTGATGACACTGACCTAGCGATCCTCTCAGAACTGAGCAAGGACGGCAGAATCCCGAACAATGTTCTCGCGAGCAAAGTCGGCGTCGCGCCATCCACCTGTCTAGGGCGCGTCAAGGCTCTTCACACCGCCGGAGTCATCACCGGTTATCACGCGGCCATCAATGAGAAACTGCTCGGTGTGTCGGTTAATGCGATGGTTTCTATATTGGTCTCGCCTTCTGCACGTGACCGTCTGCTCGCTTCAGCAAAGTCTCTGCAGCAACTTCCAGAGGTCAAAGAAGTCTTCGTACTCGGCGGATCACCTGATTTGTTGGTCCGGGTAGCCACCAGAAGCATCGAAGATCTACGCACATTTGTTGCTACCCACTTGGGGGCCAACCGGGCGTTCTCTTCAACCCAAACGGCAATCATTTTTGAGCATCTGAGCTAAGCGCTTGCTCTAAATTTGGCTCCACACGTTCCGACTCGCGTCTCTCATCTGGATCTCATGTGTATCCGGAACAATGAGAAGCATGGGAAAGGAAACATTGCGCCGCGTTATGGCTTCACTGGCTGTCATAGCGGTCCTCTGTTTAGCCGTGGTCGGAGTCAGCCGTGTCTTAGGTGGTCCCTCGGATCAAGATCTTGGTGAGGGGTTTACTTTCAAAGAAGTTCCGCCCTCTCCGACCAGCGGTATACCTAATCGGCCGACACAGTCACCAAGTACCTCGGGATCCAAAACTGCAGAAGCAACTGCTAGCCCGACCCCCGCTGAAGAAACCAGCACTCCGCCAAAAACAGCAACGCCAACACCGTCGCGCACTGCCCCACCTAAAAAGACCGTCACTCCGTTGCCACCCTCGGGTACTCATACCTACGATGACGACGATGATGATGATGAGCTTGATGACGATGATGAGGCCGACGAACTAGATGACGATGACTAAGGCGCCCGAGCGGCGGTGGTCAATTCGTGCTCGAGTGCTCACCGGAATGCTGCTTCTGGTCGGTTTGGCGCTGGTGGCTGCCGGTACTGCCAGCTTTGCAGTACAACGACTCGAACTCAGTGAAAGGCTGGACGAGTCCCTTTCTCGTTCCGTTAAAGAATTCAAGGTACTCACGGAAACCGGAGTTGATCCCCAAACTACAAAGTCTTTTACCCATGCCGAAGACTTGTTGTATATCGCCATGCAACGCACCCTGCCCTCCCCAAAGCAAGGCATGCTCGCCTTAGTGGGTGACAAGGTACGGTGGACCGCGCCGGATATCGTAGGCACCAGGTTAGAAGACGATCCGGAATTCACCGCGTGGGCTTTCCAAGTTCAAGACAGTAATCGTATCCGTATCGGCACGGTAAAAACTGAGGTCACCACCTACCGCGCAGTGGTAGTTCCGGTGAGCTTACCCGCCGACCATGAGCGTGGCTCCTTCGTCTTGGCGTATGACTACTCTGCCGAGGCAGTCGCCAATGACCGGAACTTCATGATCTATATTGCCGTCGGAGCCTCGGTCATGCTCGTGGCGGCCCTGGCAGCATGGCTGATTGTGGGCAGAATGTTGGAGCCGATCCGCAAACTGCAAACTACGGCGCAACAGATCTCCGAGACCGACGTTTCGCAACGCATTGAAGTCTCCGGAAACGACGAATTCGCTGATCTGACTGTGACGGTTAATGAAATGTTGGATCGTCTCGACGGTGCCTTAAGTTCTCAACGTCAGTTGCTAGACGATGTGGGGCATGAGCTTCGCACACCAGTGACCATCATTAATGGCCACCTAGAGCTGATGGATCCTCATGACCCTCAGGATGTGCAGCAGAGCCGAGATATCGCAATGGACGAGTTGAACCGGATGTCTGTACTGATCAATGATCTGGTGACTCTTGCCAAGTCCAACCGCACGGATTTCCTACAGACTGAACCAGTCCAGGTGGGCAAGCTTCTTGACGACATCCTGGATAAGGCACGTGGTCTGGGACAACGTCAGTGGCGCATTGACTACCGAGCCGAAGCAACCGTCAGGTTGGATCCCATGCGCCTGACCCAGGCCATGTTGCAGCTCTGCGCCAATGCCGTGAAATTCTCTGAAGATGAAAGCCGCATTGCTTTGGGCAACGAGATTCTACGCGACGCTAATGGGGAGACGACCCTACGTTGGTGGGTTGCTGATGCCGGCGCAGGGATCCACTCAGATGACCTCGACCGCATCTTTGAGCGCTTTGGACGAGGACAGAATTCGGCGCGCTCTTCCGGTTCCGGACTGGGCCTGGCCATTGTGCAGGCCATCGCAGAGACGCACGGAGGACGTGTCTGGGTAAGCTCGGAACCCGATCAAGGTTCCACGTTCTACATTGATTTGCCACTAGCAACGGGAAGCAAGGAAGCATGAGCCAAATATTAATCGTAGAAGATGAACCTCGTATTAGCTCTTTCGTAGCCAAAGGCCTGCGTGCTGCTGGGTTGACTTCTTCCATCGCTGAAAGTGGCCACGATGGGTTCACTCAAGCTCTCAATGGGGAACACGAGTTAATCATCTTGGATCTGGGTTTACCAGATGAAGACGGTTTCTCGGTCTTACGCAGATTGCGGGCTGCCCAAATTACCACCCCGGTCATTATTCTGACCGCACGCGGGAGCGTTGAAGATACGGTTGCAGGATTGCAAAATGGTGCCGATGACTACATGGCCAAGCCCTTCCATTTTGATGAGCTGCTTGCCCGAGTCCGGCTGCGGTTACGCACCGACGACAGCACCCCGGAAGTCTCTTCCCTGTCTCATGAGAACCTGCACATGGACCTACTTCGCCGAAGAGTCACCGTTGATTCGGTCGAGGTAGATTTATCTGCCCGTGAATTCGCGTTAGCCGAAGCCTTCCTACGCAATCCTGGCCAGGTGCTGAGCCGTGAGCAATTACTCTCACGGGTTTGGGGCTACGATTTTGATCCCGGTTCAAACGTCGTTGACGTTTATGTCCGTTACCTTCGCAACAAGCTCGGCTCCTCGCGTTTCGAGACTGTCCGAGGGTTCGGCTACCGGCTAGCTGCCGTCAAATAGCTAGCCGGAGCCACGCCCTAGCTCACCCCCACTTCTGGGACAAAGCGTTGTTGCAACAACCTACTCCACCGGTTGGCAGGAAGTTGTGGATTCAGTAATGCCACACCGATGCAATACTTCGACATCGACACTTCTCGAATGCCTAGATCTGCCAGGGCCCTGTCCGAGGCCCCTCGACCATCAGCTGACTTCGTTTCAACAACGATGAGGTCCGGACCGCTGATGCGTCGTTGATCGTTTGCGTATTCCAGCTCAACGTCACAGGTTAGTCGTTCGGAATCGACGGGATTAACGAAGGTCGCTCTTGTATAGGCACTTTCGAGCACCGGCTGTAGTTCTGGGACTTGTTGCCCGTATTCACTGTCCAAAACTGTACTCAGAAATTCAAGATTGTCGTCGGTCAACTCCCCAGCATGGTTGAGTCGCTGTTGGATTCGGTGTTTCACCGTTGCTCCCCGCAAACCCTTGGTCTTGATCTCAAACATCGGCAGCCCAGTATCCGCGTAGGTCCTTGAACGGACCTTATAACGTCTGTGGCGTCCCTGCCGGTGCGCCCGATATTGGTCAAAATCTTCGGTATCAAAATACACAGATTCATACCGAAAGATCCGTCGAGCATCAATCTGCATGATCTTGAATTTCTTCCCTAGACGTTCTGATAACTGAGTGAACTGCTCCGGGGTCAGCAAGAATTTCTTATCAACACGCGTCTGAAGTGCAGCTTCGGAAACAACCTCTTTCAAACTGATTGGTTCACGGTCGGCCACCGCGTCTTCTAGGGCCGCACGGGCCATTGCCGAATCCTCAGCTTGCGTGAGGCTATCCAACGTAGACATTTAGGACCACGTCTCCTGCTTGGTCCCATGTTGCCTCGAAGAATTTTGACTTAGTCTTTGGTCTTTGGCCAGTTCGTAGGTACCCGTGTAGTTCTCTGCATGATTCTCGATGCTTTCCGCCTTGCTTGATGCGCCAGCGTGAGTGCGGAAGCGGACATCGACGATGGTCAGGTCACGGACCATGTCCAGTTCAACCACCACCGTGCGAAGAATTTTGGCATCCAATAGTTCTTCGAGCGCAGCATGTAGGTCTGTTGTCTTCGGGTAGGCCTTTCCAAGGTGACCGTCTGACGTTCAGTGCGTGGGGCGAAGCTAGGGTGATCCGCCAAGAACATCACCAGTACCAATGCTGCGGTGGCCGAAGGGGCCAGCCAGGCAGGCTCTGGGTGTAATCCGTTGACCAAACCTATGGCCAAAGAAATGAAGTAGTAGGCTACTTCTTCTTGTGTCAGAGTGTCCGAGCGAAGACGAATGATGGAAAGGATGCCGAAGAGTCCTAAGCCCAACCCCATACCCGCCCCGCTGCCAGAGAGCAGCAGCGTTACGGCGAAGATCCCCATGCTCAACGCGATGTAGGCAAGTACTAGGTCTCGTCGGAAGTGACGACGAAAGTAGACGAAGTACACCAACACGGTGATGCCAACGATGTTTGATGCTAGTCCTGTCCAGAACGACAACATTCTTATCCCTCTCTAAAGTGTGAAGCGATGATCCCTTCTAAGTGAACTTTAGGTAAATGAAATGAAGAGAGAAGTAGAACCAGATGAGAATGCGTTCATCTTTCCAACCGATGTCCCCACCTACGGCAAACGGCGGCCCGCCTCAAAATGAGACGAGCCGCCGTTGTGCGGTATTGATGCTGACTTACTTGCCAGCTTCGATTTCAGCCTTGGCCGAAGCATCCGAATCGTTCAGGAACTTTCCAATGCGATCCACTTCTTCAGCCTCACCGATGGCTGCGGCCGCACGGCCCAGCGCATAGAGCGAGCGTAGGAAGCCGCGGTTAGGCTCATGGCTCCAAGGAACTGGACCCTGTCCACGCCATCCGGCTTTACGCAACGTGTCCAGACCGCGGTGGTAGCCCACACGAGCAAACGCGTAAGACTCCACGGTGCGACCTTCACCGTGCGCTTCATCGGCCAGCAGTGCCCACACCAAAGAAGAGGAAGGGAACTTAGCTGCCAAATCCACTGGCTCATCGCCAGCTTCAAGGCGGGCTAGGACCTCAGATTCTTCGGGGAGCAGGGTTTCTGGAATGCCCAGCAGGTTTTCGCCGACCATATTTACTTCAGCGACTTTCCGGCCGAGCCCAGCTGACGAGCAGCTTCTACGATACGAGCAGCCATGGACTCTTCAGCCTTGGCACCCCAAACACGTGGGTCATAGGTCTTCTTGTTGCCGACTTCACCGTCGATCTTCAGTACGCCATCGTAGTTGCTGAGCATGTGGCCAGCTACTGGGCGGGTGAATGCGTACTGGGTGTCGGTGTCGATGTTCATCTTGATGACACCGTAGGAAACAGCATCAGCGATTTCCTTCTCGGAGGAGCCCGAACCGCCGTGGAATACCAGGTCGAATGGGTTTTCCTTGCCGATCTTGGCGCCAACCTGAGCCTGGATGTCCTTAAGGATCTCCGGACGCAGCTTCACGTTACCTGGCTTGTAGACGCCGTGGACGTTACCGAAGGTCAGTGCGGTGATGTAGCGGCCCTTTTCGCCGGCACCCAGTGCGTCGATGGTTGCCAGTGCATCTTCAACGGTGGAGTACAGCTTGTCGTTGATAGCGTTCTCAACACCATCTTCTTCGCCACCTACGGCGCCGATCTCTACTTCGAGGATCTGCTTGGCAGCTGCGGTGCGTGGCAGTAGTTCTGCAGCGATACGCAGGTTCTCTTCAAGGGTCTCTGCCGAGCCGTCCCACATGTGGGAGTTGAAGAATGGGTCGCGGCCTGCAGCAACTTCTGCTTCCGAAGCTGCCAGCAGTGGCAGCACGAAGCCATCGAGCTTGTCAGCTGGGCAGTGGTCGGTGTGCAGGGCGATGTTGACGCCGTAGTTCTTGGCTACTTCGCGGGCGAAAGCTGCGAAGCCCAAGGAACCTGCGACCATGTCCTTAACGGAGGCGCCGGACCAGTAGGCGGCACCGCCGGTGGAGACCTGGATAATGCCGTCTGATTCAGCTTCAGCGAAGCCACGGATTGCGGCATTCAGGGTCTGTGAGCTGGTCACGTTCACTGCTGGGAAGGCGTAGCCGCCTGCCTTGGCAGCGTCGATCATGGCATTGTACTTATCGGGGGTTGCGATAGGCATGCTTCACTCCTGGTGATTAGCGAGGTTTCGCGTCTCCATTGACGGCGGTTCGCCATCCATCCTATCGCCTAGGTCACTATCTCTAGCTAAAATCTCATATCGTGACACGGTCATGAAGCACTATTTGCAATGACGACGGCCGCCTGAAAGCGAGTAGTACACTCGCCGCAGACGGCCGTAGAACAGAGCGTTGATTCTTATTCAGTGATTGACGCCGACAGGCTGGCACTTCCTGAACTGCTTGCGGAAGTATCAGTCGAGGTCGAACTCGAACCAGAAGAAGATGCTCCCCCAGTGGATTCGGTTGATCCTGTCGATTCCTTTCCAGATGGAGAATGCGTCTTCGTCGAGTCAGAACCGGTCGACTTTTCCGTTCCCGATTCTTCGGTCGACCCACCTGGAGGAGTCGACGAATCTCCTGTCGGTCCTTCAGTCGATGGATCCTGTGATGGTGCTTCCGTTGGCGAAGGCTTCTGCGTAGGCTTCGTGGATGTTGACGGAGTATCCGACGGAGTCTCAGATTCATTCTCGGATGGCGAGGTGGATCCGCTCGGGCTCTTTGAACTACTTGGGCTCTTTGAACTACTTGGGCTCTTCGAAGCGCTTGGGCTTTCACTTTCACTCTGACTTGGACTTGGTTTTGTCGTCTTCGTCGGGCTTGGCTTCGGCGCAGGAATATGTGGGGTGTTGTTCTCGGGAACGATGATGTCCGGATCCGGTGCGTTGTTGGACTGACCGGAGTTCTGTGAGCCGTTGCCCTTAGGTGCGCTGTTCGCGTTGACGGTCAGGCGCTGCGAATCGATCATGGCCTGACGCTGTCCTGGGATCAGCGGCAGGTAGTTGCGAGGGTCATGCCAACGCCCATCAATAATGACCTCAAAGTGCACGTGACAGCCGGTGGAGTTACCAGTGGTTCCGGCCAGGGCAATCAATTCACCCTGCTTCACCTGCTGGCCAACCTTGGCGATGAGCTTGGAGTTATGGCTGTACCCGGTTTGCACGTTGTAGCCGTGATCAATGGTCACGCGCATGCCGGAGTGTCCGGCCCACCCTGAAACGGTGACAGTTCCGTCCTCAGAAGCGTAAACAGGAGAGCCGCAAGAAATTGGGTAGTCCTGGCCGATATGGATCTGGTTACCGGGGCCCGTGGGGTTTGCGCGCCAACCGTAAGGACTGGAAATTCGGCGGCTTGTCACCGGGTGCATCAGCTGCAAGTCACCGGGAAGTTTGCCTAGTTCGCCCACCGTGCCCGCGAGCAAAGCGGTTGATTCTTCATTGGAACTGCTGCTTGTTTCGGTGCTCTCCGCAGCATCTTTCACCATGCCTACGGGGCGTCCATCAATGGCAAGCTCCTTGCCCGAACCACCGAAGGCGTTCAGTGGCGCGTCACCACTGACAAAGACCGGGCCGTCTCCGATTGAATAGTCAGCGACGGCTTCCATCGATACCTGGACATCACCCTGGCGTGAATCAGCGGGCTGCGCCACGATCGGAATCGCCAACGCTGCGGTAAGCCCCAAGGCTGCCACAATCGAGGTCGACCAGATGACCACGGGATTCTTGCGTCGGGGCAGCCCGAGCAGCAATAAGTCGTGGTTCACTTGATGACGTCGCTTCACGGCCACTCGCTCCCAGATCACATTTTCATAACCGATTAACAGCGTAGGCCTAAAAATCCAACTAATCCAGATGCTCGACTAATACTCTTGAGTATTAATTTCCTCGTTAACCTACCGTTTGCCCAAAAACGTGTCTGCGGATCCATGCATGCATGGCAATTCCGGCAGCAGAGGCCGCGTTAATGGAGCGCGTAGAACCGAATTGTTCAATTGACAAGGTGTCCTTAGCCGCCGCATGAACTTCCGGACTTAAACCGGGTCCTTCTTGGCCAAACACCAAAACGCAGTTCTTTGGAATGTCATAAGTTTCCAGCGGCACGGAATCCGGGAAGATGTCGATTCCCAAAATGGTGAGCCCCTCAGACTCAGCCCAGGTCACGAAATCCTCCACGGTTGGGTGATGACGCACGTGCTGGTAACGATCTGTAACCATGGCGCCGCGTCGATTCCATCGACGGCGTCCAATGATATGTACTTCTTTAGCCAAGAAAGCATTGGCGCTACGGACCACCGTGCCGATATTCATGTCATGCTGCCAATTTTCAATGGCGATGTGGAAGTCGTGGCGGCGCTCATCTAGGTCGGCAATGATGGCGTCCATTTTCCAGTAACGGTATTTGTCGGCAACATTGCGTCGGTCACCCTCGGCTAGCAGCTCCGGATCATACTTATCATCGGTCGGTAGCTCGCCTTCCCAGGGGCCCACTCCGATGACATGCTGCTCGCTGGGGTCGTTAACTGGCTCATGCGTTTCTTGATTCACGCTATTAAGCGTAGTTCTTTCTCATCGTGCCCTTGTTCACGGCGCAATCGCCCAAGTCTGTGTAGTCTTTCTAGTAGCAGGGGAATCTTTCAATGCAGATAGCTCCCACCACAATTTCATCAGGGAGGACTTCACCTCGTGACGACTACCAACCGCGCTGCTCGTACCGTCCATGACATCAAGTGCTGGCTTACTGATATGGACGGTGTTCTCGTCCACGAAAATCAGGCAGTTAAAGGCGCCGCAGAGTTGATGGGGTACTGGCGTGAAAACAATCTGCGTTTCCTCGTCCTGACCAACAACTCCATCTTTACCCCTCGTGACCTTCGTGCCCGTTTGTTGGCCTCAGGCTTGGACGTTCCAGAGGAAAACATCTGGACCTCAGCCATGGCCACTGCGGAGTTCTTGGCTCGTCAACGTCCAGGTGGTCGCACCTTCGTGATTGGCGAGGCGGGCCTAACCACCGCGTTGCACGAAGCTGGCTTCATCATGACCGACCAGAACCCTGACTACGTCGTTCTGGGCGAGACCCGCAACTATTCTTTCGAAGCGATCACCAAGGCCATCCGCCTCATCGAAGGTGGCGCCAAGTTTATCGCCACCAACCCTGATGCAACGGGACCATCTGCCGAAGGCCTCCTGCCTGCAACCGGTGCGATTGCTGCACTGATCTCGCGTGCAACCAACCGCGAACCATATGTTGTCGGCAAGCCAAACCCTATGATGTTCCGCTCCGCGTTGAACCGGATCGATGCGCATTCGGAAACCACCGCAATGATCGGTGACCGTATGGACACCGACATCGTTGCAGGCATGGAAGCTGGTCTGCTGACCGCTCTGGTCTTCACCCGGCATCACTTCCCGAGATGACATGGACACTTTCCCATTCCGTCCTGACCTGCAGTACCCATCCGTCGCAAACCTGCACGCGGAACTGGCTAAGGGCGCACAACCGGCACAGGCCCCCGCAGCAAAGAAGTAACTCTCCACACCCAAGAATGAGGTCGGGCGTCTGCCCGGCCTCATTCTGTTCCTCAGCGCACCAACCAATCGGCCTACCCGCGTCGTATGCTAAAGCAGTGAGTGAGCCTGTACCCAACGAAGTTCCCGGAGCCCGAAAACGCGGACGCCCTAAGGGAAGCACGACTGGATCAACAAGAATCAAGATCCTCAAAGCCGCGTCCAAAGAGTTTGCCCATGCCGGCTTCGAAGGGACGAGTCTGCGTTCGGTAGCCCGCAGAGCTTCAGTTGATCCTGCCTTGGTACACCACTACTTCAAGGATAAAAGCGACCTGTTTATCCAGACCATGAACATCCCGGTCGATCCGGGAGATGTCGTTGGTCAGGCCATCAATGCACCCTTAGATGAATTGGGTTACGCACTAACCAAGGCTCTGATTACCACCTGGCAAAAACCCGCTTTTCGGTCGCCCGCGGTGGCCATGGTGCGCGGACTAATCTCCAGTAATACTGCCGCGAAAATCCTGAAACCCTTCATCCAGAAGGAGATTTTCTCGCGCATTGGCTCGCGCCTGCCTGAAGAGTCTGCCGAGGAACGGATCGCTCTGGTGGCTAGCCAATTTATTGGCCTGATTATCACCCGTTATGTTGTTTCCTTGGAGCCCATAGCTTCCATGAGCGAAGATCAGCTCATCGAACTGGTTGCTCCCACCATTCAGCGTTATCTCACCGAAGATCTTCCGCTTCAAAAGCATTGACTTGCCTGCCGTATGGGTCTCTAATTCATTATGTGATGAATAAATCAGTATGCATCGACGTGCAAGATCTCAGCGTCAAGAGAGGCAAAAGTCTGGTCTTGGACCAGTTGAGCTTCCAGCTTGAAGCGGGCAAAATCATCGGCCTTCTGGGCCCCAGCGGAAGTGGTAAGAGCACACTCCTGCGCAGCATCGTTGGCAACCAGATCATCACCAGCGGTTCGGTCACCGCGCTCGGCCAGTCAGCCGGAAGCAAATCCTTAAGACGCAAGGTCGGCTACATGACTCAGGCAGCCAGCGTCTATGACGACTTAACGGTTAGACAGAACATCACCTATTTCGCCAATATTCTTGGGCTCAGCACCGATGAAGTGAATCGTGTCATCCAAGGTACAGATCTTGCTGAGCAGGCATCACGCTTGGTCATCGATCTTTCTGGTGGCCAACGCAATCGTGTCTCCTTGGCTATTGCCCTCCTCGGCAACCCAGAAATCGTCATCCTTGATGAGCCCACTGTCGGGCTTGACCCAGTACTGCGCGCGGATCTTTGGGATCTCTTCGCGCGCCTAGCTTCCACCGGAATCTGCTTGGTAGTTTCTAGTCACGTTATGGACGAGGCCATGCGTTGCGATCAAATCTTGCTACTCCGCGAAGGAAAAATACTCGCCCAGCTATCGCCCTTCGAGCTCATGAAACGTACTGGCGCGACCGATCCTGAGGGAGCTTTTTTGAAACTCATTGATTCAGGAACTTCAGATCCGCAAAGTGACGCACCATCCGCCCCAGTTTCAGCGCCTCGACACCGCGCCACAGCGGAAGAGAGCAAATGATGCGCAGAACATTAGCCACAGCAGGCAGGGTCTTGAACCAAGTACGTCATGACCCGCGCACCATTGCTTTAATGCTCGTGGTCCCCAGCCTGCTGATAGGCCTGATTGCTTGGATATTTACCGATACTCCAGCTTTCCAGCGGATCGGCCCGTCCATGATCGCGCTGTTTCCTTTTGTGGTGATGTTTCTCGTGACGAGCATTGCCACACTTCGGGAACGACGCAGTGGCACACTTGAACGGCTTCTGAGCCTGCCGTTGGCCAAGGGAGAATTCATCTTTGGCTACGCGCTAGCTTTCACTCTCATTGCCATCGTTCAAACCCTCATCGCCACAAGCTTCGCGATCTGGGTTTGTGGTCTAGAAATATCGGGAAGCTTCTGGCTGCTTTTCGCCGTTGCCGCGCTTGATGCACTGTTAGGGATCAGTCTGGGGCTCATGGCCAGTGCTTTCGCCCGCACCGAATTCCAAGTCGTGCAATTCATGCCGGCCCTCGTGATCCCGCAGTTTTTGTTAGCTGGAATTATTTTGCCCAGGAATCAGCTCCCTTCGGTCCTCGAATCTATTGGAGACTGGCTGCCGCTCTCCCACGCCATCGACGCCCTCTCGGACGTCGCGGCGGGGACAACAGATTCTGCTACTGGAATCAGCATGCTGGTAATCGTCGCGTGGATCGCGGTGGCACTTCTTGTTGGCTCGTTGACCCTACGCCGGCGAACTGCCTGACTACTATCCAATAATTACGGGTGTGTCCATCACTCGTCCTTCTCCGACTTCGCGGAGCTGTTCATACCTCTCCTGCACCGCGCAAAAACTAAAGCACAAAACCCACCATTGCAGACATTCACAATGATGGGTTTCGCCAGGATATCTTGCTGTTTACAGGCCCAGCTCGGTCTTGCCGTAGGCAAACAGGTAAGGAACTCCAGCTTCAGCTTCGATGCGTTCCTTAGCCCCGGTATCGCGATCCACGATCACGGCAACGGCAATCACGTTGCCACCGGCCTTGCGCACGCCTTCAACTGCAGTCAACGCCGAGCCACCGGTGGTGGAGGTATCTTCCAGCACGATCACGTCGCGTCCTTCAACGCTTGGCCCTTCGACCTGACGACCCATGCCGTAGGACTTCTGCGCCTTGCGCACAACGAAGGCGTCGATAGCGCGATCCTTAGCGCGGGCAGTGTGCATGATGGCGGTGCCGACCGGGTCAGCTCCCATGGTCAAGCCACCAACATTGGTGAATTCAAGATTTGCTTCATCGAACAGATCAAGCATGACTTCGCCGACCAACCCTGAGGCTTCCTGGTGCAGGGTAACTCGACGCAAATCGATGTAGTAGTCAGCTTCCTTGCCCGAAGACAAGATGACCTTGCCGCGCACAATGGCTAGTTCTTGGATTAGTTCTTTTAGTCGCTCACGGGCGCTGGTTTCGCTCATACCCTCGATTCTAGTCGGCATCATCGCTAGGCTGATTTTATGAACGCACAACGCCCCTTGGGTTACTGGTTAAAATTGGTGGATTCGCTGATTGACGAGCAGTTTGCAGCGACCTTAGAAGAGCATGGCGTGACACGCCGGCAATGGCAGGTGCTAAACCTGCTGGAACAACGTCCCGCCACCGAAGCGCAGCTCAATGCCGGCCTGTCGCCATTCTTTGCTTCAGAGGATGAGCCTCAGACCTTGAGCGAGCATCTGGCGGAGCTGGTGGAGTCAGGGTGGGTGACCACGAACGACGCAGAATATTCAATCACCGACCGCGGCCATATCTCCCTACTCAAACTCAGCGAGCTGGTAGAAAAGATTCGCACCCAGTTCGGCCAAGATCTCGACGGCTCCGAATATGACGCCGTCGTACAGACTCTGGAAAAGATGGCTCGCAATCTCGGTTGGGCACCGGAAGAAGAACAAGAGTAAACGTCAAACGCTACAGGGTATGTTGAGAACAGATTAACTTTCGAGGCAAACGCTGTATTCGGCGTTCTCGTCTCGTGCCCACTGCCTAGGATTAATGTCATGCGTGAATTGCAAGCAGAAATCATTAAAGAGTTGGGTGTACGCCCAGAAATCGACGCCGCGCAGGAGATCCGTCGTCGCGTCGACTTCCTCAAGGACTACCTCGCCGCCACCGGGGCTAAGGGTTTTGTTTTGGGGATTTCTGGCGGAATTGATTCCACCCTAGCCGGGCGCCTAGCGCAGCTGGCAGTCCAGGAAGTCCGCGAAGCCGGGGGCGAGGCACGTTTTGTTTCGGTACGCCTGCCACATGGGGTGCAGCACGATGCCGATGATGCTGCCGCGGCTATGGACTTTATTGGCGCCGACGAGCAATTTGAAGTTAATATCGCCAAGCCGGTCGCCGCACTCGACGAAGCCTTGGCCGATGCTGGACACCCGAAGATCAGCGACTTTAACCGTGGAAATGCTAAGGCACGCACCCGCATGATCGTGCAATATGCCATCGCTGGGGACCGTGGCATGTTGGTGTTGGGCACTGACCATGCGGCTGAATCCGTCACTGGGTTCTTCACCAAGTTTGGCGATGGCGGAGCTGACCTGTTGCCGTTGGCTGGACTGAACAAACGACAGAACCAGGCCCTGCTCCGTGAATTACAGGCCCCTGAACTGCTGTGGGCTAAGAAACCAACTGCTGACCTACTTGATGGCCAACCTCAACGCGCGGATGAAGAAGAACTCGGCCTGAGCTATGAACAGATTGATGACTATCTTGAGGGCCGTGAAATTGCTGTAGCGGCGGCCGAAGCCATTGAAAAACGCTTCCTTACTTCACGCCATAAGCGCGCAGTACCCGCCACCTACTGGGATCAGTGGTGGCGGGCCTAGAAGTTACATCAAGCCGGTGATTTCTTTCAGCGCTTGAACATGTTGTGCAAAGGCCTTGTGCCCGGTCGAAGTAAGCTTCGCCCAGGTACGAGGCCTTTTGCCTACGTACCCTTTTTTGATCTGGACATAGCCTCCGGCCTCCAGTGCGCTCAGATGTCGTGAAAGTACCGAGTCTGACGCACCAAGGGCTTCCTTGAGTGATTTAAAATCAGCCTCATCAACGGCTTGAAGAGATCCCATGATTGAAAGTCTGAGCGGGTTCGAAAAGTCATCGTTGAGCCGGTCGCGGGCATGAGCAATCATTTCCGTACCATCGCAATTCCGGTCACGCACAATGGTGCGGCGACGACAACACCGATGAGCAGCACGGTGGGCCACGCAAACGGTCCTGCGCTCATTATTGCCAGGGCTACCGCGTAGAGCACCATGCTGGCCACAAAACCTCGCAGGTACATTTTTGAGAATCCCCGCGGAAGCGAACGATACAGCTTTCCGTAGGCCAGCGACATTGCGATAACAGCTACGGCGAACAGGGAAATGATAACGATGAACCCAGCGAAGTTCTCATCGGGTCGGTAGATCTGCAAGAGAGCTGCAAGTCCTCCGATAAGAAGACCGAGCACGATGCAATAGGTCCCCATCAACTTTGCCCCGTATCCGGAGGCCTGATCCATGGCTTGCTGGGCCTTGCCCAGCGCAGCTAGTTGCTCCGCAGGATTCAGCTCCTTTTCCGAGTTCATTTGATTTCACCCTTGCTTGACTTGCGCTGACGCTGAGCCATGATGCTGGTCATGGTCATGGTGACCGCCAGGAACACTCCCAGGCCGACGTAGAGCAGAATTGTTTGTCCGGTGAAGTACACGCTCAGGGCGAGAGCAAAAAATGCGACTCCAGCCAAGATGATCGATGCGATGCACCAGGTGTTGAACGTTGCCTTCATGGTCTTTCTCCTTTGCTGTGAACCTTTGAACACCTCAACTCTAACAAGTACTTTCCAGATTGGAAAGTACTTGTTAGAAATTTTTTATTTGCTCTCCGGATCACTGCACACTAGACAAAAGCACTCACTCCAGTCAGCGCTCTGCCCACAATGAGCGAGTTGATTTCATAGGTGCCCTCATAGGTGTGCAGGATTTCGACATCACAGAACACCTTCCCCATTTCAAAATCACTGACCACACCATTGCCACCCATCAATGCCCTACCCAACGACGCAGATTCTCGCGCAAGCCGCGTTGCGGTGGACTTAGCCATGGCCGCATCAACCATCTGCAAGTCGCCACGCTCCTGCTTACGCGCAATATCACTCATCATGGATAGACAGAGGCTGAGGTTTCCTGCGATCTGCGCTAATGACTGTTGAATCAGCTGGAAGGAAGCAATGGGCTGGCCGAACTGCTGACGTTCAAGGGCATAGGCCTTGCAAATATCAAAAGTTGCCATCATCGCACCCACCGCCTGCCACCCGACCCACGCGCGGGATTGCATCAACAGCCCGTTAGCGGAAGAAAAACATGAAGCGCCAGGAAGCTTATTGGCCAGTGGGATACGTACCTGATCAAAGGTGATGTCCGCATTTTGTATGATTCGCAAACCGATCTTGTGTTCAATCTTGGTTGCGCAAAATCCGGGACGATCGGATTCCACGAGATAGGCTCCGAGCTCACCACTTTCTGCATCCTTGGCCCACAGTAAGGTGAAGTCGCTGAAGGTTCCCATGCCAATCCATCGCTTGGCGCCACTAATGACATATTCGTCACCGTCACGCTTAACGGAGCATTGGACTCCCCCGGCAATATCCGAACCGTGCTCGGGTTCAGTCAGGGCAAATGCGCCAAAGGCATCAAAAGCCGTGAGCTTGGGCAACCATCGAGCGCGTTGCTCTTCGGAACCGAGCTCATCGAGCATTCCGACCACCAGCTCATTGTGGATGCCCACCACCGAAGATAGTGAAATGTCCGCACGGGCGATTTCCGCGTGTATAAGGCCTCGCAAAAGATGCGAACACGACTCTAACTGGAGTCCTGCCAACCCTTGCTGGGCAAGTAGCTTCACCAGCTGAGCTGGAAACTCTTCGCGGTTCCAGTATTCGATGGACTGTTTACGGATCTTGTTCTGCACTAGTTCTCGCACTTCCAGCAGGCGTTCATGTTCGCGATCGCTCAGCTGTTGTGTCACTCCTAATAGGTCCATTGGGGTTCTCCTTCCAAACCTTAGGAAGTCCAAGTATATTGTTGGACTAGATCTTTTTATGGGGGTATATAAATGACTTCACCATTGCCACGCGACCCTATTGCGCAGGCCCGGGAACAGTGGATTTCACATGGATGGACAGCTCAAGCTGATTCCATGGCGGCTATCACCGCGGTAATGCGTACTGCTTCGATCTTTTTGCAACGGGCCGACGCCATCCTTAAACCGCACGGCCTAACCTTTGCCCGATTTGAGGTCCTTGCCCTCTTGGGATTCTCCAAGCGAGGCTCCCTGCCTATGAGTCAGGCCAGTGATTTGCTTCAGGTGCACGCCACCAGCCTGACCAACTCAGTTGACCGCTTGGAATCCACCGGCCTGGTGCGCCGCGTTGCGCACCCTACCGATGGCCGAACACGCTTGTTAGAGCTCACCAGTGAGGGCCAAAAAGTCCTCGATCTGGCTCGCAACGATCTCAATGAGAGTCTTTTTGCCCAGAGCAACCTCTCTGGACATGACGCAACCGAGCTCTTCGAGATTCTTGCGCGTTTCCGAAAAGCCTCGGGAGATTTTCTATAACGTACCCTCTCGAATGGCATTAATGATCCCCGAAAAGTCCGTGCCTGCATTGCCTTCATCGCTGAACTTTCGGTACAGGCTCGCAGCCAATGCTCCAAGCTGAGCATCCGTAGTAGTGTGCTCCAGCGCGCTGGTTGCCAAACCTAAATCCTTGGCCATCAACGCAGCAGCAAACCCTGGCTGATATTCGCGATTAGCCGGCGAGGTGGGCACCGGACCAGGTACTGGGCAGTTAGTAGTCACCGCCCAGCACTGCCCCGAGGCTGAAGAAATCACATCATAGAGGGCCTGGTGCTCCAGTCCTAAGCGCTCTCCGAGCACAAAGGCTTCGGCGGCACCGATCATCGAAATCCCCAACAACATGTTGTTGCAGACCTTGGCGGCCTGCCCCGCGCCATAACCACCGCAGTGCACGATTCTCTTTCCCATGTGTTCAAGTAGTGCAGTAATCTCCGCCAGATCTTCATCTTGTGCGCCGAGCATAAAGGTCAAGCTTCCAGCTTCTGCGCCGACGACTCCACCAGATACCGGTGCATCGGCGCTGCGATGACCGGCCGCCACCGCAAGTTCAGCGGCCTGCCTAGCTTGGGCGACATCGATGGTGGAACATTCTAGAAAAAGCGTATTGGGCTTGGCGCTTTGCAAAAGATGCTTCTCATACGCCTCAAGGACGTGTTTTCCGGAGGGGAACATCGTCAGAACTACATCTACATCAACCGCGGCGTCCTCTTGGGTATCCACCGTCTCAATCCCTGCTTCCTGCGCGGCTTGAACGGCAGCGGGGACCACATCGAATCCCTTTAACTTGTAGCCGGCACGATGCAGATTGATGGCCATGGGCAGACCCATATGTCCCAGGCCCAAAAAGCCGATGACTGGCTTGTCACTCATAGTTGACTCTTTTCTTCGAGGCCCGCACCTAGCAGGGCGTAATTCAATTCGGCACCGGGAAGTGGACCAAGATGTCTCTGGGTTCTTTGTTCATGGCTCAATCCGGGTATGACATCTACCCAGTGGGGTGTCCGGTCTTTGTCGATCACTGCTGCCCTGATGCCTTCAGCAAAGTCAGGGTCATCTAATCGGTGCAAGGCTGCTCGGAATTCACGTTGCAAATCCTTGCGCAGGTCATCACCTGCGAGTCGAATAAGCTCGCCCGTCAGCCATACTGAGCTGGGACACACGGTGCGTAGCGTCTGGGCCATCTCTTGAGCCTGCGGAACATCGCTACTTTGCAGGGTCAGGAGTACGGTGCGCAGATTCTCCTCGTCAAAGACCTGCACCCATGACTCATGTAAGAAACCCTGTTCAGGGTCTTCCGCATACCGGTCGATGACGTTCTGGGCCGGTTCGTGCTCCAGTTCTTCGAGTAATTGCGGGAGTTTCTGCTGCGGCACATATGTATCGGCCAAACCAAGCAGGATTGCATCGGCTGCACCAAATGTGGTTCCGGTCAGTGCTGCCAAGCGGCCGGCAGCACGTGGCGCCTTCGCTAATAGGTGGGTACCTCCGACATCAGGGAAAAATCCGATCCCAACTTCTGGCATTCCGCATCGACTGGTATCAGTAACGATGCGATGGCTTCCATGAGCAGAGATGCCTATTCCACCGCCCAAGACAATGCCGTCCATTAACGCAATGTACGGTTTGGGATACTCACTAATGAGGGCGTTGAGCTGGTACTCAATACGCCAGAATTCTTCAGAAGAACCGGTACGTTCTCGAATGTCCTGGTAAATGGCAACGATGTCACCACCGGCACACAGACCACGTTCCCCCGCTCCCTGTACTGCTACCTGGGAAATTTCAGGATCCTCACGCCAACTGAGCAAGGTCTCAAGAAATATCTGGCACATGTCGGTATTGAGGGCATTGAGTGCCCGAGGTCGGTTTAGCGTGATCAGACCCAGCTGGCCGCGACGTTCGGTCAGGATTTCAGGCAACATTGCCTCCTATTAGTGATTAGCGTCACCTTCTAGAACACGAATATACTCGGACTTCCAAGTAAATTGAAGTGGCGTCAGTCAGCAAACTTGATAGGTTGAACTTGTGAAGATTGCAACTTGGAATGTGAACTCGCTACGAGCCCGCGCCGACCGCGTTGAGGACTGGTTGCGACGCACCGACGTAGACGTCCTGGCCATTCAGGAAACAAAATGCAAAGACGAGAATTTTCCGTGGGAATTGTTCGAGAACAATGACTACGAGGTCGCCCACTTTGGCGTCAACCAGTGGAATGGCGTGGCCATTGCCTCTCGCGTAGGTCTGGAGAACGTGCAACGCACGTTCCCCGGACAGCCAGAATTTGGCAAGGGTGGAAAGAACCCGATTCAAGAGCCACGCGCTATTGCTGCAACCTGCGGAGGGGTTCAGGTGTGGAGCTTATATGTTCCCAATGGACGCGCCCTCGATGACGAACACATGGCCTACAAGCTCAACTGGCTAAATGAACTCAAGGAACGCTCCGGGCAGTGGCTGGCCGAAAACCCTGAGGCCCAGATCGCTTTGATGGGTGACTGGAATATTGCCCCGAAGGATGAAGATGTCTGGGATATCGATTTCTTCATAGAGAATAAGCTCACGCATGTTTCAGCTCCTGAACGTGCTGCGTTCACGGCTTTTGAGGACTTGGGCTTCAGTGATGTGGTCCGCCCCTACACCGAAGGCCAATATACCTACTGGGATTACACCCAGCTGCGCTTCCCCAAGGGCGAAGGCATGCGTATCGATTTCTCCCTCACCTCCCCCGCGCTGACCGCACGGGTCACTTCGGCAAGCATTGACCGCGAGGAGCGAAAGGGTAAGGGAGCCAGCGATCACGCACCGGTAATTGTGGAGCTCTCAGACTAACTATGACTACAAAATTGACTGGGCCCATCAGTGAGCTCACCTCGGCCACGGCATTCCTGCGTGTTTATGAACCGCTGGATACCTTTGAAGATTGGGCCCAGTCGATCATTCTTCGCACGCCACAGCGCACCGCCCAGCAATGGGACACGTTTGAAAATGAGCGGCTGTGGCAGCGCACGCTACGTGGCGTGTCCGATCCGTTTCCCCACAATGAGCCCGAGTTCTTCCGCTCCATTAAGACTTTGGATTATCAGGGTACGGAGCACACCCGCTATTGCCCCGGACAGTTGCAGGCTCGCAGCTTGTTAGCAGCGGAGCAAGCGGAAGAAGCTATCCGACCTGAAGTCTTCGACCTTCTAGTACCGCCGGCGTCCCGGAAAGCCAATGCACAACGCGTTGATCCAGACCGTCTCGCTGGAGACTTGACTCATCTGCATACCCGCACTTCTTCTTGGGGCATTCCGCTCAGCTGGTTTGCTCTGTTCCGCGAAGACGATGAGCACGAAGTGATCCATGACGGTGATCAACTCAAGACCGTGCGCATGTATATAGGTTTCGACCAAGCCGTTGAGCGGTTGGCGTGGGCTGTTCAAACTTTGGTGACGCACGCACCGCAGTCACAACTTTTTGAGGAGCTAGGAAGCCTTGGAAGTTGGCTTGAGTCCTTTGATAGCCGCGCCGTCATTGAACTGGACTACGGACTCTTGGCCGAAATCGTTTGGCCTGACGACTCACCTAATGACCTTTTAGATGGTCTGCAGGCCTTGGATGATGGCGATATGACCGGTGCGGCTGCTGCATATCGCCGACTAAGCAACCGTTGGTTGGGTCCGCGCCACTTAGGGCGAGCCAACTAGTGTGCGGAAGTAAATAACAGCAGAAACAGCAAATGCTCCGGGAAACCGGAGCATTTGTTTAATGGCGACCCTGACGGGACTTGAACCCGCGACCTCCGCCGTGACAGGGCGGCGCGCTAACCAACTGCGCTACAGGGCCTAGTGTTTTGAATAACCTTCAATACACACAGGAAAACCCTCGGTAAACCGAGGGCCTGCGTGGCTCCGACCGGCGTCGATCCGGTGACCTTTCGATTTTCAGTCGAACGCTCTACCAACTGAGCTACAGAGCCTGGCACCACTTAGTGGACACCAAATTTACTAATAGATTAGTAAATTGAGCGACCCTGACGGGACTTGAACCCGCGACCTCCGCCGTGACAGGGCGGCGCGCTAACCAACTGCGCTACAGGGCCTTGCTTTCGCAAGCCAATGGATTTTATCCATCTAACAACTAGTGAACTAGTTGTTTGTACCCCCAACGGGATTCGAACCCGTGCCGCCGCCGTGAAAGGGCGGTGTCCTAGGCCGCTAGACGATGGGGGCCTAAGTCGCTTCGGTTTCTTGCGTCTCCGTAGCGGACTCCAATAACTATACGTGGGTTTTTTTGTTTCGCAAAATCGGCCACTTGGTCCGTTTTGCCAGCCCCAAACTGACACTCCGCAGCTAGGCTGAAAACATGCTTTTAGAGATGAGCGATGACGAGTTTGAGCGGCTAGTTGAGCAAGCTATCGACGCCATCCCACAGGAAGTTTTCGCAATGATGGACAACGTCATTTTCTTCATCGAAGACGAGTACACGCCACAGCCCGGAGAGCCTAAAAACCTTGAGATTCTGGGGTTATACGAGGGTGTTGCACTCACGGAGCGAGATCTAGACTGGAGCGCTGGCGCGCTTCCTGACCGGATTACGATCTTCAAAAATCCAACACTCCGAGCCTGCCAAAACAGCGAAGAAGTTGTTCGCGAAATCGGCATCACGGTCATGCACGAGGTGGCCCATCACTTCGGTATCGACGACGAAAAATTGCACGATTTAGGGTGGTCCTGAGCGCAATTTTCAAAAACTTCTTTTGAGATCCGCCTCACAATTTGCGTCATATCTGCTGGCCAGAGCGGATTTCAAAGAGAGGCAGACCACATCGAATCATCGCGCGAAGTTGCGAATCAGCTTCGCCCATTCGGCCTTCGATTCAGGCGCTCTTAAAACGATCCCTTTTAAAGGCACCTTTTTATGCGGCGCTTCAACACCAGGATGATCCACCTCTATTTACGGCAACCACCTCGTTACCTAAGCTTCACGAAAAGAGACGCTAGATAACGACTCCCAATGTGAGCCAAAAAAATTTTCCAAGGTTTCTTTCAGGAAAATCGGCCCCTCTTATCTCACGTTCTCTCAGATCACCCCGCATAACCGCAAGTGAATTACACGTTTGGGATTTATGTGACTGGTGTGAACAGTGTTGCCAAGGATGTTCCAGTTAGCATAATGTGCTATTTGGAGTCTTGTCCTAATCGTGATCTTTCCACCGTTGGAAGTCACGGTTTCAACGCTCCCTGTCATCCAAGAACTTAGTGAGGAACGATATGGCTACTCGCCACACGCTCGGTGTCGCTGCTAGCACACTGGCCTTAGCGGCATCCTGCCTTGTAGGTGCTCTGCCCGCATCCGCATCAACTTCAACTACGTTCCCCGCATCTGTCTCCATCGCAGCTGCACCAAGTGCCTCAGATCTGCCAACCGATGCAGAGATCCAAGAGGCCAAGAAGAGCAAAGACTCCACCAACGCCATGATCGCTCGCATCGAGGCATCCCTGGAGTCAAGTCGCGCCGAACTGCAGCGGGTTGAAACAGAAGCTGCTCAGGCACAAGAATCACTGCTCTCCGCCGGCGAAGAACGCGATCTGCGCACCGCCGAAGCCGAGAAGGCAGTCAAGCAGCTCGATTACGCAAAGACTTACCTAACTCAGAGCCGCAAGGAACTGGGAGCCATCGCTTCGGATATCTACCGCAACGGTGCCAGCAACTCCACCCTTGGTCTTCTGCTGGATGACAGCAACGAAGGCGACCTCTTCTACAAGGCCGCCACCATGGACGCGCTGAGCCAACAGCAGGTCACCTCAGTCAACACTGCTTCTGAGGCAGAAGCCCTGGTTACCGCGTGGCAGGAATATGCTGACGCAGCTCAGAGTGCTTCTGAGGAAGCTGCAGCTAATTACGATGCTGCTGCCGCCACTGCTAACAGCACCCTGAAGACCTACGAGTCCGCTGTAGAGCCTGAGAAGAAGCTACGCAACGAACTCATCGGACACCTCTCCACCTTGCAGGAGCAGGAAGAAGCTGAAGTTCGCAAGGCTGTAGAGAAGAAGGAAGCCGAGGAACAGCAGGCGGCCCTTGATCAGGCCATCGCTACCGAAGACACCACTGAAGTTCCAGAAGAAAAGCCTGCGGCTGTTCAGCCACTTGCAGTAGCTGAACCACAGGAACTCGAACCGACCGAATCTGAAGATGAGTCGACGGTTAAGCCAAAGGCAGTAGAGCTCCAGACTGTCACTCCGACCGCCATGCCTGAGCTTCCAAGTGCTGAGCCAACGCAGTCTGCTGAGCCAACGCCAGAGCCAACCAAGAGCGCAGAGCCTACTCCTGAACCGACGAAGTCTGCCGAGCCTACGCCGGAGCCGACTAAGACCGCAGAGCCTCAGCCAACCAAAACGGCGGAGCCAAAGCCAACCAAGACGGCCACTCCTACGCCGACCAAGACCGCTGAGCCAAAGCCGACCAAGACTGCTACTCCTAAGCCAACTAAGACGGCGGAGCCAAAGCCAACCAAGACGGCTACTCCTAAGCCAACCAAGACCGCTGAGCCAAAGCCAACTAAAACGGCCGAACCAGAGCCAGAAACCGGTCGCAGCTACTCGGCTGCCATCGCTTGGGCTTTGAAGACCGCGGATGATCCGAGCAAGTACTACGTCTACGGTGGCAACGGCCCTAACGCTTTTGACTGCTCGAGCTTCTCGCAGCGCGCATTTGGTCAGTCGGGCATCAGCCTGCCACGCACCTCGACCCAGCAGTTCTTCAGCGCCCCACAGTATGTGTCGCTGAGCAACCTGCAACCTGGCGACCTGGTGTTCTCCACCTCTAACGGCGGATCATCGTTCTACCACGTAGCAATCTACATCGGTAACGGCAACGTTGTTCACGCTCGTAACCCAAATGCCGGCATTTCGGTGACGCCATTGAGCTGGGTCAACAACCTGTACTCAAAGGCAGCTCGCTACTAAAGGTAGCCAGTCACCTGCACTAACGAAGGCCACGCACCGTTTGGTGCGTGGCCTTCTGCGTACCTACCTTAGAGAACAGCTTTCGCTACTGCTCCTGGGCACGGGTGTCGAAGTTCTTTCGGTCCTCCAAGCGTGGATCCTCGGAATCAGGAACCACCATAACCGGTCCCTTGGAGTGGTGCAGTACACCCTGCGAGGTGGAGCCGAGCAACATGCCGGTAAAGCCACCACGACCTCGTGAACCGGTTACCGTCAACACAGCATGTTCGGACTCGCGGATCAGTATCTCAACCGGAGGTCCGGAGACCACGTCGGTTTCCATCTTCAGATCAGGATAGTGCGAACGCAGCCACTTGGTGCCCACGCTCATCTGGTACCGTACATCCTCCAAGACGGCTTCCTGATCAACGGTAGCTGGCATCCAGGCCAGCGCCGCTCCCACCGGAGGCACCGCACAAATCAGCCGCAACGTCAGGTCACTGGCGATCGCCGCCTCAGCAGCAGCTAGCACCGCTGAGCGTGCCCGGTCAGATCCGTCCACACCGACCACGATGCACTTTCGATCATTGACGGAGTCCGCAGGAGCTTCCTGTTCCTTCGACATGCATAGAGGCACAACGACCGTCGGGCACTTCGAGTGGGCCGGCAACGCCGAGGACACCGAACCAAGCAGGCGCCCCACAAAGCCGCCGCGCCCGCGAGTCCCGACGACAACCAGTTCAGCGTCCTGGCTCAAGTCCAGCAGGACTCCTGCAGGATCGCCCGATTCAATGTAGGTGCGGATCTGTGCAGTACTGCCTTCAAGATCAGCATGGGCCTGCCGAACAATCTCTTCGGCACCGCCTCGAATCAAGTCATCATCCAAGGTTGAGTAACCAGCGTCCATCGAGGACGCGGCAAAAACCGGGATGGTGTAGGCAGAAACGATATTCAGCACGCTGCCACGGCGTACCGCTTCACGTTCGGCCCAACGTAAAGCACATTTACTTTGCGCCGACCCATCAACGCCGACAACAATTCCTTCGATCTTTTCTGCTGCGACTGGCGCTTCATCACTCATCTGAATCGCTCCTTCATAACTCCAGATCAACATGGGTGTGATTTCCCTTACCTCCAATGTACTTGCTTTGGCAGTTCTTGGTGTGAGTTGGGTCTAAAGATTTTTAATTGCGCCTAGTTAGCTGAGAATTCAATATCAATCAGCCACGAAAACGACATAGAATTTTTCCATGTCCTCCTCCACAAACACCGCGCCCGGGACTTCTGCGGCCGCGCGCATCGACCGATACTTCAAAATTTCGGAACGACGTTCTACGTTCTCCACCGAAGTTCGCGGCGGTATCGCCACATTCTTCGCGATGAGCTACATCGTCGTCCTTAACCCACTGGTACTCTCCGGGGCCGACAGCTCCGGCGATGTACTGGGCATCCAGCGCGTTGCCGCGGTCACCGCTTTCGTGGCCGGTGTCCTGACCATCATCATGGGCATCTGGGCACGTCACCCCTTCGCCATGGCCACCGGCCTTGGTGTTAACGCTTTTGTGGCCATCACCGTAGCCACCAATCCGGAACTTACCTGGGCCGATGTCATGGGTCTGGTACTCATCGCCGGTGTCGTGATGTTTATTCTGGTGCTCACCGGTTTTAGAACCGCGGTCTTTAACGCTGTTCCGGCGGGCCTGAAAACCGCCATCGTGGTGGGCATCGGTATGTTCATCGCGCTGATCGGTCTGGTGAACGCTGGCTTCGTACAGCGTGTTCCGGACGCCGCGAACACCACCGTCCCTGTGGGGTTGGGCTTTGACGGCGAGCTAATGGGCTGGCCAATCCTGGTCTTCATCATCGGCCTGCTGCTGACCATGACCTTGGTCGTGCGCAAGGTCAAGGGCGCGATCCTGATCGGCATCGTCGTCTCCGCGATCCTGGCCAACATCCTTGAAGCCACCTTCCACATTGGTGAATTTGAGACCGGTAGCTGGTCCCTGGTGGTTCCTTCCATGCCGGAGTGGACCCTTCCTGACCTCTCGCTGATCGGCAATGTCAGCCTTGTCGGGGCCTTTAGCAAGCTCGGCTTCACCGCCGCATCGCTGTTGGCCTTCGTCATCCTGCTCTCGATCTTCTTCGACGCCATGGGCACCATGGTGGGCCTGGCTTCCGAGGCAGGCACCATGGACGAAAACGGGCAGATCCCCGATGTGGACAAGGTCCTGATGGTTGACGCTGCCGGCGCTATCGTCGGTGGCGGCACCTCAAGCTCCTCGGCGCAGATCTTTGTGGAGTCCGGCGCCGGTATTGGTGAAGGTGCACGCACCGGCCTTGCTTCGGTGGTCACCGGCCTGCTGATGATCGTAGCCATGTTCTTGAGCCCACTGATCTACCTGGTGCCTTTCGAAGCTGTAGCTCCGGCACTGGTCGTAGTTGGTTTCATGATGATCACCCAGGTCGCCAAGATCGACTGGAACGACTGGGGTATTGCACTACCAGCCTTCCTGACCTTCACCTTGATGCCATTCACCTACTCGATTGCCAACGGCATTGGTGCAGGGTTCATCTCCTACGTCTTCATCCGCGCAACCCAGGGTCGTGCCAAGGAGATCCACCCATTGATGTGGGTCGTCTCAGCGGCCTTCGTGCTGTTCTTCGGTATCGGACTCATTGAGATGTGGGCCGGGGTTAAGTAGCCTCTAGCTTCATCCGACAGCCCGTCATGACCTTGTCATGGCGGGCTGTTCGCGTCTTCTCCCACGGCAGTGTTGGTTAGGATGAGGAACATGAGCGATGCACAGAAGAGCACAGGTCAGTGGGTTCAGGTGGCTGCCGGGCTAAAAAATGCGAGCATGCGCCAGCTGTTAGGTGTTGTACTCGCCGGGGACAGCCTGCCTGAAGAGCTGAGTAAAACTCAGCAAAAAGACCTGGCTCGCTGGGAAAAGATCGGGTTACTTCGCAACGACGAGCATGGCTGGTCTCTGAATCATCAACTGCTGGATCAGACCCTGGCATCGGCCAGTGCGCACAAGGCCGATCGTAGTGGCATCCAAAGATTTTTCACCGGCGCACGGTTGCACACCCTACCGGCTAAACCCGGGGACCGGCACGAAGTGCTGGTGTACATTCGCGATGCGGTGATCAGCGGCGATGAGCAGCTGCGCGAAGAGCAACTCAATGAACGGCTTCGGGTCTTCCACCCCGACGTCGCACTGCTACGCCGCTACCTGGTTGATCATTCGTTGTTGCTGCGCGCTACCGATGGCTCCAGCTACCGGTTGGGCTCTGCAGCCTAGGAGATCGGGGTGGCACCGGTCGCAAATTTTTGCACCACGGAGCCAGAGACCAGCTGTGCTGGCAGTGGTGCGGTACGCAGATTACGCTCAAAACCCGCACCGAGCGAAAGCGGTTCATTGCTGGCCATAAAGACGATGTTGCCGTACCGTCGCCCCTTGAGCATTGGTGGGTCAGCAATCATCGCCACGTGTTCAAAAACCTCGAGTAGGGTGGCAGCTTCGGCTTTGGCCCCGGCCAGATCCGCGGTGTCGCCACAGTTCATGATGTACACGCCACCCTGATCCAGTACCCGTTGGGCCTGGCGGGCATAGTCCACCGTGGTCAACTCTCGCGGAGTAGTACTTCCGGCGAAGACGTCGCGGATAATCACATCGCGGCTGCCATCGCTCAGGGTGGGGAGCACCTGGCCAGCATCCCCCACGCGCAGTCGCACCAGCGGGGCCCGCGGCACGTCGAAAGAGGTGCGAACGAGTTCGGCCAGTTTGGCATCTAGTTCCACCACGACTTGCCGCGCGTTGTCGTAGCTTGCCGCGACCCAGCGAGCCATGGAACACCCGCCGCCGCCTAGATGTAGTACACGCAGTTTGCGGGCGCGCCCATCAAACTCATCGGCAGGGAAACCGTAGCTAAAAATCGGTTCCATCCAGCGCATATATTCGAAGTCCAGGTACGTCGGATCGTCCAGATCGACGTGTGATGATGGGACACCGTTAATTTTGAGAATGTAGCGGTTGCCGCCGTAGGGGTCCGCCTCAATGATGGCGCTGCCCGTGTCAATCGGGAATTCGCCGAGCAACACGTCTTTTGCGTCTTTAGCCATGTGCGCGCACCATCCGTCGCTCGGTGAGTCCCTGCCAGGTGCCAACCAGTGCTTCGGTGGTTCCATCGGCGGTGAACCCGTGTTTTTCAAAAAATCGTTGTGCCCGGTCGTTGCCTTCAATGACCCAGACCAGGGCGTCACGTTGGCCGAGCACTACTTCCATGAGGTGAGCGCCCAGTCCGCTACCGTAATACGCTTCGAGCACGTAGAGCATGCCCAGTTCGATGCCCACGCCGGCGTCCTGATCCTCTTCAATGGTGGGTGTGCCCCCTGCGAGCCCAATGATTCGGCCCTGAGCATCTTCAGCGATGAAGAATTGTGCTCCCGAGGCAAGGCCACGTTCCCACCAGGCAACCTGGCCGTCGAGTTCTTGCTCGTGGTGAGTGAAGAAGGCTGGCTCGCGTAGATCGGCATATGCTTCACGCCAGCATTGCAGTTTCATCTCAAGTGCTTCGCGCACATCGTGTTCGGTAGCCAGGCGGATTCGATAGTCGTTCATATGTGGCACATTTATACCCTACGGCAGTGCACTAATCTATTCCTGCCAACGCTCCCGGTACCCCTCCTACTTAAGTACGATTGCGGACTGTCAAAGTGTTTGAAAAAATACTTGTATTGGTTCGATCTATATGGGGCAGAAAAAGAGGCGAGAGTTTGCATCAAAATACGAAGTACGCGTGTTTAACCGCAGGACTCGTAGGCTCTTTGACCCTCACCATCAGCCTCTCCTCGACACTTTGGGTGATCCTCCTTGGCTGCATTATCTTAGCGGCCGGCTTCAGTCTGCTTTCCAAGCTTGAACGCTTTTGGGGACCAGCAGCTCCGGAGCATTACTACTACATCGTTCCGATGCTGATTGGACCAGTTGTCGCTGGTTTGGTTCGTAACACCGTGTACGCACTGTGGGTCGGTGCACCCGTCGCCTTAATCTGCGCCCTGGCAGTTCACTACTTCATCATCAAGTCTCCGCCGTTCAAGCACGAGGAAGACGCGGAATTTGAACAAGACATCCACGAGAACCACACAACGCGCTAACTGAAAACCGCTCAGTTACACAACCCTTGCCAGCGCAAACCCGTCCCAGCCCTTGGCTCCTAAAGTTTGCAGCGCGGTCACCGAAACCTGCGGATGGTCTCGGAGCCACAACAGTGACTCCTGAACCCCACGCACATCAGCTTCTTGATTACCCAATTGGCTTGGATCATCCAAGATGGCACCACCACGCACCACATTGTCCAGGACCAGCACCGTGCCCGGGTGCGAGAGTTTCAGCGCGCGCTCAAGGTAAACCACGTTATTGCGCTTGTCCGCATCGATAAAGATCAAGTCGAAGGCTTCGGCGCGTTTACTAATGAGAGTGTCCAAGGTTCCTTGGGCTGCCCCGAGTTTGATCTCGACTCGATCAGCTAGCCCGGAACGTTCCAGATTCTCTCGCGCGACTGAGGCATGTAACGGTTCAAATTCGCAGGTGATGACCTTGCCTGAAGCGCCGACACCCAGCGCCAACCAACTCGTGGAATAGCCACCGAGGGTCCCGATCTCCAGCACCCGGCGAGCGCCAATCATCTCGGTGAGTAATTGCAAGAACTTACCTTGGCCTGCACTGACTTCAATCGCAGGTAAACCAGCAGCTCGCGCGTGCTCGCGCCCCTTTTCTAGCGATTCAAGGTGAAGCCCGAGGGATTCCTCGAGGTACTGTTCAACCGCACCGGCCTCTCGGTCGGTTGAATGGTGAGTCATGACAATGCACTTCCCTGACTATCGTTGATGGCCTTTTCAAGCCGCTGAAGCTTCCCGTCGATCTCGCCTTGGTGACGTGCTAAACGACGTAGAAGTCCTCATCCTACTCTCCCTCGATTTCGGTGAACATCGTACTTCTAAGATTAGGGTAGCTATAAGCACAGACCCGCAGCAGTATGCCCACACGCATCGCAGCACCACTGAGGTGAGAAAAGCTCCGTAAAGACGCGGGGACGCCCTTCTCTCCTGCGTCGGACTAGAAATATGGTGACACTTACCGTAGCCAAGACAAAAGTACTGGCGACCACGGAAGTAGTTCTCGACGCTCCGTTCAAGGCCATGCATGATGGAAGAGAGGGAACTGCGGCTCAGCCACCACGCGTTTCACCTCGTGACGGTACGAGTGCTACACGAAGAATAACGGTACGGGCTACTGTGAGCTGAAGAACCGTGCCGAAGTTGCTCGCAAGCAATCCGCTGTGAAGTGTCGCGTCTTCTAAAACACGGACTCGAGAAAGAATCGTCTACAGAAGGTAGGAAAAAGATGTCTTCGGATTGTTCTGAGCCGATGTTCATTGGCGTGTGGGGTGCCCAAACTGGCCTATTGAACACGCCGCTGCCCGTTGACCCTTTCGGGTTCCTGGTCGACTACTCACAAGCGACGTGGGGCCCAGATGGTTCGGGAGCCCACCGAGCCTGGTCAACAAATGACGCAGGCGACTGGACAGGATTCGGAGACTCAGGGATTCCTCCTACGTTCTGGTTTCAGGTAGGCGTGCCGTCGTCGTCAGATGCTTACCCCTTGCCATGCTATCCACTGGCCGTCATGTCCGACATTTTTCGACGAACCGCTAATGCAACCGCGCTGACGCGAGTTGATTTCTCTGTACCACTGCACCAGCTGGAAATTTCTAGCACCGCAGCGCTGCCTTCTCGAAAGCTGGACTGGTTGTCGGGCTCTGATGCCTTGGCAGAGAGTACCGCAAAGGCGTCGATCGAGATTCAGTCGGGCATGGAAAACGCGTTCTGCGATGATGTACTCACAGCGCTGAAAGAAGTACTGGCCGATTGCTCGGACAGCGACCTTCAGTTCCACAGGAGCACTTCAGGTGAGCCAGCCGTCGTGTCCGACGGGATTTGGCAGGGCCCGGGCCGGTCGTTCTTGACGACATCTGCATCCGTATCGATCGGCTCTCTACCTCGTATCGGCTGGCGTACAGGACTGATCGCCGAGGCCCTCGCTTCTCGTGGGGTCAAGGATCCGGTCTACATCTCCTGGCGGCTGGAGCACTGATCGACCTGACAGGCGTTCCGCGCCGATCTGAATAACGCGATCTTGAAATCGCAGCTTTCAGTACGATAAGGGCCCCTTATCGTTCGGCCGCAGGCCGTCTTCCGGCTACGCTACCTGCACGCGCTGGTCACCCATCACGTACTCGATGGCCAGCCCGCCGCCGACGGCTTCGAGGTAGCTGCGGATCGTGCCAATCTTCGTGCTGTCCAGGTCACCGCGCTCGATCTTGGACACCTGGCGCTGCCCGACGCCGATGCGCTCGGCCAGCTGCGCTTGCGTGAAGCCTGCCTGCTCGCGCAGCTCACGCAACCGGTAGGCTCGCACCTCGGCGAGCATGCGCTCCTTGTGCGCCTCGACGCGCGCGCGGTCCACGGGGTGCTCGTCGAGGAAGTCTTTCAGGGTCATGGCCATCGTGATCATCGTCCTCTCTGTCTCTGCTGCGGCTTCAACGCCTTCAGATGGTCGTCAAACAAATCGTCGGCGACCGGGATGTTCTTCTTGTACCAGCGGGTCCAGTTGCCTGCCTTGTCGCCGGCGATCAGCAGGATCGCCGAACGCTCGGGATCGAAGGCGAACAACACCCTCAGTTCCGACCGGCCCGTCGAGCCGGGCCGCAGCTCCTTCATGTTGCTGTGCCGAGACAACGTCACCGTGTCTACGATGGGTCGTCCAAGCTGTGGACCTCGATCCTCAAGTAGCTCGATGGCGGCGATGACCTGCTCGCGTGATCCTTCGTCCAGTGAAGTCAGCCAACCCGCGATCAGCTCGATGTCGACGCTCCACATGCCACCAGTATAGACCGTGCAGGGTCTACGGGCAATGCAATTCAGCCACCATGGGCAATAAGAATCAGCCCGCGCCTTACGGCAACGGGCTGATCATGATGTCACAAATCTAACACGGTCATTCGCCCAGAACGATGATCACGAACACCTCGGTGATATACCCTTCGACTGAGCGCAGGCTACTGCCCTTCGCCACTGGCAATGGCACGTTCCAAACGCTGAAGCTTCCCATCGATCTCGCCTTGGTGCCCCGGACGAATATCGGCTTTGATCACCAGGGAGATCCTTGAACCAAACGGTGCGACGGCTTCAGTCGCGCGCTTAACTACGTCGAAGACTTCGTCCCATTCGCCCTCAATTTCGGTGAACATGCTGGAAGTCCGGTTAGGCAACCCAGAATCGCGCACGACCTTCACCGCTTCAGCCACGGCATCGTGCACCGAGCCGTCGGGGTTACTACCGGTACCGGAGGGGGCTACAGAAAAAGCTACAATCATGTCTCTACTTTCCCACCCGAATCCCGGCTTGTCATCTGTGCCCAGCAGCTCTTCAGGCGGCAAGCCCCGTAGCACGCAACAAGATCGCGGCAAGTGCCCCGACCAACACCACCACCAGATACGGTGCCTTAAAGACCAAGGCGATAATCGCAGCGCCCAAGGCACCGACACGAGCATCAATGACTAATTCTTGGCCCGAAGTGAAGGCATTCACGGTGACCAAGGAGGCCAGCAGCGCCACGGTCAGTGTCGAAGCCACATGGGACATGATCGGAGAATCGAGGACCTTGCGGGGAACAAAGTAGCCACAGAGTTTGATGGCATAGGCACTGAGGCAGGCTGCTAAAACCCACCAGCTCAATTCGCTCATTGTTCCTCCTGCCCCGGTTCTTGCTCCACGCTACGCAGTCGCCCATGTTCCGTCGCATTGGGCACCTTGCCGGAGGTAAAGACCGCAAAAATTGCAGCGCATACCGCGGTGATCAAAATGGGCATTCCCGGTGCGCTGACGGGCACCGCGAGTGCGGTCAGCACGGCGGCGGCCAGGGCGATCATGACCGGCTGAGCGGATTTCAGTCGCGGCCACAGCAGGCCAATGAAGGCCGCCACCGCTGCACCATCCAATCCCCACACAGCAGGATCCCCCATTTGCTCACCCAATAACGCGCCGAGCACGGTAAAGAGGTTCCACAGGATATAGATCCCGGTGCCGGCGGTGATAAACCCGCGACGCTTCTCAGCCATGCGGGCCTGGCCCAGGCTCACGGCCGTAGATTCATCAATGGTCAGCTGCGCCATCCACGGAACCTGCCGGCCTTGTGGACGCAGGCTCTGTTTAATCTGCATCCCATACACGGCATTACGCACGCCCAACAACGAGGCGGCCGAAAAAGCTGCAGACCCCGCCCCACCACCGGAAATTACCCCAATGAATGCAAACTGCGATCCACCGGTAAACATTAGGGCGCTCAAGGCCACGGTTTGCCAGAGGTTCAGCCCGGCGGCAATGGAGAGGGCGCCGAAGGAAATCCCATACAACCCGGTAGCGATCGAGATGGACAGACCCATCTTGGTCGCGGGGGTCAAAAACTTAGTCACTATGCTTGGCCTCGTAGCGCACCTTGTAGACTCCACGCTTGACCTTGGCCTCGCCGATGATGAACCCGGTGAGTTGGTCAACGTGGCTTACATGGGTCCCACCACAGGGTTCAGCATTAATGCCAGCAATGCTAACGGTCCGCACACCCTGGGCATCCATGACACTACTAATCGCCCCTCCCTGGGCCACCAGTTCATCAACCCGTTGTTGCAGCCAGGCCTTGGCAGCAGCGCGCTGCTCTTCCTCAGCCAACGGAAGATCAATGCTCTGCGGGTCAAAATCTAGGCGGGCTTGTCCCGGAAAGTGCGAATGTCCTCGGTGCTGCCAGCCCCGTGCTTCCCCAGCAAAACCGAGGATATGCCCGGCGGTGTGCAAGGCAGCATGCTGCAGGCGCACCGCGCGATCGATCTGCGTGTGCACCTGGGCTCCCACCGGCTGCTGTGCTGCCCCACGCAGGATGACCAGCCCGTTATCAAGACGTTGCACTTTCACCGGTTGATCATCAACGCTGCCCTCATCTTCGGGCTGACCACCACCGCGCGGGTGGAAAATGTTCGGGCTCACCGCCAGCCACGGGCCTTCGTCATCGGCGCCGGTAGCGATCACGCTGGCCTGCGCTTCAAAGGCGTAGGTGTCTTCCAGGTACAGGTTGAACTGCTCGGTTGCTTGGGCGATCATTTCTCTAGTACTGCTCCAATTCGCCGCGAAGTTCAACAGGTCGGTTGCTGGTCAGCTCCCCGACGCCCAACTCGATCAGGTATTGCGCGTCAGCCGCACGATCCACCGTCCAGATCCTGGCTTCTCGTCCTTCGTCCAGCCATTGGCGCACCAGGTGCTCATTGGCACGGGTCCACGCCACTCCGGAACCGATAATCCCGGCCCCACCAGCGTTAATCAGCTCAATGCCTTCGGCCACCGAACGGTAGAGCACCGAATACACCGCGGCCCGGCCAACCTGTCCCGAGTCCAAGAGCTCTTTCAGATACGCGGGATTAACCTCGGTCATCAGCTGGCATAACAGTTTTGGATTCACCGTTCGCCCCAGGTAGCGCAGCGAGTTCGGTTCAAAGCTCATCAGCGTCACCGAGATCTGCCCGGCACTCCCGGCCTTACCGGTTTCCGGGTCAAAATGATGGGCTTGCAGCACCTGCAACACCCGATCTTCGAGCATGAGCCCATAAGGGCTGGGATGCTTGATCTCCACGGCCAGTCCCACCGGCTTGCCGCGCTGCTCGATCAGTTCCAACAGCTCATCTAGGCTCAGTAGCTGCTCGTTTTCAGCCCCGTATTCGGCCGGGATTTCTGCCGGCACCACCCCGGTGAAGTCCAGTGCTTTGAGCTGTTGCAGGGTGTAGGCAGCAACCAACCCGGAGGCATCGGAGGTGCGGTCTACGGTGGGATCGTGATGGCACACCACTTGACCGTCCATGCTCAGGTGGACATCGCACTCGATCCCGTCCGCTCCCTCGTCAATGGCCTGCAGATAGGCGGCTCGGGTATTCTCCGAGTATTTATGGGAACTGCCGCGATGGGCGAAAAAGAGCGTATCCATAGTTCCTACGCTACGCGATACCCGCCCTATTTCCACCCTTCTGTCGCGTCACGTAGCGACGCGTAATGAGCGTAAATTTCCGGCCGTTCCTGGGCCTCGTATCGGGTCGACGCCGCAATATTCCACACCGGTGGTTCATCTTCACCGCTCAGCGCCCAGGCTGCCTGCCGAGCTGCCCCAAGGGCCACATATTCTGCGGTGCGTGGAACCTCCACTGCCACCCCAAAAACCTCGGGCGCGATCCTGCGTACCGCTTCGGCCCCGGCCCCTCCGCCGATGAGCAGGATCCGCGCGGTGGCCTGATGGGTATTGGCTTCCAGCGCGGCCACCGCGTCCTTCATGGAACACAGCAGTCCTTCCACATAGGCGCGGGCGATCTGCTCTCGCGTGGTGGTGGTGCGCAATCCTTGCAACAGACCGGTGGCTTCGGGGCGGTTGGGGGTGCGTTCCCCACCGAAGTAAGGCAACAGCACAACCCCGCCGGAACCCGGTTCGGCAGCCAGTGCCATATCGGAGAATTCTTGTTGCCCGACCCCGAGCATGCGCGCACCAAAATCTAAGACCGGTGCACCATTCAGGGTGCAGGCCAGCGGCAGGTATTTGTTGTTGGCGGAGACAAACCCGTTGACCATTCCGGTGCCATCATGCACGCTGTGCTCCACTACGGCCGAAGCTACCCCGGAGGTTCCGATGGAAATGCAGACATCCCCGGGTTGCAGGTCCAGCCCTAAGGCGGCGGCCATATTATCTCCGGTGCCAGCAGCAATAGCTGCCCCGCTGGCAGTACGCCCCACCACTTCGTTGGCTTCTGCCAGGCGGGGCAGTTTCACCGGATGGCCCAAGGCACTGGCAGCCAGTTCTGGCAGGAAGCGGCGGGCCGCCGGGTCGTAGTATCCGGTGCCCGAAGCATCCCCGTGGTCGCTGACCGCCTGCCCGCGTCCACTTAAATGCCAGGTCAGGTAGTCGTGGGGTAGCAGGACTTCGGTGGTGCGTTGCGCGTTGTGCGGTTCATGATCGCGTAGCCAGCGCAGTTTGCTCACGGTCAGTGAGGCCACCGGAACGCTACCGATCTTCTGAGCGCTGGCCTGGGCCCCACCGAGTTCCTCGGTCAGTTCGGCGGCCTGCGGGGCCGAGGACGTATCGTTCCACAGCATGGCTTCGCGCACCGGAACCCCGTGCTCATCCAGTGCCACCATGCCGTGCTGTTGTCCTGCGATGGAGACCGCTGCGGCGCGGGGCAACAGCTCTTCGGTGGCCTCTTCCATCGCGGTGATCCAGTGTTGCGGATCTACTTGGGTGCCTTGGGGGTGCCGCTGGCGGGCTTCGGCCACCACTTCGCCGGTGGCCGCGTCAACCAGTAGGGCCTTGCAGGACTGTGTCGATGAGTCGATGCCTAAGACATAGGTGGGGGTCATGAATGCGCCTTTGCAGAGGTGTTGACAATGTGGATGCGTGGGCCGAGGGTCCTAAGCTGGCTCATCAATTTCGGATCGAGTTGGTCGTCGATGACCACGTCGTCGATTTCGGATAGGTCCATCACGTGGTAGATGCCGGCGGACTCGTATTTGCTGGAGTCCACTACCAGGATTTTGCGCCGCCCCATCTTCAGTAGAGCGCGCTTGGTGCGGGCTGCCTCAGCATCCGGATGCAACAGTGCCTGGTCTTTGATCGCGGTGGTGGAGACAAAGACTGCGTCGGCCATCAGCCGCTCGGCCTGTTCCACCACAATCGAGCCGAGGAAGGAGTCGGTTTCGGCGTAGTACTGCCCGCCGAGCCCGACCATGTCGATGTGCGCCATGGCGGATACCGCCCCCATTAGCGCGAGCGAATGGGTGATCACGGTGGAGGGTTCGCGTTCTTCGAGGTAGTCACCCAGCGCACCAACGGTGGTGGAGTCATCCAGTGCGATCACAGAGTTACGTTCGATCAGTTGCGCGGCGGTGGCGGCTAGCTGCCCTTTGATTTCGGAGTTCAGGTGGCGACGCAGGCGGACATCGCGTTCGGCTAGGCGGGCGGTGATGGCGCGTGCCCCACCACGGATGCGTTGCAGCCGTCCTTCTTTGGCCAGTACGTCGAGGTCACGGTGGATAGTCATGGCGCTGACTGCGAAGATTTCGGCCAACTCCTCGACCCGGCAGCTGCGGGCCTTATTGACGTGCCCGGTGATTTGTTCGCGGCGCGCTTCGGGAGGCAGTCCCTGGGCGAGGCCGGGAACATCGTTCTTAACATCAGGTTCGTTATTTGCCACAACTTCGATGATAGATGCCGGGCGCAAACTCACAAAACATCAACTTTTCCAAGTTTTTAACAGAAAATATGTTGAATTTGTTTGTTTGGTGTTAGATTGGTTCAATCGATCACCCGGCAAGGCTGTCGCAAAGGAGCGCCATGACATCGACCCCAGTGCCCGCACCCAACTCACTGTTAGAGAAACTCGGGCTACCACGCCCACTACTGTGGGGATTTGTCGGCCTGATGATCTTCATGATCGGCGACGGCGTAGAAACCAATATCCTCGCCCCTTATCTGACCGGCGACCACGGTTTCTCCATTCCGCTAGCCGGAACCCTGGTCACCATCTACGGCGTAGCCGTCGCAATCGCCGCATTCCTCTCGGCCTCGCTGTCCGATCTATGGGGCCCACGCAAGGTCATGATGATCGGCGCCGGCATCTGGATCGTCTTCGAACTACTCTTTTTGGGCGTCGCGCTGAATACCTCGAGCATGCCGCTGATCTTCATCACCTATGCGCTGCGCGGCTTTGGCTACCCCTTCTTCGCCTACGGATTCCTGGTCTGGATTTCTGCCACCGCCAATGCCAAGCGCCTGGCGGTAGCCATCGGCTGGTTCTATGTCGCCTTCAGCGCCGGTCTACCCACCCTCGGTGCCCTGACTGCCAACGCCACTCTGGAAATTTTCTCCCTGAGCTACTACCAAACCCTCTGGGTATCCCTAGCGCTGGTGGTCATCGGTGCTGGGATCGCACTGATCGGCGTCAAGGAAAAGACCGGACGAGCCCCCTTGGTCAGCAACCCGGAACAGGTTTTCCAGACCATGAGCTTTGGGCTACGCCTGCTGATCAGTAACCGCAAGGCCCTGATGGTGATGCTCACCCGTACCATCAACTCGGTACCCACCTACGGCATGGCAATCTTCTTCCCAGCACTATTCACCGACCGCTTCGGCTGGAGTGTTGGCCAGTTTTTGATCCTGACTACCGTGATCTACGCGGTCAACATCCCCTTTAATCTCTTCTTCGGTGCCCTGGGCGACAAGCTGGGCTGGTCCAAGGTGGTCGTTTGGTTCGGCGCCGTACTCTGCGCGATCTCCATGGCAGCGCTCTACCTGGTTCCCGCCTGGGCCGTGGATCATGGGTACGCCTTCGCCTACCCACTGACCCTGCTCATTGGTGCGATCTTCGGCATCGGGTTGGCCGGCTTCGTGCCGCTTTCGGCGATCGCCGTCTCGCTGGCTCCCGAACATCCCGGAGCAGCCATGGCCTCCTATAACCTCGGCATCGGCGCCGCCGTCTTCGCCGGCCCGCTGCTCGTCGCCCTGCTATACAACGTGCTGGGAGCTGCCGGCATGGTCTTCCTCTTCGCCGCCCTCTACCTGGTCGCCGCGCTCATGTCGCACTCCCTGCGCGGAACCCAACCAGGCTTTCACGGCGTAGCACCCTCACCAGCAATCGCCACCCACTAAGCCAGATCCTGAGAAAGGAACCTAGAACTATGAAACTGAACAACCAGACACTCAGCCAGCTCGATCCACAGGTGGGCATCCCCCGCTATGACCGCAGCAAAGCTACCGCAGGCATCGTCCATTTCGGAGTGGGTGGCTTCCACCGCGCCCACCAGGCCATGTACCTGAACCGCCTGATGAATCAGGGCAAGGCGTTGGACTGGGGAATCATTGGCATGGGCGTCATGGAATCCGATCAGCGCATGCGCGATGTACTAAACGCCAGCGACGGGCTCTACACCCTCGTGGTGAAAAATCCTGACGGCTCCCGCGAGGTTGAGGTCATCGGCTCGATCCTCCAATTCCTCTACGCCCCCGATGACCTCACCGCAGCCATCGAACAGCTAGCCGATCCGGCGATCCGCATCGTCTCACTGACCGTCACCGAAGGTGGTTACAACGTCCACCCCGTGACCGGAGAATTCGACCTCAGTAATCCCGCCATCGCTGCGGACCTAGCCAATCCACAGGCCCCACGAACCACTTTCGGGTTGATCAGCGCCGGGCTGAAGCTACGTCGTGAACGCGGACTCGCGCCGTTCACCGTGATGAGCTGCGACAACATTCAGGGCAATGGCGAGGTCGCGCACAAGATGTTTGGTGCCTTCGCTAGCGCGCTGGATCCCGAATTCGGTGATTGGGTCCAAGAGAATGTTTCCTTCCCGAACTCCATGGTGGACCGCATTACCCCGGTCACCACCGATGCCGATCGGGCTGACGTGGCTCAGAACTACGGCATCGATGATGGCTGGCCGGTAGTCTGCGAAGACTTTGAGCAGTGGGTGCTCGAGGACAAGTTTGTGGCCGGTCGCCCACCCTATGAAGAGGCTGGCGTACAGCTGGTCGATGACGTGGTGCCCTATGAACTGATGAAGCTGCGACTGCTCAATGCCACCCACCAGGGCCTGTGCTACTTCGGCCACCTCGCCGGCTACCGTGCGGTGCACGATGTGGCACGCAACGAACTGTTCGCCCAGTTCCTGCTGAGCTACATGAAAAAAGAAGCCGAGCCTACCCTCCGCGCCCTGCCCGGGGTAGATCTGGATGCTTACCAGCACAAGCTCATCGAACGTTACAGCAACGAATACGTGGCCGATACCGTGGCCCGACTCTGCGCTGACTCCTCGGACCGCATCCCCAAGTGGCTAATGCCTGTAGTGCGTGAAAACCTCGCCGCCAACCGCGATGTCACGCTCTCGGCCGCCATTGTCGCTAGCTGGGCTCGCTACGCCGAGGGCACCGATGAGGATGGCGCGACCATCAACATCGTTGACCGCCTCGCCGAGGAAGTCCACGCTACAGCGTCCAAGCACCACGAAGATCCACTGGCCTTCCTACGTCAGCGCGACCTCTTCGGAGATGTGGTTGATGATGAACGTTTCACCACACCGTACCTGAAGACCTTAGAGTCCCTGCATGAACACGGATCTCTGGCGACCCTGGCTGAACTGACGGGACAGCAAGCGACCGCCCGCTAAATTATTCTTTACTGCCAAAGCCGGCCCGCTCGTGGAGTTTTCCACGAGCGGGTCGGCTTTATCGTGCGCGACGATAGTGCACCGCGATCACACCGTTACTCAGGTTCTGCGTTCCCGCAGTTCCATACGACGCTCACTTGGTAGCCCCAGTGTGTACAGTCGGGGACCATGACCGGCGATGATGGGATGGATAAGGAAGCGATATTCGTCGATCATCCCGAGGCGATCCAACTCAGTTGCGAGCTTGTTGCTTCCTAGCAGCACGCCCTTCGGTGTGCTTTCGACTAGCGCGTGGACTGCGGTTTTTAGATCACCGCTAAGGTGGCGACTATTTTTCCACGGGAATTCAACGCGTTGCGTGGAGACCACATATTTAGGTTTGTCTTCAATCATCATTGCCCAATGGCGCATTGCCGCAGGCGCTTCGATTTCTCCACTGGCCACTAGCGGCCAGTATTCTTCCATCATTTCGTACGTAGTACGACCCCACAGCATCGCTCCGTGTTGATCCATTAGGTCAGTAAAGTACTCATGGGTCTCATCGTCAGCGATCCCCACCCGATGATCAATACATCCATCCAGGGTGACATTGATGGCGAACGTTAGATGACTCATTGAAGAGTCCTCCTCGAGCAACAACGAATAGATGCGTTGACTCTAGAACTGCCTCGAACAGAGCGTCAAGAGATGCCAGATAGTCGCCAGCAACCTTGTTGGTTAAACAGGTGAGGCCCTGAACACCATAGTGTCCAGGGCCTCAAACCATATTCTTTAGGTTAAGTCCGGCGGTGACCTACTCTCCCACACCCTCACGAGTGCAGTACCATCGGCGCAATGGGCCTTAGCTTCCGGGTTCGGTATGGGACCGGGCGTTTCCCCCACGCTATGACCGCCGTAACAATCACGAAGCACACAAACCATTACTCTTGGTCATGTTTCCGGTGTTAAAACTTATCTCATGTTTTTATGGTTCGAGGTTGTTGTCTCGTAACCGCATAGTGAACGCGAACAGCATACTAACTTTGCTAGCAAATTATTGTTTTATAGTTGTGTTGAAAGTCATCGGCCTATAGTACAGTCAGCTACACAAGTCTTCAGTCCTTGCTTCCACATCCTGCCTATCAACCCAGTGGTCTAGCTGGGGGCCTCACACACAATAGTGCATGAAATCTCATCTCGAAGCAGGCTTCCCGCTTAGATGCTTTCAGCGGTTATCCCTTCCCAACGTAGCTAATCAGCGATGCACTTGGCAGTACAACTGACACACCAGAGGTTAGTCCGTCCCGGTCCTCTCGTACTAAGGACAGCCCTTCTCAAATTTCCAACGCGCGCAGCGGATAGGGACCGAACTGTCTCACGACGTTCTAAACCCAGCTCGCGTACCGCTTTAATGGGCGAACAGCCCAACCCTTGGGACCTACTCCAGCCCCAGGATGCGACGAGCCGACATCGAGGTGCCAAACCATGCCGTCGATATGGACTCTTGGGCAAGATCAGCCTGTTATCCCCGAGGTACCTTTTATCCGTTGAGCGACGGCCCTTCCACGAGGTGCCGCCGGATCACTAGTCCCGACTTTCGTCCCTGCTCGAGCTGTCACTCTCACAGTCAAGCTCCCTTGTGCACTTACACTCAACACCTGATTGCCAACCAGGCTGAGGGAACCTTTGGGCGCCTCCGTTACATTTTAGGAGGCAACCGCCCCAGTTAAACTACCCATCAGGCACTGTCCCTGAACCAGATCATGGTCCGAAGTTAGGTGACCGATACAGCCAGAGTGGTATTTCAACGATGACTCCACCTGAACTAGCGTCCAAGCTTCAAAGTCTCCCACCTATCCTACACAAGCTGCACCGAACACCAATACCAAACTATAGTAAAGGTCTCGGGGTCTTTCCGTCCTGCTGCGCGTAACGAGCATCTTTACTCGTACTGCAATTTCGCCGAGTTCATGGTTGAGACAGCGGGGAAGTCGTTACTCCATTCGTGCAGGTCGAACTTACCCGACAAGGAATTTCGCTACCTTAGGATGGTTATAGTTACCACCGCCGTTTACTGGGGCTTAAATTCCAGCTTCGCATTACTGCTAACCAGTCCTCTTAACCTTCCAGCACCGGGCAGGAGTCAGTCCGTATACATCGTCTTGCGACTTCGCACGGACCTGTGTTTTTAGTAAACAGTCGCTTCCCCTGGTCTCTGCGGCCCACACCCGCTCACAACTGCAAGAGCTGATCACGAGGCAGGCCCCCCTTCTTCCGAAGTTACGGGGGCATTTTGCCGAGTTCCTTAACCATGATTCTCTCGATCGCCTTAGTATTCTCTACCTGATCACCTGTGTCGGTTTGGGGTACGGGCGGACTGGGACCTCACGCCGATGCTTTTCTAGGCAGCATAGGATCACCGAATCACCCCACAAATGGGGCGCCTATCAGGTCTCAGAAACATGAGTGGCGGATTTGCCAACCACTCTTCCTACACCCTTGGACCAGGTCAATTCCATTGCCTGGCTCGGCTACCTTCCTGCGTCACACCTGTTAATACGCTGACCTCACTGCATCGGTTCCCACAACACCACACAACAAACAACCCGAAGGTCATCACGCCATGATCCGTCATGGTTAGCATCCACAGCTCAGTATGGGCGGTCCTTCGCCGGTACGGGAATATCAACCCGTTATCCATCGACTACGCCTGTCGGCCTCGCCTTAGGCCCCGACTAACCCAGGGCAGATTAGCTTAACCCTGGAACCCTTGATCATTCGGCGGACGGGTTTCTCACCCGTCATTCGCTACTCATGCCTGCATTCTCACTCGTATAGCGTCCACCGCTGGTTTCCTACCACCGCGACTTCACCCGCTATACGACGCTCCCCTACCCATCCAAACACCCAATCGAAACCGGGTTAATATTGAATGACGCAACTTCGGCGGTGTGCTTGAGCCCCGCTACATTATCGCGCGAATCACTTGACCAGTGAGCTATTACGCACTCTTTCAAGGGTGGCTGCTTCTAAGCCAACCTCCTGGTTGTCACAGCAACTCCACATCCTTTTCCACTTAGCACACGCTTAGGGGCCTTAGTTGGCGTTCTGGGCTGTTTCCCTCTCGACTATGAAGCTTATCCCCCACAGTCTCACTGCTACGCTCTCACTTACCGGCATTCGGAGTTTGCTAAGGTCAGTAACCTTGTAGGGCCCATCGCCTATCCAGTAGCTCTACCTCCAGCAAGAAACACGTAACGCTGCACCTAAATGCATTTCGGGAGAACCAGCTATCACGAAGTTTGATTGGCCTTTCACCCCTACCCACAGCTCATCCCCTCCATTTTCAACTGAAGTGGGTTCGGTCCTCCACACGCTCTTACACGCGCTTCAACCTGGCCATGGGTAGATCACTTCGCTTCGGGTCTAGACCGTGCCACTCAAACGCCCTATTCAGACTCGCTTTCGCTACGGCTACCCCACACGGGTTAACCTCGCGACACAGCACTAACTCGCAGGCTCATTCTTCAAAAGGCACGCCATCACAACCACAAGTGGCTGCTCTAACGGATTGTAAGCACACGGTTTCAGGTACTATTTCACTCCCCTCCCGGGGTACTTTTCACCATTCCCTCACGGTACTGATTCACTATCGGTCATCAAGTAGTATTCAGGCTTACCAGGTGGTCCTGGCAGATTCACACAAGGTTTCACGGGCCCCGTGCTACTCGGGTATCAACACTAGAACGGCAGACACGCATTACACCTACGGGACTATCACCCTCTATGGTCCGGCATTCCAACCGATTCACCTATACGCCTGCACCTCATCCCACCAGCAAGATAGCACTGGTACATGTTGACCCCACAACCCCGATGATGCAACGCCTATCCGCTATCACACACCAACCGGTTTAGCCCCATCCGCGTTCGCTCGCCACTACTAACGGAATCACTATTGTTTTCTCTTCCTGCGGGTACTGAGATGTTTCACTTCCCCGCGTTCCCTCCACACAGCCTATACATTCAGCTGCAGGTCACACCACATAACATGGTGCGGGGTTCCCCCATTCGGAAATCCTGGTCTCAACGTCCGGTTATCGACTCCACCAGGCTTATCGCAGATTCCCACGTCCTTCATCGGCTCTTGATGCCAAGGCATCCACCGTGCGCCCTTAAAAACTTCAACACAAAATCAAAGTTCCCAAAAATAATTGAGCAATAAAACAATCTAACAAAATCACACAGACAAGACTCAAACACCCAACAACCCCAGGAAAAGGATCATCAGACTCATCTCATCTGCAAGATGCTCGCGTTCACTATACAGTTCCCAAACAACAACCCCACACCCCCACAACAACACCCCAAACCAACACCAACCCAAAGGCCAGTATCAATCCACCAGGACATCACCGCAGCAAACACAGGACAAACACCGAAACACCAAGAACCCCAACACCACAACAACAACCCCAAAGGATCATCACCACGGTATTAGAGGCTTGTTGCCTCAAAACCCAACAGCATGCCAAACCATACAAACCACACACCACTCACACACCACGTTCCAACACCACCAACAACAACCCCCAAGAGGACCATCATCACCAGTGCGTACTAACAGCACACAAACACCATGCAGCCACAGCCAGTACCCCACACACACCACACAACCCCCATATAAAGGACTGATCAGGCATGCATGCTTTCCAGTACTGAGTTCATTGATATTCCACCCATGAGCAACCCACCCGTACAACACTCGTGCACAGACATGGGCAACCAAAAAATGGTTAGCTCCTTAGAAAGGAGGTGATCCAGCCGCACCTTCCGGTACGGCTACCTTGTTACGACTTAGTCCCAATCGCCAGTCCCACCTTCGACGACTCCCCCCACACAAGGTGGTTAGGCCATCGGCTTCGGGTGTTACCAACTTTCGTGACTTGACGGGCGGTGTGTACAAGGCCCGGGAACGTATTCACCGCAGCGTTGCTGATCTGCGATTACTAGCGACTCCGACTTCATGGGGTCGAGTTGCAGACCCCAATCCGAACTGAGACCGGCTTTTAGGGATTAGCTCCACCTCACAGTATCGCAACCCATTGTACCGGCCATTGTAGCATGCGTGAAGCCCAAGACATAAGGGGCATGATGATTTGACGTCATCCCCACCTTCCTCCGAGTTGACCCCGGCAGTCTCCCATGAGTCCCCACCACTACGTGCTGGCAACATGGAACGAGGGTTGCGCTCGTTGCGGGACTTAACCCAACATCTCACGACACGAGCTGACGACAACCATGCACCACCTGTGAACCAGCCCCGAAGGGAAAGACCATCTCTGATCCGGTCTGGCACATGTCAAGCCTTGGTAAGGTTCTTCGCGTTGCATCGAATTAATCCGCATGCTCCGCCGCTTGTGCGGGCCCCCGTCAATTCCTTTGAGTTTTAGCCTTGCGGCCGTACTCCCCAGGCGGGGCACTTAATGCGTTAGCTACGGCGCGGAAAACGTGGAATGTCCCCCACACCTAGTGCCCAACGTTTACGGCATGGACTACCAGGGTATCTAATCCTGTTCGCTCCCCATGCTTTCGCTCCTCAGCGTCAGTAAATGCCCAGAGACCTGCCTTCGCCATCGGTGTTCCTCCTGATATCTGCGCATTTCACCGCTACACCAGGAATTCCAGTCTCCCCTACATCACTCTAGTCTGCCCGTACCCACCGCAGATCCGAGGTTGAGCCTCGGACTTTCACGGCAGACGCGACAAACCGCCTACGAGCTCTTTACGCCCAATAAATCCGGATAACGCTTGCGCCCTACGTATTACCGCGGCTGCTGGCACGTAGTTAGCCGGCGCTTCTTCTGCAGGTACCGTCACTCTCGCTTCTTCCCTACTGAAAGAGGTTTACAACCCGAAGGCCGTCATCCCTCACGCGGCGTCGCTGCATCAGGCTTGCGCCCATTGTGCAATATTCCCCACTGCTGCCTCCCGTAGGAGTCTGGGCCGTGTCTCAGTCCCAGTGTGGCCGGTCACCCTCTCAGGCCGGCTACCCGTCGTCGCCTTGGTGAGCCATTACCTCACCAACAAGCTGATAGGCCGCGAGTCCATCCCCCACCGATAAATCTTTCAACAACCCACCATGCGGTAAGAAGTCATATCCGGTATTAGACCCAGTTTCCCGGGCTTATCCCAAAGTCGGGGGCAGGTTACTCACGTGTTACTCACCCGTTCGCCACTAATCCACCCTGCAAGCAGGGCTTCATCGTTCGACTTGCATGTGTTAAGCACGCCGCCAGCGTTCATCCTGAGCCAGGATCAAACTCTCCATAAAAAACAAAAAGCCACCGAAACCCCTCGGAAAATAAGGGAGAATCAATGAAAAAATCCTGGCGAATAAAAAACACTCAAGAACACTACACGGGGGTGTAATGCCTCAAGCAAATGTTATGTATTCACCAAATAAAAATAATTCGGTATCAACAAACTTGGCACACTATTGAGTTCTCAAACAACAAACACTTACCGGTTCTTTACCCACCATTTCAGGCGGTAATATCGTCCAGCGTTATATTCAAATCTTATCACCGTGAATTTCTGAAAGTCAAATCAATTGTTTGTGATTTGAATCAGTATTCTTGGTTCCCATTCTTCAATGATTCTTCCACAGTGACCTGTGTAAAACCGTTGATTTTCTGGGGTTTTGCCTCCGATTTGCATCCGGTTATTTGTTCCGTTTTGCTCTCGGCGACAAGGAAAAACTATACACAGGTTTTGGGGGTGGTGCAAATCGGGGACCTTGTTTTTCTGGGTGACCGTGCACACTTAATGACCGACGCGTTCCTTAATCCCCGGTTTCTCGCGGTTTAAACCCAAAAAGCGTCCGATAAAAACAGCTAAAACTATTCTTATCGGACGCTTCCCGGTCGCTTTCAGCCGCTCCGCGGAGGACTATCTTGCTATTCTTCTACGATTTCGGCTTCCAGAATCCGTGGATCATCCAACGGCAAAGCGCTTGGCACCACCGTAGGGATGCCAGCAAAAGCATCGGCGGCGTTTTCGATCACTCGTTTGGCAAGGTAACGGTTACCCGCTCCACCAATGACCGCGCCAACACCAAACGGAACCAAACGTCCAAGAACACTGGCAGCCTGGGTACCGATGATCTTGTGCAAGAACTTCGTCTGCATTGCGCGTTGGATACTCGCGTAGAAGCTGGTGGGCTTATTAGCACCGAAGGCCTTAGCCCATCCCTTCACCGGGCCTCCGCCACGACCGGCTGCCTGAGAGGTTAATCCGGCAATCATGGAACTGCCTTCTTCGCCCATCAAGATGCCCATGACCAACACACGAGAATGGTCGGGATTTTCGATAGCGATACCGTGCAGTTCTGCCAAGCTCTGAGCATAGAGGGCGGACGCTTCAAGGAACCCTAGGGTCGCTGCCACGGAAAGACCCAGCGCAACTCCGGTGCCGATAGCTGGGACCGCAGCCGTACCACCAACCGCTGCTCCCGATCCGGTGGCGATACGCAGGTAGTCCCGTTCAACGATGGCAGCCAGTTCAGCGGTGTCTGCTTCCGGGTGCTTTTTACGAAGGCGCTTGATGTACGCCAGTACCAACGGCCGTTGCACACCGATGCCCTTCAGAATGGCCTGCTGCACGCCGGAACGAGGCTTGCCATCTTTGCCAATGAAAGTCATCGAAATTGGATCGTTTTTCATGATGCCCCCAGCTTATCTATATGACCCTGAAAGTTACCTTGATACTGCCGGGAATTATTCTCGGCTACCAGCGGCCACGAAAGCATGTGGAATCTCTTCCACAGAAGCCGGTCGATACAAAGCTACAAACCAACGGGCACTTATGATCAGCCGAAAGCCCCACCGATAGTTTCGGATGCCAGATGAAGCGGACTAGATCGCCCTGCGCGAACAGTTGGAGATGGCGATAACTGCGCCCAATGAGTTAGTTGGTAGAGCTTAGAACTCGACGTCGGTCCAGATTAGCGATCCCGGTTCTTCACCAGAATCCGGAATTGCTTCACCTAGTGCGGTTCGCTCTGTTCGATACGTCCCTGGCCAGTAATCTGCCATGAGGAATCAGGGATCAAGTAGCTCCCCGAATCGTTTAATGCATCCTCACGTGCAAAGCCATTGAGGAATGACTTTATGCCATTTTCAGAAGAATCCTGAAGATCCAGCGCACCGGCTACGACAAACTTTTCATCGCCTACGCCTGCAGCTGGGCGTCCGTTATCGGTAAGGACGTAGTCCTTTCCAGCGATGTAATCTGAAATGACTTTCAGTTCATCATTGTGGCGGGCTTGGGAAAAATCTTCGTTCTCCCCTTCAGGCTCGGTCTGCGTGGCGACCACATGGACTTGCTGTCCACGGAACTCTATGGGGATATCCCATAATCCGGTGTTCATTACCGGGATGGAAGCAGCCAGCACGCCTGATAAACCAGTATGGTTCTGCTGACCGTTCTCAACGTCTTGCCATTTAAGTTTTGAAACGGCGGTAATCTTCGTTTCGTCCACTGGGTACTTGGAAAGCACCACCACGGAGCCTTGCTCTTCAAAAGCACCTTGGCCCCAGGCGTCTTCGGCACTGCCGATCACACCATCAGAGTTCAAATCAGCACCGCTCTGCATACCCTTAGAGCCAACGGCAAGGTAAGAATACGGATAGTTAACGTCAAGACGATTATCTGCAACGTTATTCAGGTACTGATCCTTGAAAGTATCAACTGCACCCTGCTCGGCATCCATATTAGTTAGGACAACAACATCGGCATCGGCTGCGGAAATACTGTCGGCCACCTGATTGGCCTGCAGGTTGTTTCCACCCATCAATTTTGCCTCTAAACCACCAGAAGACGCGGCGGTGAGGTTGGCCTGAATGGTAGCCACACGCAAAGAAGACTGCGAAAACAGTTGGGTTGGCGCTTCGGCTCGATCACTAGAGCTAGTCGGTACAGCAAAGGCAGCGGTTGCCGGGAGGATCAAAAGTGCTCCCAAACTCAGGCTAGCTGTTCCGACTAAAATCTTGCGCACGGGTCAACCCTACGCCGTACCCCAACTGTTTTGCCAGCGTCTTAATCGGATTGTAATGACAGTGTCGCGGCTGCTTTCTGGTTGGCAGCAAGCACTTCTTCCATATAAGGGGCACGGATCCGCGTGGATACGCGGGCATCAACCAGACACACGCCACGAGCACCGTCGGCCACCCATTGCGTGAGCCCTGTCATATCCGAGAGTTTCTCTACGCGAATACCTGTGGCACCCATGGACCTGGCGATGCCCGCAAAGTCGACGGTCGGGATCAGCATCGGGTCTTCGTGCAGGCCAATCGAACCATATTGATGGACTTCCGCCCCGTAGGCCGAGTCGTTGTAAATCACGATCACACCGCTGTCGATGGTGCGGATGATGGATTCGAGATCAGCCAACCCCATTAAGAACCCGCCGTCTCCCGCAGCCAGAACAACCGTACGTCCTTGGGCTGCAGCACCGGCGCCCACCATCGAGGCGATCCCCAACCCAATGGACTGGTAAGCGGTACCCACACAGGTCAGCGAACGTGCCCCGGTCGTCGACCAGTACATCGGCCCCCAACCAATAAAGTGTCCACCGTCTTGCACCAAGACTCGATTGGCCGGCAAAATCTTCTCCAATTCTGAAGCCACACGACGCGGATCCAGCAGTCCGTCCTCGACCACATCATCGCCGACCGGGCGGCTACGCAGATCACTGAGATCAAGCTCTGCACACCAATTGCTTTGTGCGTCCTTCACGGTATCCAGCAATTCTGTTGCCGCACTTTGGGCATCGGCGGTAGCGAAGTAGTCCACGCGAGCATTGGTGGCAGCCGTCCCCAGATCAATCTGAATCAGTGTTGCCGACTGACTGATGAGCTCACCAAAGCGCATGGTGAACTGGTTCAAGGAAGCACCCAAGACCAATACGGTATCGGCCTGAGCGATGATGCGAGCATTGGCTTCGGTGGCAAAGCCCCCGGTAATACCCAAATCGAACTCGTAGTCCAACAGGTCACGGGCCAACAAGGTTCCCGAGGTGGTGGCATCCAGCTTTTGCGCCAACGCCTTAACCTGTTCGGCGGCATCAATCGAACCACGGCCATAAAGAATATGGGTACGCTGCGAAGCATCGAGCTTCGCCGCGATCTGAGCCAGTGCGGCGGACTCTAACCGTGGAACGGCTGGCGCGCTAGCCAGTGAGCCAAACTCGGGAAGTTCTTCTGTCGGCGCTTCGAGCGCTGCCAGATCATAAGGAATAGCCAGAACCACCGGGGTTTGCTCGCGCAGTGCATGCGCGGCCGCTTCGAGAGCGATACTCCCCGGGGTGTGCCGGTCCACCACATAACGAGGCGCTCGAACGCCCGAATCGATGGCCGCTTGGTCCACGTCCCAGGCACGCAATCCCGTGCTGGGTGCATCCCCGGTGACAAAAAGTAGCGGAGTCTTAGCCGCTGCTGCTTCGGCCAGTGCAGTCACAGCGTTCGTATAACCGGCACCGTAGGTAGTGGTGGCGATGGCCAGTTTGTTCGCAATGCGGAAGTACGCATCGGCGGCCGATACCGCTGCCGACTCGTGGCGGACGGCGGTGTAATCAAATCCCGCACGTACTGCGGCGTCAAGGAAGTGTGCGTTGCCGTTTCCCATCAGTCCGAAGATCTGTGGGGCAACTGGTTTAAGGGCGTGGGCAATGGCAGCGGAAACGCTAGACATTATGGACTCTTTTCAAAAAATGATGCTGAAGAAAATTCCATATATGTCTGCCGTTACCAGTTGCTTCTTGGCAACGGGTATCGCCCCTTTTGAGAGCGCCGGAAACCACAAGACTGTGACTCCTGACTCAATGATGATAGGGCACTAACACCACTTTACGCTAGACGAAGGACGACGTTGGCTTCCCGTGTATCACGGTTTGTGCCAACGCCGCCCTGCATCTAGCCCTTGACGCACAGGATGGTCCGCAAGTGTCCGACGACCTCCACCAGATCCTTCTGAGCTTCAATAACCTGGTGAATGTCCTTGTAGGCTGCGGGGATCTCATCCACCACCCCGGCATCCTTACGGCATTCGATACCCGTGGTCTGCTGGGCAAGATCGTTCGCCGAATACATCCGCTTCGCCTGACTACGGCTCATCCGTCGTCCTGCACCATGCGAAGCCGAGAAGTACGATCCCGGGTTTCCACGACCGCGTACAACATAGGACCCGGTTCCCATCGATCCAGGGATCAACGCCAGATCACCGGCACCAGCCCTAATGGCGCCCTTACGGGTGACCAAGAGGTTCCGCCCATCGATCTGCTCTTCATTCACGTAGTTGTGGTGCACGTTAATCGGAGCATCAAACTGAACATGCAGAGCCTCAAAGTGGTTCACCACCGCATTCTTGAACAACGCAAGCATCAGCGCCCTCGAGGCGGCGGCGTACTCCTGCGCCCACCACAGGTCATGCTTATAGGCATCCATCTGTGGTGTACCTTCAAGGAAGACCGCCAGTTCCCTGTCAACGAGTCCCCGGTTGTGGCTCAATGACTTGGCGATACTGATGTGCCGATCGGCCAAGGTCTTACCGATATTGCGCGAACCGGAATGCAGGGTGATCCACACGCGGTCCTCCTGATCCAGGCACAGCTCCAGGAAGTGGTTGCCTCCGCCGAGCGTTCCCAACTGTCCAACGGCCTTGCTCTTCAGCTTCTGCACCTTCTCATCCAAGGAGCCGAACCTGCCAAAGAGCTTGTCCACGCCGGCCTCCATGCCGAAGCGACGCAGCTTTGGTAGCTCATCGTGCGCGTTGAAGCCCACCGGGATCGCGGATTCTACGCTGGCGCGCAATAGGTCGAGATCCACCAGCTGGTCCGCTCGGATACTCGTGCGCACCGCCGCCACACCACATCCGATATCAACTCCTACCGCGGAAGGTGAAACGGCCTGGTTCATCGCGATGACGCTACCGATCGTCGCGCCCTTACCGACATGGACATCGGGCATGACACGCACCCCGTGCACCCAGGGTAGTGCCGCAACGCGGCGTAGCTGCTGGAGCGCTGCCTGTTCTACTTCAGTTTCGTCGGCCCACATCTGCACGCGGTCCCGGCTGCCGGTCAGGGCTACCGGGAACGCTGTTGAACGATTCATTATTTTTCCTCTCTTAGGAATTCAATGCGGATAAATTCTTCTCAATTTTCGTTTTTTGGCACGACAATTAGTCCCATGCAAAACAATTGAATGGAAAACAAAAAAGGAGCCAATGAACCATGTTCATCGACTCCCAAAGGATTCACTTTCCCGTGACTAGCATTCGCCTACTTGGCGATAGCTACCCTCACCCCATCGGAGTGAGTACAGGTCAAAGCATAATTTATCCGCCACTATTGGCGAGTAAAAGTCGATGCGCACATGGCTTCTCAAACCCGAACCGATCGAGTCGGCGGGGTTCACTTTTGCCATTGTTCAGATTCTTGAAGCTGACGGCTTGCAGCTGATGCTGCTTTCGTTGTTCATTTTTCTGCAACGTCGCCATCTCCCTTCAAGATTTTCAGCGATCGACAATTACTGTATTTACAGTAATGTACTTTCTGTTAAATATCCACTCGAAACCAAAACATTCTTAAAGCAATGCTGATTGATCTACAGCAATCAAGTTTGACTGCACTTTAAACCAAGAGTCCCGCGCACCATTTCGGCACACGGGACGTTTGGGTTCTCGGTTACTGAGCTACTACAGCGCCTTGGGACCAATCTCGGCCAGGAACAGACCCGGGCCGGGATTGGCCTGCGCGTCCGATCCACCCAGGTGCTTCACGACGCCCCACAGGGCGTTCAACCCCGTGGTCACCGCACCCTCGGCCCAACCGGCAGTCCACGACACATCATCACCGGCAAGGAAGATGCCACGATGTTCGGCAGGCATCTGCTGCTGATCGAAGTGGGTGTACAGGCGCTGCTGGTAGCGGTAGTGGCCGGGCAGGTTGGCCTTAAACGCGCCCATGAAGTTCGGATCGGACTCCCAAGACACGGTGATTGGCTGACCGACGATGTGGCTGCGGATATCCACGCCCGGGTAGATCTTTTCCAGCGAGTGCAGCATGAGCTCCATGCGGCGCTGCGCCGAAAGTGAGAGCCACTTGAGCGCGTCATCGTTCCAGGTATAGGAAAGCAGGATGACCGCTGGCTGATCATCACCGTTATCCAGCAGGTAGGTGGCGCGGTTCAGTCGATCGGTGAGCGTCATGGACATGAGGTATTCACCGGTGATCGGGTCGCGGTCCTTCCAGAAGGGGCGGTCCACCATCACGAAGGTTTTGGAGGACTGCATGTAGTGGCTGCGCTCGATCGCGGTCCACAGTTCCGGCGCAAAAAGTTCTTCATCAGTGTCGATCCCGGTGGACAGTAGCCAGGACTGCACGGTGGAAACTACGGCACCAAATTCTTGAGTGCGACCAAAACGTTCGGTCACCTCAATGGTGTTCGCCCCGTTAAAGCCCGGGTTCTCGGTGCGGTAAACCTTGGATACCGCACCGCGTGGGGCTCCGCCGTGCAACGAGGACAGCGAGGTGCCTGCTGGCCAGTGCGCCATCTTTTCCGGCGCATGGTTGAACAGTGCTTCGGGGAGCTTGGCCGCGCCGCCGGTGATGCCTCGGTGATAATCGTCGGCATCGGTGTAGACCACGCGCAGGATTTCTAGAATCGAGTTCGGAAAGTCGGTGTCCCAACCGCCGGAGCCAAAACCAACCTGGCCAAAAGCCTCGCGGTGTTCAAAACCGGCCTCCTTAAAGGCCTTCGAGTTGGCGATAAACCCGTAGAAGCTTTCCTCGTCGAACTCTTCAAGGATCGAGTTCCACAGCTCCTTGATGCGCTGGGTGTCTCGCTCGCGGATGGCCTGCTGCATCTGCTCAAAGTGGGCATCTTCGCGCAATGCCTGCTTCCACGCGTCGGCTACTTCCTGGTAGAAAACTGGCAGGTCGGCCGGGTCTTCAACGTAGATCTTTTGCCCCTTCAGCTCGATCACGGTGGAATCGGTAGGCTCAGCCAGCGGGTTCGGGAAGTCATAGGTCTCCAGGCCCAGCAGCTCGATGTAGTGGTAGAGCGCCTTACTGGAGACCGGGAAGCGCATGCCACCTAAATCGCAGGTGATCTGTGGAGCTGCAGCGAAGCTGGCGGTACGCAGGCGGCCGCCGATCTGATCGGCCTCGTAAATTACTGGCTTGAGCCCCAGCTTCATCAGTTCGTAGGCGGTCACCAGGCCGGAAAGTCCGGCGCCGATCACTGCCACTTCGGTGCCGTAGAGCGATTCAGGCACCGAACCTAGGCCGGCGTCACTGTCCAGGTAGTGGTCGTAGCTGAACGGGAAGTCCGGGTTGAGCATGGTGATGGGGAGGTTGTTGTTCATGAAACTTCCTGCGTAGTTACTTGCGATTATTCAGGTGAGAGTCGATATATTCTTGCTTGCTCAGCGCTCCGAGTACCGAGCGTCGGCGCCCATAACCCAGGTAGATACCGATGCCCACGACCATCCAGGCCCCGAAGACCAGCCAAGTGTGCCAGCCCAGCTGGCTCATCAAGAACAGGCAGGCGGCCACACCGAGGATCGGGGTGATGGGGTAGAGCGGCACCTTGAAGGTACGCGGTGCCAGCGGCTGCTTACGGCGCAGGTACATCACCGAGACACCCACCAGCGCGAAGGCGAATAGGGTGCCGATGCTCGTGGCGTCGGCCAGTGCACCCAGTGGGATGAAGCCGGCGGTGATCGCCACCAGAATACCGGTGATCAGGGTGCCGATCACCGGGGTTCCGGTGCGCGGTGAGACCTTGCCGAAGGCGGCCGGCACCAGTCCGTCGCGGGACATGGACAGCAGGATACGGGTCTGCCCGTAGAGCACGGTGAGTACCACCGAGGCGATGGCCAGTACCGAGGCCAGCGCGAAGACCAGCACCAGCCATGGCTGCCCGGTGATTTCGCCGACGATCTGCACCAGGGCTGCTTCGGTCCCTTCAAACCAGGTCCACTCACGCGCGCCGATCGCCGAAACGGCGACCAATACATAGGTCAGGGTGACGATCAGCATTGAGAGCATAATTGCCCGGGGTAGATCGCGCTTGGGATTTTTGGCTTCTTCACCAGCCGTGGAGGCCGCGTCAAAACCGATGTAGGAGAAGAACACGCTGGAGGCCGCCGCGGTCACCCCGGCAGCACCCATGGGCAGTAGGGGTTCGAAGTTGCCGGCGTTGAAGGCGCTGAAGGCAACGATCGAGAAGAAGACCAGGATGCCGGCCTTGATGATGACCACGATGGTGTTCACGATGGCCGATTCGCGGGCCCCGCGCACCAGCAGCAAGGTCGCCAGTACCACCACAATCAGCGCCGGCAGGTTCACCACGCCACCTTCGGCCGGTCCCCCGGCGAGCGCGTCGGGTAGTTGCAGGTTGAAGGCGCGCAATGCCTCGTTGACGTATTCGCCGGCGCCTACCGCTACGGCCGCCACGGAGACCGCGTATTCCAGGACCAGGCACCAACCGCAGATCCAGGCGATCCCTTCGCCCATGGTCGCATAGGAATAGGAGTAGCTGGAGCCGGCTACCGGGACCATGCCCGCCATTTCCGCGTAGGACACGGCAGAAAGCAATGCCGTCACACCGGCGATCACGAAGGAGATCCAAATCGCTGGCCCGGCGATCGGCACGGTCGCCCCGAGGATCACCAAAATTCCGGTGCCCATGGTGGCGCCGACGCTGATCATCGTCAGCTGCCACATGCCGAGGGTGCGGCGCAGCGTGCCGCCGGAGGAGTTCGCTTCGGCGTCGCCGACCATCTGCTGGATCGACTTACGCCGCCGTAGCTGCGGCCCAAGGCCAGTGGCTGGTCGCGGCCTGGCGCTAGTGGTGCTGTTCATCTCGGGTCCTCGCTGCACTGTGGTTAATAGGGCACTGTGGTTAATAGGGCACTGTGGTTTTTCTTCCGCCTTCAAGCCTAAATCTGTGACCCGGCTCTCAATATGGAAGTTTTGAACTAAAATAGTGTCTCATGGGACATTCCGCACCATCGCCATCCGCGCTCACCGACGAGCCCACCGGCATCACCCTGAGCCGTTTTCTCCGTCAGCTACCTCCAGAAATCACCCTGCTCCACGACGCGGGCGATCGCCGGCTGCGTTGGGTGGAAGCTAGCGATATGGACGATCCCACCGATTACCTGCTCGACGAGGAAATGATCCTCACCAGCGGTTTCCCGTTGCTCGGCCACGAAAATGATCCCGAAGAAGTCCGCGCGTTCATCGCCCGCCTCGCCCAGGCGAAGGTCAGCGCGCTAGGTTTTGGGCTCGAACCCTACTTCACCGAAGTTCCCGCAACGGTCCTGGACGCGTGCCGCGAGAACAATCTACCCCTGCTGGAAATCCCAGCCACCGTTCCCTTCGCCGCCATCGGCATCGCTTTCGCGCAGCTGCTCGAAGCAGATAGCGCCGCCCGGCTACGCACCAGCGCCGAAGCACACCGCGCACTGATGCGCTGCCTGACCCACGCCGACCCCGAGGCCCAACTGATCGCCACCCTATCCCAGCGGCTCAAGGCCAGCGTCCGACTGCTCGACGCGCAGGGACAAGTCCGCCACGAAGCCTCGCTCGCCCAGAACGCCACCCCGAACCACGATCTAAGTTCTGAACTTTTCACCCAAGCATCGAACAGTCAGAAATTCGCCATGCGCAGCGAAGATTCACTGGTTGATCTCGCCTTCCCGCTGCGCGCCACCATCGCCGCAGGGCCACACGCTCCGGTGCTCGGCGTACTATCCGTCGGCTTCGCGCGCACCCCGTCAGCCTCCGACCACAACCTGATCACCACCGCGCTGGGGCTGCTCGACGTTCTGGCTCGTCAACGCGTGACCAGCTCATCGACCGCCGAACAGCTCGCCACCACTGTGCTTCTGCGCCAACGCACGCCTCTTGATCCCCACACCCTGAATCTCCTGCGCAACAGCCTCGGATCTACCACCGCAGACTCGGTCCGCGTTGCGGTCATTTCCCCATTGAATAACATCGCCGATCAGAATCCCGACCTCCATCTTCCCCACCTTCAGACGCTTCTTGCCACGGAACTAGTGGCTTTAAACGCCGATCACTTCGTGGCGCTGACCAACACCGAGCCAACCCACGAGTTGTTCGAACATCTAAAATCTTCCGGCTACCTCGCCGGATTTAGCCTCCCGGAACCGGCCGACCGCCAACTCGGCGAAAAGTTGCCTGATCTACTAGCCCAGGCCACCGGCCTACTCCCCCAAATGCGCGAAAAACGCCAAAGCCTTGACGCCACAGCCATCCCGCGCTCGTTCGCTTCCCTCCTGCCGCCCGAAGCTGGTAAACAGCTCGCCGAAGAGCTACTCGCCCCTTTACTTGCTCTCCCAGAATCCCGTCGCGACCTGTATCTTGACGTGCTTCGCGGGTGGTTAGAAGCCAATGGCTCCTGGGATCAAACCTCAAAAAACATCGACCTTCATCGCAACTCAGTGCGCCGCCATATCGCCACCATCGGCGAGATCCTCAACAAAGACCTCAACCACGCCGCGGTGCGCCAGGACCTCTACCTCGCGCTATCCTTCCTCGCCAACCCCTAAGCAAAACCACCGTGAACCTCGGTAAAGTTTTCCACAATATTCGAAGACATATTCGAGCTAGCGGAGTATAATTGAAATATGTCCGAAGCAAAGGCGCAGGAGGGCAGCCTACCTCCAGCAGGAGAACCAGGGGATTTCGAAAGCCACTGGCTCGCACTGCAAAAAGATCTGACGTGGATTCAAGACCACGGCAGCAAAGCCGATTGTCTGCAGGCCATTGAAAGACTTGAATCCCTCGTTGCTGTCGCCCGTTACCAGCAGGCTTGCCTTGCTCACCAAACCGAGAAGGAATTTATTCGCGATCATGAAGAACGCGGTGTCAATCTCGATGACCAAACCCGAGGCGCCGCAGGTAGCGTCGCTATCGCCCGCAAACAATCCCCTACCGGATTCCGCAACTACCTAGTCAACTGCCGAGTCTTACACGAGGACACACCTAACATTGCGGCGGCCTTTTCACGCGGCGAATTTACCGAATCCCAAGTAATGACAATCCTCACCGAGTTGCAGACCGTCAAAGCATTACGACGTACAGAATTTGATGCGCTCTTCGCTCAGAACCCAGACATGTTTGAGTCCATGGGACGAAATCAGATCAAAGATACGGTGCGGAAGTTTGCGCTCTCCTTCAATTCTGATCCGGTGTCTAAAGAGCACAAAACCGTTGAGGAAAACCGGTTCGCTCGTATGGAGATCGATGATAAAACCGGCGCCGTGAACCTTACGGCACAGTTCCCACTACTTCCTGGCATGGGGCTGAGGAACTATCTCTACGAGGAATCTCGCAAGCTCAAGAAAAAGGGTGACAAGCGAACCCTCAAGCAGATCAGAGCGGATATTCTCTTCAGCTACATGATGATCGGCGAGCCTTCAAAGATGCCTATCAATTTGCAGGTTGGCGTCATCATGACTGACCGAGCATTATTTCAGGGCGAACGTGAACCGGCTCTTCTTGAAGGCTACGGATACATCCCCGCACAGGAAGTGCGCGAATGGATCGGTGGCCATCAGATCGAGAACGAACTTACATTTGAAGAGATGGAAGCAAAGCTCACACCGGAACACATCGAACAAATCGAAGTGCTCACCGAGCTCTCTAGGATCTACACCGCTCCCGGGGACCAAGACCTGATAAGCATGGATTCCAAAGCTCGGATCTTCCCGCAGAAGCTCAAGAAGTTCATCAGCATTCGAGACCGACATTGTCGAACACCTTTTTGCGACGGAATCGTTGAAGAAGCAGACCACGTAAAGCAGTACGCGAAGGGTGGAAAGACCACCGCGCGCAATTGCTGTGGTCGTTGCGCCCTCTGCAACAAGACCAAGCAGGCCGAAGGCTGGTTCGAATACACGATGCTGAAAGATGATCACGCGATGTTGATCAACCCAGTATCCGGGATGTCATATCGGTCCACAGCCCCGCCGGCAACTGGATACGCTCACAAACCTTTTCCTCAGCTCGCCGCCGATTCACAATGGTTCAAAGAACTCAAGGACAAGTTGAACCGGAACGATACCCCGGAAGCCACCGCAGCCTAAGACTCTAGGATGTTCCCGGACGACGCTGCGCCTTGCGGGAACATCCAGCAAACTACTTCATTATTTCGATAGCCACTGTGCATAGAGATCTCGCCGCGCTTCAGCGAGGTACGGAACTTCCGATTTGATTTGCTCCAAAGTGCTCACATCGATGTCAGCGGTAAGAAGTTCCGTACCAGATCCAGCTTGCGCCAAGATCTCTCCGTCAGCACCGGCGATCACGCTAGTTCCGGCCAACTCAAACCCAGCTTCAGTTCCGCTGTGGTTTGCATAGGCGATGAACAGCTGACTCTCCATGGCACGAGTAGGGACCAGACGAGTGCACACCTGCTCATAACCACGTCCCATAGCGGTGGGAACTAGCAACAATTGCACCGAACGTCGCGCGGCTTCACGGACAATTTCTGGGAATTCCACATCAAAGCAGATCACCATACCCAACGTCAGTCCCGCATAGTCGAAGGACGCAGGAGGATTAGTTCCAGCGACAAATACCTCGTGCTCTTCAGCGCCGAATAACTGAACCTTCTGATAATGGGCAAGCTTGGCCCCACGTTCATCAAGGAATGTTGAAGTGATCAGCCACCCATCCGCAGTGATCTCCGGCAGTGAGTAGACCAACGCGATCGAGTGCTCCGCCGCGATCTGCGACAATCGTTCACGCACTGAAGGCAACAACGCGACATCCAGAGAATCACGTAAAACATAAGGAGCATAGCCGACCGCAAAAAGCTCAGAAGTGAGCAAGATCTTTGCCCCATTTTCGGAAGCACTCTGCGCAGCACGATCGATAGCGTCGAGATTGCGCTCAATCCCCAAGACCTCTGCCTCGTCCTGCAGTACAGCGATGCGCATGTGGCTCCTTCCGAGCATCAGTGATGACTAGGTTTAACCCTATTCCGAAGACACCACTCACTAGTTAGGGTATTTGGCACCGGAGCATTGTAGATAAGTGCTTTTCGCACCAAGAGCAGTGCCGCCCAGACTGAGTATCTGGACGGCACTGAAATTGTTACTTGGATGCCGCTTCAGCCAAGAGTTCAACTACGTGACGGTACTCTTTACCGGTAGCTCGCGACATCCCCAACTCGCAGGTTCGGTTGCATGAAGCATGCGCTTCGGCATCAAGTTGGCGGACCTCGGCAGCTTCACGCGCGGTGGCCGAGTCGGTCAGTTCTGGATGCAGCATGCCACGGTCTCCCGCGAATGCGCAGCAGCCCCAATTCACCGGGGTATTCACGGCCTGGGCAACAGTCTCCGCGATCTTCTGCAGGTCAGGGTTGAGGCCCATTTGCGTCGACGAGCAGGTGGGGTGCAAGGTCAGTGAAGAAATCTTCTCAATTTCAGGCAGCTTGTCTAGCAAATGCTTGGTCGTGAAAGCCAGCAAGTCAACGACCTCGTACCCGTGCTCTTCTAGGGTGTGCGCAAAGCCTTCGGTGCAGCTGGAAGCATCGGAGATCACCGGTAGGTTCTTTCCTGGCATGGCAGAACGCACTTCTTCCAGGACGCGCTGCGCCATGACATCGTGCCCATCAGCGTATCCCTTGGAAGTCCACGGGGTACCGCAACAAGTAGATTCGATGCCTTGGGGAACAAATACCGAAACGCCAGCAGCATGCAACAGCTTGGTGAAGGCCGCGGAGACACCCTCACCGTCCCCGGCGGGACCGAACATCGAGTTCACACAGGCCGGCAGGTAGATGGCCAGTGGTTCAGTTCCTGCAGCGCCTAAGTTACCGGACATTGGTTTACGAGCTTTGCCACCACCGGGCAGGTCCGCATCATAGCGAGGCATGACATCGGTGCTGATGACCTTGCGGGCAACGTCGGTCACCCCTCGAACCAGCGGCGCAGGGAATTTGTCGGCAACACTCAGGGCCATCGATCCAACACGCGTGGCAGGGCCCCATCCCTTGGCGGCGCCCTTGAAGCCTGCCGCCAACACGGGATGCGCATCTTCGCGGCGCAGGCGCTTGACCAGCAGGCCGGTGTTGATACCTACTGGGCATGCGGTGACACACATGCCATCAACGGCGCAGGTCTGTACGCCGTTGTATTCGTAGTCGCGTTCCAGCTCAGCTGCCAGTTCGGTGTTGCCTTCAGCCTCGGCCTTGGCGATCGCACGGCGCACCACGATGCGCTGACGTGGGGTCAGGGTCAGGTCTTTGGAAGGGCAAACCGGCTCACAATAACCGCATTCCACACAGCGATCAGCTTCAACTTCGATGGTTTCGTTAAGTTTGATATTGCGGATGTGCGCGGCGTGGTCTTCGTCGATGATCACGCCAGGGTTCATCATCAGGCGTGGGTCGCAGGCAGCTTTGAGTTCTAGGTGAACTTCGTAGAGTTCATCGCCGTATTGCGCACGGACAAATGGAGCCATGGCGCGACCGGTGCCATGTTCTGCTTTGAGGTTGCCGCCCTTGGAGAGGATCAGTTCCACCATCTGGTCATTGAAAGAGTTGTAGCGGTTCAGCGCCGCGTCGCCTTCAAAACGATCGGTGAGCATGAAGTGGATGTTGCCGTCCTTGGCGTGCCCGAAGATCACCGAATCTTCGTAGCCGTACTGGGTGAACAGTTCCTGCAGGCTGCCACAGGTTTCGGCCAGTGATGCGACCGGGACGACCACGTCTTCGAGCAACGCGGTGGTTCCCGAAGCTCGGGCGCCGGCCACCGAGGCGTAGAGCCCCTTGCGGAATTTCCAGGCGGCTTGGCGGTTGGTGGCATCCTGCGAAAGTAGTGCTGGCGCACGCAGCGCGGCAGAATCCAGCAGGTGTTGGCCGGCCGTTTGCAATCCGCTGAGTTCTTCCGCCGTGTCGGCGTGATATTCGACGAGCAGTGCAGCCTGTTGATCCACGTCAAAGCCCATAATTGCCTCCGGAACACCGGGCAGTTCCTGGCCCACACGCAGTGAGGTGGAGTCCATGAGTTCCAGGGTGGCCGCCCCGGAATCGAGCAATTCTGGCAGCGCACGGGTAGCTAAATCAAGGTTGTCAAAGACGGCCAGGGTGGCAATGGCCAGTTTGCGGATGGGCACGGTGCGGAAGACCGCTTCAGCGACAAAGGCCAGGGTTCCTTCGGAGCCGATGATCAGGTGCGCCATCAGCTCGGCTGGGGTGTCGTAGTCCAAGAACGCGTTGATGCCGTAGCCCATGGTGTTTTTCAGCGCGAAGTGCTTCTGAATTTTGGCGACCGATGATGGGTTATTGCGGACGCGCTTGAGCAGTCGGTCAAGGGTGGCGACCAGTTGTGGCTCGGCGGCGGCCAGCTGGCGGTCGGCATCGGGATCGGCGGTGTTAATCATGGTGCCGGAGGGCAGCACGAAGGTCATGGATTCCAGGGTGCGGTAGGTATTAAATTCGGTACCGCAGGCCATACCCGAAGAATTATTCGCGATGACGCCGCCGATGGTGCAGGCCGCTTCACTTGCTGGGTCAGGGCCCAGCATGGTGCCGTAGACGGCCAAGCGCGCATTGACCTGTCGGACCGTGGCTCCGGGCTGAACGCGGACGCGCGCACCATCATCGAGCAACTTGATATCGCGGAAATTACGGCGTACGTCGATCATCAGTCCATCGCCACTGGCCTGACCGGCTAGTGAGGTGCCACCCGAGCGCAGGGTGACCGGTTGGTTATTGGTGGCGGCCGCGCGCAGTAAGGCCGAGACTTCAGCAGCGTCTTTGGCTAGGATCACCGCCTGCGGGGTGTACAAGTAGTGGGATGCATCCGAGGCGTAGGCGACCCGGTCGATGGATCTGGTTTTAACGCGGCCCGGTTCGCTCACGAGGTCGAGAATTGTAGGGGAAACCGTGGGTTCTCCGAGTGCTGGCGTGCTCAATGCCATGGTGCGCTCCTGTGCGGTGGGCAGGTAATACCTGCCAAGAAAGAAAATTGTCTAACAAGTACACAGCTCATCATAGTACGATTCATGGGATACTTGTGAAGTTATTTTCTGCCCGCTCGAAAGGACCAAGGTGGCAGCCCGTTTAGGAGTAGTTTCGGTGGTGCAGGCCGTGATCGCCTCGTTGCGCACTCGAATCTTCAGTGGCGAGCTGACCCCAGGCACCCCTTTGGGCGAGGTGGAGGTGGCGGCGCACTACCAGGTGGCTCGCCCCACAGCCAAGGCCGCATTGGAAAATTTGGTGGCCAGCGGACTGTTGACCCGCAACGCCCATCAAAGCGCCAAGGTGACCCGGCTGAGTGCAACCGATGCTCGAGATATTTACCGCACCCGCGCAATTATCGAGGCCGAGGCGGTACGGCTATTGGCCAGCACCGGGCAGGTCCCGGAAGCCGCACGCCAAGCCAACGCGGAAATCACCGCGCTGAGCGACGCTTCGCCGATTCAGATCGTTGATCCCGACGTCCGCTTTCACGCAGCTCTGGTTCAGGCCTTGGAGTCATCGCGCACCAGCGCCATTTACGAGCAGCTCAGCGACGAAATCCGCTTGTGCATGACCCAGGTTCAGGACGCGACCCTGCTCAATACCGCCGACATCGCCGCCGAACATGCCCGACTGCTAGAGAAAATCATCGCCGGCGATCAAGAAGGTGCCGCCGAAGTTTTGGCCCAACACCTATCCAACGCCAGCACTCGACTTGCCGAGCACCTAGATAGCTTGAGCGCAGGCCTCCAGCGGGCATAAAAGCTCCCGGCTATCCCTTTCGCAGCTTGAGGCTCAGGCGAATGGCGGAAACCAGGAAGAATATCGCTCCGAGCAGAGCATAACCGGCCGGACCGGTCATCATCGCTTGACCGGCAATCCCCTGGGTCAGGAATCCTGCGCCGGCAAACACCGAAATGCCACCCGAGAGCATTTGTGCGACCTGGCCTCCCGCAGCGCGGTTGCGGATCGCGGTAATCAGCTGCGGAATGCCGGCGATAATCGCCCACACGCCCCAGACGGCGAGTGCTGCCGCCAGCGAGGTTGAGGAACTAATTCCCAGCGCGATGGCCACAAGCACGCTGACCGCGATCGAGAGCCACTCACTCATTTTCGCGCGGTCCTTTTCGGGGTTGGCGCGCATTTGCCAAAGTACCACGCCAGCATCAAACAGTGGGTAGAGCACCAGAAGCACGGTGAGTAGCGCCGTGGGTTCAACGTGTTTTGCGGCGGTTGCGAACATCAGCCCCACCCAGAGCACAGCGAAGGCGAAGCGGGTGAAATAGAGATTGCGAAGTTTATGGGAGTAGCTCATGGCCAGCTTTCGGTCGATGGAAGCGAAACTAGTAGAGTTACTAGTTCGTCTACATGGTTAAGGTAGACTACTTCGTATACCAGCGCAAGAGTTTGAGGAATCGAAAGGGAACCATGCCAGCCAAAGCAACTGCAAAATCCACCCGCCAGAGGATCCTCGACGCGACCAACAAGCTGTTCTATGCGCAGGGCATTCGGGCCACTAGCGCGGATAAGATCATCGAAGAAGTCGGCATCACCAAGGTCACCTTCTACCGTCATTTCCGAAACAAAAACGACCTAGTGGTTGCGTATTTACAGGCACAAGCGGAACAAGAGAGCGCTTGGTTTACCAGCATGCACAATCCGCAGGATCCGACCGGCACCCTAGAGGCCATTGCGGCCGGAATTGGCACGGCCACCTGCAGCCCAGGCTTTCGTGGGTGCGCGTTCATTAACGCGGCCGCAGAATATAGCGATCCGCAAGATCCGGTGCGGGAAGTTGTCGAGGCCCACCGGAATTGGATGCTTGATGAATTTGCATCCATTGCCGCTGATGCCGGAGCGCAGGATCCGCGAGCACTGGCACGTCAATTCATGATGTTGCGCGACGGCGCCATGGTCAACGGCTATTTAGGTCAATCGCAGGAAGTTGCCGATGACCTTGCGCAGGCTTTGAGCGCCGCACTTTCGGTGGCTATCGCCTAAGAGCCTGGGCATCCTTCTCCCAGGCCTCAATTTCACCGGGCACCAGGGAAAAGAGCGGGTGTAGCTGCGCGCGATCAACCTCTGGAAGATTCCCGAGTCGTGCCGGGTCTCGAACTTCAAGCTTGCGCCGCAAGTGCTCGAGTTCGAACTCGAGTTGACCGGTGGTGACCGGGATCGTCAGAGCAATTTCACCCATGGAGCGGTAGAGAATTTTACTCTGATCAAAGTTATATCCCCGGGCGCGGGATTCGTCATGGAGGCCACTCAGGTAGCTGCCGATGGCTCTGAGGGGATCAGGTTGGGCCTTAAATCGCGTCAGTTGCGGATGCTCACTGTAGCCACGGGTTTCACCGGCAAGCACTTTTTGCGCCAGAAGGGTTTCACGCCAGCACGCCACTAAACCCTTGGCATCAAGCAGGGACGGATGAACTGACCACAGGCGCATACTGCCAGTCTAGTGCTCCGGGAATTCAATGATTTCGCTACGGATCAAAAAGCGCTTGCCCTCCGGGGACTCAACAGAGAACCCAGAGCCCCGACCGGTCACCACATCCACGGTGAGCTTGGTGTGTTTCCAGTATTCAAACTGCTCTTTAGACATCCAGAATTCGATCTCGCCGAGCAGCGAACCGGCGCCGTCGTCCAGCGGGAGCAACCCGAGCAGAATATCGGAGCCACCGGTGCGGAATTCCCCGGCCGGGTAACACATTGGGGAGGACCCGTCACAGCAGCCGCCGGATTGGTGGAACATCAGCGGGCCGTGAATTCCCCAGAGTTTGCGCAACAGTTCCACGGCTTCGGGGGTGAACGCAACTCGTGAGAAACCCTCTCCGGGAATGGTGGCTTTGGTTTCGGTCACGGTACTCATGGTTCACTCCTGCACTTCTTCGTGGGCTAACTTCTTGGTGGGTTAACGGCCGTTGTGGCCAGTGTCCTCTTTTTACTCCAGGTAGTCCATGCTGGCCAAGAACACGCAGTGCTCGGGCCGGAACGCCGAAAGGGGGCAGCGTCCGGCCCGAGCACTGGGGCCTATTTGGTTCCGGTGTAGTCAATCACGACGCGACCATCGATCTTGGCATGGCGCATTTCGTCAAAGACCGCATTAATATCTTCGATCGGACGGGTGTGGAAGGTCGGCTTAATCTTGCCTGCCGCGTAGAAGTCCAGCGCTTCGATCATGTCCTGGCGGGTGCCGACGATCGAACCGCGAATGGTCAGACCCTTGAGCACAATGTCGAAGATCGGTGCCGGGAAATCGCCAGCTGGTAGGCCGTTGAACACAATGGTTCCACCACGTCGGGTCATGCCGATCGCCTGGCCGAAGGCCTTCGGGTGTACCGCGGTCACCAACACTCCGTGGGTTCCGCCGACCTTCTCCTGGATGACCTCGGCAGGATCTTGCGCGAAGGCGTTCACGGTGATTTCTGCGCCGTGCTTCTTAGCTAGGGCCAGCTTGTCATCTGCGACGTCGATGGCGATCACTCGCATACCCATGGCGACGGCGTACTGTACGGCAATATGCCCGAGTCCGCCGATACCTGAGATGGCGACCCATTGACCTGGCTTGACCTCGGTCATCTTCAGACCCTTGTACACCGTCACGCCGGCGCAGAGTACCGGGGCGATTTCATGAGGGTCCGAACCTTCAGGGATATGCGCCGCAAAACGGGCATCAACCAGCATGTACTCGCCGAAGGAACCATCCACCGAATAGCCACCGTTGGTCTGGGACTCACACAGCGTTTCCCAACCGGTACGGCAGTACTGGCAGTGGCCACAGGCACTGGCCAACCAGGCGTTGCCGATCAGGTCGCCCACGGCGACTTCGGTGACCCGGTCGCCAATTTTCTCGACAATTCCGACACCCTCGTGGCCTGGGATCAGTGGAAGTTTTGGCTTGACCGGCCAGTCACCTTCAGCGGCGTGGAGGTCGGTGTGGCAGACGCCGGAGGCGATCAGTTTGACCAGCACCTGGCCGGGACCCGGCTCGGGAATTGCGGTGTCCTTTACCTGAAATTCTTCGCCGAAGCCTTCAACTATTGCAGCTTTCATCGTGCTCATGTACTTTGTCCTTTGCATGGGCTTCGAAGGTGCGAGGCAGTTGGCGATACCCGGGAATTGAGACCAATCGCGTCCCGGGTACTACCGTGATTGACCCCGCACCTTCGAGGTCTACGTGTTTTTGATGTTGTTTGGGGCAGTTTTCGGCTTAGAAGAAGCCGAGCTTGTTTTCCGAGTAGGACACCAGCAGGTTCTTGGTCTGCTGGTAGTGGTCGAGCATCATCAAATGGTTCTCACGTCCGATGCCGGAGGACTTGTAACCGCCGAAGGCCGAGTGTGCCGGGTAGGCGTGGTACTGATTGACCCAAACGCGGCCGGCCTGGATGGCCCGACCTGCGCGGTAGGCAGTATTACCGTTACGACTCCACACACCCGAGCCCAAACCGTACAGGGTGTCATTCGCGATGGAGATCGCGTCGTCGTAGTCCTTGAACTTGGTCACCGCAACCACCGGGCCGAAGATCTCTTCCTGGAAGATGCGCATGTCATTGGTGCCCTCGAAGATGGTCGGCTGCACATAGTAGCCACCGGAGAGCTCTCCACCGAGATCGGCACGACCGCCCCCGAGCAGGATCTTGGCGCCTTCAGACTTTCCGATGTCCATGTAGGACAGGATCTTTTCGAGCTGATCGTTGGAGGCCTGGGCACCCATCATGGTGTCGGTGTCCAGCGGGTTGCCCTGCTTGATGGCCTTGGTGCGGGCGACAACATCTCCCATGAAGCGGTCGTAGATGCTTTCCTGTACCAGTGCACGCGATGGGCAGGTGCAGACTTCGCCCTGGTTCAGTGCAAAGAGGGTGAAACCTTCCTGAGCTTTGTCGTAGAACGCGTCATCCTGGGCCGCAATGTCCTCGAAGAAGATGTTCGGGGACTTGCCACCGAGTTCAAGGGTGACCGGAATCAGGTTCTCGGAAGCGTACTGCATGATCAGGCGGCCGGTGGTGGTTTCACCGGTGAAGGCGATCTTGCGGATGCGCTTGTTGGATGCCAATGGCTTACCGGCCTCGACGCCGAAACCGTTAACGATGTTGACCACACCGGCAGGTAGCAGGTCGCCGATCAATTCGAAGAGCACCAGGATGCTGACCGGGGTCTGTTCGGCTGGCTTGAGTACGATCGCGTTGCCGGCGGCCAGTGCCGGGGCCAGCTTCCATACGGCCATCAGCAGTGGGAAGTTCCAAGGGATGATCTGGCCGACCACGCCTAGTGGTTCGTGATAGTGGTAGGCGGTGGTGTCGTCATCGAGCTGTGAGAGGCTGCCTTCCTGGGCGCGGATGGCACCGGCGAAGTAGCGGAAGTGATCCACAGCCAGTGGCAGGTCGGCGTTGAGGCATTCGCGGATGGCCTTGCCGTTGTCCCAGGTTTCGGCCACCGAGAGCATTTCGAGGTTTTCTTCGATGCGGTCAGCGATCTTGTTCAGAATCACTGCGCGTTCAGCGGGGCTAGTCTTGCCCCAGGCTGGTGCGGCGGCGTGGGCTGCATCGAGCGCAAGTTCAATATCTTCGGCGGTGGAACGGGCCACCTCGCAGAAGGCCTTTCCGGTGACCGGGGTGATGTTTTCAAAGTACATCCCCTTGACCGGGGCGACCCACTGTCCACCGATGTAGTTTTCGTAGCGCGATTTAAAGTTGACCAATGCGCCGTCGGTGTTGGGGTTTGCGTAAACGCTCATGGTTACACGACTCCTTCGTCAGTGACTGCTGCCGGGAATTCTGCTGCCCGACCTCTTGAGTGTGACTCTAATCACAGCAACGTTGCAGGTAGGTTGCAACGTGATGCAACTGGTTGCATCTAGTTAGGATTCGAGCTCTTGAATCTCCGCGACGATCAAGGAACGGGCCGGGGAACTGGCCGGAAGTTCGCGCAATGCGGCACGCAGCAGCCCGGAATCGGCCAGCTGGCGGCCAAGATTGAGTAGTTGTTGGGCGGAGCCGCGGTCCATGACTAGCTCGCGGAGTGCCGCTTCGGCGCGGTAGCGCAACACGAGGATGCCAGGAGCCTGGGATCGTTCAAGCATGCCCGGAGAGTAAAGCTGCAACGCGGATTCAATGTCGCCATTTTCTAGTGCCCGCCACAAGCGGCCGATGGTCGTTTGAAGTTCCCATTGCAGGCGGTAAGGGCGAGAGGTCAGGGTCCGCCCGGGCGTACCCGCCAGAACCTTGCGCAACCGGACCATTTCGGCGCGCACGGTTCCTTCGGCGGCCGAGTCTGGTCGTTCAAAGAGTTCTTCTACCAGTTGCGCGCTAGTCAGGCCATCGCGGTGCTGGGCCAGCAGGGTCAAAATCTCGGCATGGCGCAGGGAAATGGGGTGAGATCCCAAGTGGGCGCCATCCGGTCGGCCCAAATCAAGGTAGTCAGGGTCGGCGACGACTCCCGCGCCGGGCAGCAGTAATTGCGTTTCGGCGGCCATGACGGCTGCCTGCAGTAGCGGCAAGGAATGCGCCGCGATAGCTTCAGGTCCTCCGGTCAGATCGATGGCTCCGATCACCTGGCCACTACGCAGATCCCTGATGGGTACAGCTGAACAACTGTACTGCTGGGCCTGCTCATAAAGGTGTTCAGCGCCAGAAACCTGAGAGCCGGACCCGGTGGCCAAGGCCATCCCGGGTGCCGAGGTTCCCACGGATCGCTCCGCCCAATCGGCACCAGCCATAAAGCCCACGTGCTCTGCCTGGCTCATGGAGCTACTGCTTCCCGCGACCCATAACAAGGTTCCGCCGGCATCGGCCAGGGCCACCAGAAGATTGGCGTCGGTCGCTGCGGGAACCAGGAGTTTTTCAAATACCGGCCAGATTCGCTGCAGTTCACTACGTTCACGGGCAAGACGCAGGCGATCGTTACTGAGCACCGGAGGGCCTTGCACCAAACCATCTTGAGCTAGCGAACGTTTCCATGATTCACGCACATCAGTACGCAGTGGCAGATCGCCAATTCCGGCTTCTTGGGCGGAAAGCAGCTCACGCGCTTGTTGCGCTCGACGAGTTGTGTTGGACCAGTCAATGGCGGACGTACCCATTACTCCTTCTTCACCTCGTCGGAAAGCTGATTTTGTGCGGTCTCACAAGACTAGGCGAACACTGGAGAGTTGAGAAGAGCGGAGGGTGGATACGGAGAATAACTATCTGACAAATCCACTGAATTTCTCGAGTTTTTCGGGTGACTTATCGACCTATTTATCAAAAACTTAAGCCAACCCCTTTACTCATGGTTCCACCGGGGCGTAATATACAACCAAATGGTTGTATATGAGTTGAGCGAAGAACAGACGAACAAGGTCTTCCGCGCCTTGGCAGACGCCACACGACGAGACATCGTGCGGCGGACGCTTCGCGGCGAAGTCAGTGTTTCTGAACTTGCGGCACACTACGACATGTCTTTTGCAGCAGTGCAAAAGCACGTGGCAGTACTAGAAGCTGCTTGCCTGGTCACAAAAATCGCACGTGGTCGCGAACGCATCGTTCGTGGGCAGCCGGAGACCCTCCGGCAAGCACAAGTACTACTGACCTCCCTCGAAGATATTTGGCGCCAGCGCATCAGCCGGCTCGATGACTTCCTTGCCGAGACAGAGAACTAAGGAGCAAGACCATGCCCGTCACATCCGTAGTCAAAGATCCCGAAACCCTCTCGCTGACCGTGCACGCAGAATTTCCGGTGCCGGTATCCCGTCTCTGGGATGCCTACCTTGATGCCCGACAAATCGAAAAATTCTGGGGGCCGGTCGAATACCCTGCAACCTTCACCCGCCACGACGCCACCGCAGGCGGCCGATCCAACTACCACATGACCTCGCCAGAAGGTGAAGAACACCATGGATACTGGATCTGGCACGAAGTGGTTGAACACAAGTTCTTCGAAGTCAGTGACGGCTTCGCGCACGCCGACGGCACCGAGAACACGGCGCTGCCAGTTAACCGCATGGTATTCACCTTCGACCCAACCCCCGAGGGAAGCAAGCTGAGCGTGAGCGCCCTGTTCGAGACCGTAGAAGACCTAGAAAAGGTCGTCGCTATGGGCATGATTGAGGGCACCCGTTCGGCCATGAGCCAGATCGAACAGGTACTGGCGGATCTGCGCGACTACGCGCAGAACTTCAGCACTGAGACTCAGATCCTCTCCGATACTCAGGTGCGCGTCACCCGCCTGATTCGCGGTTCGGTGGCGCAAGTGTGGCAGGCCCATCACGATGAACAGCTCATGAAACGCTGGATGCTTGGTCCAGATGGCTGGGAAATGACCGAATGCATCACCGCTAAGCAGGTTGGTGAGACCTACCGCTACTGGTGGGAACCGGTAGCAGCCGACGCCGGGACAGGATTTGGTTTCACCGGCACCGTTTTGGAAATTTTGCCGACGTCCTATTCAAAGACCACGGAGCAAATGATCGACACCGATTACCCCGGGACCGTCAACGAACTCACCCTAACTCCCAATGACGGCGGCACCCTGCTGACCGTGCTGATCACCTATCCGGATGCACAAACCCGAGATATGGTGCTTGCCACCGGAATGACCGACGGCATGGAGGCCAGCTACGCACGGCTCGAATCCATTCTTTAGAGGGCGATTCGCCCCACACCCGGCGCCGAGGCGCGCGCAAATATGAAACACTTAGACCCATGAGTTCTCACAATGCGCGCGCAGGCCTGGATAAGAAGGCCGATCAGGTTCAGGACATGTTTGACAAGCTGGCTCCACGCTACGACTTGCTCAATACCTTGATGACCGGTGGCATTGTGAACTACTGGCGCAAGATCACCACCGAGGCCATCGCCCCGAAGCCCGGCGAGCGCATCCTCGATCTGGCTGCAGGCACCGGTACTTCCTCGGTTCCATTAGCCGAGGCCGGTGCAAAGGTCACTGCCTGCGATATGTCCCACGGAATGCTAGCCGAGGGACGTAAGCGTTACCCACAGCTGGACTTTGTTTATGGTGACGCCCACGAGCTTCCCTTCGAAGATGACAACTTTGACGCAGTGACCATTTCTTACGGCTTGCGCAATATTGACGACACCGAGAAAGCTCTTTCCGAGTTGCGTCGTGTGACCAAGCCGGGCGGACGCATCGTGGTCGCCGAATTCTCCACCCCTACCGTGGCCCCCATCAAGGTGGCCTACCAGCAGTTCTTGCCACGGGTTATCCCAGCGTTGGGCTACCTGGTCTCGCCAAATCCTTCGGCGTACGCTTACCTGGCTGAGTCCATCGCGGCCTGGCCAAATCAGGAAGACCTGGGTGCAAAGTTCGTCAATGTTGGCTGGAAGAACGTGGAATACCGCAATCTGACCGGCGGAATCGTGGCGGTACACCGCGCATGGAAGTAGTTCCTCGCTAAGTTTTAGCTTTTCGTCTCGCACCGGGTTATCGGTGCGGGCCGAAACTTCTTTAACGACGAGCACGGCAAGATCCTGTTACACTCAATGCCATGGATACCTACTAAGCCAGCCAATGACCCTGCGCCCGTCACTTATGGCGCAACCTGATCATTTTGGCTACCGGCTACGGTATCCGTTTTTGGTTCCCCTGTGGGTTGAGCCAGCTTTTTGATTCCGCCAGTCGGCAGCCTCTTCACCAAAAGTGGGAGGAATACATGTCTTTGACTCCACCAATTACCCTGCACAACCTAAGTTTCGAATGGCCTTCCGGGCAGCGCGCACTCACTGACCTGGATGGCACTTTTCCTTCCGGACTCGTGGGTCTGACCGGTCGCAACGGGAGCGGAAAATCCACGCTACTGAAACTCATTGCCGGACGCTTAACACCAACAAGCGGCTCAGTTGAGGCCAGTGCCCCGATCGGCTACCTGCCACAAATGATCACCTTGGAAAAGGACGCGACGGTGGCGCAGTTGCTGGGAGTTGACGCAGTCCTGACCGCGTTAAAAGCTATTGAGGCAGGCAGTGTCGAACCGGCTGATTTTGACGCGGTGGGTGATAACTGGGATGTGGAAGCACGCGTTGAGGCTGAACTGAACCGTCTGGGCTTGGGACAGGTGAGCCTAGATCGCAAAGTTGGTTCGCTTTCCGGCGGAGAAACGATGCTGCTGGCGGTTCTTGGACTGCGTTTGGCAGGTCATGAAATCACCCTGCTTGATGAGCCCACCAATAATTTGGATCAGCCCACACGAGCGTTGCTCTACGACCTGGTGCAATCGTGGAAGGGAACCCTGATTGTGGTCAGCCACGACCTTGAACTCTTAGAACTCATGGAACACACCGTTGAGCTGCATGCAGGGGAACTTCGTGTATTTGGCGGTCCATACAGCGCTTACCTTCAACAGTTGGACACCGAGCAACAGGCCGCCCAACAGGAAGCCAAAACGGCTCAGGCGACTTTGAAGGTAGAGAAGCGTCAACGCGTTGAAGCTGAAACAAAGTTGGCGCGCGCTAAACGCAAAGGCCGGGCCGAGCAACTCGGGGGCAATATGCCCCGAATTCTCGCGAACTCGCTCAAACAAAAAGCGGAATCCAACGCCGGCAAGATGCGTTCCGGGTTGGATGGAAAGGTAGAAAGCGCGCAGGCGAAGGTTGATGCTGCGGATAAGAAAGTCCGAACAGTAGAGCACATCAATCTGGACTTGCCTGACCCGCAATTGCCTGCAGGTAAAAATGTCGCCATCATTTCTTCGCAGACAACCCAGCAGATCATTCAGGGTCCTGAACGTGTGGGACTGATCGGACCGAATGGTTCGGGCAAGAGCACCCTGCTGCGGCAGATGATCTCCGGTGACCCAACCCGTTCGGGGCTCAAGGGTGAAATCTATCTTGATCGGGTCGGTTTTTTACCCCAACGTTTGGTTGGTCTGGATGATCAGGTCAGCACCATGGACAATGTTGCTGCGGTCGCCCCTTCGGCAAGCAGTGGGGAAATTCGCAATATGTTGGCCAGGCTTTTATTGCGTGGAGCCAGTGCGGATCTTCCTCTCGGATCCCTCTCCGGTGGTGAGCGGTTCCGTGTTTATCTGTCCACCTTGTTGTTGGCCGAGCCTCCTGCGCAATTGCTCATCCTCGATGAGCCAACCAATAATTTGGATATCGATAGTGTGCGCCAGCTTGCTGAAGCACTCCAGGCGTATCGTGGTGCGTTATTGGTAGTCAGCCACGACCAGAGGTTCCTAGAACAACTCAACCTTGACTATTATCTAGAAATTTCAGCACAAGGAACCCTCACTAAGTCCTACCCCAACCCGGTTTGATCACCGGCAGGCGGTGTGCTTCCGGTTTAGACTTGAGCAAAGCACACCGCCGCGGATCTCGAAAGCAAGTGGAACATGTCCTATCCCCAGCGCACCGTTGAAGTAGTAAAGACCGGTCTGGTTATTGACCAGTCGGCGACCTTGCTCTGGAGCGACATCAAACGTGCCTTCATTTACGAGACCGAATCCGAACAAGAAGTCCTCACCTGCGCAGAGTTCATGCTGGTTGAAGGCTACAGCGTAGAAATCAACAGCCAAATGCCCGGCTGGGACACCGCTCTTGAACACCTGCCCCAACGCATCAACAACCTCGTCGACGAACGCTAGCGACCTCTAGGAGTACGCTCATGGCCACCATCGTTTTGTTTCACCACGTCCAAGGTCTCACCCCAGGCGTTCAGGCAATGGCGGCAGAATTACGTGCCGCCGGGCATACCGTACACACGCTGGACCTGTTTGCAGGCAAGCTTCCCAAAGATCTCGAGGCCGGCATTCGCATGGCTAACAAACTTGGCGAAGACAAGATCCAAGAACGCGTTGATAAGTTGTTTAGCAAACTGCCCGACGAGCTGGTCTACATGGGCACTTCGTGGGGTGCCGCATTAGCTCAACAGTGTGCGCAGCAGCGTCCGGGAACGGTGGCCGCCGTCTTGCTGGAATCATTTGTTGATCTCGATGCTGAATGGAGCTTCGGGCCGTGGCCAGAGAATGTTCCGGTACAGATTCACGGCATGGACGAAGACCCTTTCTTTGCCAAGGAAGGCGACTTGGAAGCCGCGCAGAACTTCGTAGAAGGCGAAGGAAAAGACGTGGCGCAGCTGTTCACCTATCCGGGAAACAAGCACCTGTTTACCGACAGCTCGTTGCGTTCCCATGACCCTGAAGCTCGCGCTTTGGTGATGGGGCGCGTGATTAAGTTCTTGGAACCGTACGTGTAACCTGCGTCGCGAGAACTGAACTTGCGAACTTCGCAGCAAACTCAAAAACTGGATCCGACTCGAAAGTCGGATCCAGTTTTCTTTTGGTGCGCCCTGCGGGGATCGAACCCGCGACCAATGGATTAAAAGTCCAGTGCTCTACCAGCTGAGCTAAAGGCGCACGGCACAAGGCCAAAATCCATACTACCTGATGGAAGCGCGTGAGTATTAATCGGCGGTGAGAGCGGGCCAAGCGACGCAAAATCCGTTAATGGAGCGCCAAGGTGCAGCGAGTATTCTTGAGCCCATGAGAGGTGCACGCGCAGGATCAAAAGTTGCCCAGGTAGCAGGTTTTCGTCATCACAAACCACGCCCATTTGCTCCCGAAGAATTCGAGCCCTACGAAGGTGGGGCCGATCCGGCGCGCGTGTCTGAAGCCGCCCATCTTTCCGCCCAAGCCTTTGTACGTCGCGGCATTGAGAACAACGACCCAGAAGTCTCAAACCGACTGATCAAAGTCGCTGAGAGTGAAGGCTTAGAAGTACTTGCCGAGTTATGGAGTGAAGCCCCGGCCCGCTCCCTACCTGGTGCATTGTGGCGATTGTATGCCGTTCGCGCTGCAACCATGAGCAAACCGGAGATGCATTCGGCGCGTTTCCAAGCTGGCGCTCACCGTGCGCAGGTAGAACGCATTGTTGCTGGGGTCGCCGAGCCACCGACGGCCGAAGAGCTCAAAAAGATGACCGATTCGATTCTTTCTGGCGCTTTCGACGGTGACTTTGCTCACGCACTAGAACGCACCGCCGCCTATTGCCGGGTACTGGTTCTGGGGATGACCGAGCATGCAGACGCCGCCGATCTGTCCAATAGTGAGCGCGGTACCAAGCTCACCGGACAGGCTCGCGCGCTAAGCAAAACTGCGGAGGACTTGGAAGCCTGCGCCCGCTTGTGGCGCCAAGACGCATTGGACTAAAAAACTACGTCACAGTCCTAGGATGGGTGAGGAACTAATCCCAGATATTTAGGCAGGTGCGTGTGGGCGCTGGATCAAAAGCGGATTCTTCGGGGATTATGCGATGGTTATTGATTCTCATCGCCACGGGACTACTCTCCCAAGCAGCACTTAACCTCATCCGCCCGGTCACCACCTACAAACTCATCTCCTTTGGTTCAGGCTCCTTCACCGTTGGTGCGGTGACCGCGGCCTACGCGATTTTGCCGTTGTTTACCGCCATGATGTTGGGGCGGGTCAGTTCACGCATCCGCCGTATCCGCTTCCTCATGGTCGCCGGCGTCACGCTGATTGCCGTGGGTGGATTAGGCATTGCACTCTCACCCAACGCGGTCACGGTGGCTTTGGCCAGCGCGGTATTGGGTCTGGGGCATCTAATGTTCACCATCGGTGGGCAATCATCCATCGCCCGCTACTTTCCGGATAGTGATCTCGATAAGGGCTTCGGATGGTTTACCGCCGCCTACGCCGCGGGGCAGTTTATTGGCCCGCTGATCGCCGGGCTGGTGTTGGGCACCGGGACTGATGCGCACTCGGCGCAACGAATTTCAGATATTGGGCGGGCCCTGTGGATCGGTGTGGGTTGTTCACTCATCGCCGTCCCTTTCTTATTACCTAGCTGGCAGCCACGTACCACCAAGAGTGTGGCCTCGGCGCCGGCCGCGCGCTCGACGGCATCTATTGGTTCGATCCTGCGGGTCAAGGGCATGGTCTCGCACATGTTTGCGTCACTGACCTTATTGTCGATGTTGGACATCCTGACCGCCTTCCTGCCACTGGTTGCCGAGAAACATGGCGTCACACCAGCAGCAGTTGGTGTGCTTTTGGCCATTCGCGGTTGCGCGTCGGTGGTCTCCAGATTGTTCATTCCCAAGCTCTCCTCGCACTTTGATCGGCGACAAATGCTGGTGGCGAGCTTGTACATTTCGGGTGTAGCCATCGCTCTAGCCCCGATATTTATCGATGTGCTGTGGGTCGCCGGGCTGGCATTGCTCATCGGTGGGTTCTTCTTGGGACTGGGACAGCCGATGACGATGACAATGATTTCCACCTCCGTGCCCACCGTGGATCGTGGTTCAGCATTAGCGGTGCGACTGATGGGAAACCGGCTCGGACAAGTAGCTTTGCCGGTGATTTCAAGTTCGGTGGCTGCCGGTTTGGGGCCTGCTGGTGCCATTTGGTTCTGTTGCGCGCTGTTGTGCCTCAGTGGTGCGGAGAAGAATCTGCGGCGTTAGCGTGAGAAAACGCACGCGTCGTGCGCTGTGGTTGACAGCAGGGGCATGGGGCGAGAAAACTAGATAACGGTGTCGGGCCGCTGGTAACCCCGGGCTCCAAAATTCTGCCGCTTCGAGCGGCCTTCCGCCGAGAGGCGTTCCCGGTCCGACATCATCAATACCCCGGCGTTAACTTCCACGTCGTAAACTGTTCTGCAGTTGGTACCAACAGCAGTCGATCCGAATGGTGCGCCCAAAAAGTGAAGTTTCAGGTCTTTCCTTCCGCCTCGCGTGGCATTGAGCTACTCCGCTCGCTGACCACCACGATTCGTGGTTCAGTTGAGAGCGTGGCCGAAATGATCGGCAGCCCGAGTACACGTACCGAGCGACTGCGCGATTTGGCCAGTGCCGAGGCCGAGGCCTCCGATTTATTGCATGCGGTACTGACCCACTTGCGTACCAGCTATATCAGCCCGTTGCCCCGCGAGGACATGTATGCGCTCTCCCGCTTCTTGCACGCGACCCTGGAGCATTTGCGCGGTACCGGTGAGCTGATTATGACCGTTGGTTCCACTCCCCTTTCGGAACGTTCCTCCGAGCAGTTGGAATTGATCTCACAACTTGCCGAGTTGGCCTCCGATGCGGTGCAACGCCTGAACAACCTTGATGACTTGGAAGATCACTGGATGCAGATGCTGCAGTTTTCCAAGCGTGCAGCACGAACCCATCTGGTGTGGGGCAATGAGATCGCAAACTTTTCCAAGGCCAGCACCATCCATCGGCACCAGCAGGTTGCCGACCAATTGATGCTCACCGTTAATACCCTGCGCCAATTCGCTGACCACCTCGGTCGCGTCTTGGTCAAGGAGTCCTAAAACCCATGACCCTCATTTCGGTCCTCACTGCGATTGCCGTGGTCTTGACCCTGGCTTACGGCACGCTCAATGGTATGCGTGACGCTTCCACGGCGGTGGCGGCATCCGTCAGGACCCGCGCGTTGCGACCGGCCATTGCGGTGTCGGTGGCGGCTTTTTTCGCTTTCCTTGGCACCATGGCGACCTCGGGTTTGAGTGTGGCCCTGGTGCAGGAGCTGAACTTCAATGTACCCTCTGGGGTTCTGGGCCTGAAACTGCTGATCAGTAGCCTGCTGGTGGCCGGTATTTGGGCTATTTACTGTTGGTGGCGTGGTCTGCCGATTAGCTCCACCCATGCGCTACTTTCCGCGGTGGTTGGTGGTAGTGGCGCTTCGGCTTTGATGGGTGATGAGTCGATCAGCGACGCGTGGGGATTGTTGCTCTCCTCGGTGATTCTTCCGATGGTGCTCGCCTCGGTCATTGCCTATGTGCTCTCCTACTTGCTGGTGATTCCGGCGACCAGAATGCTGCGGCACAACACTTCTCGGTCGGTTAATGAGGGTTCACGTGCCGGGCAGGCCATGGCCGCAGGTGCCGTGGCTCTGGGACTAGGGCTGCAGGATGGTCAGCGTACCGGCGCACTGCTGAGCTTGGTACTCATTACCGGGCACGTGATCGATCCGGGGCCGCTGACCCTCGCCATCCAACTCTCGGCCGCGTTTGCCTTGAGCTTTGGAGTGCTGCTGGGCGGTTGGCGGATCACCTATACCCTGGGCCGCCGCCTAGTGAACTTTGATCCCTTGCGCGGCATGATCGCCCAGGGTGTGGCTGCTGGCATGCTTTTTGTTGGTTCCCTCGTATTACACCTGCCACTATCAACCACGCAGTCGGTAACCAGTGGCATTGTCGGCGCAGGCCACAATCAAGCCTTTGAGTCGGTAGTGTGGCGCAATGTGTTCCGTGTTGTGCGGCATTGGCTTTTGACTCCCGTGGCCTGCGTGGCCGGTGGCGCAATCCTGACCTTGGCTGTCAGGCCACTCTTCCTTGCTGGCTAGTCCTGCTCAGGAATGAAGAGGTCTTCAATCTGGCAGGCGAACAGCGCAGCAAGCTTGAACGCCAGTGGCAGGGACGGGTCATAGCGCTCTTTTTCTAGGGAGATGATGGTCTGCCGGGAAACGCCGAGCTCATCGGCTAAGGCCTGTTGGGAGTATCCGCGTTCCTTGCGATACTCGCTGAGGTTATTCTCCATTAGCTCTGTGCCCGTTTGATGAACAGGTAACGTAGCGCAAAATCCGCCAGAACAACCAGCAGAATGCCCACTAGGGTCAGCCCCAGTGAAACGCTGACCTGAACGAAGGAAAATAACGCTGCTCCCAGGCCACAGATAATCAGCAGATCTTGAAATACACCGATCGCAGCTTTGTCGTACCACTGGCTCTCCACCGAAATTTCAGGATTCTTGGTAGTGCCCTTCACTCTGTCACGATCCACTAGGAGGGCCCAGCAGGCCGCACTGAGCACTGGTAGCAGGCACGCGGTCATGACGACTGCCACCAGGGTGAACTGTTCTGAGGCGTTGAGTCGGGCGAAGAGTAGGCCTGCACCGACGGAGAACACTAGGCCGATGCCTAGGCTGGCACCGATCAAGGTGGCTGAGCTACCGCCAAAGCGAGAGATGCCCCACCGAGTTTTGGGTGATGCCTTCGTTTTCATGGTGTCCACTCCTTGGGATTGGTCTTTACACCACCCTAATGACAAGCACCCTTTACAGTCAAGCGTGCTTTACATACCCGATTAGAGGCACAGCTTAAAAACCAGCGGCGCACTAACATAGTGCGCCGCTGGCGGTGATCCCCTCCAGGATCCCCGGAAGACCCCCCTTCCGGTTCGTCTATCGCCGACTCAAAGGTGGCGATATCCGAAATCTTTATCCGAAGCGTCCGGAGACGTAATCTTCGGTGGCCTTCTGCTCTGGGTTAGAGAAGATGGCGGTGGTGTCATTGAACTCGATGAGCTTGCCCGGCTTACCGGTACCCGCAATGTTGAAGAATGCGGTCTTGTCACTCACACGAGCAGCCTGCTGCATATTGTGGGTCACGATGACCACGGTGTAGTCGCTCTTCAGTTCGTTGATCAAGTCTTCGATAGCCAAGGTGGAAATTGGATCCAGTGCCGAGCAAGGCTCGTCCATGAGGATCACGTCCGGCTTCACCGCAATGGTGCGGGCGATGCACAAACGCTGCTGCTGACCACCAGAAAGACCGGAGCCTGGCTTGTCCAGACGATCCTTGACTTCGTTCCACAGGTTCGCGCCGCGCAGCGACTTCTCCACCAGATCATCGGCGTCTGAACGCGAGATCTTGGTGCCGTTCAGCTTCACACCGGCGAGCACATTGTCCTTGATGGACATGGTGGGGAATGGGTTCGGGCGTTGGAAGACCATGCCGATCTGGCTACGTACGGTCACCGGGTCAACACCGGCACCGTAGAGGTCATCTCCATCCAGCAGTACCTGACCCTCAACACGACCACCAGGGATCACTTCGTGCATGCGGTTCAGGGTGCGCAGGAAGGTCGACTTGCCACAGCCCGAGGGGCCGATGAATGCGGTGACCGACTTGGGCTCAATGTTGATCGAGACACCTTCAACGGCCAGGAACTTGGAGTAGTAGACGTTCAGATCATTGACGTCGATGCGTTTTGCCATGATTTATCCTTGAAAAATTTAGGTGGGTCAGGGACGGAGCCTTAGCTCAACGGCCCTTCTTAGGAGCGAAGATCGAAGCGACCAGGCGGGCGATCAGGTTCAGTGCCATCACCATCAGGATCAGCAGCAGGGCTGCTGCCCAGGCACGCTGTACCGATGGGTCAACGTTGGTCGGGCTGGTCGGGGTCAGGATCTGGTAGTAGATGAAGGTCGGCAACGTAGACATCCAGTTGGCAAAGACATTCATATTGATGTTGCTGGCGATACCGGCGGTGACCAGGATCGGAGCAGTCTCGCCAATCACGCGGGCGATAGCCAGGGTGACGCCCGAGGCGATACCGGAGATCGCGGTCGGGATAACCACCTTCAAGATGGTGCGCCAGCGACGCACGCCCAGGGCGAAGGAGGCTTCACGCAGTTCATTCGGAACGATCTTGAGCATTTCCTCGGTGGAGCGAACCACGGTCGGGATCATCAGCACGCTCAAGGCCACCGCGGCGACAATACCCATACGGGCGTTAGGGCCGAGGATGATGCCGAACAGTGCGGCCGCGAACAGACCTGCCACGATCGAAGGGATACCGGTCATCACGTCTACGAAGAAGGTGATGGCCTTGGACAGGGCCTTACCCTGACCATATTCGACCAGGTACACCGCGGTGAGCATGCCCACCGGAACCGAGATCAAGGTGGCCCAGAGGGTGATCAGCAAGGTGCCCATCACCGCGTGGTAGGCGCCGCCGACTACTGGCTCGCCGTTAGCTACGGTCTGGTTATCAACCGCACCGGTCACACCGTTCATCGAAGTGAACAGGAAGTGGCTGTTGATACCCGGCAGGCCCTTCTGGAGCACCGTGTAAAGTACCGAAGCCAGTGGGATCAGGGCGACGATGAAGGCCGCGTAGATCAGGTAGGTCCACATGGCGTTCTTACCGCGACGCTTGCCTTCGACCACGGTGGTGATGACCGAGGCGGCGATCAGGAAGATGATCGCCGAGTAGATGGCGAAGCTGGCAACGTTGAAGCCGGTCAGCGTGGAGGCAGCAGCACCGAGCACGATGGAGCCGGCAGCAATAGCCCAGATGGCCCACTTTGGTAGTTTGCCCTTGGCCAAGGAATTGCGCTTACGCACCGGTGGGGTGGAATTGCTATTGGCCTTATTGTTCAGGTTAGTTGTGGTGGCGCTCATCAGTTAGCTCCCGAGAATTCCTTGTGACGAGCGATGATGCCACGGGCGATCATGTTCACCAGCAAGGTGATCAGGAACAGGACCAGACCGGCAGCAATCAGCTCCGAGAGACGTAGCCCAAAGGCTTCGGGGAAGTTCAACGCGATTTCCGCGGCGATGGTTTGGTTACCGGTCTTGATCAGCGATGGGATCAGGTTACCGGTGGAGAGTACCAGCGCCACAGCCATGGTTTCACCCAGCGCGCGACCCAGACCCAGCATGACAGCCGAGATGATGCCCGGGCGGGCGAAAGGGATCACGGCGGTGGTGATCATTTCCCAGCGGGTGGCGCCCAAGGCGAGGGCGGCTTCCTCGTGCAGCTTTGGAGTCTGCAAGAAGATTTCGCGGGACAGGGAGGTGATGATTGGTAGCACCATCACGGCCAGCACAATGCCGGCGGTGAGCATGGTCTTACCGGTCTGGCTGGCAGGACCTTCGAAGATCGGGATGAATCCCAGGTACTGGGCCAGCCATTCGTAGCCTGGGACCAGTGCCGGTGCCAGGACCATGTAACCCCAAGCGCCGTAGATCACCGAAGGGATCGCGGCGAGCAGGTCGATCAGGTAGCCCAGTGGGCCAGCGACCTTACGTGGAGCAAAGTGTGAGATGAACAGTGCCACACCGATACCGATCGGGGTAGCAACAAGCAGAGCAATTGCTGCTGCGATGATGGTGCCGATAACGATCGGCCAGATGTAAGCGAAGAATCCTTGGCCGCCGGAAATCTTTGCCGGATCGGCGAAGAACGTCGGAAGAGCCTGGATCAGCAAGAAGACTGCAACCGCGAAAAGAGTAACAAGAATCAGCACACCGGCAGCCAATGCGGCACCGGAGAAGATCTTGTCACCTGCGCGGCCTGAAGTCGATGACTTGCTTGTCAAAGCATTGGTAGTCATGGCTAAAGCCTTTACGAAACGGGGTGAAGCAGTTTTCACTGCTGGGGGTGGAGGGGTGTTGCTGGTGCGGGTGGGTTAGCCCCACCCGCACCTTGTACCGGTAAACCGGTAGGAGAATTACTGAGCTACGGTGATCGAGTCGATCGCCTTGGTAGCCTTCTCGGCAATGCTGGTCGAGATTGGGGCGTTACCAGCCGACTCCTGAGCGGTCTTCTGACCCTCATCGGAAACTACGTAGTTACCGAAGGCCTTGACCAAGTCAACGGTTGCCTGATCCTTGTAGGTGCTGCAGTAGATGTGGTACGAAACCAAGACGATTGGGTAGGTACCAGCTTCGGTGGTGTCGCGCTGCAGTTCCAGTGCGAGGTCGTTCTCGGCTGCACCTTCAACTGGGGTTGCGGTATCCAGAGCCTTAGCAGCAGCCTCGGCCGAAATCTTGGTGTAGTCGTCGCCAACCTTGACGTTCACGGTGGACAGGTTGCCCACTGCGGAGAAGTCAGCGTAGGTGATTGCGCCGTTGGTGGAGGTGGTGGTCGAAACCACGCCGGAGGTGCCCTTAGCGTTTTCCGACTGGATGTCGCTTGGCCAGTCACCGGAAACGTCGTAGGTCCAAACGTCAGCAGCAGCTGCCTTCAGGTACTCAACGAAGTTCTCAGTGGTGCCGGACTCATCGTTACGGTGAACAACGGTGATGGCGGTATCCGGCAGGTCCACATCTGGGTTCTGCTTGGCGATAGCCTCATCGTTCCACTTGGTGATTTCCTTCTTGAAAACCTTGGCGATGGTGTCGGCATCCATGTTGATTTCGTCAACGCCATCAAGGTTGAAAGCGATAGCGATTGGCGAAACGTAAGCTGGGATGTTGAAGGCGCCGTCTGGGCCGCAAACTTCCTTAGCCTTTTCTGCTTCTTCTGGCTTCAGCGAAGCATCCGAGCCAGCGAACTGTGCGCCACCAGCCAAGAAGGCTTCGCGGCCTGCGCCCGAGCCATCTGGCGAGTACTGTACGTTGGCGCCGGAGTTAGCTGCCTTGAAGCCGGTGATCCAAGCTTCCATGGCAGAGGTCTGACTGGAAGCGCCGATGCCGGTCAGGGTGCCGGTTACGCCCGAAGCTGCGGAGCTGGAGGTGCTCTCAGAGCTGGTGGCGGTTGGGCTGTCTGAACCGCAAGCGGTCAGTGCGATTGCTGCGACAGAAAGGACGGCAGCTGCACTGCCAAGGCGATTGAGCTTCACGAGTTGTACTCCCCATGTTGAAATACGTGTTGAATGAAAACCTTCAGCGGAGTCGTCCCCGCTTCATCTATGACGTTAAAGAGCCAAGGTAACCAGTTCCCCCGGCAAAGGTGAACAAGAGGTTAACAGCTTCTACGTAGGCTAGTGATCCTGCTCACTCAAGCAATATGGGTGCATGTTCATCGGTCTCAAGGCCAGTCCGTGGGAGACTGTGCCTATGGCTAAAGGGAGCACTTCGGGGAGCACTTCGCAGCGAATGCCGGCAAAACTGGCTGGATTTTTAGCTGCACGGAACCGCTCAGGACTGGTGCGCGCCCGCAATTCGCTACCAAGAATCCTGCGCATGACCCTCGGCGCTATCGGTGCCTTCTGGATTGCAGAAAGCATCTGGGGGCACACCCAACCAATCTTTGCTGCCACCAGCGCACTGATCTCCCTGGGCTTTGGCGCCTCCACCACGGTACGCAAAACCGCCGAAGTAGCTTTGGGCTGCACCCTCGGGGTGGCAATGGGCGATACCTTGATGCATTGGTTCGGGCAGGGAATTTGGCAGGCAGCACTGGTGATGTCACTGAGCTTAGTCATCGCCCGCTACCTAGATTCCGGAGCAATCTTCTCCACCCAGCTAGGAATGCAGTCAGCCCTGGTGGTGTTATTGCCGGTCAGTGTTGACGGGCCCTTTGCCAGATCCATCGACGCATTAACTGGCTCGCTACTGGCCCTGCTGGTGATCATCGTGTGGCCCAGTGACCCGCGCCGTACCCCGGTGGCAGCACTCAGCGACCTACTGAAAGAACTCTCCGAAGCGATTCTGGAGTGCTCCTGGGCCATCCGTGATGACGACCGTCGTTCCGCGTTCCACGCCCTTATTAAAGCCCGCGCAACCCAAAAACACTTGGACAAGCTGCCCGGTGCATTTAGTGCTTCCAAAGAAATCGCCATGATCTCCCCGGTGGGCCGTCGCCACCGCCACGAACTGAACCGGCTCTCGCAACGCTATAACCACTACGACTGGACCGCCCGTAACCTCCGTGTTTTTGCCCGTCGTCTCGCTTCGGTACTCACCAATAGTGCACTGACACCCGAGGGCGCCGAGGCGCTGGCCCCACTGCTGCGTGAGGTCTCGGAAGCAGCCAATTCCCTGGCCCATTCGGTACGTGAACCAAGCCTTGCCGGGCAGCTTAAGTACGAGAAGGCTGCCGTAGTACAGCTTGAAAGCGCTGCCGCGCAGCTTGATCCCCAAGCCCTGGGAGTTGAAGGCCTGCAGGGTGAGGGCCTAGTGCTTTTGTTGCGGCCGATGATTGTGGACCTCTTAGAAGCGGCAGGGCGCGATCACGAGGACGCCGTCGCGGCGCTACCCAAGCTGTCTTGAGCAATTTTGTCGGCCCGGCTCGATAGCATGGGCCTATGGCCAAAACCTCCACACGCAGCAAGTCTTCACCAACATTCAAATGTTCGGAATGCGGTTGGAGCACCATCAAATGGGTGGGACGCTGCGGCGAGTGTCAGGCCTGGGGCACCGTTGAAGAGGTAGGCGTCGTCTCAGCGCGCACCGTTGCCGCCGCCAAGGTAGCGCACCCGGCCAAACCCATCGCACAGATCGACGGCTCCGAGGCAGCCTTCCGACCCAGTGGGGTTTCTGAACTAGACCGCGTCCTGGGTGGCGGTCTCGTTCCGGCCGCTGCCATCCTGCTGGCCGGCGAACCGGGCGTTGGCAAGTCCACCCTGCTCTTAGATGTGGCAGCCAAGGCCGCACAAACCGGGCTTCGAGTGCTGTATCTGACCGGCGAAGAGTCAGCAGCCCAGGTCAAATCCCGCGCCGAGCGGATCAACGCCATTGCCGACACCCTCTATCTGGCAGCCGAAACCGATCTGGCCTTGGCTTTGGGACAGATTCAAGAAATTGATCCGCAACTGTTGATCTTAGACTCGGTGCAGACATTCTCCTCGGCAGAAGTTGATGGCGCTGCCGGCGGTGTTTCACAGGTACGTGAGGTCGCTGCCTCGATTATTAACGCTGCTAAAACCCGAGCCATGTCCACCATCATGGTGGGGCACGTAACCAAGGAAGGTTCGGTAGCCGGCCCACGCTTGCTCGAACACCTGGTGGATGTGGTTTGCCAGTTCGACGGTGAGAAGCATTCACGCCTACGCATCCTGCGTGCACTGAAAAACCGTTACGGTGCCACCGACGAGGTGGGCTGCTTTGATTTGAATGAAGACGGCATCGAGTCACTGACCGACCCGTCCAAGCTTTTTGTCACCCGCACCCGCAATCCGGTTCCGGGCACCTGCATTACCGTGACCTTGGAGGGACGACGCCCCCTGGTGGCTGAGGTACAGACCCTACTCTCACGCAGCAACGCCCCGGCGGCCCGGCGTGCGACCAGCGGATTGGATGCGGCCCGCGCACAGATGGTGGTTGCGGTCTTGCAGGCCCGCGCGCATATGGACCTGTCCTCCATGGACTCCTACATCGCCACGGTCGGCGGGGTGAAAATCGCCGAGCCTGCCTCGGATTTGGCCTGCGCGCTAGCCTTGGCCTCCTCGATGAACGAATTCCCTCTGCCACAGGACTTTGTGGCCTTTGGCGAGGTGGGGTTGGCCGGTGAAGTCCGCCAGGTGCCTGAGATCTCTCGGCGCATTACCGAGGCCCAACGTTTGGGCTTCTCCTTTGCCATGGCCCCAGCCACCCCCGAACCGCTGAAAAATATCCCCGACGGGATCCGTGTTTTCCAAGTGGAGAACATTGCCCAAGCCCTCGATATTGCCTTCACTCAACGGCAGAAACCGGCACGATAAACTTAAGTGTTGTCGCCCGCCGAAAGGACGCACCTTGAAAATGAACCCATCCCCCGGATTCCTTGCCATCCTGGCGCAAATCGCTCCAGGCACCGAGCTCGCCCAGGGACTCGAGCGCATCCAACGCGGACGTACCGGTGCGCTGATCGTGCTGGGACATGACAAGGTGGTTGAATCCATTAGCTCCGGCGGCTTTCGGATCAACACCGATTACACCCCCACACGTATTCGTGAATTAGCCAAGATGGACGGGGCGATCATCCTTGATGGCACCGCCCGCCAGATCCTGCAGGCCGGGGTGCAGCTGATGCCCGACGCGCAGATCGACACCCAGGAATCTGGCACCCGTCACCGTACCGCAGAACGTGTGGCCGCGCAGACCGGTTTCCCGACCATCTCGGTGTCGCAATCCATGCAGACCATCACGCTCTATGCTGCCGGCGAGCGCCACGTGCTGGAACCGGCCGAACGTCTACTAGCTCGAGGCAACCAGGCGATCGCCACCCTTGAACGCTACCGTCACCGTTTAGATCAAGTCACCAGCGCCCTGTCCGCAGCGGAAATCGAAGATGTGGCCACCGCCCGTGAAGTCCTTGCGGTATTGCAGCGCACCGAAATGTTGCGTAGAACCAGCGAAGAAATCTCCCGCTATGTTCTGGAATTGGGCATGGATGGGCGTCTTTTGGCCGCACAGCACGCAGAATTGCTCTCCGGAATCCAGGTGGATAACCAGCTACTGATGCGCGACTACGCACAGGCAGAAGGCCAAGAGCTGGATATTGATATCGCTTTGGAGCGGCTACATGAAGTCTCTGATGCGCAACTGATCGATCTTGACGGGCTCACTAAGATCTTGTTCCCGCAGGGCACCATTGGGCACGATGATCAACTCACCCCGAAGGGTTACCGGTTGCTCTCGCAAATTCGGACGGTGCCTAAGGCTGTGGGTGACCGGATGGTCGCGTCCTTTGATAATTTGCAGTTGCTGATGGCTGCTTCCACCACCGCGTTGATGGAAATTGAAGGGGTGGGCGAACAGCGTGCGCGGTCCATCCGCGAGGGGCTGGCCCGCATGGCCGAGTCCTCGCTGCTAGACCGCTATATCTAAGGAATTACTCCAGGGTGAAGCTGACCGGCTTAGATTCAAATTCGCCAATGGCTGCGGTGAACTTGTAGGTACCCGGGCCCGGCTGTACGCTAACGGCCTTGCACCCCGGGGCTGAGCGCTCCCTGTTCCAGGTAAAGCGGGCATTTTCCTTTTGCCCGGCAGCGAAGGTTAGTGACACGTCTTCGCCGTCCTGCAGGCAGTCCACGGTGGAGAAGACCCTGTCGCTGCCGCTGGAGATCAAGAATTCTTGCTTATTGGTGCCGACGTTGATGTCGCATTCGCGCTTCGAAGTGTTTTCGACGGTCAAGATCAGTACCGGCTCTTTACCCGTGGCATAACTCTTAGCGTCGGTCGTGGCGGTGACCTCTACCTCGTCAGATTTACACTTTTTAGCCGCATCTTCTTCCGATTGCGTGCTTTCGGCTGGCGCGCTGGTTTGCGCGGTAGCCTGAGGGGCCGCTGAACCTTCTTGATCTGATGAGAAGAGTCCGGCAATGGCAATGACACCCCAGATGATCAAGCCCACCAGTACCACGGCGATCACCGCAACGGTGATGCGCCGGCGCCGATAGACGCTGGCCGGAAGCTTTCCCCCTGATGTATTGCTCATGGCTTAAGGCTAGTTCATTCACGGTCTCGATCCCGGTAATGGCAGGGGAATCGGGGCCATGGAGCCTCGTTAGCTACAGTAGTGTGGTGCAACAAATCCATCACCGTATTAATCATTGGTATCTGCAGAACTCCCGCGACCTGCCTTGGCGTCGAGAAGGCGTGGGTGGTTGGGAAGTAATGGTCAGTGAATTTATGTTGCAGCAGACCCCTGTGGTTCGTGTTTTGCCGGTCTGGGAAGAATGGATGCGCCGTTGGCCCCGTCCTCAAGACCTCGCCGCCGAACCATTATCCGAAGCGCTGAAGGCCTGGGGCCGATTGGGTTATCCGCGACGGGCTCAGCGCCTGCATGCGGCAGCGGTGGAAATCACCACCGAATATAACGGTGAGGTGCCACGCACCGAAGAGGCTTTGCGCGCACTACCCGGTGTTGGGGACTATACCGCTGCGGCCATTGCCTGTTTTGCTTTTGGTGAGCCTACGGTCGTGGTTGATACCAATATCCGCAGGGTGCATGCCCGACTCTTTGGCGGCATGGCACTTCCTGAACCCAGCCCACGGGCCAGTGAGTTCGCCCGTGCCAAAGACGTGCAACCAGCAGATCGAGCTGCAGCAAATCTGTGGAATGTCTCGGTCATGGAACTTGGCGCGCTGGTATGTACTGCCCGTAGCCCAAAATGCGATGCCTGCCCGGTCTTTGAGCAGTGTGCCTGGATTGCTGCCGGGCAGCCGGCGCCACACTACACTCCCAAGGGCCAAGCATGGAAGGGTACCGACCGTCAGGTGCGCGGTGCCATCATGGCGGTTCTAAGAGAGCATGATCATCCAGTACCGCAGGATTCTTTCCTCAGCGATCTGGGCCGGCAAAGTCACGCCACCTATGTGGCACTTGAAAAATTGCAGTCCGAATCTAGTCAGCGTGAGCGGGCCCTGGCTGGATTGCTTAAGGATGGTCTAGCAGTGCTCGAAGATGACGGCGTGCGCTTGCCATCCTAGTTATGCTTAGCGCATGAATTCTTCTGTTGATCCGGCAAAGGCCGCCCATCAGGCTGCGCGGCACCCGTGGTTCGAGCGTCTGGCCCGCTTGGGTTACGTCGCCAACGGTATCTTGCACGCCACCATGGGCGTGTTGGCCGCGGTGGTGGCCACCGGTGGGCAGGCGCAGGCCGATCAAAGTGGAGCCATGCGAGCCTTGTCCGCGCAACCTTTCGGCATCGTACTGTTGTGGATCTGCGCTATTGGTGCCCTGGTGCTGGGCTTGTGGTCGCTGGCGCAAATGCTACTGCCCGAGAAAGAACTGCGGGACCGACTCAAATTTTCGGGTACCGGCATCGTTTTTCTGGCCGTAGGGTTTACCTTCACCCGATTCGCTCTAGGTGATCCCAGTGATTCGGGAGAAACCGCGACCAGTTTGAGCGGTGAACTGATGAAGTCTGTGGCCGGGCGCGCGGCTTTGATCGTTTTTGGGGCGGTGTTGTTGGTGATGGCCGGGTATTACATCTACAAGGGCGTGAGCAAAAAGTTCCTGGATGATCTTCATGGCTCCAGCCGAAACGAGATTTCTTCAGCTATCCGCTATTCCGGGATGATTGGCTACCCAGCCAAGGGGCTGGTGTTGGGCGCCTTGGGTTTGCTGTTCATCGTGAGCACCCTCCAAGGTGATCCCGAGGAAGCCAGTGGTATCGATGGCGCGCTCAAAGCGGTCCGGGACCAAACTTTCGGTTCGGTGGCGCTAGCGATCATCGCCGCGGGCCTGATCGTTTATGCCCTGTACCTTTTCTTGCGCGCGCGTTATGACCGGATGGACTAGTTCAGGGCGATAATCATTCGAGTATTGCCCAGCGTATTGGGTTTAACCCGGGCGAGGTCCAAGAATTCAGCGACGCCCTCATCCCTTGAGAGCAAGATTTCTTGGTACACCGAAGGGTCTACGGCACTTTGATCTGCCATCACGCTAAATCCTTGGCGTTCAAAGAAGGCAACCTCAAAGGTCAGGCAGAAGACCCGAGCAACACCGACAGCCTTGGCACGGCGTAGCAGTTCTTGCAGCAGTAAGTGCCCCACGCCCTTGCCACGGACCGTATTAGAAGTGGCCAGAGTGCGGATCTCAGCAATGTCTTCCCAGATCACGTGCAGGCCTCCACAGCCAACAACATTTCCGTCCGCGTCTTGGGCTACAACGAATTCCTGAATTGATTCGTAGTAGGTGACCGCTTCCTTATCCAGCAAGATGCGTTCTTCGGCCAGGGGTCGCACAAGATCGCGAATGGCCGGTACATCACTGGTTTTGGCGGAGCGGACGGTAAAAGTATTCACCTGTTAAATCCTATGCCTGTTGGTGTGCAGATTCTAAGCCGTTGCTAGATATGTCATAGTGTCCAAGAAGCGAGAATGACTATGCAAAACTTAGCTAGTAGCACGCGAGCACGAAGCTAAGGATGAGGATGAAAGTCAAAGAAGCACGCCCCGGATTTGGGCTGCTGTCCATCCTGCTAGCTGCCGTAGGTATCGCACCACTGCTCAACTATGGGCTGAGCGCCACCAGTGATCTGGTGATCCGGGACTTGGGTCTTAGCGAATCACAATTCGGCCTGCTGGCTACCGCCTGCTTTGGCTGTGCGGCGATCGGCAATGTGGCTTTTGGGAAGTTCTCCGACAGGCAACCGGATTCCCGTTTGATGCTGATCATCTTTGGTACCGCGGCTTTGGCTATGGCCCTGGCTGCAGTGGACGCTGGCTATGTAATGCTCTTGGTAGCCTCTGGAATTGCCGGTTTTGCGCAGTCATTTCCCAATGGCGTGACCAATCGAATCTTGGCCCAACGTGTTCCCAGCGCACAGCGCATCACCTGGACTGGGATTAAGCAGTCTGGAGTTCAGGTCTCTCAATTGGTCGGTAGTCTCGGGTTCCCGATGCTGGCTGCGGTGATCGGCTGGCAAGGTGCTTCCTTGGCCGGAGCAGTGCTGGCCGCTGCCCTGGCGTTCTTTGCACTTCGCATCGTTAATGCCACACCCTTCCTCACTTCCCCGGCTCCCAAGAAGAGCAGCCCGGTCACTGCAAAAACAAGCACACCAGTAGCCGACGAGGCCAGTTCCACCCGGTTCATCATTTACGCGCTATGCCTCTTCGGGTTCATCAACGGTGTCGGGGTGCAGGCAACCAATGTTTATCTGGCGCTCTTTGCGGTGCGTGAACTGGACTTCTCTCTGGTCGCTGGTGGACTGACTGCGGCGGTGGCCGGCATCGTGGGAGTCAGTGCGCGTGTTGGTTGGGGGCGCATGATGTCCCGTGGAGTTGCGGCGCCCAAGTTACTGCTCTTGCTGGCGGTTTTGGCCATGTGCGGTGGCGCAACCTTCTTGCTCGCTGGGCAATTACACTCATCGATTCTGTTGTGGGTTGCAGTGGCATTGCATGGCGCTTCGGCGCTGGGTGTCTCGGTGGTTTTGATGGCGGCACTGCTTCGCGTGGTTCCGGCCAATCGTTTAGGCAGTGCTAGTGGTCTAGTTTCAGCTGGGCAATTTGGTGGCTTCACCGTAGGGCCTTTGGCCATGGGACTCTTGGTAGGTTCTGCTGGTGGTTTCACGGCAGGATGGATTTGCGTCATCGGCGTTTATCTCTGTTGCACGGTGCTGGGCATCTTCTTGGTGCTGCGCGCAGCACGGAGGGCCTAAATCGTGGATACTCAAGTTCTGAAAGTTTTAGCGCATCTGCGACGGGCCAAAGATCTGATGGACCGTAACTATGATCAACCGCTGGATGTCCCGGCGATGGCCAGCAAAGCGTTAATGTCTCCGGCACATTTTTCACGCGAGTTTAAGCGCGTTTATGGGGAGACACCCTATTCTTATCTGCTGACTCGTCGAATTGAACGGGCCATGCATCTTTTGCGTTCAGGGGTGACGGTCACCGATACCTGCATGCAGGTGGGTTGGAGTTCTTTGGGGTCCTTCAGTTCACGTTTTACCGAGGTGGTGGGTGAAACGCCGACCGCTTATCGGGAACGTGCGCACCAGGACTCTGAACAGATCCCGGCCTGCATCGCCAAGATCTTATTGCGCCCCTCCAGATTCTGAGCAGTTTTGAAGAAGCACGTGTTGCGCTGCCTGCATAGGCTTTAGTCATGACAAAGATTTCAGTTCAATACATTCCCGTGACCGTGCTCGATGTTGATGAGGCGTTGACCTTCTACCGTGATGGCCTGGGCTTGGCCGTGGTCTCGGACGTGGCTAATGCTGGCTTCCGTTGGGTCAGCCTTGCGGTGCCTGGCCAAGAAGGCTTGAACCTGGTGCTCTCCGCTCCAGGAGCTGGGCGCTCCGATGAGGATGCACAGGCTTTGGCTGAGCTTGTTGCCAAGGGCGCCTTGGGCGGTTTGGTGCTTAGCGTTGATGAGTTGGATCCCCTGTTTGAATCCTTGAGCGCTTCGGGCGCGGAGGTTCTCCAAGAACCCATGGATCAGCCTTGGGGACCCCGCGATTGTGCCTTCCGTGATCCTTCGGGAAATATGGTGCGAATTAATCAGGCAGTGAAGGGGCAGTAAAGATGAGCAGTGCAGAACAAGAGGGATTCAGCGCCGCCGAGAAGGCCGCCATGAAAGAACGTGCCGCCGAGGTACGTGCTCCCAAGAAGCGGATGACCAAGGCAGAAAAGGCTGCACAGGCTCGCAAAGACGTTGAAGAGAAGATCGCTTCATTTGAAGGTAACGACAAGGTACTCGCCGAAAAGCTGCATCAGATCATTACCAGCACTGCCCCAGAATTAGAGCCGAAGACTTGGTATGGCATGCCCGCCTATGCTTTGGACGGCAAGATCCTCTGCTTCATTCAGGACGCCAAGAAGTTTGATGCCCGTTACCTGACCTTCGGGTTTAACGATGTGGCACAGCTTGATGAGGGCACGCTCTGGCCCACTTCTTTTGCGATCACCGCACTGGATGAGAAGCTCGAGAAAATGATTGCTCAGTTAGTCAGCAAGGCCGTCGGACGCTAAGCCCATTTTCAGGCAGACCCTCGCACGCCAGCTCCGGCGTCGGGGGTCTATTGTTTTTGCCTGTTCTCATGTGCGAATTCTCTTTCTGAAAACGTCGCACATTGAACCACTGCGTTGATCAGAAATGTGAACGACAGGCCTGCAGCTATCCCCTTTTACATAAAGTGCTGTCCTCAAGTGCTCAAGGATTCGGGTTCGGCGCGAGGTAAAGCCCGAACCAAAATGCCGGCAGAAACTGCAAAAACCAAAAGTAGTCCTAGCAGTCCCATTCCAATCGGGAGCGAACCGCTCTCTTCCGCTTCGCGCCCCAGCACAGCCAGCATCATGGCAATACCTAGCCCAAGGATGCCGAAACCCGCGGATAAAAAGCAGACCACGATTGATTTTGGTCCGGGATACCAGTGGCCCAAAGAAGTGAAGTCGCGGTAGGCAAGGATGCCAATTAGCAGACTGAGCGTTGCAACCAGTCCAACGATCAGCACCGTCACCGACAATGGGCTATAACCAACGCCATCGGTTCCCGCATGCCGAGCAAGGTGCTCAGGTAGCAACGGGCTAAGCAGTAGGAAGAGTACAACATAGACGAGCACAGACACGGACGAGATGGTGATGAGCTTTCCCGAACGTTTGGCTGCCATGACCATACCCTACAACAGGTGGATTCCCGGACAGCTTTCTTTGTAATTGCCGTTCACAACGAAAACGTCATGAGAATCCGGAATCTGACCAGGCTCATAGCTAAAGCCCTCGGCCGTCGTACAGGTTGAAAATACTAAGACTCTCCCGGATCATTTCAGTGCATGCTCTGGAACGATACGAATGCTCTTACAAGCTAATTTTCGATTTTCTATCGTTGCCCCTCGACAGGGACATACTCCTCATGGACTACATGTTCTGACCCAGGAAGGCTCGGATGATATGGAACTACGAGCCAGTCGGCCCAGTCAGCCGGACGCGTAGGCCAGGCATCCACGAGCCATTTGGGCGGTTTCGTGGCATAAGCAACTGTGACTCGCTCAGCCGCCAGGTCCCAGAAAGAAGCTCCAGGATCAAACAGACGAACACCCTCCAAGTACAGGAACTTAAAAGGTATACATTGTGAGGACTTCACGATGCCCTTGAGCAAGGACACCGAGACAAAACTAACTAACTCAGGCCATTGAACTGACGGAGGAGAAACACAAACTGTACCGGAGCGCTCAACGCTGAATTCATCTATGGTTGGTAGGTTTTCCCAAGCAGATCGAGTTTTCGTCTGAGTCAATTTTCCCAATGTAACGGTACTTAGTGCGCCGGGCGCCACTCCTAGAATGTCAATTGGAGCACCTTCAAGTTCCAAAGATCGCAATTCAGGACTTTGAACTAAGCACTCGGTCACACCTTCAACATACTTTGTAATGACCCGTACCAATGAAGGCGTAGCTGCATGGCCTAGTTCTTCGCGAAGCACTTGGTTCTTCGCGTCGATGTTAATTACTTTCAAGTTATGGAAATGGCTTATCCCTGTGAGGTCAACGATCGGTTCCGCGTTGTTTTGCTCATCAAGCACGAAGTCGATGAGGCCCGTATCCGGGTGAACACGATGAATCTCATCGGCAAAACAGCCATTCTCGGGCAGTTTCCGAATTCGGACGCAGGTAAGTTTCTCGGTCCGGCCGCGTCCAAATCGGATATTTTCCCGCTGAGCATTCCAAACGAGACCTGTTTGAGATTCGAACCGTTCGGACATCATTTCCCGTTCTCATCTGGCCGGACTGACTTGCGATTCTTGCAAGACGATACCACGCGTTCCGGCGCGAGAAGTAGAGTACGCTCCTTGCGTTAGGAAACCTCGCCAAATTGCGTAACCACGCTGGCGAAAGTGAAAAGTTAAGCGCCAAGGGCGTCAGACTCGCAGTTCTGCGACTCTGACGCCCTTGGCGTGAGCTTACTTATTAGCTTTCCAGCGCAGCCGGAGCTGGCTCGCCTTCTAGCTGGCCCTGTCCACCTTCAGCGTGGAAGACGAACTTCTGGTCCGCTCCTTCGCCTTCGACGTCCACGGTGACCTTCTGTCCTGCGGTGATCTGACCGAAGAGGATTCGCTCGGAGAGCTGATCTTCGATGTCGCGCTGGATGGTACGGCGTAGTGGACGGGCACCCATTGCTGGGTCGTAGCCACGCTGTGCCAACAGGCTGCGAGCAGCCTGGGTCAGCTCGATGGTCATCTCGCGTTCCTTCAGGCGCTTGGCCAGACGGCCAACGAACAGGTCGACGATCTCTTCGATCTCTTCCTGGTTCAGCTGCGGGAAGACCACGGTGTCATCAACACGGTTCAGGAATTCTGGGCGGAAGTGCTGACGTAGCTCTTCCTGCACCTTGGCCTGCATGCGCTCATAACCGGTCTTGGTATCCGCGGCCGACTGGAAGCCGGTCATGACACCCTTAGAGATGTCGCGGGTACCGAGGTTGGTGGTCATGATGATGATGGTGTTCTTGAAGTCCACCACGCGGCCCTGGGAGTCGGTCAGGCGACCGTCTTCCAGAATCTGCAGCAGCGAGTTGAACAGGGTCGGCGTGGGCCTTTTCAACCTCATCGAAGAGTACGACGGAGAACGGACGACGACGGACCTTCTCGGTCAGCTGTCCGCCTTCTTCGTAGCCGACATAGCCTGGAGGGGCACCGAAGAGACGGGAAACGGTGTGCTTCTCCGAGTATTCGGACATATCCAGGGTGATCAGCGCGTCTTCTTCACCGAAGAGGAACTCTGCCAGTGCCTTGGCCAGCTCGGTCTTACCCACACCGGTTGGACCGGCGAAGATGAACGAGCCGCCTGGACGGTTTGGATCCTTCAGACCGGCACGGGTGCGACGGATCGCCTGGGAGATGGCCTTGATAGCCGAATCCTGACCGATCACACGCTTGTGCAGTTCTTCTTCCATGTTCAGCAGACGTGAGGACTCTTCCTCGGTCAGCTTGACCACTGGGATACCCGTGGAGTTAGCCAGAACTTCAGCAATCAGCTCTTCGGTGACCTCGGAAACTTCATCCATGTCACCGTTGCGCCACGACTTTTCCTTCTCGTTGCGCGCTTCGATCAGCTTGGACTCCTTGTCGCGCAGCGAGGCTGCACCTTCAAAGTCCTGAGCGTCGATCGCGGCTTCCTTCTCCAGGCGAACGGTCGCGATCTCCTCGTCCATTTCCTTCAGGGCAGGAGGTGCGGTCATTCGCTGAATGCGCAGGCGGGCACCGGCCTCATCGATCAGGTCCACTGCCTTATCTGGCAGGAAGCGATCCGAAATGTAGCGGTGAGCCAGCGTTGCGGCAGCCTGTAGCGCACCATCGGTGATGGTCACGCGGTGGTGTGCCTCGTAGCGGTCACGCAGGCCACGCAGAATCTGCGTGGTCAGCTCGACAGATGGTTCCTTAACCTGAATCGGCTGGAAACGACGCTCGAGCGCTGCATCCTTCTCAATGTTCTTGCGGTACTCATCCAAGGTGGTCGCACCGATGGTCTGCAGCTCGCCACGAGCCAACATAGGCTTGAGGATCGATGCAGCATCGATAGCGCCTTCGGCGGCACCGGCACCCACCAGGGTGTGGATCTCGTCGATGAACAGGATGATGTCACCGCGGGTGCGGATCTCCTTGAGAACCTTCTTCAGGCGCTCTTCGAAGTCACCACGGTAACGTGAACCTGCTACCAAGGAACCGAGGTCCAAGGTGTACAGCTGCTTGTCCTTGATGGTTTCTGGGACGTCGCCGCGAACGATCGACTGAGCTAGACCTTCAACAACGGCGGTCTTACCCACACCAGGTTCACCGATGAGAACCGGGTTGTTCTTGGTGCGGCGCGAGAGGACCTGCATGACGCGTTCCATCTCGTGCTCGCGACCGATCACTGGGTCAAGCTTGCCTTCGCGGGCTGCAGCGGTGAGGTTGCGGCCGAACTGGTCCAGTACTGCTGAACCGGCTGGGGTACCTTCCTGCTGGCCGCCCGAGCTGACACCAGCGGAGGCAGTTTCCTTACCACCCTGGTAGCCCGAGAGCAGCTGGATAACCTGCTGGCGCACGCGGCCCAGGTCAGCCCCGAGCTTGACGAGCACCTGCGCGGCGACGCCTTCACCCTCGCGGATCAGGCCGAGCAGGATGTGCTCGGTTCCAATGTAGTTGTGGCCCAGCTGCAATGCTTCGCGCAGCGATAATTCCAAGACTTTCTTGGCGCGAGGAGTGAACGGGATATGACCGGAAGGCGCCTGCTGGCCCTTGCCGATAATCTCCTGAACCTGCTCACGTACGGCACCCAACGAAATATTCAGCGACTCGAGCGCTTTTGCGGCTACACCGTCACCTTCGTGGATTAGGCCGAGCAGCAGGTGCTCGGTGCCGATGTAATTGTGGTTGAGCATGCGCGCCTCTTCTTGGGCGAGCACGACAACTCGACGGGCACGGTCGGTAAATCTCTCAAACATCTTCGGCACACTCCTTGCTTACCAATAATTCGATGCTACGCATCAAGCGCCATCAATGCGCCCTTGTTCGCCACGGGGATAACCCAATTAGCTCTGCGCGGACAACTGGCCATCGCTAGCTCTCACAAATAAAAGCTATTCAGTTGTTGCACAAACACTATTATCTTCAACCAAATTAAATTGATATATCGCGACAGTCGTTATAAACAAATGAGTCGGCACATTGAATGTGCCGACTCAATTGAAGTCTACCTACGACCAAGCAAATTACTTTGCGCGGTTGCGTCCACCTTTACGCATAGCAGCGTTGTAAGCTTCAACAACATCCGCATTAAGGCGCCCGCGGGCATTGACCTTCATATTATTTTCTTTTGCCCACGCGCGAATTGCTGGAGCTTCACTAGTTGCGGTCTGCTTCGACGAGCGAGCAGCCTCTACATAGGTTTCAAGAGCCGCATGGAATTGCGCAGCGTGCTCATCATTCAAATCAATTTCGAAGTGCTGACCATTAACGCTAAAAGCAATTGACTCGGTAGCTTCGCTACCATCAATATCATCAATCAGGGCAATTTGAACCTGACGTGCCATCCGGGGATTCCTCCGAGCTTGAATTTACTGAACCACTTGGTTTACACCAACGAGTCCTTTTCAGTCTTCAAGCTTATACAAATAGCAACATAGAATTCTAATTCTCATCAGAATTCACAAGGTTCTTTCAGGAATACTCTAATTCTCGTTCGACGGATTATTGGAATCCATGCGATTTTGAATAAGCGCATCCGCTTCAACCTCAGCCTGACGCTCTTTTCGGTCCGCGTTTGTAATAGCTTTCATCACGTACCAAAAAAGCAAGGCCAGACAGATAGTCGGAACAATTGCCTCAATATATGGCATTTCTATGCCTCCGGCTTTAGCAGTGGGAAGAGAATGGTTTCGCGGATACCAACGTTGGTAAAGAGCATGACCAATCGGTCAATACCCAGACCAATGCCACCCATTGGTGGGGCACCGTATTCCAGAGCGCGCAAGAAGTCTTCATCAAGCTGCATCGCTTCTGGGTCGCCACCTGCAGCCATCAGGGACTGCTCGGTGAGGCGCTCACGCTGAATCACTGGATCAATCAGCTCAGAGAATGCGGTGCCGCGCTCCATACCGCCGATAATCAAGTCCCAAGCCTCGATGACTCCTGGCTTCGAACGGTGCGGGCGGGCCAAAGGCTGAGCCAGTGGCGGGTAATCGCAGACGAAGGTTGGGTCGATCAGAGTAGGCTCAACGATTTCGCCGAAGAGCTCGATCACGAGCTTCTGAGCGCTCCACGCTGGATCAATCTTGACCTCATGCTTGGCAGCAACTTCGCGCAGCACCGACGCATCGGTTTCTGGGGTGATTTCAACACCTACAGCTTCAGACAGGCCAGGGTAAACGCTCAACCAGCGCCATTCGCCATCCAGGTTTGCGGTACCGCGTGGGGTCTCGATCGTGCGGCCAGCACCAATAGCATCGGCAGCATTGAGGATGATTTCCTTCATGCGATCAGCCATCACGTACTGGTCTGCATAAGCTTCGTAGCATTCCAGGGTGGTGAATTCTGGAGAGTGGGTCGAGTCCACACCCTCGTTGCGGAAGATACGTCCCACTTCGAAGACGCGATCCACGCCGCCGACAACACAGCGCTTGAGGTACAACTCGGTAGCGATGCGCAGGGTCATTTCCTGATCAAAAGCGTTCAGGTGAGTTTTGAAGGGACGAGCCGATGCGCCACCGTGGACCAGCTGCAACATTGGGGTCTCAACCTCAACGTAGCTGTGGTTTTCAAGGGTATTGCGTACGGCCCGAACAATCGCGGCACGCTTGTAGACCATCTCGCGAGCTTCGTTGCGGACGATCAGGTCGGCGTAGCGCTGACGAACGCGGGTTTCCTCGTTCAAGTCGGCGTGCAGCACTGGCAATGGGCGCAGGGCCTTGGAAGCCATTTCAAAGCTGTCGGCCATGATTGAAAGTTCGCCGCGGCGTGAAGAAATCACCTTGCCGCTGACAAAGACATGGTCGCCGAGGTCAACCAGGGACTTCCACTGCGCCAGGCGCTCTTCACCGACATTAGCCAGCGAGAGCATGACCTGCAGACGCACGCCTTCACCCTTGGGGCCACCCTCCTGCAAGGTCGCGAAGCACAGCTTGCCGGTGTTGCGCATGAAAACGATGCGTCCGGCTACTCCGACGACGTCTTCGGTTTCATCGCCGGCTTCGAGGTGTGCGTATTTATCGCGGATTTCCAGCAGTGAGTGGGTGCGGGCCACACCCACAGGGTAGGCTTCCTCACCCTTGGCCAGGAACTGGTTGCGCTTGTCAGTGCGGACCTGTCGCTGGTCGTTGGGATCAATGGTCTGAGCGGAATTAATTTCGGAAGTCACAATAGTCCATTCTACGTGTCATTGCGCGCGGATAAAGCCCATCATGATCAGACTTACACCCCGAAGCCTCGCGCAACTAAAAAGGCAGGGCACCGAAAAACGAACTTTTTCGATGCCCTGCCTGAAGACCATGGTTTTCTACCAGATCTCTACTCGCTGTTCTGGATCCAACCACATTCCATCCCCCGGCTTAGTGCCGAAAGCTTCGTGGAAGGCATCGAGATTCTTCGGAACCTGATTGCAACGGAATTCGCCCGGTGCGTGGGGGTCGGTGCGCACTCGAACCACAGCGGTTTCTGGACGGATGAGGGTTCTCCAGCATTCGGCCCATGAGTAGAAGAAGCGCTGGTCGCCGGTCACCCCGTCGATCACTTCGTCCTCGGTGATGCCACGGGCTTCAAGCTCGAGCTTGTAGGCCTTGTAAGCGATGCCCAGTCCACCGAGGTCACCAATGTTTTCACCCAGGGTCAGGGCACCGTTGACGTTGTGCTCTGGGGCTTCGGTGGGCGAGAGTGCGTTGTACTGTTCCACCAGCTTGCCGGTGAGCTTCTCGAAGGATGCTCGGTCATCATCGGTCCACCAATTGGTCAGCTGGCCACTGCCGTCAAACTGCGACCCTTGATCGTCAAAGCCGTGCCCGATCTCGTGGCCGATCACCGCTCCAATGGCGCCAAAGTTTGACGCGATATCCCGGTCAACATCAAAGAATGGCAGTCGCAAGATGGCGGCCGGGAAAGCAATCTCATTCAGCAATGGATGGTAGTAAGCATTGACGGTCTGTGGGTACATGAACCACAGTTCGCGGTTGACGCCGTCGTCGATCTTCTTCAGTTCACGCTTAAACTCGAACTCGTTGGCGGAAGCCAGGTTGGCGATGACATCTGATTCATCGGTGACAATCGACGAGTAGTCGATCCACTCGTTGGGGTAGCCGATCTTCGGGCGGAACTTTGAGAGCTTGTCCAATGCTTTTTCGATGGTCTCTTGGCCCATCCACGACAGCTCACCAATGGAGATGCGGTATGCCTCGATGAGGCGCTGTACCAACTGGTCCATCGCATCTTTGGCTTCAGGCGGGAAGTTCTTGGCCACGTAGAGCTGACCAATGTCTTCACCCACGGCGCCTTCGGTAAAGGAAACGCCGCGCTTCCAGCGGTCCTTAATCTGTTCGACGCCGCCGAGCTTGGCGGAGTAGAAAGAGAAGTTCTCGTTCACGAAGTCGCTGGAGAGGTATGGTGCGAAAGATCGAAGCACCTGTACGCGTAGCCAGTTCTTCCACGCGTCCAGTGGCTGTTCAGTAATGAGACCGGAGAGTCCCTCGAGGTAGCTTGGCTGCCAGAGAACTACTTCTTCGTAGTACTTCGGATCAATGCCGGCACCGGCAAGCCAGGTCTTCAGGCCGCCGAAGAGCTCGAAGAGTTGCTGGCCGGTCATGAGATTGTAGCGAGCCTGAGCGTCACGGACCTTCACACGGTCCCAGTGGTACTGGGCAATAGCGGTCTCGAGGTCAACTACACCTGCGGCAGCAGTCGCTGCGTCAGCAAAGCCACCGAGGCTCAGTAGACGCCCCAGGTGCTCACGGTAATCGGCCACCGTTTCTGCCATTTGTTCGTCATGGTAGTAAGACTCATCAGGTAGGCCCAGACCACCCTGGAGGAAGGTCAGGAGGTTACGCTCTGGATTACCCGCGTCATTCATGGCTCCGATCTCAACGAAGCCGCTGATGCCCTTGCGATAGAAGGATCCGGAGAGCTCGAGCAGTCCTTCAACACTTTGAATTTCGGAGATGGCCTCGAGATAGCCGGCGATTGGGGCAGCTCCGCGTTCTTCGATAGCTGCTTCATTCATGAACGAACCGTACAGATGTGCAATACGCTGCGTGGCACCGTCGGTCGCGGTCCCTGATTCGTAGGCTTTGACTGCTTCTTTAATAATGGCGTGCACTGCGTCTTCTGCTTGATCACGCAGTTCCATGAAAGAACCGTAGATTCCTTGATCCCCTGGGATCGTAGCGGTTTCGAACCATTTACCGTTGCTGTGGCGGTATAGGTCGTCCTGAGGACGAATCGAATCGTCTCGGTAACGCAGCGGACTCGTTGTCTCGGTGGTCAAGGCGGGGCTCCCTCGATAGCAGATCTGGTTTTACCTACTACACACTGTAACCAGTTCCCCGATGAAAAAGAGCTCGAGCGCCGTGGGTGCGCGGACGGCTTAAACAGGTGAGGCCCTGAACACCATAGTGTCCAGGGCCTCAAACCATATTCTTTAGGTTAAGTCCGGCGGTGACCTACTCTCCCACACCCTCACGAGTGCAGTACCATCGGCGCAATGGGCCTTAGCTTCCGGGTTCGGTATGGGACCGGGCGTTTCCCCCACGCTATGACCGCCGTAACAATCACGAAGCACACAAACCATTACTCTTGGTCATGTTTCCGGTGTTAAAACTTATCTCATGTTTTTATGGTTCGAGGTTGTTGTCTCGTAACCGCATAGTGAACGCGAACAGCATACTAACTTTGCTAGCAAATTATTGTTTTATAGTTGTGTTGAAAGTCATCGGCCTATTAGTACAGGTCAGCTACACAAGTCTTCAGTCCTTGCTTCCACATCCTGCCTATCAACCCAGTGGTCTAGCTGGGGGCCTCACACACAATAGTGCATGGAAATCTCATCTCGAAGCAGGCTTCCCGCTTAGATGCTTTCAGCGGTTATCCCTTCCCAACGTAGCTAATCAGCGATGCACTTGGCAGTACAACTGACACACCAGAGGTTAGTCCGTCCCGGTCCTCTCGTACTAAGGACAGCCCTTCTCAAATTTCCAACGCGCGCAGCGGATAGGGACCGAACTGTCTCACGACGTTCTAAACCCAGCTCGCGTACCGCTTTAATGGGCGAACAGCCCAACCCTTGGGACCTACTCCAGCCCCAGGATGCGACGAGCCGACATCGAGGTGCCAAACCATGCCGTCGATATGGACTCTTGGGCAAGATCAGCCTGTTATCCCCGAGGTACCTTTTATCCGTTGAGCGACGGCCCTTCCACGAGGTGCCGCCGGATCACTAGTCCCGACTTTCGTCCCTGCTCGAGCTGTCACTCTCACAGTCAAGCTCCCTTGTGCACTTACACTCAACACCTGATTGCCAACCAGGCTGAGGGAACCTTTGGGCGCCTCCGTTACATTTTAGGAGGCAACCGCCCCAGTTAAACTACCCATCAGGCACTGTCCCTGAACCAGATCATGGTCCGAAGTTAGGTGACCGATACAGCCAGAGTGGTATTTCAACGATGACTCCACCTGAACTAGCGTCCAAGCTTCAAAGTCTCCCACCTATCCTACACAAGCTGCACCGAACACCAATACCAAACTATAGTAAAGGTCTCGGGGTCTTTCCGTCCTGCTGCGCGTAACGAGCATCTTTACTCGTACTGCAATTTCGCCGAGTTCATGGTTGAGACAGCGGGGAAGTCGTTACTCCATTCGTGCAGGTCGGAACTTACCCGACAAGGAATTTCGCTACCTTAGGATGGTTATAGTTACCACCGCCGTTTACTGGGGCTTAAATTCTCAGCTTCGCATTACTGCTAACCAGTCCTCTTAACCTTCCAGCACCGGGCAGGAGTCAGTCCGTATACATCGTCTTGCGACTTCGCACGGACCTGTGTTTTTAGTAAACAGTCGCTTCCCCCTGGTCTCTGCGGCCCACACCCGCTCACAACTGCAAGAGCTGATCACGAGGCAGGCCCCCCTTCTTCCGAAGTTACGGGGGCATTTTGCCGAGTTCCTTAACCATGATTCTCTCGATCGCCTTAGTATTCTCTACCTGATCACCTGTGTCGGTTTGGGGTACGGGCGGACTGGGACCTCACGCCGATGCTTTTTCTAGGCAGCATAGGATCACCGAATCACCCCACAAATGGGGCGCCTATCAGGTCTCAGAAACATGAGTGGCGGATTTGCCAACCACTCTTCCTACACCCTTGGACCAGGTCAATTCCATTGCCTGGCTCGGCTACCTTCCTGCGTCACACCTGTTAATACGCTGACCTCACTGCATCGGTTCCCACAACACCACACAACAAACAACCCGAAGGTCATCACGCCATGATCCGTCATGGTTAGCATCCACAGCTCAGTATGGGCGGTCCTTCGCCGGTACGGGAATATCAACCCGTTATCCATCGACTACGCCTGTCGGCCTCGCCTTAGGCCCCGACTAACCCAGGGCAGATTAGCTTAACCCTGGAACCCTTGATCATTCGGCGGACGGGTTTCTCACCCGTCATTCGCTACTCATGCCTGCATTCTCACTCGTATAGCGTCCACCGCTGGTTTCCACCGCGACTTCACCCGCTATACGACGCTCCCCTACCCATCCAAACACCCAATCGAAACCGGGTTAATATTTGAATGACGCAACTTCGGCGGTGTGCTTGAGCCCCGCTACATTATCGGCGCGGAATCACTTGACCAGTGAGCTATTACGCACTCTTTCAAGGGTGGCTGCTTCTAAGCCAACCTCCTGGTTGTCACAGCAACTCCACATCCTTTTCCACTTAGCACACGCTTAGGGGCCTTAGTTGGCGTTCTGGGCTGTTTCCCTCTCGACTATGAAGCTTATCCCCCACAGTCTCACTGCTACGCTCTCACTTACCGGCATTCGGAGTTTGGCTAAGGTCAGTAACCTTGTAGGGCCCATCGCCTATCCAGTAGCTCTACCTCCAGCAAGAAACACGTAACGCTGCACCTAAATGCATTTCGGGGAGAACCAGCTATCACGAAGTTTGATTGGCCTTTCACCCCTACCCACAGCTCATCCCCTCCATTTTCAACTGAAGTGGGTTCGGTCCTCCACACGCTCTTACACGCGCTTCAACCTGGCCATGGGTAGATCACTTCGCTTCGGGTCTAGACCGTGCCACTCAAACGCCCTATTCAGACTCGCTTTCGCTACGGCTACCCCACACGGGTTAACCTCGCGACACAGCACTAACTCGCAGGCTCATTCTTCAAAAGGCACGCCATCACAACCACAAGTGGCTGCTCTAACGGATTGTAAGCACACGGTTTCAGGTACTATTTCACTCCCCTCCCGGGGTACTTTTCACCATTCCCTCACGGTACTGATTCACTATCGGTCATCAAGTAGTATTCAGGCTTACCAGGTGGTCCTGGCAGATTCACACAAGGTTTCACGGGCCCCGTGCTACTCGGGTATCAACACTAGAACGGCAGACACGCATTACACCTACGGGACTATCACCCTCTATGGTCCGGCATTCCAACCGATTCACCTATACGCCTGCACCTCATCCCACCAGCAAGATAGCACTGGTACATGTTGACCCCACAACCCCGATGATGCAACGCCTATCCGCTATCACACACCAACCGGTTTAGCCCCATCCGCGTTCGCTCGCCACTACTAACGGAATCACTATTGTTTTCTCTTCCTGCGGGTACTGAGATGTTTCACTTCCCCGCGTTCCCTCCACACAGCCTATACATTCAGCTGCAGGTCACACCACATAACATGGTGCGGGGTTCCCCCATTCGGAAATCCTGGTCTCAACGTCCGGTTATCGACTCCACCAGGCTTATCGCAGATTCCCACGTCCTTCATCGGCTCTTGATGCCAAGGCATCCACCGTGCGCCCTTAAAAACTTCAACACAAAATCAAAGTTCCCAAAAATAATTGAGCAATAAAACAATCTAACAAAATCACACAGACAAGACTCAAACACCCAACAACCCCAGGAAAAGGATCATCAGACTCATCTCATCTGCAAGATGCTCGCGTTCACTATACAGTTCCCAAACAACAACCCCACACCCCCACAACAACACCCCAAACCAACACCAACCCAAAGGCCAGTATCAATCCACCAGGACATCACCGCAGCAAACACAGGACAAACACCGAAACACCAAGAACCCCAACACCACAACAACAACCCCAAAGGATCATCACCACGGTATTAGAGGCTTGTTGCCTCAAAACCCAACAGCATGCCAAACCATACAAACCACACACCACTCACACACCACGTTCCAACACCACCAACAACAACCCCCAAGAGGACCATCATCACCAGTGCGTACTAACAGCACACAAACACCATGCAGCCACAGCCAGTACCCCACACACACCACACAACCCCCATATAAAGGACTGATCAGGCATGCATGCTTTCCAGTACTGAGTTCATTGATATTCCACCCATGAGCAACCCACCCGTACAACACTCGTGCACAGACATGGGCAACCAAAAAATGGTTAGCTCCTTAGAAAGGAGGTGATCCAGCCGCACCTTCCGGTACGGCTACCTTGTTACGACTTAGTCCCAATCGCCAGTCCCACCTTCGACGACTCCCCCCACACAAGGTGGTTAGGCCATCGGCTTCGGGTGTTACCAACTTTCGTGACTTGACGGGCGGTGTGTACAAGGCCCGGGAACGTATTCACCGCAGCGTTGCTGATCTGCGATTACTAGCGACTCCGACTTCATGGGGTCGAGTTGCAGACCCCAATCCGAACTGAGACCGGCTTTTAGGGATTAGCTCCACCTCACAGTATCGCAACCCATTGTACCGGCCATTGTAGCATGCGTGAAGCCCAAGACATAAGGGGCATGATGATTTGACGTCATCCCCACCTTCCTCCGAGTTGACCCCGGCAGTCTCCCATGAGTCCCCACCACTACGTGCTGGCAACATGGAACGAGGGTTGCGCTCGTTGCGGGACTTAACCCAACATCTCACGACACGAGCTGACGACAACCATGCACCACCTGTGAACCAGCCCCGAAGGGAAAGACCATCTCTGATCCGGTCTGGCACATGTCAAGCCTTGGTAAGGTTCTTCGCGTTGCATCGAATTAATCCGCATGCTCCGCCGCTTGTGCGGGCCCCCGTCAATTCCTTTGAGTTTTAGCCTTGCGGCCGTACTCCCCAGGCGGGGCACTTAATGCGTTAGCTACGGCGCGGAAAACGTGGAATGTCCCCCACACCTAGTGCCCAACGTTTACGGCATGGACTACCAGGGTATCTAATCCTGTTCGCTCCCCATGCTTTCGCTCCTCAGCGTCAGTAAATGCCCAGAGACCTGCCTTCGCCATCGGTGTTCCTCCTGATATCTGCGCATTTCACCGCTACACCAGGAATTCCAGTCTCCCCTACATCACTCTAGTCTGCCCGTACCCACCGCAGATCCGAGGTTGAGCCTCGGACTTTCACGGCAGACGCGACAAACCGCCTACGAGCTCTTTACGCCCAATAAATCCGGATAACGCTTGCGCCCTACGTATTACCGCGGCTGCTGGCACGTAGTTAGCCGGCGCTTCTTCTGCAGGTACCGTCACTCTCGCTTCTTCCCTACTGAAAGAGGTTTACAACCCGAAGGCCGTCATCCCTCACGCGGCGTCGCTGCATCAGGCTTGCGCCCATTGTGCAATATTCCCCACTGCTGCCTCCCGTAGGAGTCTGGGCCGTGTCTCAGTCCCAGTGTGGCCGGTCACCCTCTCAGGCCGGCTACCCGTCGTCGCCTTGGTGAGCCATTACCTCACCAACAAGCTGATAGGCCGCGAGTCCATCCCCCACCGATAAATCTTTCAACAACCCACCATGCGGTAAGAAGTCATATCCGGTATTAGACCCAGTTTCCCGGGCTTATCCCAAAGTCGGGGGCAGGTTACTCACGTGTTACTCACCCGTTCGCCACTAATCCACCCTGCAAGCAGGGCTTCATCGTTCGACTTGCATGTGTTAAGCACGCCGCCAGCGTTCATCCTGAGCCAGGATCAAACTCTCCATAAAAAACAAAAAGCCACCGAAACCCCTCGGAAAATAAGGGAGAATCAATGAAAAAATCCTGGCGAATAAAAAACACTCAAGAACACTACACGGGGGTGTAATGCCTCAAGCAAATGTTATGTATTCACCAAATAAAAATAATTCGGTATCAACAAACTTGGCACACTATTGAGTTCTCAAACAACAAACACTTACCGGTTCTTTACCCACCATTTCAGGCGGTAATATCGTCCAGCGTTATATTCAAATCTTATCACCGTGAATTTCTGAAAGTCAAATCAATTGTTTGTGATTTGAATCAGTATTCTTGGTTCCCATTCTTCAATGATTCTTCCACAGTGACCTGTGTAAAACCGTTGATTTTCTGGGGTTTTGCCTCCGATTTGCATCCGGTTATTTGTTCCGTTTTGCTCTCGGCGACAAGGAAAAACTATACACAGGTTTTGGGGGTGGTGCAAATCGGGGACCTTGTTTTTCTGGGTGACCGTGCACACTTAATTTCTGCACGGTTGTTTCGAATCTACATGTCGCTCATTAACCAGTGGCAATTATCAGCAAGAGGCTAAGCAGATGATAGTTATTTACCGCTACATGCTGCACATGATCACTCAACTTCGCCAATTTAACAGAGGGCTCGCTTGCGCAGTTCACATACTCGTACAGTGAAGACTGCGCCACGATGCTGCCCTACCGCAAGAAGATAGACATCTCTCCTTCTGACTATCGTTCGGGGACAAGACTCATCAGCGCAATCAAACACTGCTGGGTATGGGACGCCTTCAGAGAACTGAAGCAACGCAAGGGGCCCAGCGGCATCATCTAGGCCAGCACAGTCCGTCGCTCGAGAAGATACACGTTTCTTTGTAGGTGCCGAGACTAGATACCGTAAGAAGCAGCGCCACTGCTGAGCTTCAGGTCGATGCATGGTGCGCACCTATATAAACACTGTCATTCATGATGAATGAGAACAACCAGGAAGAGTGCATTGACCTACACAGCATTAGATCGCTATTGCCACCTCATGGAAGAACATCACGGTGAGGTGGTTGCCGATGAGCAACAGAGCGATTACCAATCCGGTGTAACCGAGATCGGCGATCAACTATGGCGAATCAGGACTGCAAGGATCACTCCAACCAAGCCAGGTGGTTTCGTCGCCCTATGGCGACGTGACAAGAATGGAACGACCGCGCCATTTGAATCCGAGGAGGGAGTGCAAGGCGTATTGGTCTTCATCGAGGACGCAGATCAGTTTGGCGTCTTCCGTTTCACACAACAGCACCTCGAACAACTGGGCATCTTCGCTTCAGCCTCTGCACCAGGTAAGCGGGGATTCCGTGTATACCCATCATGGGTCACTGGACTCAAAGGACAAGCGAAGAAGAGCCAAGACAATCAGCTAAGCGCGTTCACCATACTAGTGAGCTGAGGCCGGCTCATTACCCAGCTATTCCAGCTCCATCCGACGGAATCGTAGTTCCCGTTCTGTACCGCGAAGCGGCGACCCCTCAAAAGGTAGCTCCTCGAGCTTCACAGACAGAGCGGCTTTCAAGGCTAGCTGGTTAGCGGACTGCGTAGCGCGCTTGGCTAGTCCAAGCTCTCCTGCAAGTTCCGCCCAGTGTTTGGCCTTCAGGTTCTTCGCTTTTCCTGCGACGGTCAGCGCCATAGTGTCATCACCGTAGAGCAGGGTACAAGGAATGTCGTACATAGGCGCAATGCTGAAACGTCCCTGGCCGTTGGCGAGAATCGAAATGTTCTTTCCATGCAAGTCGCCGTTGCCAGTCAACCACGCAAAGACGAACTGAATATATAGATTGCGTTTGGCCAATACCGGAGCCTGACACTGCGCTGCTAGAGCTTGGATAACTTGTTCCGTAGTTACGGCGTATTTACTTGCTGGCGGCAGGTTCAGCACCTGCATGGCATCTTCCAAGGGGAAACGAATCATAGAATTCTCTGGCCCGGCACCAGGTATACGATCAAACCGCTCGACCAGTAGCCCCGGGATCCCTTTTGAATCGGTGACTAGCTTGCTATTGGCCACTGGCAGTTTGAGTGCTGTTGCTGCTCTAAGATGCAGTGCTTCGTTAACCACCAGATGCGGATGATCTCGAGGGTCAAGCTTTAGCAAGTAGGCATTGTTTTTGAATTCCACTGGCGTAGTCAGCATAGTTGCGCTGATCTTGTCTTGAACGCCTGGGATCGCATGGCGGTCTAGGGTTCTGGAGAGCACAGAGAAGTCGAGCTCCGATGTCCTAGAGAATTCTGCAACTACAGGAGTCGCCTCCAACTTCGAGCCCGCTGGGACAACACGGACATTGCCAGGAGTATCCGACCCAACTGCCATCAACAGTGTGAGTTCATCTGAGAGACTGGTCTTCGTAGCGTCCTTGAGGACGGTAAGCCTGTGGCCTTCCGGCAATAACCCAGAGAAGAACGACGGCAGTGCGCCGCCCGGTCCAACGTACAGTTCATCGATAGCCGGCAAAGAAGTAGCAATCGCTGAACCGCCATCGGCGCGATAGTTCTCGTCGTATTTGAATGCGACGCTTCCGTCAGGCTGTCTCGTTAGATGCCCTGCTAGGTTTTCATTGCAATAGACGTCAGCTTGAGTGACTAACTTAAGTTCTTGGAGTGATACCGTCATTCGGTCACGACGATTCGCAGGCCCAGTACATCAACCACCGAGAGTACTGCCTCGATGGAAGGATTTCCTGCACCACGTTCTATAGAACGTAAGGTACGTTCAGAAATACCCGCCAGTTCCGCCAATTGTTCTTGCGTCAACCCGTGGCTCTTCCGGGTTCGCTGCAAAGTGGCTCCCAGCTCCGACGCTGAATTCATAAACGATCCTCTTCCGGCAGCATTTCGCCGATCTGTTGCTTTCTGATCCCTATCATTCATGAGAATTGCAAATTCGGCAAGAATTTACCGGAATGGTGCGATAACAGTGCCTCAAAAGCCCCTAATAGGAAAACCAGCAATAGATTGCCGGTTGAGGAACAGTCGGCTCGTGACACAGGCTCTCGCCAATATTTCATGATCATGCACCAAGGAGCGGCAGCTGTAGACGGCAGCACTCATTGAGACAGATTCCCTCTCACTAGACACGGAGAGGGATGGTGAAAGAAATGGAAGAGTGAGACCCCAAGAAACACATCTCAGTACCAGGCAAGCCACTACTGGCGGCTGTCTTTGTATTCTCTTCCAGCAGGCCGGCAGCACTAGTACTGAACTTCCCGGCCGTGTTGCTTAAACAGGTGAGGCCCTGAACACCATAGTGTCCAGGGCCTCAAACCATATTCTTTAGGTTAAGTCCGGCGGTGACCTACTCTCCCACACCCTCACGAGTGCAGTACCATCGGCGCAATGGGCCTTAGCTTCCGGGTTCGGTATGGGACCGGGCGTTTCCCCCACGCTATGACCGCCGTAACAATCACGAAGCACACAAACCATTACTCTTGGTCATGTTTCCGGTGTTAAAACTTATCTCATGTTTTTATGGTTCGAGGTTGTTGTCTCGTAACCGCATAGTGAACGCGAACAGCATACTAACTTTGCTAGCAAATTATTGTTTTATAGTTGTGTTGAAAGTCATCGGCCTATTAGTACAGGTCAGCTACACAAGTCTTCAGTCCTTGCTTCCACATCCTGCCTATCAACCCAGTGGTCTAGCTGGGGGCCTCACACACAATAGTGCATGGAAATCTCATCTCGAAGCAGGCTTCCCGCTTAGATGCTTTCAGCGGTTATCCCTTCCCAACGTAGCTAATCAGCGATGCACTTGGCAGTACAACTGACACACCAGAGGTTAGTCCGTCCCGGTCCTCTCGTACTAAGGACAGCCCTTCTCAAATTTCCAACGCGCGCAGCGGATAGGGACCGAACTGTCTCACGACGTTCTAAACCCAGCTCGCGTACCGCTTTAATGGGCGAACAGCCCAACCCTTGGGACCTACTCCAGCCCCAGGATGCGACGAGCCGACATCGAGGTGCCAAACCATGCCGTCGATATGGACTCTTGGGCAAGATCAGCCTGTTATCCCCGAGGTACCTTTTATCCGTTGAGCGACGGCCCTTCCACGAGGTGCCGCCGGATCACTAGTCCCGACTTTCGTCCCTGCTCGAGCTGTCACTCTCACAGTCAAGCTCCCTTGTGCACTTACACTCAACACCTGATTGCCAACCAGGCTGAGGGAACCTTTGGGCGCCTCCGTTACATTTTAGGAGGCAACCGCCCCAGTTAAACTACCCATCAGGCACTGTCCCTGAACCAGATCATGGTCCGAAGTTAGGTGACCGATACAGCCAGAGTGGTATTTCAACGATGACTCCACCTGAACTAGCGTCCAAGCTTCAAAGTCTCCCACCTATCCTACACAAGCTGCACCGAACACCAATACCAAACTATAGTAAAGGTCTCGGGGTCTTTCCGTCCTGCTGCGCGTAACGAGCATCTTTACTCGTACTGCAATTTCGCCGAGTTCATGGTTGAGACAGCGGGGAAGTCGTTACTCCATTCGTGCAGGTCGGAACTTACCCGACAAGGAATTTCGCTACCTTAGGATGGTTATAGTTACCACCGCCGTTTACTGGGGCTTAAATTCTCAGCTTCGCATTACTGCTAACCAGTCCTCTTAACCTTCCAGCACCGGGCAGGAGTCAGTCCGTATACATCGTCTTGCGACTTCGCACGGACCTGTGTTTTTAGTAAACAGTCGCTTCCCCCTGGTCTCTGCGGCCCACACCCGCTCACAACTGCAAGAGCTGATCACGAGGCAGGCCCCCCTTCTTCCGAAGTTACGGGGGCATTTTGCCGAGTTCCTTAACCATGATTCTCTCGATCGCCTTAGTATTCTCTACCTGATCACCTGTGTCGGTTTGGGGTACGGGCGGACTGGGACCTCACGCCGATGCTTTTCTAGGCAGCATAGGATCACCGAATCACCCCACAAATGGGGCGCCTATCAGGTCTCAGAAACATGAGTGGCGGATTTGCCAACCACTCTTCCTACACCCTTGGACCAGGTCAATTCCATTGCCTGGCTCGGCTACCTTCCTGCGTCACACCTGTTAATACGCTGACCTCACTGCATCGGTTCCCACAACACCACACAACAAACAACCCGAAGGTCATCACGCCATGATCCGTCATGGTTAGCATCCACAGCTCAGTATGGGCGGTCCTTCGCCGGTACGGGAATATCAACCCGTTATCCATCGACTACGCCTGTCGGCCTCGCCTTAGGCCCCGACTAACCCAGGGCAGATTAGCTTAACCCTGGAACCCTTGATCATTCGGCGGACGGGTTTCTCACCCGTCATTCGCTACTCATGCCTGCATTCTCACTCGTATAGCGTCCACCGCTGGTTTCCACCGCGACTTCACCCGCTATACGACGCTCCCCTACCCATCCAAACACCCAATCGAAACCGGGTTAATATTTGAATGACGCAACTTCGGCGGTGTGCTTGAGCCCCGCTACATTATCGGCGCGGAATCACTTGACCAGTGAGCTATTACGCACTCTTTCAAGGGTGGCTGCTTCTAAGCCAACCTCCTGGTTGTCACAGCAACTCCACATCCTTTTCCACTTAGCACACGCTTAGGGGCCTTAGTTGGCGTTCTGGGCTGTTTCCCTCTCGACTATGAAGCTTATCCCCCACAGTCTCACTGCTACGCTCTCACTTACCGGCATTCGGAGTTTGGCTAAGGTCAGTAACCTTGTAGGGCCCATCGCCTATCCAGTAGCTCTACCTCCAGCAAGAAACACGTAACGCTGCACCTAAATGCATTTCGGGGAGAACCAGCTATCACGAAGTTTGATTGGCCTTTCACCCCTACCCACAGCTCATCCCCTCCATTTTCAACTGAAGTGGGTTCGGTCCTCCACACGCTCTTACACGCGCTTCAACCTGGCCATGGGTAGATCACTTCGCTTCGGGTCTAGACCGTGCCACTCAAACGCCCTATTCAGACTCGCTTTCGCTACGGCTACCCCACACGGGTTAACCTCGCGACACAGCACTAACTCGCAGGCTCATTCTTCAAAAGGCACGCCATCACAACCACAAGTGGCTGCTCTAACGGATTGTAAGCACACGGTTTCAGGTACTATTTCACTCCCCTCCCGGGGTACTTTTCACCATTCCCTCACGGTACTGATTCACTATCGGTCATCAAGTAGTATTCAGGCTTACCAGGTGGTCCTGGCAGATTCACACAAGGTTTCACGGGCCCCGTGCTACTCGGGTATCAACACTAGAACGGCAGACACGCATTACACCTACGGGACTATCACCCTCTATGGTCCGGCATTCCAACCGATTCACCTATACGCCTGCACCTCATCCCACCAGCAAGATAGCACTGGTACATGTTGACCCCACAACCCCGATGATGCAACGCCTATCCGCTATCACACACCAACCGGTTTAGCCCCATCCGCGTTCGCTCGCCACTACTAACGGAATCACTATTGTTTTCTCTTCCTGCGGGTACTGAGATGTTTCACTTCCCCGCGTTCCCTCCACACAGCCTATACATTCAGCTGCAGGTCACACCACATAACATGGTGCGGGGTTCCCCCATTCGGAAATCCTGGTCTCAACGTCCGGTTATCGACTCCACCAGGCTTATCGCAGATTCCCACGTCCTTCATCGGCTCTTGATGCCAAGGCATCCACCGTGCGCCCTTAAAAACTTCAACACAAAATCAAAGTTCCCAAAAATAATTGAGCAATAAAACAATCTAACAAAATCACACAGACAAGACTCAAACACCCAACAACCCCAGGAAAAGGATCATCAGACTCATCTCATCTGCAAGATGCTCGCGTTCACTATACAGTTCCCAAACAACAACCCCACACCCCCACAACAACACCCCAAACCAACACCAACCCAAAGGCCAGTATCAATCCACCAGGACATCACCGCAGCAAACACAGGACAAACACCGAAACACCAAGAACCCCAACACCACAACAACAACCCCAAAGGATCATCACCACGGTATTAGAGGCTTGTTGCCTCAAAACCCAACAGCATGCCAAACCATACAAACCACACACCACTCACACACCACGTTCCAACACCACCAACAACAACCCCCAAGAGGACCATCATCACCAGTGCGTACTAACAGCACACAAACACCATGCAGCCACAGCCAGTACCCCACACACACCACACAACCCCCATATAAAGGACTGATCAGGCATGCATGCTTTCCAGTACTGAGTTCATTGATATTCCACCCATGAGCAACCCACCCGTACAACACTCGTGCACAGACATGGGCAACCAAAAAATGGTTAGCTCCTTAGAAAGGAGGTGATCCAGCCGCACCTTCCGGTACGGCTACCTTGTTACGACTTAGTCCCAATCGCCAGTCCCACCTTCGACGACTCCCCCCACACAAGGTGGTTAGGCCATCGGCTTCGGGTGTTACCAACTTTCGTGACTTGACGGGCGGTGTGTACAAGGCCCGGGAACGTATTCACCGCAGCGTTGCTGATCTGCGATTACTAGCGACTCCGACTTCATGGGGTCGAGTTGCAGACCCCAATCCGAACTGAGACCGGCTTTTAGGGATTAGCTCCACCTCACAGTATCGCAACCCATTGTACCGGCCATTGTAGCATGCGTGAAGCCCAAGACATAAGGGGCATGATGATTTGACGTCATCCCCACCTTCCTCCGAGTTGACCCCGGCAGTCTCCCATGAGTCCCCACCACTACGTGCTGGCAACATGGAACGAGGGTTGCGCTCGTTGCGGGACTTAACCCAACATCTCACGACACGAGCTGACGACAACCATGCACCACCTGTGAACCAGCCCCGAAGGGAAAGACCATCTCTGATCCGGTCTGGCACATGTCAAGCCTTGGTAAGGTTCTTCGCGTTGCATCGAATTAATCCGCATGCTCCGCCGCTTGTGCGGGCCCCCGTCAATTCCTTTGAGTTTTAGCCTTGCGGCCGTACTCCCCAGGCGGGGCACTTAATGCGTTAGCTACGGCGCGGAAAACGTGGAATGTCCCCCACACCTAGTGCCCAACGTTTACGGCATGGACTACCAGGGTATCTAATCCTGTTCGCTCCCCATGCTTTCGCTCCTCAGCGTCAGTAAATGCCCAGAGACCTGCCTTCGCCATCGGTGTTCCTCCTGATATCTGCGCATTTCACCGCTACACCAGGAATTCCAGTCTCCCCTACATCACTCTAGTCTGCCCGTACCCACCGCAGATCCGAGGTTGAGCCTCGGACTTTCACGGCAGACGCGACAAACCGCCTACGAGCTCTTTACGCCCAATAAATCCGGATAACGCTTGCGCCCTACGTATTACCGCGGCTGCTGGCACGTAGTTAGCCGGCGCTTCTTCTGCAGGTACCGTCACTCTCGCTTCTTCCCTACTGAAAGAGGTTTACAACCCGAAGGCCGTCATCCCTCACGCGGCGTCGCTGCATCAGGCTTGCGCCCATTGTGCAATATTCCCCACTGCTGCCTCCCGTAGGAGTCTGGGCCGTGTCTCAGTCCCAGTGTGGCCGGTCACCCTCTCAGGCCGGCTACCCGTCGTCGCCTTGGTGAGCCATTACCTCACCAACAAGCTGATAGGCCGCGAGTCCATCCCCCACCGATAAATCTTTCAACAACCCACCATGCGGTAAGAAGTCATATCCGGTATTAGACCCAGTTTCCCGGGCTTATCCCAAAGTCGGGGGCAGGTTACTCACGTGTTACTCACCCGTTCGCCACTAATCCACCCTGCAAGCAGGGCTTCATCGTTCGACTTGCATGTGTTAAGCACGCCGCCAGCGTTCATCCTGAGCCAGGATCAAACTCTCCATAAAAAACAAAAAGCCACCGAAACCCCTCGGAAAATAAGGGAGAATCAATGAAAAAATCCTGGCGAATAAAAAACACTCAAGAACACTACACGGGGGTGTAATGCCTCAAGCAAATGTTATGTATTCACCAAATAAAAATAATTCGGTATCAACAAACTTGGCACACTATTGAGTTCTCAAACAACAAACACTCTCGACACCACAACCACCACAAAACCAGTGACTGCTTCGCTCCGGAGCAACTTTTCTACCCTACCATGTTTCGTGACCCGGTCAAAACCGGTGAAACCTTTCGGTGAAAAGTGATTGGCTGCCAGGTAAACAACTCGTAGATTCCGTGTTGTTTCCGTTCCGGCAACAGATAAAAACTATACAGAGGTTTTCACGATGTTACAAATCGAGGAGCCGCGTTCTAGGTCACATCAAGTTTGCTGTTCTAGTCTGGGCTCATGAGCGACCTACAGCACCTCCTTGGCTACCGTGAACCGATCTTCAATGCCCCTATGGCCGGCGCTGCAGGAGGCGCCTTAGCCGCAGCTGTTTCTCAGGCAGGTGGTGTGGGCATGATCGGAGTTTCCGGTTCCCCCAAGACCGAATGGATCAAAGAACAGGTAGGGCACGTTGCCGACCTAGAGACGCCGTGGGGTGTTGGCTTCATGGCATGGTCCTTGGAAGCTGACCTCTCCCCCTTGGAAAGCTTCCTTGAATTCTCCCCCTCCTTGGTCTCGCTAAGTTTCGGCGACGTCACCCGCAGTGCCGCATTAGCCCATGAAGCGGGAGTGCTCACTGCCATGCAGATTGGTAACGCTGCAGAACTGGAACGAGCCATGGAAGATGACATCGACATCATCGCTCGTGGTGGTGAAGGAGGTGGGCACGGGCGTAATGAGTCAGCCACCCCGCCGTTGCTACAACTGGCCACTGCGCAACACACTAAACCGGTGGTGGCGGCCGGTGGTATCGGCACCGCTCACGGGGTCGCAGCAGCGTTGACCGCGGGAGCTCAAGCAGCCTGGGTCGGCACGCGATTCTTGTCGGCCAGCGAATCCTTAGGCCATGAGAACTTCAAGAGTGCTGTACGCCAAGCGGGAATGGACGACACCACCTATACCCGAGCCTTTGATATCGCCCAGCAACTTGCTTGGCCGGCCGAATTCGGCGGACGCGCCCTACGCAATGAATTCAGTGAAACTCATGAAGACTTGGACTCGTGGGAAGCAACCCCGGAGCTACGCGATGAGATGTTGCAGGCCCGCGCCGAAGCGCGAGCCAACATGGCCCCGGTATATGCAGGTCAAGCAGTCCAGTTTGTCCAGGCACCACAGACCGCGGCCGAGGTGGTCACCGAACTAGCCGGTTTCCGTCAGATCTTGCGCGATACCGCCAGCCGTTTTGCCTAGAAACTAATTTATCCCAGTACTAGGCGGAGATCGGCTGGTTGTCGATCAAGCGCACCTTACCAACCAAGGCGGCTACCAGGATGAGGCCTTCACCGGTGAAGGGAGTGTCCTGGCAGTTGAAGGCCAATTCTTGAAGGGTATTTGGGTCAACCACCACAAAGTAGTCGAGCTCAACGAGCGGCTCCATCTGGAATAGCCCGATCGCGTCCTCAATATTCAGTGGCTCGTGGCGGGCGGCACGCTCGGCGATGAGCTTGATAGCCCGGTGCAGGACCAGGGCGGCCTTTTGCTCTTCGGCGCTGAGCAGTGCATTGCGGCTGGAGAGTGCCAGGCCCTGCTCATTGCGCACGATCGGTACCAAACGCAGCTGGACCGGGTAGTCCAGGTCCGCGACCATACGACGGATCAAGGCCACCTGCTGGGCATCCTTCTGCCCAAAGTACGCTCGGTATTCGCCTTGGCGCGGGTCGGCGAAATGCAACAGCTTAGCGACCACTGCCAGCATGCCATCAAAGTGGCCAGGCCGAGAGGCACCCTCGTAGAGTTCGCCCATGCTTCCGGAGTTCAGCCGAACCAAGGGCAGGCCCGCGTGGTAAACCTCGCTGGCTTCGGGGGCAAAGATGATGTCCACACCGGCTTCGGCCGCCAACTGTGCATCGGCCTCGAGTTGGCGCGGGTAGCGGGCATAGTCGTTGGCGTCGTTGAACTGCAGTTCGTTGACAAAGATGGAGATCACCACCAGGTCGTTCTCTTCACGAGCGGCCTGGAAGAGGGAACCGTGCCCCGCATGCAGGGCTCCCATGGTGGGCACAAAGCCCAGGGAGTCCGGGTTAGCTTGGGCGATGGCTGCCTTCAGCTCGGCACGGGTTTTACAAATCTTGGGGGTTTTCACTCTTCTATTCTAGAACTCGCAACAGTTCTTCGAGGGTGCCTTGAGAGATCAGTCCGCGCTGTGCAGCTCTGAGGGCAGTAGCCCGCGAGAGGCTGCGGTAGGAATTATTGGTTTCGGCTGGATCGTTGGCCAGTGCCTCAAGGTGCGCGGCCACCGTGCCAATATCGCCCCTGGCTACCGGCCCGGTCAGCGCCCCGGCCCCCGAACGCAGCGCATTATCCAAGCTCGCACTCATCAATGCGCGCAAAGTATTGGACGGATCTTCAACCCCGATGCGCCGCAAAATATCCGCAGACTGAGCGGTGATGGTGTTCAGGTGGTTGGCTGCGTGAGCGAGGGCCGCGTGATAGCTGGCGCGGTCTTCTTCTGCGATAACCACCGGTTCGGCGCGCATTTCTACGACCAGTGCTTGGGCTACCGGAAGCATGACCTCTTCGGCGGTCACCGCAAAAACGCAGTCGGTCAGTCGACTCAAGTCCATGCTCATGCCGGTGAATGTCATCGCCGGGTGGATCGCCAGGCCAAAGGCTCCAACGTCTAGGGCCGGTTGCAGGATGGAGGTGCCGTAGCGTCCGGCGGTATGTGCGATCAGTTGCCCGGGTTGAATATGTCCGGCGGCGGCCAGCCCGGCGACAAGTTCGCCAAGCACATCATCGGGGACCGCAAAGAGCACCAGTTCGCTGCGGCGGAGGATTTCGGCCGGGTCCAGGAGTTCAACCTCGGGTAGCAGCGCTTCGGCGCGGGTTCTTGAGGCTTCGGAGACGGCGTGAATTCCGGTAATCCGGTGTCCGCTGGCGGCCAGTGCGGCCCCGAGCACGGTACCAACCTTGCCCGCGGAGATGATGCCTATTCCCAAACGTGGAGCTTGCACACTTACCTTTCAGCCTGGCGCTCGGCTTGAGCCAGGGTAAATTCTGCTGCGGTCTGCGCATCAATCTGATGCAGGTAACCAATGATATTGCCGCCGGCACAATGCAGGCGGACCCCGGCCAGTTCACGACGTTTCTCCCACGGGCCCTGCCTGAATTCCGTACCTTGGACGCGGTGGTGCGGGACAAAACTTGCGGTGCGGGCCAACCAACCATAGCGGGAGATCACGGTGGTTTCGGTACTCAAAAATCCTTGATGTTTCCACGCTGCCGGGGAGAGAAGTTTTGCCCGGGGTGGGGAGCCGATGAAGCCATGGTTGTATCCGGTGCTGACAGCGGTGGAGAGCACTTCACGCTGATTGCTGATGCCCAGATCGGGCAAGAGAATCCCCATAATGCGGGTCACCGCGTCAAAGTCTCCGACCGGTAGTACCTGCAGGTTATCCAGCTCGTCACTTTTGGTGCCGAGCACGTTGACTTCCAGCTTGTACCAGCCGAAGAGCCGCCATAATAGTGGGGCGGTGATGGAAATGGCCTGCACGCGCCCGGCGGGAATGGAATGCTGGCGGGTATCAGCCAATCCGTAGCTGATTCGCATTCCGGTATCCGTGGCGCTGGCAGTGTAGTTCCATCCTTGGTTCAGCTGTTTGTAGAACCAGCCACCAAAGCTTAGGAGAATTGGCAGGACGGCGGCGATCATGCCGGTGATTCCACTGAGCCAGAGAACCACAATGACCACGCAGGCCAGCGTGCCGATCAGCATCGGTAACTGCAGGAAGAGTGAGGCGAACAACCGGGTGATGGGGACCTTGGCCATCAGTGGCGTGGATGCTTCGGGAGTATTGGCGGCGAAGGTTCCGGTGTGTTCTGGGGCTTGCGATGGGCTTGCCGTGGGGTTTGCTGCCGATGGCCCGGTGGCGCGTTGCAAGATGAGCTGACGCAGTTCGTGGGCTTCGGCCTTACGCAAAAAGGCTAGGCGTAGCACCGATTCGGAGGAGTCGGCCACGTCAAAGCGTAGTTCGGCCAGACCGAGTAGTCGGGCGATGAGCGGTTGGGCAATGTCGATGCCCTGCACCTTGTCGATGCGCGCCTGCTTTTGGCTCCGAAACAGGGCACCCGAGTTCACGTAGACGTGGGTTTCGGTGAGCTTGTAGCGGGTGAAGTACCAGGACAGGAAGTAGAAGGCCAGCACCACCAGTAAGGCGGCGGCACCTAAGACCACGGTCCACTTTAATCGTTCCCCGGAAAAGCGTTCGGCCATAGATAATTCGTCGGTATTCTGCCAATAAATGTAGAGCAGACCGACGATGGCCAGCCATCCATGGACAATGGGGCTGGCCGGGTGGACGCGTTGCCAGTCAGAATTCTGGCTCACAGCATTTTCTCTTCCCCGGCGGCCACCAGACGTTCACGCAAGAGCTGTCCTTGGGCCTCGGGTAAACCATAGACGTGGGCGGTAGCCCCGGCACCGGCGGTGTTGAGTGTGAGTTGGCACAGTCCATAGCGGCGTTCCAAGGGACCACTGTTGACCTCAACGTATTGCATCCGCCCGTAGGGGATGACCAGCTGTTTGCGCCACATCACCCCGGAGCGAACCACAAAGTCTTCTTCGCGTTCAAGGTAGCCCAGGGCCGCAACTTGCCGGCGCAAAATCCGCAGGGTCAGCAACGCAATGATGACCACCAGGAGCACCGGAAGGATGACCAGCCACAGCAGAACCTCTACCCCGGTGGCCAGGAGAATGCCCGGGATCAGCGATACCAGCAGGATCAGTCCCCAGGTGATCGCCCAGGTAGTGAGCTTGACCTTAAAGTAGGAGGGATCTGCGGGGGTGAAGCTATTCGGTGACCACGGAGTTGTTGCTGTCATCGGTGTCCTCTGGAGGTAACTTGCATAGATGCTGGACAATATACCCGATGATCACCATCAATATCCCGGCGCCGGCCAACACCAAACCGCGGGTCAGCGTGGGGCTTTGGCCATTAGCTAGCCACAGGGTCACGATGGCTGGTACGTGCCACCCGGTGATCACCGCGCCGGCATAGGCCGAGGCCTGCGCCAAGACCAGGGTGCGCGCGGCGGCAATCGGTTCAAAGTGTGATTTACCCAGGGTGGAGCGTTTTACGCGGATGCCTAGGAACAAGATGACCGCGCAGACCGCTCCTAAGGAGTACAGCGCCGAGTAGTCCAGTACCGGGGCGAAGCGTGAGGATGCGGTCAGTACCCGTAGGATGATCCAGCCAGCCACGGCCCCAATGACCGCGCACCACAGTACCCAACGCAGCTTCAGCTTGTTCATAACCGGATGATGTCCTTGGTGTCCGCTGCCTCGGCGGCCAGGCGGGAGACCAGTTGGCCTTCCAATACCGCGTCGGGGTCCATCCAACTCCACGGGGCCAGCACAAATCCGCGGATCGCGGCCCTCGGGTGTGGCAGAGTCAGGCGTTCATCGTTCAGACGCAGCTGATCAAAGGTGATCAAATCCAGATCCAGGGTGCGTGCTTCCCAGCGTACGGTGCGAGTGCGATGATGTTTGGCTTCGATGCTCTGGCACAAGTCCAAAAGTTCATGGGCCGAACGCTCGGTGCGCACCTCGATGACCTGGTTGGTGTAATCGGGTTGCTCTGGCGGCCCGCCCACCGGCTTGGTGATCGCTACCGGTGAGACCTTCAGGATCTCAAGCTCCTCACCCAAATCCTTGAGGGCTTGGGCCAAGGTGGCCTGCGGGTCGCCAAGGTTGGCGCCCAGGGCGATGATCGCGGTGTGCTGTTTCTGCTTGCGATTCAGCGAGATGGTCACGTCGGTGAAGGGTACCGGGATCGGAGCCTGTGGCTTATGTACCACGACGTCTACTTCCAGCACGCTGCGGTAGGTAGTGAGGATGGCTTGGGCGATTTCGTTGCCCAGTTTCTCGATCAAATCCCAGGGTCCGGCCTGGATTTGTTCCACCACCAGCTCACTGACCTCACCGTAATGCACGGTGTCCAGAACATTGTCGCTGGCTGCAGCGCGGGAGATGTCCACGTGCAGCACCACGTCAATGATGAACTTCTGCCCGTCGCGCTTTTCATGGTCAAAAACCCCATGGTAGCCGGTGGCAGAAATCCCGAAAATGCTAATGCGATCCATAGGCCTTCACGACTTCGATGGCGTCGCGGCTACCAGCCACATCGTGCACGCGTACGGCCCACACCTGGTCCTTAGCAGCTAGCGCGGTGGTGGCAGCGGTGGCGATATCGCGTTCGAGTGGGGCGCGGCTACTCTCACCGGTGGCCAGCAGCTCACCTAGGAAACGCTTGCGGCTGGTGCCGATCAGCACCCGGTGACCCAGCTCTTCGAGGGCATCGAGGTGCCCGAGTAGCGCCCAGTTGTGTTCGGCATCCTTGGCGAAGCCCAGTCCTGGATCGATGATGATCTGCTCGGGGGCGACGCCCTTGGCCACAAACTCATCGCGCAGCGTGCGCAACTCGCCAATGACCTCGGTGACTACATCCTGGTAGTTCGCTTCGGCCACCATGGATTGTGCGGTGCCGCGACGGTGCATCAGCACATAGGGGACGCCGGTTTCGGCGATCAGCTCGGGCATGCCCGGCTCATAGGTCAGCCCGGAAACATCGTTGATGATGTGCGCGCCAGCGTTGATGGCAGCGCGGGCGGTGCTCACGTGCATGGTGTCCACCGAGATAATGGCTCCGGCCTTCACCAGGGTTTCGATCACCGGAATGATGCGTGAACGCTCCAGCTCGGGATCAACATCCTTGGCCCCGGGTCGGGTAGATTCTCCGCCCACGTCGATAATGTCGGCGCCTGAGTACAACAGCTTCAGACCGCGGTCGATGGCTGCATCGGCGGACAGGTACTGTCCACCATCGGAGAAGGAATCTTCGGTGACGTTGAGGATTCCCATGACCAGGGTGCGGCCGGTGGGCAGATCTGCCAGGGTCTTGACCTTGGACTTGCGGATCACGGGCAAGGGACTGGTATTCGGGCCGGTGCCCGGGATGGCGCCTAGCGACATAGGGTTCCTACTTTCCGAGAATCAGGCTCATGGCTTCGGCACGCGTCGCGGTTTCCCGCAACTGCCCGCGCACCGCACTGGTCACAGTCTTCGCGCCGGGCTTCTGCACGCCGCGCATGGACATGCACATATGCTCGCATTCAATCACAACGATCGCACCGGCAGGGTTCAGGTGTTCCACCAGCGAATCAACGATCTGCGTGGTCAAACGTTCCTGCACCTGCGGGCGGCGGGCGTACACCTCAACAAGTCGGGCCAGCTTGGACAGGCCGGTGACCTTGCCACCCTTGCCCGGGATGTAGCCGATATGCGCCGAACCGTAGAAGGGCACCAGGTGGTGCTCACAGGTCGAATAGAACGGGATGTCCTTGACCAGGACCATCTCGTCATGCTCGATGTCGAAGGTGGTCGACAGGTGCTCTGCCGCGTCCTGATGCAAACCTGCAAAGAATTCCGCGTAGGCCTTAGCCACCCGCTTGGGGGTGTCTTGCAGGCCGTCACGATCGGGGTCTTCACCAATGGCTTCCAGGATCTCGCGGACGGCTGCCGCGATCCGCGGCTGATCGATCTGTTCTAGTTCACTCACGCTTCGATCCTAGTCGGTCGAGGTAGCTGCGCGCTCCTTGGGGCTTAATACCGGGCCATCTGAGTGGACCGGGCGGTCCTCGTTGCTCAGCCACACATCGCGTACCTCACGCTTTTGCAGGTCCGAGAAGATCTCAGCGATTTCCTTCTGGTTCAGCGTCTCACGCTCCAGCAAAGCCAGGGCCAAACGATCGAGCACGTGACGGTTACGCATCAGCGCCTGGTAGGCGTCATTGTGGGCCTGCTCGATCAGCTCGCGTACTTCCTGGTCCACCAGGTGAGCCATCTCGTCGGAGAATTCGCGCTGTGCGCCACCCATTTGCTGGTCTGCGGCGGAACCGGCCAGGCGTACGGCGCCGACCTTTTCGCTCATGCCGTATTCGGTGACCATCTTGCGGGCGGTGGCGGTAGCCTTCTCAATATCGTTGGAGGCACCGGTGGAAGGATCGTGGAAGACGATCTCTTCGGCCACACGACCACCCATGGCATAAGCCATCTGGTCCAGCAGCTCATTGCGGGTCACCGAGTACTTATCGGACTCCGGAACCACCATGGTGTAACCCAGGGCGCGACCGCGAGGCAGGATCGTAATCTTGGTGACCGGTGCGGTCTGGTTCATCGCAGCAGCCACCAGTGCGTGACCACCCTCGTGGTAGGCGGTGACCTTGCGTTCGTGCTCGTCCATCAGGCGGGTGCGCTTCTGCGGGCCAGCCATGACACGGTCGATCGCCTCATCCAACGCACGATCATCGATCAGGTTCGCGTTGGAACGCGCGGTGAGCAGGGCGGCCTCGTTGAGCACGTTGGCCAAATCGGCACCGGTGTAACCCGGGGTCTTCTTCGCGACGGCGTTCAGATCCACGGTGGCATCCATTGGCTTGCCCTTAACGTGAACCTTCAAAATGTCTTCGCGACCCTTCAGATCCGGTGCTTCTACCGGGATCTGGCGGTCAAAACGGCCCGGGCGCAGCAGGGCCGGATCCAGTACGTCTGGGCGGTTGGTAGCGGCGATCAGGATGACGTTGGTGGTGGCGTCGAAGCCGTCCATCTCCACCAGCAGCTGGTTCAGGGTCTGTTCGCGCTCATCGTTACCGCCACCGATACCGGCGCCACGGTGACGACCCACGGCGTCGATCTCATCAACGAAGATGATGGCCGGGGAGTTGTTCTTGGCCTGTTCGAACAGGTCGCGCACGCGGCTAGCACCAACACCAACGAACATTTCAACGAAGTCAGAACCGGAGATCGAGTAGAACGGTACCTGAGCTTCACCGGCAACGGCCTTAGCCAGCAGGGTTTTACCGGTGCCCGGAGGACCGTAAAGCAGTACGCCCTTAGGGATCTTTGCGCCCACGGCCTGGAATTTGGCTGGTTCCTGCAGAAATTCCTTGATTTCGTGCAGTTCTTCCACGGCCTCATCGGCACCGGCAACGTCCTTGAAGGTCACCTGTGGCATGTCCTTGGTGATCAGCTTCGCCTTGGACTTACCGAACTGCATGACCTTGGAGCCGCCGCCCTGGGAGCGGGCGAGGATGAACCAGAAAATACCGGCGATCAGCAGGAATGGAATGATCACGCCGAGCATCGAGAGTAGCCAGTTGCTTTGTACCGGCTGATCGGTGAACTTGCCTGGTGCAGCCTTGTTGATGGCGTCAACCACCTGTTCGGCGCGTGCGGTGGAGTAGTAGAAGCTCACCGAGGTGCCCTTGTCTACGCCATCCACCTTCAGTGCATCGCGTAGTTTCAAATCGACTCGTTGATCCGAGTCAAACATCTTGGCTTCGGTGACGTTGCCGTTGGTCAGCTGTTGCAGGCCTACGGACGTGTCTACCTTCGCAGAATTATTGCCAAAGACCATCGGCAAAAACAGCACGACGGCGACAACGCCCACTAGAACCCAAATGATCCAGCTATTAAAAAGCTTCTTCGTTTTCATTGATCCGCAAGGCCCCGCGCCTCACGCATCCCCCTCACGCACTTCTCTGGCGTCCGGGTCACGCCACCTTCGATACTTCACAACGCCCTAGTGGCGAAAAAAGTTCCCCTACTGGTAGATATGCGGAGCCAAGGTGCCCACGCAGTCCAGGTTGCGGTACTTTTCCGCGTAGTCCAGGCCGTAGCCCACGACAAATTCATTAGGAATATCCATGCCGACGTACTTCACGTCGATCTCTACCTTGGCAGCCTCAGGCTTGCGCAGCAGTGCACAAATTTCTACCGAAGCTGGACCACGGGATTCAAGGTTGGACTTCAGCCAGGACAGGGTCAGACCGGAGTCAATGATGTCCTCAACGATCAATACGTGCTTGCCCATAAGATCTGAGTCCAGGTCCTTGAGGATACGTACCACGCCGGAGGACTGGGTACCGGAACCGTAGGAGGACACTGCCATCCAATCCATGGTCAGGTGTGATTCCAGTGCGCGGACCAGGTCAGCCATGATCATCACGGCACCCTTGAGCACACCCACGACGAGAATGTCGCGGCCTTCGTAGTCCTTGTCGATCTGCGCGGCGAGTTCTGCCACGCGTGTCTGGATTTCTTCCTTGGTGTACAGAACATGCGCCAGATCGGCTTTGACTGCATTGGAATCCACGAGGGTTCTCCTGATTTTAGAGGTGTGGTACTTACCTAGAGTGCCACATTTAGTGAACTGTTGTTGAGCCGGTCCTCGTGAAAACGATCACCGACCGCTGCCGGAAGGCACTGATTTTGCCATCTAGTTGCACCGGACCAGCAGATTTGGACTTGGGCACACCGATTCCGGCCAGCGCGCATAGCGCTTGTGTTCGCTCATGGCCCACATTTTTTGCTCCGGCTTCGATGGCACAAAGACGTAACACTCGTGAGGCTACAGCCACCGGAAGTTTGCTGAGTTCAGACAGGTTCAGCCCGTGCGCTTCCGTGGCCTGCTGTGCCCAGAGATCTAAGGCGTCGGCATCGGCCGCGGCTAGGGTGGCGGTGCGGGCTAAGGCCTCGGGCAGGTGCTCACCGAGTTGGCTTCGCAAAAACGGCAAGATTTCGTGGCGGATCTGGTTCCGGCGGTAGCTGGTGTCAGTATTACTCGGATCCTGCCAGTACACCATGTTGGCCTGCTCGCAGATCTCTTCGGTTTGTTTGCGCGTCAATTCCAAAAGGGGACGGCGGTAGGGTCCACGTTCGGCTGGGATCCCGGCTAAGGATCGGGTCCCCGATCCACGCAGTAACCCGAGCAGGACCTGTTCGGCCTGATCATCGCGGGTGTGTGCCAGCAGTAAATTTTGAGCGCCGGTATCCGTCAGCGCTTGCTCAAATTTTTCATAGCGCGCGGTTCGTGCGGAAGCTTCATCATTGGAGGTCTGTACGCGGTAGGTGAGCACCGGTTCCAGTTCCAACTCACGGCATTGCTCGGCAGCACGCTGCGCCACGCCGGCGCTATCGGACTGTAATCCGTGGTCCACGATCACTGCCCCGAAGCGATCTGGCAAGGTGGCCGCCGCAATGGCTAGGGCTAGCGAGTCCGCGCCGCCGGAGACCCCAATGAGAGTCAGCCCTGGGCCGGTGACCCGAGAGATAGCGGAGCGAGCAGCAAACAGGGCCTGGCTCATTGGGTGCGGGCCAGCCAACGTTCAGGGTGGTCAAGTTCCTCGCCGGTGGGAAATAGTTCTCGGGAGCTGAAGACCTGATTAAATCCTTCATATCCGATGTCGTTAACCACATGGCGCACGAACTTGGCTCCGCGCTTGTACTGCAGGGCCTTGGCATCTAGGCCTAGGAGCTTTCCTAACAAGGTCGCCAACGCGGAACGGTTTTCGCCGCGGGCTTCGAAGCGTCGACGGATGGTCTTAATGCTTCCAATAGTGGTGACGTCATTCATGACCACCATGGCGTGGCCTTCCAGCACCGACATGATGCTGGTCAGCTCGCTGACCTCGGATTTCATGGACTTAAGCCGTTCACCGAGTTGGTTCATGGAACCTTCATTTTCCAGTGGTCCAAAGGCTTCGGCGATGGTGGACTTCATGACTTCGGGAATCCATGGCGCATATTCAAACTGCAGGCGGTGGGTCTGTTCATGGGTGGCAATCCATAGATAAAAATCTCTGGCGTTGAGGTTGAGTTCCCCACGGATCTGGGTGATGGTCGGGGCGTTCAGTAGCAATCGTGGGCCGACAAAGGGATCAAATTGTCCTAGCACTCGGGTGCCCAGTACCGAAAGTACTGCACCAAGTTCGGCTCCGGTCACGGCCGGGACCAGGGCGGGCACGTTAACGTCTGCTGGGAGCATCGCTTCAAAGTTTTGGCTGACGGCCTTGGCCCAACCAGCCCGGTCTACCACGAGGGTTTGTGAAGGTGCGGTGGAGGTGAGCTTGGAGATTCTTTCGGCCTCTGTCAGTCCTTCACCGGCGGCAATACGCAGCTCTTCAACAATGCGGGCAGCATCTTTTTTGACGATTTTTGGTCCGGCAGGCATCAGCGTTTTGGCCGCATTGACCGCTAATTTCCAATCAACAACCTTGTTCATGTGCTGCTCCTGATCCTTTAGCTCTGGCAGCCGCAACCGCGGATGGCGGTCACTGCTGAGTCGATAATCGGCTTGTGCGGTGCGAGTGTTCCACCCGGTTGGTGGGCAAAAATTGAGAAGGCAAGCAACCGCCCATCTTGGGTAATGGTCATTCCGGTCAGTGTGGCGACTCCGGTCAACGAGCCGGTTTTGGCACGCACCAATCCCAGTGTGGACTGTTGACCTAAGCGCTTCATGAGTGTCCCGTTGTAGCCTGCCACCGGCAAGGAATACACCAGTTCACGCAGTTCCGGCTTGTTGCTGGTGGCCGCTGCGCGCAGCACAGTGGTCAGAGCGGCGGGAGAAATTTTGTTCTGTGCCGCCAAGCCGCTGGTATCGACCAGTTGCACGCCTTCTGCCCCGTGCTCTCCAGCGACCGCTGCTACGGCGGCCCCTGCCTGCTCGGGGGCGACACCGCGTTTGATGGCCACGAGTCGTCCCATGGTTTCGGCGATGTAATTATCGGAGACCAACAGCATGTGTTTGATGATCTGCCGTAGGGGCGCTGATTTAACCTCGGTGATCTTCTCGCCACCGTCATAGGATCCGCGTCCACCTTCGGTAACCTTCACCGAGGCGCTAAGTTCTTTTGAAAAGACCTTGCGTACTTGTTCGGCAGCATCGGACTGGTACGCGGCGTTGGTGCTTTCCCCGGCACGTCCGGCGTAGTGCGCGATCGGGTAGACCTCGCCGATGTTGTTGGACGTGAAGAGCGACTTATCCCAGGCAGAGTTATTGTGGGCGTCGCCAAAGAACGAGTCATCGAGCCACAATGTCACTTCGCTGATGCCACGGGTTTTGAGTTCTTTAGCGGTTTGTTCGGCGAGGGTGGCCAATCCGGCGTAACCTTTGGGGTGGGAGGGGTCTGATTTTCCGTCGCCCAGCAGGACGTCTCCCCCACCATGCAAAATCAGGGTATTTCCATCAAGTAAGACCGATGTGGATAGCTGACTGTCTCCGCCCAAGGTGTCTAAGGCAGCCAGTGCGGTCACGACCTTCAGGCTGGAGGCCGGGGTGCCGTTGGTGCCGGCGTTGCGGTCATACAGGACCGTGTCGCTGGCAACGTCAACAACTTGCGCGTTAAAGCTGGTGCCGTCCGAGGTATCGGCCAGGATCGCATCAAGTTGTGCGGTCAGTGTTGCAGCATCGGGAATCGGGGCGTCAGGATTGAGGTCAGCCACGGTGACCGCGTCTTTTTCGGCCAGCTGCGCGCTGGCCGGGGTGTAGAAAGCTTCGGGCTCACCGGTGAAGAAACGCGGGGCCAGCACCATGGCCAGAATGACTGCAACCACGCCTAGCACGGCCACCCCCAGCGTAAGCGCGCGTCGGGCGGCAGTGTTCATATGGTTACATTCCTCTCGAAGTTTTATCGAAGGGGCCCTTCGGGGCGATACCCTTATTAGCGGATAACCCTAAGACTAGTTTAGGAGCGTGCTTTTCATGAGCCACGACGTGACCATCGAGATCCCAACCGGATCGCGCGTCAAGTACGAGATCGACCACGAGACCCACCGCCTGCGTTTGGATCGCGTGCTGTTCACCTCGATGCAGTACCCAACCCACTACGGTTACTTCGACGATACTCTGGGCGAAGATGGTGATCCATTGGATGCCATGGTTTACATCCCAGGCGTAGACCTGATCCCAGGTGTTGTTGTTGAGGCCCGCCCGATTGGCGTATTCAACATGACCGACGATGGCGGTGGCGATGCCAAGCTGCTGTGCGTTCCTGCCGACAAGCGCTTTGATCACATCAAGGAACTTGAAGACATCGACGAATGGCTGATCAAGGAAATCGAGCACTTCTTCACCCGCTACAAGGACCTGGAACCAGGCAAGTGGGTTAAGGCTGAAGGCTGGGAAGGCCGCGAAGCTGCTGAAGCTGAGCTGGCTCGTTCCATCGAGCGTTTCAAGGCCTAGGCCACAACTAATGGCGGCAACCGATCGGTTGCCGCCATTTGTTTCTTAATCTACGACTTTCTTAAACTGCGGACGAGATCCGGATGCGCTGATTGCTGCTGCGAGATTAGGCCATCTAAAAACCTCAGATCTCCGGCAGCTGCGTTTCGAAGAGCCCGCAAAGTTCCCAGGTCTAGAAGCCCTGACTCACGGAATGAGTAGGGGCAGCGGCCACGCACAGTCACCCGGCTTTATTCTTTGTTTTTTCGTTGGTTCCGACGGCGCCCAAATGCGGCGCAGGCAGCAATGAATGCCATACCGAAAAGCATCGCCAGCAAATACTCAGGTCCCATATTGACCTCCCGATTCGGGGTTCGATTCTGCCACCACGCTACCAAAAACCTCAGATCTCCGGCAGGATCCCTGGCAACTGCGTTTCAGCGTTCAGCGACTGCACATCGCGTAGCGTGCGTTCCACCGCACGCGTCCTGGTTCCGGCAGCCTGCACGGTATTTTGTGCTGCCGAGAGTTGTTTGCCCAGTTTGTCCCAGACATCCCCGTACTTGCGGAATTCCTCCTTGGCCCCAGCCAATACCTTCCACACTTCGCTGCTACGTTTCTCGATGGCTAGGGTCCGGAATCCCATTTGCAGGGAGTTGAGCAAGCTCATCAACGTAGTTGGCCCGGTGACCAATACTCGGTGTTCGGTCTGAAGTTTGCTAGCTAGTCCGGGGCGGCGTACTACTTCAGCAAACAGTCCCTCGGTGGGCAGGTACATGATGGCAAAGTCAGTGCTGTGCGGAGGGGCAATGTATTTGGAGATCAGCTTGGCTTGTTCCACGATTGCGCGGTCCAAGGCCCTATTGGCCTGTTCGATGGCCGCCAGATCCCCGGATTCTTGGGCGTCGAGCAGACGCTCATAGTCTTCCTGAGGCAGCTTCGAGTCAATCGGTAGGTAGATTTCCCCGTCTTCCCGCCCAGGGAGGATTACGGCAAATTCCACCAGCTCGCGACTACCGGGAACGATACTGACGTTCTGCGCATACTGATCCTTGGTGAGAATGTCTTCCAGTTGCCGCTCCAATTGAACTTCACCCCAGGAACCGCGACTCTTCACATTGATCAAGACGCGCTTGAGCCCACCGACGTCCTGGGCCAGCGACTGCATCTCTCCCAGTCCTTGCTGGACCATTTCTAGTCTCTTGCTAACCAGCTCGAAGCTTTCGCCCAGACGTTTCTCCAGAGTGCCCTGTAGTTTCTCATCCACGGTTTCACGCATCTGATCCAGCTTGGCTTCGTTGCCGGCGCGTAGCTTGTCCATTTGTTCCTGCATTAGCGTCTGCAGTTGCAGGTGGCGGCGGGCATTGCCCTCAGCCATGGACCCCAACTTGGCATCGATCTCGGTACGGATTTCGGCCAAGTTCTGCCGTAGCTCTCCACGCTGCGCACCCAAGTCTTGGCGCAACTCACCATGGGTGGAACGAACAGCTTCTCTAATGGCTTCGTTATCCCCGCCAGTTCGCCGTATCAGCAACAAAGCAATACATGCCGTTGCAAGAATATTGATGACCACCAGTACAAACACCGCAATTATCATGCTCTAAACCTATCGTTGAGCACCGACAGTTAGGCATAATGAGCTCATGCACATTCTGGTGACAGGTTTTGAACCCTTCGGCAGTGACACGATCAACGCCAGCGCAGAAGTCGTGTTTCGACTCCCCAAGTCGATGGGCCCGCACCGAATAAGCACTGCCACCCTGCCGGTCGCTTTCGCCACCTCGGGACCAGCGCTTGAACAGCTGGTGGACGAGCACCAGCCGGACATACTGCTCTGCCTCGGTGAAGCCGGAGGCCGCAACGCGATCACTCCCGAGGCCTACGGGGTCAACATTAATGACGCCCGGATTCCAGACAATAATGGTCATCAGCCACGCGGCCACGTGATTGACCCGCAAGCCCCTCCTAGGCGTCCGGCGGGCCTCGATCCGAATATCGTGGTGGAGATCCTAGTCCGCGCAGGATTCAATGCTTCGGTGTCCGATGATGCAGGAAAGTTCGTCTGCAACCATATTGCATTCACTGCTTATGGCTTGAGAGTCCCGGCCTTATTCATCCATGTGCCAGCGGTGCGCCCCACCGGAGCCCGAGCCCTCGTCGGAGCCGAAACCGATGGGGCAACTGTCGATTCAGGCTGGAGCTTTGAGCAGCTGACCGATGCCATAATGACCGTAATAGCGAGCCTCTAAGCCACCTGTCGCCACGCCTGGATAATTGCCGGCAGTGCCTTTTCCAGCTCTTCCCGGCCTTGAGCATAGGGAAGGCGCACATAGTGCTCGAGCCCGTGCCCATCCACCGCAAAAGTGGACCCCGGAGCGAGCAGCACCGAGGTGAGTTTCCGCGCCAGCGCGGTGGATCGCGGACTTGGCAGGTGGCACCACAGGCTCAACCCGCCAGCCGGATTATTCGGCCGCCAGTCAGGCAGGTGCTCCGCCAACTGACCCAGCATCCAGTCGCGGTTGTCGCGCAGCTGGGCCCGGGTCTGTTCACTTAATGCCGTGCCGGAATTGAGCAGGTTGGTCAGCACCAGCTGTTCGAGGATTGGCACACCCAAGTCCATGCTCATACGAGATCTCGCGATGGCTCCGGTGAGGTGTCTCGGGGAACGGATCCACCCGAGCCGCAACCCGCCCCAGTGCGATTTGCTCGCACTTCCCACGGTAATCAGGTTCTTGGAGTAGGCGGCCATGGGCAGGGTTTGTGGGCGTTCATCGAGCCAGAGGTCCACGCAGGTTTCATCAACAATTCCCACGGTGCCAGAAGCATCTAAGGCTCGCGCCCACGCCTTGCGTCCATCATCATCCAAGAGCGTTCCCACGGGATTGTGGAAGTCCGGCAGGCAGAGCATCGCTTTGGCCCCGGTGGTGTGTAGCATCTGCGAAATCTGCGAGATGTCCGAGCCCGAAGCATCGATTGGCACTCCGACAGCTTTGGCTCCGGTGGCTTTGAGGGCCAAAAGCGAATTCGGGTAGGTGGGGGTCTCAGCCAACACTTTCTGACCTCGGCCCAGCACCGCACGTCCGGCCGCCGCCACACCAGGCAGTGCGCCGGTGGTGACGATCATCTGGTCGGCGCCGGTAGGTAGGCCGCGTGCAGTGTAATAGTCGGCTAGGGCCTGACGTAACGCATCGAGCCCCAGCGGGTAGTAGCCCATGGTTGCTGCGTAGGCGGGAAGCTCCGCTACCGCTTGCGCGTAGTTTTCCACCATGCCTGCTGGAGCACTGGGTGCGGCACAGGTCAGGTCAATGGCCGTACTGGAGCTTACCGGGCCAAATCCGCCTAAGGGTAGTGGTTCAGATCCACCTGCCGCCGGCCCGCCAGGAATTTGGGCCACGGTGCCCGAGCCCTGTCGAGAAGTGGCGTAGCCAGCCTCGCGTAGTTCGGCGTAGGCACGGGAGACCGTGGTGCGGCTCAACTTCAAGGCGGCAACGACGTCGCGTTCACTCGGTAGAGCGGTGCCGTGCAGGATGCGGCCGTTAGCAATCAATGAGCGAAGGGTTGAATAGAGCCAGCGATAGGCGGGTTGTCGCGGGTCGATGTCGCCGAGCATGGCAACCAGCGAGATGGCTGTGATGCGCCCCATAAAGCCACTCCTTCAAAATTGGCTATTTTTTCTAATACCAATTTATCGGATGATTTTTATATGACGATCACCAACCTCACTCCGCGCCAACAACTGAGCTCAGGAAGGGTGCCCCTGCGCCTGACCAATCTCTTCATCGGGCTGACGCTCTACGCGCTGGCCATGGCGTTGATTATTCGCGCGCAGCTGGGTGTGGACCCCTGGGACGTCTTCCACTTGGGGCTGGCGAATTACCTACCACTTTCACTGGGTGTGATCGTTATTCTCACCGGGGTGCTGATCTTGTTGGCATGGATCCCGCTGAAGCAATGGCCCGGCATTGGCACCATTGCCAATGCGCTCTACATCGGCGTAGCGCTGGACTTCTTCCTCTGGGTGTTACCCGAGGTGCATTCCCTGGGCTGGCAGATTGCGGTGTTCGCCGTAGCCATCATCATCAACGGACTGGGCGGTGCAATGTACATTGGCAGCCATTTCGGAGCCGGTCCGCGCGACGGGCTGATGACCGGACTGCACCTGCGCACCGGATTGTCCATCCGTCTGGTACGCACCGCGCTAGAGCTTACGGTATTGGGCATCGGCTGGCTGATGGGTGGCCCGGTAGGCATTGGAACGGTGGCCTACGCCCTGTTGATCGGACCAGCCACGCAGTTCTTCTTCCGCTGGACGATCATCCGACTGCCCTAACCGGGTTACCCTAACGCCGCACTAGTCGCCTGCGGCTTCAAAGAAGAGGGCGGCAGTGGCCGGGACCGACTGGACCAATGGCCTAGGGCCCGAAGCTGCCGCTCATTGGCCAACTGCCACTCTATAGCCATGACCTAGATCGGAGGGTGTGAGCGGTTAGTACCACTAATATTCGGAATCACCGGAACTGCTTCATTCTTGACCACCCTGAATTTCGGGTTACCTCGGCAACACCGCGATCTTTCCGGTTCAAGATTGGCTCTGCACTGAATTAATGAGAGCACAATTTGTATCGACATAATCAGGGCTGAGCAGTATCGAATACCCATCAAACGCCAGCAAAGCACTTAGATTTCACGACGACACAACGCATGTGGCAGTACCCACGACAAATGAAGCTTCACACGCAATACTGGAAATATGTTTGTTGTTGCGCTCAGCCCCCGGCCCCGCTCGGTCACCGATGTTGCCGACGCCAGCGAGCAATTATGGCACCAGCTCTCGCAAGTAGACACCCATGCACCCTTCACCGCATTGAGCGGTCAATTATTACTGGGTGTACCCAAAGATCCCGAAGCCGCCGTGGATGCGCTGATGCGCGTGGCCAGACTGAACTTCTGCAATATTGGACTGGGTATCGGAAGCCTCTATGAGCCGGTACCGACCGAGGCAGACTTGGTGGAAGGCAAGGCCGCACGCCGAGCCCTGGGTGCTTTGGAAGCGGCCAGTCACCGCGGTGAACGGGTACCAATTTGCGTCTCCTCGGGCACCGATGAGACGGATGCCGAACTAGAGGGCCTGCTGCGCATGCTGGGCCAGTGGATTCGCACCCGTACCGAGGCTGAATGGTCAGTGGTGGATCTGCTCACCCCGGGAGTGCGTGGTCAGCAGAAAGCCGTGGCCGAAATTCTTGGCATTACCCCGCAGGCGGTGTCTGCTGCCATCGTGCGTTCCGGGTATAACGATGAGCTCGGCGCACGAGCCGCCATTGCCCGACTGCTGGAATTCACTGACCAGCTTTAGCGCGCAATGGCAGGACTAGCCTTCGAGAAGTCTTTCGAGAACGATCGCCAGACCATCGTCATCGACGCCTTCGGTCACGGCGTCCGCGGCGTCCTTAACTTCATCCGGCGCTTGGCCCATGGCTACGCCATGACCAGCCCACTGGAGCATTTCGATGTCATTGCGGCCATCGCCTACGGCCAGTGAATCGGCCAGATCAAATTTGAGGATCGCGCGTAGGCGCTCCAGACCACTAGCTTTGGTGGTGCCGTCGGCGGCGATATCCAGCCACGCGGTCCACCCTACGGAGTAGGTCACTCCGGATAGGCCCAGGCCTTGCACCGCATGACCGAATTCCTCGGCAGTATTGTCGGTGGAGAACACCACAACACGCACGGCCTTATTGCTGAGTAATTCTTCGAAATCCACAACCCTGGTTTCTGCGCCAAAGCTGGCATCGCCAAAGGCTTGGTTAGATAGAAATTCGCCACGCTCGTTTTCCAGCGCGTACTTGGCCTTGGGCAACTGCTTCCACAGGGCCTTGAGTGCTACCGAAGGATCAAAAACTTCGCGGTGAATCACTTCGATGTCATTCGCGCTCACCTTGGCCAGCACACCACCATTGCTGACGACCACGTAACCATGGTCAATACCGAGTTCTTGCATGATGGGCAGGGCAGCTCCCAGCGACCGTCCGGTGGAGATAATCACTTCGTGACCTTGTTCCACCACAGCACGGGCTGCTTCGCGCACCCGCTGGCTCATTTGCCCCTGATGGTTGACGATAGTTCCGTCCACATCAAGGCAAATCATCTTTTTTTGCTTATCTAGTCGGTCATCGTTGCCGATCTTTGTCATAACTGTCATGGCTCAAGTTAACCACCACCACCACATTTTGGCGATGACCCACGGCACAGGAGCAACTGAACAGCTGGTTAACGACAGTTGCCGGCCACCCGCAATGGATGACCGGCAACTATGTGAACCTGTTTTACTTGAGGACTTCGAGTCCGCCAAGGTATGGCTGCAACGCCTTAGGTACATTAACCGAACCGTCTGGGTTCTGGTGGTTTTCCAGAATCGCGACAATCCAGCGGGTGGTAGCCAAGGTGCCATTCAGGGTAGCGACCGCACGGGTCTTACCTGGCTTGCCGTCAACGATTTCGCGTTCGCGAATGTTCAAGCGGCGAGCCTGGAAGGTGGTGCAGTTAGAAGTTGAAGTCAACTCACGGAAAGCATCCTGAGTTGGCACCCATGCTTCGCAATCGAACTTGCGGGCGGCGCTCATGCCGAGGTCACCAGCGGCGGTATCGATCACGCGGTATGGAAGTTCCATGCGGCCAAGCATTTCTTCTTCCATGGCCAGCAGGTTCTGGTGCTCAGCTTCAGCATTCTCGATGCTGGTGTAGATGAACATTTCCAGCTTGTTGAACTGGTGCACGCGGATGATGCCACGGGTGTCCTTGCCGGCTGAACCTGCTTCACGGCGGTAGCACGAGGACCAACCGGCGTAGCGGATTGGCCCCTGCGACAGATCCATGATCTCGTCTGCGTGGTAACCAGCTAGGGCAACCTCGGAGGTGCCGACCAGGTACATGTTGTCACGCTCGAGCTTGTAGATCTCGTCGTCGTGCTCCACGTCGAAGCCGGTACCCTGCATGGTTTCTGGGCGAACCAAGGTTGGGGTGATCATCGGGATGAAGCCACGTTCCATGGCCACGTCCAAGGCCATGTTCATCATCGCGATTTCCAGGCGGGCGCCGATGCCCTTGAGGAAGTAGAAGCGCGAGCCAGAGACCTTGGCGCCACGTTCCATGTCAATCGCGTCGAGCTTCTCGGCGATTTGCAGGTGATCCAATGGTTCAAAGCCTTCGGCCTTAAAGTCACGGACCGTACCCACGTGCTTCACGACGGTGAAGTCGTCTTCGCCGCCGGCAGGAATGCCGTCGATGATCAGGTTCGGGATCAGGCGCTGTAGCTCGGTGCACTTGGCAGAAGCTTCATCAGAGGCTGCCTGAGCAGACTTGACCGAGGAGGCCAGCTCTTTGACCTCGGCCAGTAGCGCGGTGCGCTCCTCGCCCTTAGCCTGGCCGACCTTCTTAGAGAACGCGTTCTGCTCGGCACGCAGGCGCTCGTAGGTGGCAATGGTTTCACGACGTGCCGTGTCAGCTGCCAATAGTTGGTCAACTAACGACTCGTCGGCACCGCGCGCGCGTTGCGAGGCACGGTACAAATCCGGATTTTCGGTGAGCATTTTCAGGTCGATCACACGTTAAGCGTAACAATCATGAGTACGATGAAGGCACTATGCAGAAAAATCGTGTGATCGTTTTCTCTGCCGTGGCCGCTGCAGCTGCCGCCGCGGCGACCAGTTGGTACTCCGTGCGTAAGCTCTCGCACTACCGAAAGCCATCGGCCCAAGAACCGCTGGCGGCCGAACATGTCACCGCCAACAAGGTGGCATTGGTCATCAATCCCTCCAAGTCAGGCGCTGAAGAAGCGCAGAAGGCTGTGGAGCGCGTGTGCGCCGAAGCTGGACTTGAAGCACCACTAGTCCTGCACACCACCAAGGAGAACGCTGGCCAAAACGCAGCCCGGGAAGCCTTGGATGCGCAATGCGACACAATTATTGCCGCCGGCGGTGATGGAACAATTCGTGCCGTCGCAGAAGTACTCGAAGGCACTGAAACCTCCCTCGGTGTGCTCCCACTGGGCACCGGAAACCTGCTGGCACGCAATGTCGAGATCCCTATCGATGATCTTCACACCGCAGCCCTGGTTGCCGTGCGGGGCATGGTGCGCCGTATCGATGTGGGACATATGAAGCTGAAACTGTTGGACGGTAACGAAGCTGACCATGCATTCTTAGTCATTGCTGGCGTTGGCACGGACGCGGATCTTTTTGATGACACGAACGAAGAACTCAAGTCCAAGGTTGGCTGGCTCGCGTACTCAGAAGCTGGCCTGCGCCAGCTTCCAGGCAAACGCAAGAAGGTCAACTTCAAGTTGGACGGAGACGAGAACTGGCAGTCCCGCAAGGTCCGCTCGGTACTCTTCGCCAACTGTGGCAAGTTGCAAGGCCTGGACTTTGTCCCGGACGCCAAAATTGACGATGGTGTGCTCGACGCGGTGATCCTTTCCCCACGCTCGGCCGCGGGGTGGATGTGGATCCTGCTCAAGACCGCATTCCGAGCTAAGAACAAAATTCCGGTGATGAGTTTCTATCAGACTCCAGGTGTTGCCTTGCGTTGCACCGAGCCGATGAATACCCAGATTGATGGGGATCCGACCGGTCAGGTGAACGAGTTGGAAGTCAGCGTCTCACCGAGCGCTTTGCGCCTGCGTACCCCGTAACTCAATAACTATTCTGCACACAGCGAAGGCTCTGCTGGTCCATGAGGATCAGCAGAGCCTTCTGCGTTGAAGCTACAGTCGATCGCGCAGCGATTTCACCCAGGCGCGGGCATCGCTGAACGCGGCATCGGAATTATGCGTATCTACAAATGGTTCAACACCCTGGGCAGCCGGGTAGGAACCGAGGAAGCGTAATTCTGGGGATACGCGGTGCAACCCAGAGAGGGCCGCTGCTACGCGTTCATCAGCGATGTGTCCTTCGAAATCCACGGAGAAGAAGTACTGGCCTAAGCCTTCTCCTGTGGGTCGTGATTCGATGCGTGAAAGGTTGACTCCGCGAGCGCTGAATTGCTCAAGAATCTCCATCAGTGCACCGGGACGGTCCTGTGGCAACGGCAGGATCAAGGTTGATTTATCCACGCCACTGGGCGCTGGAATCTTTCCCGGACGGGTCACCAGAATGAAGCGGGTGACCGCACCAATGTTGTCTTCCACGCCGCGCACCAGCACGTTCAGTCCGCGTTCTTCAGCTACCAGCGGGTTGCAGATCGCGGCGTCATGCTGCGGCTCATTCTCCGTCAGGGCCACTGCTGCGGCTGCGGTGGATGAGGCCGGGGTGAATACGGCAGCAGGGATACTCGCTTCGGCCCACAACCGACATTGAGCCCACGCATGCCCGTGGGTGGAGATCAATTGGATCTGGTCCAGCGAGGTAATGCCAGGGCGTACCGCCAAAACAAAGCTGATGGGCACAAGAATCTCTGCAATGATCTGCAGGGCTTGGCCCTGAGCGATGGCATCTAAGGTGGCGGAAACGCCACCTTCCACCGAATTCTCAATGGGCACCATGGCGGCATCAACACTGCCTTCACGCACCATGGACAGTGCAACGTTCACATTAGTTGCAGGGATACGCTGTGCGTCCACAGCCCCGGGAACCTGCAGTAGCGCCGACTCAGTAAAGGTGCCAGCAGGTCCCAGATAGGCGTATTTCATCGGACGGTAGGCTCCTGCCCGTTCTCCGATTCCATTGGTAGTCCGGCTTCAATCCACGAATCGGATCCACCGGCAATGTTGAAGGCGGTGTAGCCCATTCCAGTCAGCCATGAGGCAGCCTGAGCAGAACGCCCACCGGTACGGCAGATCACGTAGGTGTCCATGTCTGGGTCCAACTCGCCAACACGCTCCGGCAAAGTACCCAGCACGATATGCGTAGCACCGGTAGCGTGGCCAGCTTCCCACTCGAAGTCTTCACGCACGTCAAGGATGAAGGCATCCTTCGGGACATCGTTGACCGAAACAGTCTCAAAATCGCTCATGGCTAGCATTCCTCACTTTTAGGGTGTTTGCTTAATAAGACTAGTCATTTCCTGCGTCGAAAGCTGACATGTTTCCCACCAGCGCCTTGAAATTGCGAGACGACCTAGCCCGTGGCGAGATTTCAAGCCGCGAGCTCACCGAGCACTACCTGAACCGCATTGAGCAGCATCAGGACTTGGGCGCCTTTGTGCACGTGGCAGACGATGCGATGGCAGCGGCCGCCGCTGCCGATGAGGCGCAGGTGCGCTCTGAGACCGGCCGCCTGCATGGCCTACCGACGGCGTTCAAAGACCTTAACGACGTTACTGGGATGCCCACGACATATGGCTCGGCCGCAATAGATCATCCGGTAGCCACACGCGATCATTCGCTCGTGGAACGCTTGCGCGCCGAAGGTGTGGTGATTCTGGGTAAGACGCAGGTCCCAGAATTTGGGCTCAGTAGCCATTCGGAAAACCTGGTTAACCCACCATCTCGAAACCCCTTTGATCTGAAACGTTCTTCTGGTGGTTCATCGGGTGGGCAGGCAGCGGCAGTAGCTGCCGGACTGATTCCGCTGGGTCCAGGCTCCGATGGTGGTGGCTCGGTACGTATCCCGGCCGCTGCCTGTGGGCTCATTGGGCTCAAGCCATCGTTGGGGCGAGTTCCCTCAGACGTGTTGGACGGGTATGTTGATCCACTCGGTGCACCGAAACTCGCGGTCTCTGGTCCGTTGGCCCACGATGCGTTGGATGCTGCGCTGTTATTGGATGCCATGCGGGGCAAGGATCACTATCTGCCGCTGTTACAAGGTAGCTACCCACAGAGATTGACCGATCTGAACATTGGCTTCAGCGCTCACTCCCCCTTTGAATCTGTGTACGATATTTCGCTCTCTGTCGAGGCCCGTACCGCCTTTGAGCGGGGTCTGGAAATACTAGGAGGCCAGCGCCATCGGGTACAGCCTGCGCAGCTGGAGTACGCAACGGACTATCCGCAAACTTTTGCCACGGTGTGGACCAATGGGCTCAAGGACGTCCCGGTGAATGACGAGTCTTTGCTCGGTGAATTGGCGAGGGACTTTAGGCGCCGGGCTGCAGGACGGACGCTGGAGCAGAATCTGCAGGCGGGTTCACGACTGAAGCAGATCGCAGCTGATTTTGTGCGGCAATGGTCCGCCTACGACGTGATCGCTACTCCGGCCATGGCGAGCATTCCACCGCTGATCGGGCACTATACACAATCCACCGCGGATCACGATTATATGTTGCAGTGCCAGTACACCCCCTATACCTCGATGGTGAACGTCGCCTCAGTTGCTGCCATCACCATTCCGGTCACGACCACCGAGGATGGGTTACCAATGAGTATTCAGCTGATTTCTCCGCGATCTGACGAAGGACTGTTGCTTGCGTTAGCAGCCCAGATGCAGGTGTGAACTTTCCCATATAAGTAGGTACTCGAGTAGGCAAAAGCGAAAAATATTACGTATGTCTACTGCAACAACGAGCACTTCTAACACCGGAAGGACCTTCTTCGGTCACCCCGGTGCGCTCGCAAACCTCTTCAGCGTAGAAATGTGGGAGCGATTCTCCTTCTACGGCATGCAGGGTTTGCTGGCTTATTACATGTACTACTCGGTCACCGACGGTGGCTTGGGTATGGATCAGGGCCTAGCCCTGTCCTTGGTGGGTGCCTACGGTGGCGCCGTATACCTCTCCACTATTTTGGGTGCGTGGCTCTCGGACCGACTCTTTGGTTCCGAACGCGTACTGTTTTTCTCGGCCATCGCCATCATGCTCGGCCACATCGGCTTGGCGTTGCTGCCTGGTTACATTGGTTTGATCATTGGCCTGATCCTCGTTGCCGTGGGTTCAGGTGGCCTCAAGGCTAATGCTGTGGCACTGGTTGGATCACTCTACGCCAAGGATGATCCTCGCATTGATGCTGGATTCTCCCTGTTCTACATGGGCGTGAACATCGGTGGCCTGATCGGCCCACTGCTCACCGGCTGGCTGCAGGTGACCTACGGTTTCCACATCGGTTTTGGTGCCGCCGCCATTGGTATGGGTATCGGTCTAAGCATCTACGCAGCGGGACGTAAGAAGCTACCTGCTGGTGGCAATATCCCTAATAACCCATTGCCAGCTGCCGAGCGCAAGCGCTACGTCTTCATCTTTGCTGCCGTCCTGGTGATCATCATTGCTGCCTTTGCCACCAAGATCGTCACCCCAGAGAATCTGGCAAAAACCATCGCTTACGTGGTGATTGTTGCTTCTGTCATTTACTTTGCACTGATCTTGCGTAGTAAGAAGGTCAACGCCACGGAACGCAAGCAGGTCTGGGCCTTCATTCCGTTCTACATCGGCTCAGCAGCATTCTGGGCGCTGTTCCAGCAGCAGTTCACCTTCATTGCTGCATACTCAGATCAGCGTTTGGACCGCCACCTAGGTAACTGGGAAATGCCACCAAGCTGGGTGACCTCGATCAATCCAGTCTTCATCATCATCTTTGCCGGTGTATTTGCCGCCATGTGGACCAAGTTGGGCAAGCGTCAGCCACGCACTTCCCTGAAGTTCGGGCTTTCACTGGTGATCGTTGGCGCGGCTTTCCTGTGCTTCATTCCGCTGGAATCCTTCCCCAAGACCCCACTACTAGCCTTGGTGGGCATCTTGCTGCTGTGCACCTTTGCTGAGCTACTGCTCTCGCCAGTAGGCCAGGCCATTGCCACCAAGCTGGCTCCGGCCGCATTTGGTACCCAGATGATTGCGCTGTTCTTCCTGTCGGTATCCCTAGGCACCACCCTTTCGGGTGTGCTCGCCGGCTACTACACTCCGGGCAACGAGATTCCTTACTTCATCGCCATGGGTGGCACCGCCGTCGTTCTGGGTGTAGCCATGATGGCTGCAACTCCAGCATTGAAGAAGTTGATGGGTTCAATTCACTAAACTGAGCACGACGACACTGAGGCGCGGATCTTCTTAGCGAAGGTCCGCGCCGCGGTTTTAACGAAGCACCAGCAGGTCGCCGATCTCGCAACCCAACGCATGGCAAATGGCGACTAGAGTGCTGAAACGGATTGCCTTTGCGCGGTCGTTTTTGAGGACCGAAAGGTTCACCACCGACACGCCGACTATCTCGCTCAACTGAGTCACAGTCATTTCGCGTTCGGCAAGCAGTTCAGTTAGTCGGCAGTGTACGCCGCGAAGTTCCACCAGCTACACCAATCCGTCGGTATCGTGTTTCAACCGCTCGTTCTGCCGAGCCAAGCGCATTCCAGCATTCACCAGCTCAACCACAACTAAAATGGCCAGAGCCATGAACAACGGCCCAAATTCATAGTTGATGGAGAAGGTCAGCTCCGGCCAGGGCGAGGAACCGGGGAATTCTTGCTCGCCTACACTTGCATACCCGTCGACCCTCAGTGCTTCTTCGCCGACCCGGTAAGCGCCAATACCGGTAAGCGTCTGGCCGAGCAGGGTTCCAAAGGCCAGAGCCCCAGCGGAGAGCCTGCCCATTCGCAGCAGGGAGCCACTGAACGGCTTGGCGGAAATAAGTTTGTTGCACAGGGTGATGACCGCCGCCAGCACCGCGACCGCGGCCAGCCCGGAGACCAGCATGCCTGCGGCCAACAGTCCGCGCGTTGCAAAGCTCAGGTTCGTTGCGGTGACCGAGACCGTCGTGATTTCGCTGTGTACGGTTCCCGCATGGTCAGGAGTGACGCTTATGACCGAAGGATACTGCGGCCAGTAGGGCTCAACCGGCACCTGGACGTTCATCTCCCCATTGGCAAGCGCGGTCACGATGCCAATGAGCGCCGAACCACTGATCAGGATCAGACCGATCCAGGCGATGACCCTGGTGAAGGCGAGAACCCCGCCCGCGCTGGATGCCCTGCCGCGCAATGCGTAAGCAATTCCGAGAACGACCAGCACCCCAAGCAAGCAAAGTATCAGCAGCGATGGAAATAGTATGCTCACAACAAACCTATCGATATTCGTTAACAACGATTATCGATAATATAGCATGGCTTGGTCTATTTACGAGTAGGTCATGTTCTCGTCATAGGAATAGCTTCCGTACTCGGAACCGATGAACCAGATAAACCAGATCATTGCCGCGTAAGCGAGGATGGCTAGGGCTAATCCGAACCATGAGGTGATGAGTCCAGCTAAAGCCAACCCTCTAGATTGCGGTTCACGACGGTAGGCCATGTGTCCTGTAATGACTCCGGCCAGCGGAACGAGGATAATAGCAGCAAAGCCCAACATCGATAAGATGCCCAGCACTAAGGAAGCCACGGACAATCCGGTGGACTCTCGAGGTGGCTGGTAGGGATATTGCGGATACTGGTAGTAGCTCATCACCTACTATTCTTCTATGAATTCGCATAAAGCGCATCAACCTGAGAGGCAATCTGTGGCACATCTTCGAGCTGGCCAACCAGCTAACGAATCCGACCTGATTAATCTTCAGGAGGTGCTCGACGCCTACAGCGACATCACACCCTCCACTAACAACCCAGACCAGGCAGTCATTTTTGGCACTTCTGGGCACCGTGGCACCTCGCTCAACGGCACCTTTAACGAAGCTCATATCGCCGCTATCACCCAAGCCGTGGTGGACTACCGTGTAGCTGCCGGGATCACCGGTCCAATGTACGTGGGCAAGGACAGCCACGCACTCTCCGAACCGGCCTACCAAACCGCACTTGAGGTACTGGCTGGAAATAACATCGAGGTATTAGCCGAAGACGGCCTGACGCCTACCCCTGCGGTGAGCCACGCAATCTTGGTCCACAACGCCCGTGGCAAGGACCAGGCCGATGGACTGATCATCACCCCATCGCACAACCCACCAACGGACGGAGGCATTAAGTACAATCCTCCGCATGGTGGCCCAGCAGAATCTGAGATCACCGGACCCATCGCAGCGCGTGCCAACGAACTGTTGGCCAGCGGGCAGATCAAGAGAAGCCAAGCTAACGCCAAGCCGTTCGACTTCCGCGAGCTCTACATTACCGACCTAGCTGAAGTCATCGACTTTAAGGCCATTGCAGAATCGGGCATCTCTATCGGGGCTGATCCATTGGGTGGTGCTTCGGTACATTACTGGGGCGAAATCGGACGCCGGTACGGATTGAATCTAGAAGTAGTCAACGAGAATGTTGATCCGCGCTTCGGCTTCATGACCCTAGATAAAGACGGCAAGATCCGCATGGACTGTTCCTCGGCTCATGCCATGGCATCCTTGGTAGCAAATCGCGAAAAATACGACATTGCCACCGGCAATGACGCGGATGCTGACCGTCACGGTATCGTCACCCCGGACGCGGGCTTGATGAACCCCAACCACTTCCTGGCGGTAGCTATCGACTACCTGCTGACCCATCGTGAGAATTGGCCAGCAGATGCGCAGATCGGCAAGACCTTAGTCTCTTCGGTACTCATCGACAAGGTGGTGGCTTCCCATGGCCGTACCCTGCGTGAGGTGCCGGTGGGCTTTAAATACTTCGTTGAACCACTAGCCTCGGGCAAGGTGGCATTCTGCGGTGAAGAGTCTGCTGGTGCTAGTTTCTTAGATTTCAGCGGCAAGGCCTTCAGCACTGATAAAGACGGTCTGATGCTGGCCCTGCTGGCTAGCGAGATGCGCGCTGTGACCGGCAAGAGTCCAAGCCAGTTGCACGCCCAATTAGTCGAGCGCCACGGCTCTAGCTTCTATGACCGCTTTGATGCTCCGGCTAATCGCGAGCAGAAGTCAGTACTGGCAAAGTTGGATCCTTCGATGGTCTCTGCCACCGAATTGGCTGGCGATACGATCACCGCGAAGGTGACCGAAGCAGCTGGTTTCGCCATTGGTGGCTTGAAGGTCTCGAGCGAGCACGCATGGTTCGCTGCCCGCCCCTCGGGTACCGAGGACATCTACAAAATTTATGCAGAATCAACAAAATCACCCGAACATCTGCAGCAAGTGCTCGCAGAAGCTCGGGTGATTGTTGACGCCGCGCTGGCCTAAGTCAAAGATTCACAATCCTTCAGTGGCCTAGTTGCGGAGAATATATCCGCGGCTGGGCCACTACTGCCTTTCGATCGGTTCACCACTCCAAACAGTGGATAGACAGTAATCACTAGGCTAATAACTCGATGATGCCGTCCAGCGAGCCTTCGGGCTACAGTGCGTATGCGGCAGTTTAGCCAGATTCAGCATGCATGGCCGGCCGGCACAGTTCCCCAACCTTTTCTTCCCATGTCGAAAGACAATAGACTCCAGCTGACGCTCGGTCAGACCTGGACATTATGGTTACTGATTGTTTGACCTACTCGGCGTTGAATCATCAATATCCATGATCAATTTTGTGAGCCACTTACGGGCTGCGTCGATGCTTGGAAGTACTAGTGATTCACCACGAACTTGCGTCTCCTTGCGAGCCTCGCTATACGGAATGTCCCAGCCATCCATTGCACGCAATGGTATTGGTGGCCACTTCTGAGAACACCGAAAATCAAACGTGCGCACGCTAAATTTGTGAACTTCAGACAAATCAGGGTCGACACTACACAGGAGCTGTAAATCCACGAGATCATGGGCACGGTTATAAGCGGGGTCAGTTACTGCATGAATTTTCTGTGCAATCTGGAATTCCAGATCGACCAGCTCTACCGGCACTAAATCACCAAAACCAAAATATGCGCCAAGTTCGATAAGCTCACCGTCTAGGACGAGCCGACTATGGGCATGCGGTTCGATCTCTGGATCAGACACCTCAACATCTAGCCCGGCCCACGTGCTACCGAGAAAGGCTAACGTAACCCTGTATGGGTGAATCACATACTGGGGATGAGTAAGCCCAGGGTCATGCCGACGTTGTTTCTTAACTGTGGCGGTGAACGCTACCCGGTCTGGCGCAGCAGGGTTTTTACGCAGTGCGCCCTTTGACGCGGGAACAGTTCCCCAACCTTTTGCCAGCCGCTCACGAAATGCTGATTCAAAGACTTCACCACGTTCCTTAGTAGAAACATCTAAATCTGCGGTAGCTCGTGTACCGCTTTCCCCTAGGCGCAGCTTGATTCCCATGCCGCCTTTGACGGCAACCGCGTCAGGCAACATCTGAGAAATTATGAGCGTACACAGCATTCGACGCACGCGTGCAATGGGAACCCCCAGTTTTTGAGAGGCTTCCTCCATCCTGGCGTTCAGTTGCGCGATGGTCAGTGCTGGAGCAACGGGAATCATGCTAGTTGCCACCATTGACTAAGCCCGCGCATATCGCGATCATCTAGCAATTCACGACGATAAGCTTGGTCAGCCAATGCCTTCCAACGTTCCAATGGCACGCTGTCTCGAATATCTTCCAGAGCCCGTCGGACGGTTGTCGCTGGCACCCCTTCATACCGCGTTACGTCACCGTCTGGTACTTCCGGACGCATCTCCAACTCGACCCATTCGGGGAGGGACCGGCGCACCCTACGGCGGGTCGCCACCCTAATGCGATGCGGGTTGAACTGCCCTAGGCCCAGCAGGTCAAAGACAGCCTCACGATGCAGAAATGCTCCATTTCCAGCCAATGCTAGTGCTACTGCCACTTGGGTGAATTCGGTCATTGGCACACCCAGATGGACATAGACACCTTTGCCGTAGGCGCGAAGGGCGCCTCGGTGTGCAAGTTTACGCACCTCCACGGCAGGAACTCCTGCGTCCTCAGCCTCTGGAATGGTCACCACGCCATGACGTTCTGAGGCAATCTCCCACAAGTCATATCTGTATCCGCGCATTTCGACACCTCCGCCAAAAGCGTACCATTTTCAGTACGGTTTTGACATCAATCCACAACCCCAAGTACAGCAAGGCCGACAGGTCCCAAAATCACAATGGGTCCTGCCGGCCTAGGGGCACAAGAAAACGCTAGTTCAACTTCGCAGTCCATGGGTCGATAACCTCGGTTGGCTGCTTGCGAGTAACCAACCAGTGGCACAGCCACAGCAAGAGGAAGATCGGAAGACCGATATAGCTTGAGGCCATCTGCAGCAGGTTGCCGTCCAGCACCGCCTGATAATTCTGACCGGCGATAACAACCAACAGGATGGCAAAGGCGAGGATGGGGCCCAGTGGGAACAATGGAGCCTTGTACGGCAGATCAGCAAGACTCTGGCCGCTGGCTATATATGCCTTACGGAACTTGTAATGGCTCACCGCAATACCAACCCAAGCAATAAACCCTGATAGCCCGGATACATTCAGCAGCCAGGTATAGGCTTCACCCTGTCCGATAATCGCCGTCAGGAACCCAAAGAGTCCTACCGAGGCGGTCAACAGCATGGCTGGTACGGGTACTCCGCGCTTGTTGAGGCGACCAAAGATCTTCGGTGCCTTACCGTCTTTCGCCATCGAGTAAAGCATACGCGCGGAGGCATATAGGCCAGAGTTACCGGCCGAGAGGATCGCAGAGAGGATCACTGCATTCATCAGGGCCGCAGCGAAGGCAATGCCAGCTCGCTCAAAGACCAAGGTGAATGGTGAAGTCGCAATATCCGAAGCCTCGGATGAAAGTAGCGATGGATCCAGATAAGGGATCAACATACCGATGACAAAGATGGCACCGATGTAGAAGAGCATGATGCGCCAGAAGATGGTCTTGATGGCCTTCGGAACATCGCGCTGTGGGTTTTCCGCTTCACCAGCAGCCACACCAACCAGTTCGGTTCCCTGGAATGAGAAACCAGCGATCATGAAGACTGAAACGATGGAAAGCCAGCCACCGACAAACGGTGCTTCACCGTCGGTCCAGTTGCTGAAACCCGGAGAGGTTCCACCGATGATGCCGAAGATCATCGCGAAACCACACACTAGGAAGACAATCACTGTCACGACCTTGATGGCCGCCAACCAGTACTCGCCTTCACCAAAGGCCTTGGAAGACAGGGCATTAAGTCCGGTGAGCAATACAAGGAAGACCGCGGCCCAGATCCAACCCGGGACGTCTGGCAACCAGTAAGACATCACGATTCCGGCTGCTACCAGTTCAGCAGCGACGGTGATGGCCCAGTTGAACCAGTAGTTCCAGCCAATCGCAAAGCCAAAGTGTCGGTTTACGAAAACCGTGGCGTAGGTCTGGAAGGACCCCGCTACCGGAAGACGCGCACTCATTTCGCCAAGGGATTGCATCAGTAGCAGCACCATGATGCCGATGAGAGCGTAGGCTACGAGCGCGCCACCTGGGCCAGCTTCAGAGATAGTGCCGCCGGACGCGACGAATAGTCCGGTACCAATTGAGCCGCCAATGGCAATCATCTGCATATGGCGAGCTTTGAGGCCACGCTTCAGGCCGTCCTTGGACGGTGCGGGCTCAGTCATGCGTTACATCTCCTGATGCTTAGAAATTTCCAACCTTTCAATCCAAGCACTCTGACCAGTCATAAAGCTATGAACCGCGCTACAGTAAGCGATCAATAATCTTTCGCTTAGCCCACGAATATGGAGGATAAATTGCGCTCAGGGTGTCGACCACCGTGGTTTTGTTGAGTTCTGATCGCATCTGCGAAAGTCGGTCAAAGCCATGTTTGCCGTGATATGAACCCGTGCCGCTAGCCCCTACCCCGCCAAATGGGAGGGTCGGGATAACCATTTGCGCCAACGGAGCGTTGTGCACGATCGCTCCAGCACGAACCCGATCTGAGAATATCGACTGCAGCCGAGGACTCTCACTCATCAGATAGGCCGCCAGTGGAGATGGGCGCTGAGCAATAAATTCCAAGGCTTCTTCGAAGGTCTTGACCTCAACGATTGGGAGTATTGGACCGAAAATTTCCTCGGTCATCAAGGTTCCATCCAGACTGACATTACGCATGATGGTCGGGGCGATACGCAGGGTCTCTTCGTCATACTCACCACCGGCAACCACTTCACCTTGCTCCATCATCGCCAGCAAACGGTCAAAGTGCTGACGGCTGGCAATCCGACCAAAGTCCTGATGGGTTATCGGCTCCTTGCCATAGAAACTGGTGATGGCCTGAGTCAAACGACTGATCAATGGGGCGGCATCACCGATGCACAAGATGTAGTCCGGGGCGACGCAGGTCTGTCCTGCATTCATGAACTTCGCGTAGGCCAGTCTCTTGGCCGTGGCCGGCGAATGGTTATCGACTACTGCCGGGGACTTTCCGCCAAGCTCCAAAGTGGTCGGAGTCAGGTGCTTAGCTGCCGCCATGGCGACAATCTTCGCCACCCGCTCACTTCCGGTGTAGAAGATGTGATCCCAGCGCGCCGCCAATAGTTCGGTCGCGGTGTCTACGCCTCCTTCAATGACAGCGAAGACACGCTCATCGAGATACAAGGGAAGGAACTTCGCTAGGGCTCCCGAGGTTGCTGGGGCAAGTTCCGAGGGTTTGATTACCGCTGCGTTGCCGGCGGCAATGGCCGCCACCAGCGGTGCAAGGACCAACTGCAATGGGTAGTTCCAGGCACCCAGGATCAAAACAACACCCAAGGGACGAGGTTCAATCTTGGCGATAGCCGGTTGTAGCGCGAGTGGCACTTTCACGCCGGTACTGTCCATCCACTCGGCCAGGTGCCTCAGCGCAAAGTCGATTTCTGCGCGCACCACATCAACCTCCGCAAATTTTGCTTCGGTGGGGCTTTTTCCGAGGTCGTCGTTGAGTGCCTGCAAGAAGTCATCAAGGTGCTCTTCCAGCATCTTTTCCAGTGCTCGCAGTTGCTGTACTCGGAAGCGGCGCGGGTGGGTAATTCGCGCGTCGGCTGAACGGCGCAGATGGTTCAGAACCGTGGCAATACGCGACGGATGCTCATCTACCGGAGGGGCGGAATCGCCAACAGGTTCCGGCATTGGAGTGGAAGTAAACAGACCCATGATTTGAGCGTACGGCACCCCGAGGGTTTTTCATCAAATAATTCCTCTCCGCATTCATTATGTATCAAGTGTTTGATACATTAAAGGTCTTCGGGAGGAATACATGGAATCTCTGCCATCACAATTCGGCACGTTTGCGGTAGCTGCACTGATCGTTTATTTTTTGTTGCGGATCTTGGTCCAACCAATGACAGTAACTTGCTCAATAGCGCACGACAGCATGCGTTTTGGTGCGCAATCATTGGCTTCTTCGCCAGCAGCTCATCAAATTGGTTCAGTGATACCATCAACGTTCCAATTGATGAGCAAAGTAGTCTCGATACCACTGTGAGCATTGCAGTGGCAGCCACCCCGGGCGTGTGGATCGCCTTCATCTATATCGCCAGCCAGTACACCTGGCCACGCAAATTAAAACCGCTACGCACCGCGACCCTCACCCCACGTTCCTTGACCAGTCCCATACCCAAGAAGCTAGTGGCTACGTTGCTCATCGTCCTGGTCTTAGCTTGCGTGAGCCTCTACTCGGTTCGGGATGTCACAGCCATTGCACCGGTACCCGAACTTGAAATCAGCACCGATGACTATTACTCCAGCAGCCCTTCGCAGGACGGTTTGCGTGCCGCAGGCGAGGTCCTACCGTTCCTCTATGCGAGCCTAGGATTCCTCATATTGGCAGCGGTGATCGCTTCCATTGTTATTCTTCGGCGCAAACCACTGCCGGGCATCTCACAGCACAACAACCAGCTACTCCGCACCACCTGGTTGAACCGCCTCTACCGCACCGTTACGGTGTCGATCGCGGTCCAGGCCGGAGAAGCACTGCACTACAAGGCCCAATGGTTTCATCATGAGTCCTCGCGCTATATCGATGGGTCCGGTGCAGGTATCGACTACATGGAAAGCATGTCCCGAATCGGCGGCACCTTGGACTCGACAGCAAACTACGCTGTGCTGGGAATTTCGGTCATCATGTTTCTTTGGCAGCCGCCGACAAATTATGAAAATGTCGCGACAAAGAAGAGAACACAGTTCAACAGGCTGCGTGACCAGTTACTCTCACTGCAGTTCGCAACAGCAACGCTCACGTTCGTTGCCCTTTTCATCACTTGGCTATCCCTGCCTGAGATTGATGAATACATGATGCCTACCGGCGAACGTGTAACCTGGATGTTGGTGATTCTCACCGGGGCGGCACTGTTTTATCTTGCCCTCAATGCGTTGTATCTGGGATATGTGAATGCGGTATCACGACAAATTTCTTCCGCCACCAAACATTCTGCACATCTACCCCTGTGGCCATATATTTGTGCCGGATTGTTCGTCGTCACGAGCGTATACTTCTTGATTTTTCCTCCGCTGGACTACTTATGGGGGTTCGTTGCGCCCAGTAAGATTGTTGTCATTGCGTTGGTAGTCGTATTGATCGCTGCGCACCTAGGATTTGTTTGGTTCTCGCGTAGAGCCAACATTGCATGGGAGGTGTCGGCAGACGAGGAAATTTGGTATCGCCGAGTCTTCGAGCTTCGCTCCTTGCGGACCATCACGGCCGCTATCGTTGCGATGTTGGTGGTCGGTTACGAATATCCTGTCCGACTAGATTTTCTCGCAGTCCTAATCTTCTTGTTGCCCGCGGTCATATTCCTTGAACGTCCAGCCGGCGGCGTAGCCAAGTCGCTTCAGAAATCCATCTCCTCATGAGCACGCATATCAGTGTGGATCTTGAGGCGGCCACCGCACCCTATGAACAGATTCGTTCGCAGATTGCTTCACTGATCAATCTCGGGGAACTGGTAGCAGGCAGTAAATTGCCCACAGTTCGCGCACTGGCCACGGATCTTGGTGTGGCTGCCGGAACGGTGGCGCGGGCCTACAAGGAGTTAGAAGCCGAAGGGCTCATTTCCTCTAGACGTCGCGCCGGAACCATAGTGAACGAACTCAGCGAACCGGTTGACGCTCACGAAGACCTCGTGGCAGCGGTAGACCATCTGTGGGAGTTAGCCGCTGCGCAGCAGGTTGATGCCGCCACCCTCAAGGCTTTGGTGGCACGACGTGAACGCTGAGGATTTGTTCTCGGCAACCCTTCTGCGTACTCTCTAAATCAGTGACACGGGGTGTCGGAGACGCCGACTGAGATGAAACCCGTCGAACCTGATCTAGTTCACGCTAGCGGAGGGATGTCGCATGACTCTGCCTACCGTTGCCCAAAAGTATCGGCAACACTCCCCCTTGGTTTTTTGTTTGACGAATACTGTCGTCACCAATTTCACCGCCAATGTTCTACTCGCTTCGGGTGCTTCACCAGCGATGACGGATCTGCCCGGAGAAGCTGGCCCTTTTGCGGCTGTCGCTTCTGCAGTACTGGTCAATCTGGGCACACCAAGTACAGAACAAATGGTGGCCATGGAAGAAGCTGTTCTCTCGGCGAGCGCTGCCGGCACCCCTTGGGTCTTAGACCCGGTGGCCGTGGGTGCATTGCCGGTACGCACCGACTTTGCACGGCGCATCGTGCAGCATCATCCAACCCTGATCCGCGGTAACGCCTCTGAAATCTTGGCCCTTGCAGGCAAGGATTCAAGTGGCCGTGGCGTCGACGCAGCAGATACCGTGCAGGCCGCCTTGGACGCCGGGCGTGAACTAGCCAAGGAGCATGAGTGCGTTGTTGCCATCTCCGGTGAAGCAGACGCGATCATCGATACCAACCGCACCGTGCTGGTGCACACCAACGGCATCGGACTGACCAGAATCACCGGTGGCGGCTGTGCCCTGGGCGCTTTCAACGCAGGCATGCTCGCAGTCCGTGAGGACCCCTTCGAAGCAGCCATCGCAGCCCATGGTTTATATGGCCTAGCCGCAGAAAAGGCCTTGGCTGCAAGCACGGGGCCGGGAAGTTTCGCCGTGGCCTTCCTTGATGCTTTAGCTGCTACGGAACCTGAAGAACTAGAGAATTTGAAGTACGAGGAATTGAACCATGGATAACATCGGCGCCTACCTAGTAGCCAACACCGCCAGCTGCACCCCACGCACCACCCTGGAAGTCATCGAAGGTGCAGTAGCTGGTGGCATCGAATGGATCCAACTGCGAGCCAAAGATGAGACCGCCCGCGAATTCTTCGAATTGACCTGTGCTGCGGCCAAACTGACCGAAGGCAAAGCGAAGCTACTGGTCAATGACCGCATTGACGTGTTCTTAGCGGCTCGCGCCGCCAGTGCGGCTGTCAGTGGAATTCATATTGGGCAGAAAGACATCCCAGTGCGCCTGGCACGCCAGATCATCGGTGAAGGCATCATCGGGTTGAGTGCTTCAACCGATGAACAGTTGGCACAGGCCAACCTAGACGCTGAGGTCATTGACTATCTTGGAGTCGGTGCGGTCCGCGCTACCCCCACCAAGAAGGATCATCCCACCCCAATTGGTCTTGACGGGTTTGCTCGGGCAGCATCGTTGACCGAACTGCCCTGTGTCGCTATTGGTGCAATCACCGCACAAGATGCGCAAGCGATCCGTGCCGGTGGAGGAAATGGTCTGGCCGTGGTCCGAGCCGTTTGTAACGCTCAAGACCCGCAGTCTGCCAGCGAGCAGCTCGTTGCAGCATGGGCGGCGGCACAGTGAAAAATATTCTCTCTATCGCCGGCTCCGACCCCTCCGGAGGCGCAGGTATTCAGGCGGATCTGAAGGCCATTGCCGCCAATGGTGGTTACGGCATGTGTGTAATCACCGCCTTGACCGCTCAGAATACGCAGGGCGTGAGCGCTGTACAGGCCATTGATGGGCACTTTGTGCTTGCTCAGTTAGAAGCTGTGAGCGCAGATGTACAGATTGATGCCATCAAGATTGGCATGCTCGCCAATACTCAGGTCATTCTCGCGGTCAATGATTGGCTCGATACCGTGGATGCGCCGGTCGTTCTTGATCCGGTCATGGTGGCCACCAGCGGGGACCGACTCCTCGATGATGATGCTGCGCTTGATTCCCTGCTGGACCGTGCTTCGGTGATCACCCCCAATTTGTTGGAGCTCGCTAGTCTCCTGCGTGAGCCGGCCGCTACCCAGTGGTCCGAGGTTCTTGAGCAAGCCCAGCGTCTGGCTGCCAAGCATGACGCACTGGTCTTAGCTAAGGGTGGGCATCTTGATGGTGAGGTGTGCCCCGATGCATTGGTCTCTGCCCAGGGCGTGCTGGCCGAGTTCAGTAACCCGCGCCATCACACCAAAAATACCCATGGCACCGGATGTACCCTGTCCAGTGCTTTGGCTACCATCTTTGCATCGAGCCAAGACTGGGTCAGCGCACTAGAGCAGGCCAAGGCTTACCTCTTCCGCGCTATTGTCGCTGCCGATGAACTACATGTGGGTAGTGGGCACGGCCCGGTAAACCACTTTGTGGACTTCTTTGGCACCGTTGATCCGATGGATCAGTGGTGGCAACAGATTCAAGGGTTACGCGACTCCATCGATAACTTGGAGTTCATTAACCAGCTGGCCGATGGCACCCTCAAAGCAGCGGACTTTGGATACTATTTGGCGCAGGATGCCTTGTATCTGCAGCGTTACGCGCAGGTATTGGCTGAGGCCAGTGCCCTCGCACCAGATCTTGAGGCGCAGCGTTTCTGGGCTCACTCGGCCAGTGAGATTCTTGAAGGTGAACTGCAGCTGCATCGTAATTACCTGGTGGAAGGTAGTGCGAACCCCAGTGCCACCACGTTGAACTACGTGAACCATTTGTCGGCATCCAAGCAAAGCTACGCTGAGCTAATTGCGGCGATCTTGCCGTGTTATTGGCTTTACCAAGACATTGGTAAGCGGCTGGCCTCGGCCAATCATGAGGACCATCCGTATAAGCAGTGGCTGGGCACCTATGCATCAGATGAGTTTGACCTCGCTACCGAGCGGGCCATCAACATGGTGCGCAGTGCGTGGCAGCTCGCGGATCCGGGATTACGTGAGCGCATGCGCTTGTCCTTTGTCCGTTCGGCTGAGCATGAGGTGGCTTTCTTCGATCAAGCGCGACTGAACCGAGTAGAATTTTCTACGGTCTAAAACGCGCGGGCCACAACCTGGAGGATTGTATGAGCTGGAGCATTCACGGCAACGGAAAAACCATCACGGCAGGCGAGGTGGTTGCCCCGGAGGAAAGACTGCACTGGCCACAAACAATCTCCATTGGTACCCAGCATATTCTGGCCATGTTCGGCTCAAGTATTCTTGTGCCCACCTTGACCGGTTTCCCGGTCACCACCACCTTGTTGTTCACCGGCTTGGCCACCATCATCTTCTTGTTGATGACCAACAACAAAGTCCCCAGCTACCTGGGCTCATCGTTTGCGATGATCGCTCCGGTCATCTCGACCACCCAGTCGCACAGCATGGCTGGTGCCCTTGGTGGCATTGTGATGACCGGTGCACTGCTCTTTGTGGTGGGTTTGATTGTGCAGGTGACTGGCACGGGCTGGATCCACGCGCTGATGCCTCCGGTGGTGATGGGTACGATTGTCGCGTTGATTGGCCTGAACCTGGCCAGCGCAACCTTGACCCCAATGACCGATTTCCCAGTCACCACGTTCCTGACGGTGATTTTCACGGTATTGGCCACCGTTGCCTTCAAGGGGCTGCTGGGGCGCTTGTCGATCCTTGTGGGTTTGGTTCTTGGTTATTTGGTGGCTTTGCTTCAGGGCCAGATTGATTTTAAGGCCGTGGGCGAAGCGCACTGGATTGGCCTGCCCCAGTTCACGACTCCGAGCTTCCACCTTGATACCGCGCTAATGTTCCTTCCGGCAGTCTTTGTCTTGATTGCCGAGAATATTGGGCACGTGCGCACTGTGGGCGTGATGACCGGAAAAGACCTGTCGAAGTTCAACGGCCGTGCGTTGATGGCCGATGGCGCAGCTAGTATTGTTGCCGGATTTGGTGGCGGTTCGGCCACCACCACCTACGCCGAAAATATTGGTGTGATGGCGGCATCTCGCGTGTACTCCACCGCGGCCTATTGGGTGGCGGCCATTGCGGCCATGGCCTTAGCCTTCTTGCCAAAGTTTGGTGCGCTGGTGGGCACCATTCCAGTGGGCGTAATTGGTGGTTTGGGCATTGTCTTGTACGGCATGATCGGTATTGTTGGCGCCCGTTTGTGGATTGAATCCAAGGTTGATTTTGGCAATCCTATCAACCTGATGACTGCTGGCACCGGGCTGATTATCGCTATCGCGGTCACCAGCGAAATTACCTTTGGTCAGTTCAAGCTCGGCGGCATCGCGCTGGGATCAATCGCCACCTTGGTGGTCTTCCACCTGATGCGTGCGGTAGCCAAGTTGCGCGGAAATGACCTGGCCAAGGAATCCACGGAGTCTTAAGAGTTTTAAAAATTTTTTTCCATCGGCCGGTGCCGCGAATTAACTCGCGACACCGGTCGATTTTTTTGGACAATCTCCCGGCTGGTTAGGCATGAGAGAAGTCGCATCGAAGTACCTCCTGAACGAATCATGTAAGGACTCCTTCCAAAATGTGATGGTTCTCCCACCAAAAACTGAAAATTCCTGAATTTCATCGCAGTCAAATCAGATAGCATGGCTGATTGTGACTGCGACTACATCAGACGGAAAACTCTCCGCGCGACTCATCTTTATCGCCCTTGGGGCGGCATTAGGTGGGTTCGTTTTTGGATATGACTCATCAATCGTTAACGGCACCGTGGACGCTGTCGAGCACGAATTCGGGCTCAACGCGGTAACTATCGGTTTCACTGTTTCCTGCGCCCTCCTCGGCGCAGCACTGGGCGCGTGGATAGCAGGTGTAGTCTCCGAACGAGTGGGGCGTGTACGCACCATGCTCTTCGCTTCCATTCTCCTCATCATCTCGGCCATCGGCTGTGGTCTCTGTTTCAGCGCCGCTGACCTGATCGTCTGGCGCATTGTTGGCGGCATCGGCGTGGGCTTCGCCTCGGTGATCGCCCCTGCCTATATCGCAGAAGTATCCCCAGCTGCCCACCGCGGCCGCCTGGGCACCATGCAGCAGATGGCCATCGTTCTAGGCATCTTTGTTGCCTTCTTGGTCAGCGCCCTGTTGGTCTTCGTCATGGGCTCCGCCGATGCTATTGGCCTCTTTGGTCTGGCAGCTTGGCGTTGGATGTACCTTTCTCTGGTGGTTCCAGCGGCCATCTACGGACTGCTGGCCTTGCGCCTTCCAGAATCCCCACGCTACTTGGTTGAGCGCGGCCGCTTCGTTGAAGCAGCTACCGTCCTCACCCGCGATATGGGCATGAACGCCGGCGAAGAAGCCGAGAAGAAAATTGAAGAAATCCGTGCCACCGTGCACGTGGAACGCCGCCAGAAGTTCAGCGACCTGCTGGGCCGCTTCGGCTTCCACCCACTGGTATGGGTAGGCATCCTGCTCTCGGTCTTCCAGCAGTTTGTCGGCATTAACGTGATCTTCTACTACTCCACCACCCTGTGGAAGTCCGTGGGCTTCGCCGAATCGGACTCTTTCACCATTTCGCTGATCACCTCGGTGACCAACGTGGTGGCAACCATCGTGGCTGTCCTGCTGATCGACGTCCTGGGACGTAAGCTCCTGTTGACCATCGGCTCGGCCATTATGACCCTGTCTTTGGGCATGATGGCAGTGGCCTTCGCTCAGTCCGTCACCATCGACGGTGCGGTATCCCTGCCAGGTAACTGGGGCATCGTTGCTCTGGTTTCGGCCAATCTGTTCGTAGTCGGCTTCGGCGCCACTTGGGGCCCGGCCGTATGGGTATTGCTCGGCGAAATCTTCCCGAACTCCATCCGCGCCATGGCGCTGGGTGTGGCTGCTGCAGCCCAGTGGATTGCCAACTTCATTGTCTCCACCACCTTCCCGGCCCTGGCCGACGCAGGCTTGGCTCTGGCTTATGGCATTTATGCGGTCTTCGCGCTGCTTTCCTTGCTCTTCGTGATCTTCATGGTCAAGGAAACCAAGGGACGCACCCTAGAGGACATGAAACTCTAGAGGGCATCGCACTCTCATAAGCACCAAAAAGCACGGCAGGATTTTTCCTGCCGTGCTTTTTGCTGTCGTACTTTTTCTACGGTTACTTGGTCAGATCACCGAGGCAACGCTCAAGTTCGGTGTCTGCGTAGAAGAAGCTACCTTCTTCAATCGGCTTGCAGTCGAAGCCGAAGGCGGTTTCCTTTTCGTTGTACAGCATCCGGACAATCACGTCTTGATCATCATTGGCAAAGACATCCCACTGGATGTTGGCGCCCATCGGAGCTACTTCGGCACCTCGCCATGCATTGTTGTCGTAGCTGAAGAGGGTGTCAGCTGGCTGTGCAGTTTCACTACCGGGCAGCTTGAGCAAGGCAGCTAATGGAATGATCTCTTCTGCGTGAGCAAAGCGGAAGTCTGCAGCCTGTTCGGTCTTACCCTCTCGCACACCAGCCACCGCATCCAGCATGTCCGCGAGCAATACGTCGGCCATCTTGTAGGTGACATCGTTGCCGGCGATGCTTGGGCCCTTTTCATAGAAGTCTTCAGCTTCTGAAACCCGCGAGAGCACTAGCGCATCGTCTGCGGTGACAAATTCGCTGAAGTCGACTTGGTAGTCTTCGCCCATGCCTGGTGCAATCACGTACAGCTCGTAGAGGTACATGGCTGCGTCCACGACGCTTTCCAGGTGCTTCTCGCCCTTGCCGCGGTCCACCAGGTCGATGGCCCCACTATCAAGCTTGTTGATGAACTCTTCGGTAAAGAGACGTGAGAGCACATGCTTGGAAGCCTCAACGATCTGCGGGTCCTCTTCCACCTTCTCCAAGGTTTCAGCCAACACAGGATCATTGTCGATAAAGTCGTTATAAGCCTGATCTGTATCGTGGAAATACAGAACATCCTTATCCGTACGTGGCTTGCTGATCAGTGACTTCAGATCTTTATCTTCATCCACCAGACCCTGCACAAAATTCTGTGCGCTATCTACAGCACGGTCCACGCCGGAGGTCACAATGTTGATCTTCTTGTCTTCGTCTTCGGCGTCCTCGAAGAGATCCTCCATGCGATCATAAGCGCGTTCAGCCATCTTCTGGTGCTCATGTTCACCCAAGGTGCTGAGCATGCCGTAGCCAACCTTCTCGTGCACCGCAGTAATCTGTGCAACCACTGGGCCCAGGCGTTCACCGGTCTCGGTCAGGGCGTTCTCTTTTTTCGCCATCTCCCACAGCTGGGTGATCAGGTCATCGTATTTTTTGCTCGACAGCAATCGCGAACCGTGGCGCGCTACATGCTCAATGAGAACCGGCTCAAATTCATCCGGTGCCTTGGAATATTCCACGTCTTCTGCCGGAGCAGCATAGGTGGCTTTGGTGCCCAGCGCCAGTCTGGCGCTCTGATCTTCATCGGCGGCTTGGCTGGAGGCAGCGCAACCGGTCAGGGCGAGCATTACCCCCGCCATCGCTAGTGAGGTGAAACGAGTGTACTTGGCCATGTCTTACTCCCTGGGTGAAAGTGATGAGTGATTCTAGGGTTGTGCCGTTGAGGAACGAACGACCAGTTGTGGGGTGTAGAGCTCACGTAGCGCTTCGGTCCGTCCGGCGGTGCGTTCAGCAATGGCGTCCACCGCCCGGCGTCCCATGTTGACCTGTGGCTGGTCGATGCTCGTGAGGCTGGGGTAGAGCAATCTGGCCAGAGCCGTATTGTCATAACCGATCACCGCTAGTTGTCCGGGCACCTGAACCTGTTGTTCATGAGCTAAGCGGATCACTTCAGCAGCGGTGAGGTCGTTATTGCACAGCACGGCATCCACGCCGGAGGCGCTCAGCTCTTGCAGGTTTATGTCATCTCCGGCGTCCACCTGAACGATGGTGCACGGCAGCTGCGCAGCTTCCAAAGCCAGGACTACCCCGTCGATGCGTGCCTGGCTGGTAGCACTGGCGGACCGTGAGAGATAGGCGATGCGCTGATGCCCTGCCTGAACCAAATGTTCCACCGCTAGCTGGGCACCGTAGACATCATCACTGGCAATGGTGTCCACCTCGGCGGGCGGATCGGCCAAATGGGTGAGCACCACGGTGGGGACTTCACTGCCGGCACGTTCCAATACCTGGCGGGGAACCCACGAAGAAACGATGACCAGTCCATCAACTCGCAACTCGATCATGGTGTCGATCTGACGTTGTAGCTCTTCGGGATTCTGTGCACCATTACCGATAATCACCCGAGCGTTCAGTTCCTTGGCACGCTCCTGCACGCCCTGAACAATGCCGGTGTGGTGCTGGTTATCGAGCTGGTTAAGCACCACGCCCACCAGCCCGGACACCCCGCGCACCAGTGAACGCGCCGCAGAATTAGGGCGATAGCCTAACTCTTGGGCGGCATCGAGCACCAGGTCACGGCTGCTCGTGCTCACTCCTGCGTCTCCACGCAGTGCCCGTGACGCCAATGACTTGGAGACCCCGGCACGCTTGGCCACATCAATAATGGTGGGACGACGTCCGGCCGCCAGTTCCGCTACCATCTCAGCTACTGACCCGCACGCGGGTGAATTGCTCGACGAAGTGATCCAGTGCCGGATACTGCGCTCCGGGTCCCTGAGCGACGAATGCTGGGGCTAGGTGTTCGCCTACGACCCCGGCTTCCAACAGCAGTGGCTCGTAGCTGCCTCCGGCGCGCTGAACAATCAGTGCACCTGCGGCCACATCCCAAGGGTTCACCGAACCACCAAAGGCACAGTCCACCCATCCGGCAGCCACGTGGGCCAAGGTCAAGGCGCCTGAGCCGGTGCGGCGTAGCGAGGAGAACGCCTCAGCGAGATCACCAAAGTGACCCAAGGCAGTCTCCCGGTCTGCTTCAAGATCCCGAGCCGTGGGGTAACCGGTGATCATGGTGGCCGCTGCGGCCGGCTGCGCCTGCGGGGTGCGCAGGATCTCGCCATCTAGGTAGGCGTGCTCGTGATCGGCGCTAAAGAGTCGGCGGGCGATCGGATCAAAGATGGCCCCGGCCACCAGTTCGCCATCCACGGCGACTCCGATGGAGACACAGAAGAAGGCCAGGCCCTGAGCAAAGTTTGAGGTGCCGTCGATCGGGTCCACATACCAGGTCACCGGGCCGTCACCGCCCAGCGCTCCGCCTTCTTCACCGATGATCCGCCAGCTAGGATCACGTTCAAGCAAGAACGGCACGATCAGCTCTTCGGCGGCCCGGTCATGTTCGGTGACCAGATCGTGACGGTCGCGCTTGTAGTCGATGTCCATCTGGCCGCGGAAGACCTTTTGCAGGTATTCTCCGGCGAGGACGGCCGCTTCTTCAGCAGTGGTACGCAGGAAGCTCGGGAGGTCAGACACTATACTTTCTCATTTCATTCAGTAATTCTTTGGGTGTGGCGACCACAAGGTCGGCCGTCACCTCAACGGTGTAGGGGCGTTTGGCACTGCCCGGGGAGGGCATGAGCACATTGCCGCCGATTCCGGCACGCACCCCACAGAGCACGTCGCGATCCAGGTGGTCCCCGACATACCAGCAGTCGGCGGCGCTCAGCTCCAGCGCCTGGGCACCGAGGTGCAGAAAATCTGGGTTGGGTTTACGCAGCTCGCACTCATCGGAGTAGAGTTCGGCAACAAAATAGTCGCTAAGCTCTTGTTCTGCCAGGTAGTCGCGGTGCACCTGCCCACACATGGCATTGGAGACCACGGCGACCGGCAAGCCGATCTGTGTGCACCAGGCCAAGAGCTCGGTGATGCCCTCGCGTAGCTCGCGGTGCTCCTTGGTCGAGCTGACCAGGTAGCACAGCTGCTGGTAGTGGTTTTCCATGGTCTTGCGGGCATCTTCGGGCCAGTCAGCGGCGATGAAGTCCATCGCGTAGGTGTGCTGATCCAGTTCCTTGGGATGGCGTGGCCGGGACATGGCATTGCGCCAGAGCCCAGCGGCCACCGCGCCGGCGGTAATATCCGCGATCAACCGATCGCGCGAGACCATGGGTTCGGATCCGACCAAGGCCAGGAATTCATCGGCCACCAGTTGCTGCCAGTCGGCCGGCTTTTCGCTGTTGACAATGACCCCGCCGAAATCCAGCAATAGGCCCTTGGGTAAGGTTTGCAGGCTCATGCTGCCACCGCCTCTACGTTAGTTCGACGTTGCCCCGAGGCATCAAAGAGGTGCAGTTTCTGCGCTACGGCCTGCACTTGTTGTCCCTCGGTGAGCGCCGGGCGTTGCTGCGACGTAGCGAAGTACCGCTGTTGGCCGTCGGTCAGCTCGATAATCCATGAACCGCCGGTCGGCAATAAGGCACTGACCGTGACGGGCAAGGAGAATTTCCCGGGCGTCGGTGTTGTTGTGATCTCTAAGTCTTCAGGGCGGATGCCCAGTGACGTTGCTGCGGAATCGCGGGACTTCATCCACGTATCCGCGTCTTGGTTGTTCCCTAATTCGATGATGTTCATCGGTGGGCTTCCCATGAACTCTGCGACAAACCGGTTGGCGGGCGAATCATAGATCTCACTCGGGGTGCCGACCTGTTGAATCCGTCCCTGATCCATCACCACAATTCTCGTCGCCAGGGTCATGGCCTCAAATTGGTCATGAGTAACAAAAACCATGGTGTTGCCGGTCTGCCGATGGAGCCGCTGAAATTCTGCACGCATTTCCAGGCGCAGTCGGGCGTCGAGGTTGGACAGTGGTTCATCCAAGAGCATCACCTGCGGGCGTGCTGCCAGAGTTCGGGCAATGGCCACACGCTGCTGCTGTCCACCGGATAGCTCTCCGGGGTAACGGTCAGCTAGTTCGCTAATCGCCAGGGTTTGCAGGGCCTGATCCACGAGGGTGGCGCGTTCAGCCTTGGAAAGCTTTTGCACTCGCGGTGCAAAACCCACGTTCTCTTTGACGTTCAGGTGTGGCCACAGCGCATAGTTCTGGAACACTAATCCCAGTGAGCGGCGCTCTGCCGGGACACACTGTCCGCCGGCCACATCATCAAAGACGGTCCCGCCCACGACGATCTGCCCGGTGCTGGGATGTTCCAGTCCTGCGATCATGCGTAGCGTGGTGGATTTGCCACAGCCTGAGGGACCTAGCAGGCAGAGGAATTCTCCTGGCTGCACTTCAAGGTCTACTGAATCGACGCTGGGGGTGTGGTTACCTGAGTAGGTTTTGCCCAGGCCCCGCAGGGTGATCATCGGCTCCATCTGGATTCCTAACTGCTGTGTTACTTCTTGGACGAGGTGCGCCACAGGTCCTGCCACTTTTCGCGTGATGCCCAGTCGGTTTCCAGTCCGGCGTTGTCGAACTGGAAGATTTCCTTGAGGTGATCACCAACGTTAGCTGGATCTTCTGGCTGCTTGACGGAGGAGTTTGAGGAGATCTTGCCATCGGAGATCTGCGGGTCAATACCCTCTTGGGTCAGTGCGAAGTGCACAAAGAGCTTGGCGGCATTCGGGCTCTTGGTGCCCGAGGCAATGGTCAAGGACTTCGGTGAAGCCTTACCTACCCATGGGACCAATCCTTCACAGACGCCCAGGGCGTAGCCCTTCTCATCGATGTTGCGGTACTTGGCGCTGGACATCAGTGCCATCGGAGGATCATCCTGGCCGGTAGCGCCCACGGCTTCGGAGGCCTCTTCACTGGACTTGGTCAAGATCGGCTGGTTGGCCGCCATGCGTGAGACCCATTCGGCAGCTGCCGACTCCTTGTCGGTCTTCAGTTCTTCACCGAAGGCTTCCTTATAAGCATCACGCAGCTCCTGGTCGCCGAACTGCTCCATCTGGCTGTACCAGTCAAGGGCACCGTTATCACCCACGGGATCCTGGAAGGCTACCTTCTTGGTGAACTTCTCGGTGGTGAAATCCCAAATGTTCGTCGCCGGGCAGGTGTCGAAAGCCTCGGTGTTGTAGGTCCAGAAACTTGGGTCGGTGATCACTACCAGTGGTTCTTGCATCGATGAGTCGATGTTTTCTGCCAGGTCAGCTGGCACCCAGTTGGTGACGAAATTATTTGGCAACAGCTGATTCTTGACCGCTGGGAGGTCTGAAATCGCTACAACGTCACCGACTACATTGCCCGACTGTGCTTCGCGGGTGACCTTTTCGATGGCCTCGGCCGCATCGGCTTTTACACCGGTGGCTTCGATTCCGTAGGTCTTGGTGAAGGCAGCAGCCATTTTTTCGATCTTGGAGGTGCTGTCGTAAATGGTGATTGGGCCTTCAGCCTTGGCCGCTTCAATGAGCTGATCTAAGTCAAAGTCTTCTGCTGAGGCGGTTGCCGGCGCGCTGCTGGTGGTGGCTGCGGGGGCTCCACCGGCGCAGCCGGTGAAGAGTACTGCGCCAAGTCCCAGGCTCAAAACGGTGGTCCATCGGTGAGTGCGGTTAATGCTCATGGTGGTACTCCTTGAATACGGTAGTGGTGCGGTGAAAGGTGAGTGGCTCAACCCAGCGAATCGGCAAGGTTGCTTCGGAACAATTTCTGCGTGGCCCAGGTTCCTAGCAGGGCAATCGCGCAGATCAAGACCACGACCGCGTTGGCGGCGTGGGTATAACCGAAATCAATGAGGGTCATGGACAGCGTGGTCATCAGTTCGGTGCCCGGCGTTGCCAGGATGATGACCAAGCTCAGTCCCTGAACTCCAGAAACGAAAGGCAATAACGTAGCGCTAGCCAGCGAGCTACGCACCATGGGAAGGACTACTGTGCGCAGGCGATAGCTGAACTTTGCGCCGAGGCTTTGTGCGGCCTCTTCGCTTTCCAGTCCCAGCTGCATCATGGCGCTGACCCCGGCCCGTGAAGCGAAAGGCATTTCATCGGCGATCATGATCAGGATCAGGATGGTTGCCGTGCCGTACAGCGCCGGGATCGGGCCACGTGGTACCGCGAACAGGGAGAGATAGGCGACCGCGAAGGCTAGGCCCGGCACGAGGTAGGGCATGAAGGTGATCACGCGCAGTGCGGTGCCCAGTTGGCGCAGTGGCGAACGTACCACCACATAGCCCACCAGCAATCCGAGCACCCCGGTGCACAGCGCTGCCAGACCCACCATCCACAGGGTGTTCCACATCGCGCGCCAGGTGGCCGCCGAGACCAGCACGCCCTGGCTGAATCCTACGGTGGGAAGGTCATGGCCGATCCAGTAGTCCGCGGTGAAGTTCTGCAGCGAAAAGTCGCCGGGAACGCGCATGATGGTGGAAAGTACCAGGGTGCTTAGCGGGATGAGAACCGAGATGGTGAACAGCCCACCGACCATGATCAGGGCCGGGGTGCGCCAGCGTGCCAGCGGTTGGGTTTTGGTCAGTGTGGCCTTGCCGTTCAGCGTGGTGAAGCGTTTGGCTTCGCGCAAGAACCGTAGATCAACCAGGAGCGAGATACCTCCCAGGCCCACCATGACCGCTGCGATCACCGCGGCGATTCCAGATTGCTGGGTGGAGATGCTCTGGTGCAGGGTGGTGGACAGGACCTGGAATCCTGAGGGCAGACCCAGCACATAGGCCACACCAAATTCGCCGATGGCCTTAGCAAACATCAAGGTCGCTGCCGAAAGTAGCGCGGGGCGTAGCAGTGGCAGGGTGATGCGCCACCAGCGTTGTTGGGCACTCGCGCCGCAGATGCGGGCGGCCTCATCAAGTTGCCCCGGCAGGTTTTTCAATGCATTGGTGACCAAGAGGATCACAAAGGGGGTGAAGTGCAGGGAGAAGATCACGATAATTGGCACCGGACCGTAGGCCAACCAGTTTGGTGGCTCCCAGCCCAGAGTTTCCATCCAGCCTTGCTGTCCAGCGTTGCTGCGGTTGCGGAAGATGGTGGTCCAGGCCAGGGCGAAGGTCCAGGCTGGCAGCATATATGGAACGATCAGCGCGCTGGAGAACCAGCGTCGTGCTGGCAGGTCGGTGCGAACCAGAAGCCAGGCCACCGGTACACCCAAGGCCAAAGCAATCACCATGGAGCACAGTGAGATCCAGAGGGTGTTCAGCAGTGGGGTGTAGAAGATGATGTCCGAAACCGGGGAAGAAAAGACACGATCAAGGTAGTACCCGGTGAGCGATCCGGCTCCTGCTCCTGCTTTTGCTTCGTCCCCAAATCCCACTTGGACTGCGCCGAGCAGAAGGGAAATGACCGGGGCGACGATGAGGTAGCCAAAGACCAACAACAAGAGCACACCGAGTAGCGTGGCTGGGTGACGCAGGATGATCTTCGTCCGGTAGCCCAGTGAATTTTTTTCTTCTGTAGCTGGTGTGGAACGTTCCCTTTGTGGCGTAAGCAGTGCCATTAAGTCCTCCGCGCGCTCGCCTAGTTTCATGCCAGCCCAGAGGATTCCCGGGCACATTGATCAGGTTAGGGAGCCTAGGTGACGCTCAGATGACGTGAAGGTGAACGGGTCAGGACCGGATGTGGAACGTTCCCATTATTCTGAATCTGGCCTTAAGAACGATATTCGAGGACGACAAAGGCCGCCGTTCACATTGGAACGGCGGCCTCATCATGGCCTACCAGGCCTTGCGGGGCACATCTACCCCGGCTTCACTTTGCACCTCGAAGACCCTGTCCAGGCTCGGACGGCCTTCACGGACCGGTCCCTGATCAGCCAGTTCAACAACCACGCTTTCCCCTGGGATCAGATCCACCTGCTCACCGCGCACCCAAAGCGGACGCGAATACGCGCCATCTAGGGTGAAGGTAATACTGGTTTTATCCAGTCGGATAGCAATGCGCATACCGTGCCAGGCCAAGCTGAAACTGATCGACCGCCACGCTTCGGGTAACCGCGGATCAAAGCAGAGCCGGTCATCATCATCACGCAGACCAGCAAAACCATAAATCAGTCCGGACCAGACCCCGCCGGTAGAAGCCACGTGGATACCGTCTCCGGTATTGCCGTGCAGATTCTCCAAATCCACATTCAGTGCGTGCTCGAAGTACTCCCATGACAGCTCGCGGTACCCAACTTCGGCAGCCAAAATGGATTGCACCGTGGCTGACAGGGTGGAGTCCCCCGTGGTCAGCGGATCATAGTAATTGAAGTCCGCAAGCTTCTGCTCCGCAGTGAAGTCACTGGAACGCAACCACAGGGCCAGCACCGCATCGGCCTGCTTGATCACCTGGAAGCGATAAATCACCAGCGGGTGATAGTGCAGCAACAAGGGGCGCTTATCCGGCCCGGTATTGGCAAGATCCCACACCTCACGATTTAAGAAGTGCTCATCTTGTGGGTGGATCCCTACAGATTCCGAATACGGAATATGCATGCAGTCGGCGGCCTTGAGCCACAGTGCAATTTCTTCATCGCTCAATTCCAGCTTGCTCGCCAGCCGGGTGTAATGCTCGGGACGTTGTTGAGCCAATTCGATGAGCAACTGGGCACTACGGCGCAGGTTAAAGCGGGCCATGACATTGGTGTACAAGTTGTCGTTGACTACCGCAGTGTATTCGTCTGGGCCGGTCACCCCATGAATATGGAAACGCTCATTGCCTTCTTGACCGCGCCAGAAGCCCAGCGAAGCCCACATTCGCGCTGTTCCCACCAGAATCTCGGCACCACCAGCCAACAGGAATTCATCATCTTCCATCACGCTGAGATAGCGATTGAGTGAATACACGACGTCCGCGTTGATGTGATACTGAGCAGTGCCCGCAGGATAGTAGGCACTGGCTTCTTCACCATTAATGGTGCGCCAAGGAAAGAGCAGTCCTGCCTCGTTCATGATGCTGGCCCGCCGGGTGGCTGCCGGGATCATGGCCACGCGGGCTCGCAGGGTATTACGCGCCCACTGCTGATTGGTATAAGTCAAGAACGGCATCACATAGATTTCGGTATCCCAGAAATAGTGTCCGGAATAACCGTTGCCACTCACGCCCTTGGCGCTGATGCCTAACCCGTCGGCACGGCCAGCAGCCTGAGCCAGCTGGAAAAGGTTCCAACGGATCTTTCGCTGCAGTGCGGCATCGTCACAGTCCACCACCACATCGCTACGCTGCCAAAAGTCAGCCATGAACTCGCGTTGGGTGCGGAAATGCTGGTCCATGCCCTGATCTACCAAATGGTCCAGGGCCCGGTCCGAACGCAGCAACATTTCCTGGGCTGGGTGTCGTCGGGAGCAGTTATAGACCGCGTACTTCGAAACACGAAGGCCCTGTCCGGCTTCTAGCCGAGCACTGATGACCTCGTCGGCACGTTCATCGGTGGCTTTACGGTCAATTCGTGGCTGCTGCTCAGTTCCGCCAGTGGTGCTCACCTGGTGTTCCACCATGGCAGCCACCGACATTCCTGACCCGGGGACCTCATAGGAAATACCCAACCGCGAGCCTTGGACGCTGTGCCCGGCCGGGTGCAATGGGTTTTCGCTAGCCTCTTCACTCTTACGTGGATCAGCCACGCCCGCATTGGAAGCATCAGTCTCTTCCGGTGAGGCCACCGTGCGCGTTGAAAGGTAGCCCACCACCGAAGACTGCACGAGCACCCGGGCCGGAGCATCCAGTAGCCGGACGTGAACATCCTGTAGAGCTAGGTGTCGGTCGGTGAAGGAAATCATGGTGCGGGCCATGACGGCCACACGATGGCCTTCTGCGGTGCGCCACAGGGTTCGTGCGCACAGCGTGCCATCGCGCATGTCTAGCCGCAGATCATCGCGCAGCATCTCGGTGCGCCCCACTTCTAAGGCTTCATCATTGATGAAGACGCGCAGTGTTCTAAAGTCCGGGGCACTGATCATGGTCTGTCCGGTTTCGGCTAGACCGAAGGCGCTTTCAGCGTGCCGGATTTCCCAAGCCTCGTGCAGGCCGTTGATAAAGGTTCCCCCGCTTTGATCACCCAAACCCAATTGCGCTGCTCGTGCGCCGAGGAAACCATTGCCCAAAGAGAAGACGGTGTCTTGGGCGCCGTCGGTGTCTCGGTTCTCGTCGCGCATCAGCGACCAGGAGTCCATCTCCCAGGCCTGGATAGATTCCTCTGAAACTAGTTCGGAAAGATCTTCAATGACAAAGTGCGCGCCGGCTTCCAGCAAGTCGACAGAGTTCTCTTCACGGGCCACACCGACTACGCCAAAACCTCCGGCCCGGGCTGCTGCCACACCACTGGTGGCATCTTCAAAGACCACACACTCTTCAGGGCGCCACCCTAAATCGGCGGTGGCGGCCAAGAACGTATCGGGGGCAGGTTTGCCCGCCAGGTTACGGGCGGCAGCTTCCTGCCCTCCCATCACCAGTGGGAAGTGTTCTTCGAGACCGGCAGCTGAAAGGACCATGCGGGCGTTGCGTGAAGAGGATACAACCGCCACGTCTAGCCCTGCGTCGAGCACCTGACGCAAATAGGCTACCGAGCCGGCATAAGGTTCGATGCCATCGCGCAAGAGCACTTCGGTGAATTTGTCATTTTTCATATTGCCTAGGGCACAGATGGTGTCCTGACCGGCGGGGTCTTGTGTGGTTCCCCAAGGCAATTCGAGACCGCGTGAGGCCAGAATGGCCTGTACTGCGTCATAGCGAGGGCGCCCGTCAAGCAAGTTGAAATAGTCTTGCTCCGTGTAGGCGGCTACGCCCGGAAATTGGTCAAAATAGGCAGAAAATAGTTCTTGCCAGGCCCTGCGATGTAACAGTGCCGTTGGTGTAATCACACCATCCAGATCAAAGAGGACGGCTTTGTAATCACGGTGTCGGTACTCAGGTCGATAAGCGTTCACGATCGAAATCCTTCGAAAGAGGAGCAAATTACTAGCCGTAGTCCATACGGTAGCAACTGATCGCGTTTGCATCGACATACTACGATAAGAACGTGGCACAGTGGATAGATTTGTTCAACAGCGATAACTGGCGTGAGTCGACCGCCGAATGGATTGACGCGGCCTGCGAAGCCTACGGCATCCAACGCACCTCCGGTCCTGACTTCTGGCCTGCCCAATTGCATCAGATCCAGGCAACGGTAAAAACCGATGCTGCAGATCTGATCTTCAGCGCCAACGCTCCGGGGTTGACTGCTGAAGCGGCGACCACCGTGGTTGCTGGACAGCTTCTGCCTGAACGCGTGGTGATGCCGCTCGCGGTGGATCGTAGCGCTGGCTATATGTTGAGCCCGGATTTCGGACATACGCTGGCAGACCTCGGTGACTCGGTGGAAAACTGGGAGCTAGCCATGGCCTCTCTCGGTTCCTTGCAGGTTGCCCTGATGGGCCACGAAGATGAGTTCTTTGATGCTGGGGTCACCGTTGTTGATCCGCAGTTCTTGCCTGAACAGTTTGAGCAGGCATTGATGATGCATGTTTCTTTGCCGCCAGAACACCCATTGCACATTGATGGGGCGCAGGCAGATCATCTGGCGACGCATATCGATGAGTTGCTCAAGGCTTGCTCCATTTTGCATGAGGGGCCGGTTCCGCTGAGTTTGGAACACGGTAACTTTGATCTGTCCCATGTTGTTGTTCCGGCCGAGTCTGGCACGCATGGGCGCATCTTGAATCTTTCTTCGGCGCACTGGGCTCATCCCTTCTCTTCACTGAATACGGCGTTGGCCGCCATGTGTGAAGCTTGGGACTGTGACACCAACGATGAACGTGTGATGCAGGTGTTGTTCGCGTACCTTGATCAGTTTGCTGCCTACGGTTCACCGGATGAGCTTTATGATCTGATCAATCCTGCGTGTTTGGTAGCTCCGCTTTCCCAGCATGAAACGTGGTTGCGTTTGCTCTTGGACGCTGACGATGAACATTTGCGCCAGAACGCGCCGAATGTGTTGAGCACGCTGGATCTTCAGTAGCTTAAACAACGAACGAGCCCGAAAGGGCTCGTTCGTTTTTTGCTACTGAGCTACTGCTGTTTCAATTTCCTTGAACGCGTTTTGTGCGGCATCTGCCACGCTTTGTCGGTCAAAGAAGACTTCCATTTCATAGCGATACAGGATGTCTTGAACAGCGCTGAATCCCATGGGAGGAATTGGTTCAGTTCCTTGGAGTTCTGGCTCTAGGCTGCTCACAAATTCTGCCGAAGCGGTCTCCACTGAATCCAGATCAGCAACGACGTTCTTACGCACATCGAGGTTGGCTGGTAGGCCACGATCCATCTGATTCAGCTTACCGGCTTCTTGCGAATTGACCATGAAGTCAATGAATTTCTTGACCTCGTCTGGATGCTTGGTGCGGCCGTAACCGGACATCATCATTGAAGATTTGTACCATAGGCCATTATCTTCGGCCTTGCCGGTACTGCTAGGTAGGCGCAATGGAACCAGGTCAGAACCGACAGCAGCCGACAAGCCGCCGAGCTGGTTGCTCCACCACATTCCGAAGGCAGCCGTTCCGGTTCCTGTCATGGAGCGGTCGGGTCCAGCATTTTGGTTTTCGGCCAGGACCGATGCCTTCGGGTAAGAACCGTCGGCAAGAAGATCGTGATGATGTTGGAAGTAACCAGTCAGATCTTCTGCGGTGAAGCCGAGAGCGCCGTCGCTACCGGTCAAGTGTTTTCCACCCTGTCGCAACCAGGTCTGTAATCCGGCAGGTTCGTTGGGAGCTTCTGCGCCGTACTTTCCATCCAGCTTTTCACTGACGGTCTCGGTGATCTTCCGATAATCATCCCAAGTCCAGGTCTTATCGTCTGGCACCTCCAATCCGGCCTCTTCGAGTACTTTCGGATTAGCCGTCAGGGTGAATGAATTGATGCCAGTAGTCAGGCCGACCAGCCCGTCATCAGTTGTTCCGTTCTGGATAGAGACTTCTTCAAACTTGGAGACGTCCACGCCGGTCAAATCGAGAAGAGCCCCGCGGTCTGCATATTCACGTAGATACTTGTCATCCATCTGGATGATGTCTGGCGCATCGTTGGAAGCAACCTGGGTTGCCAACTTATCCCAGTAGCCGCTCCAGTCCGAATACTCGCCCTGTACGTCGATATCGGGATTCTCGGCCTCAAAAGCTTCAATGATTTTATTGGTGGCCTGCGCGCGGGAATCAGATCCCCACCAGGAGAATCTAAGTACAGTCTTGCCGTCAGCGCTGTCTGCACTGCTGCTACCGCCACACCCGGTTAATGCCAAGGCAGCAACCGCGACGACGGCAACGGACTTGCTCAGACGTGCACCGAACTTCTGTCGACTTTTTCTTGAGTGATCCTGCTGGTCCATGGGTCTCCTCCTTGAGTGGGCCGGTCAGTGCAAAGTATCAACAATTGACCGTATTTTCAGTCTTTCGGAAAGCGCTTCCCAAACAATCTAAGTGTGAGCCCCATCACGAGTCAAGGGGTGGGACTGAATCCGTCAATAACATTTGAACATGGCATTATGCACGCTGGGTATCACTGGTTCCCCGCATGCAGCTTGGTAGATTCGCGCAGCACGGGAGTTCCGGCAACTACCGTTTTACGCGCCTCTCCATGACTTAGCACCATCTCACCGGCCCATCTACCGATCTCTTCCAATGGCAGACGAGCGGTACTAATTCCAGGAGTAACGTCCTCAAGGGTCGGAATATCGTCAAAGCCTACAACCGCAATATCCTCGGGTACGCGAAGTCCACTTTCCCGAATGGCGCGAATAGCCCCCAAGGCCATGACGTCAGAAACGCAGAAAACGCACAGTTGTTGCGCATCCTCCTCCGACTTGCGCCCCCTAAGGAAATCACTCATCGCCATATAGGCGCCTTCGCGGGAAAACGCACCATGCACGACCCCCACAGCCGACAGCCCTGTACGCTTCAACTTCCTCAGGAAGCCTTGAGCGCGATCACGCGAAGTCAGTAAGTTTTCGTCTCCAGCAAGAACAACAAACCTTCGATGGCCCGATCTAATGAGCTCTTCAGCGAGGTTTTCAGAGGTCGTTTCGTTGTCTATCTGAATACCACCAGTGCTCGCCAAGGGTTGTCCGATAACGATTACCTGACCCCCATTTTCCTGATAGCTCCCAATCAACCGCAACAAGGCTGCATCCTCAGATAAACCACGGGAACCAGAGAGAATAATGGCATCCGTGCGCTGGGACATAAAGGATCTGACGGCTTCAATTTCTCGCTCTGGTTCAGAATCCGTACTAGCCAAAAGCAGCTGGGTGCCGCTATCCCCCAGGCCTCGCTGAACTCCGCGAGCGATCGTCGAGAAGTAGGGGTCCGCGATGTCGCGAACAACAAGACCAACCAGCTTCGTTGAAGCCCGGGCAAGCGCTTGCGCCTGAGCGTTGGGAAAATAGCCAAGTTTCTCCGCAGCAGCACGAACCCTGTCAGAGATCTCAGCGGCCGGCTTTCGTGCGGAACCATTGAGCACGCGTGAGGCAGTTGCCAATGAAACACCGGCTTCATTAGCGACGTCAGTTAGTCGAATAGCCATCTGAAATCCTTTTCGTCCACTACAGCTGGGACAAGCTTATCTTTCAAAACTCGTGATGGTTGACACTCCAATTCTGCATCACTATCGTGGAAAGCGCATTCCCAAACTTATTTCCCTCTCTCACTTCACCCAAGGAGTATCTCGTGACAAATACCAAAGTTCTCCGCATTGCCATGAACGGCATCACCGGCCGGATGGGCTACAGGCAGCACCTACTGCGCTCTATCCTGCCCATCCGCGACCAGGGTGGCATCACTCTTGCCGACGGGTCCAAGCTCACCGTTGAGCCGATTCTTGTTGGCCGCAATGAAGACAAATTGCGGGAGCTCGCGCAGAAACATCGAGTGGAGCACTACAGCACGGATCTCGATTCGCTCATCGATGATCCAAGTATTGACATCATCTTTGATGCCTCGATGACCTCGCTACGGTATGACACTTTGTCCAAGGCCATCGCCGCGGGTAAGCACATCTTCACGGAAAAGCCGACCGCCGAAAACTTAGATGATGCCGTTGACCTCGCCCGTCAGGCCAAGGCCAAAGGAATTACCGCCGGCGTAGTTCATGACAAGCTCTACCTTCCTGGACTAGTCAAACTACGTCGCCTCGTCGATGAGGGATTCTTCGGAAGAATTCTCTCCTTGCGCGGAGAATTTGGATACTGGGTCTTTGAAGGCGACATCCAAGAGGCTCAGCGCCCATCGTGGAACTACCGCTTAGCGGACGGAGGCTCGATGACCACCGACATGTACTGCCACTGGAACTATGTTTTAGAAGGAATCATCGGCCAGGTCAAAACCGTGACTTCCACTACCGCCACCCACATCCCCACCCGATGGGATGAGCAAGGCGAGCCATACGAAGCCACTGCCGACGACGCCGCTTATGGCATCTTTGAACTCGAAACCCCCGAAGGTGATCCGGTCATCGCACAGATCAACTCCTCGTGGGCTGTGCGCGTATACCGCGACGAACTAGTCGAATTCCAGATCGATGGAACCCATGGTTCAGCCGTGGCGGGCCTCAACAAGTGCGTCGCCCAGCAACGCGCTCACACGCCTAAGCCGGTATGGAACCCAGATCTGCCAGTGACCGAGTCCTTCCGTGACCAGTGGTTGGAAGTTCCCGCAAACGCGGATCTCGATAACGGCTTCAAACTACAGTGGGAAGATTTCCTCGCGGATGTCGCCGCTGGACGGGAACACAAATACGGTCTGCTATCTGCGGCCCGTGGAGTACAGCTAGCAGCCCTAGGCCTACAGTCTGCCTCCGAGCGCCGAACCCTAGATATTCCGGAGATCACGCTATGAGTCAGAACAACTTTCCAGAACTCACCCTGATCGATGAGCACGGGCAGTCATTTACCTACAAGATGCATGGACCTGGCGACTTCCACCGCCCCACCTCACCCATCACCTCACGCAAGGTGTACGCAGCAGCCCATGTGATTCCACATATGGATGCAGACAACACCCCTGGGGCACCAGCTGTCATTGATTGGGAGGCTACACTCGCCTACCGTCACGAACTCTGGTCCTACGGGCTAGGTGTTGCCGACGCCATGGACACCGCGCAACGTGGCATGGGCCTGGACTATGCAGCCACCTGTGAGCTGATCAATCGTTCAGCCCAAGAAGCAGCAACCGTCATTGCCGATAACCGCTACCCAGCACTCACCTCGCTGACGGTACGCGACATTATCGCGTGCGGAGTCGGGACCGATCAGCTCAACGACCAGCCGGTTGAGCCAGGTGATCTGCAGTTAGTCATTGACGCCTACCTGCAGATGTTGCACCTTGTCGAAAATTCCGGAGCAAAGTCCATTTTGATGTGCTCACGGGCTTTGGCCAAGGCTGCACGGACCCCGCAAGACTACGTCCAGGTTTACTCAACCTTGCTAGATGCTGCCCAGCAACCAGTGATCTTGCACTGGCTCGGTGAAATGTTTGACCCCCAGCTTGCCGGATACTGGGGCACCACCGATCTTGCCGAAGCAACGGCAGTGTTCCAATCCATCTTGGAGAAGCACTCAGAAAAAATCGACGGAGTGAAGGTTTCACTACTTGACGCGGAGCACGAAAAACAACTTCGAGCCACGCTTCCATCTGGAATCAGGCTGTACACCGGGGACGACTTCAATTATCCAGAACTCATCGATGGTGATGGGGAACTGCATTCAGATGCCTTGCTCGGAATATTTGCAGCTATCTATCCCGCAGCATCAACAGCCCTCCAAGCTTTTGATGCTTCAGATGCCGCAAGGGGCCGCACCATCTTGGACTCAACCCGGGAACTGGGCCTGCACATTTTTAGTGCTCCCACGTTCTACTACAAGACTGGAATCGCGTTCCTTTCCTGGCTCAACGGTCATCAAAGTGGCTTCCAGATGGTCGGTGGCCTGCACGCAGGACGCTCATTTCCCCATCTAGTTCGCACCTTCGTCTTAGCAGATACCGCAGGCCTGTTGCTGAACCCAGAACTAGCTGCCAAGCGCATGGAAGAACTCCTTGCCGTTTATGGCGCCAAGACCACTACCCGTACATTGACAGGAGTGTCATGAGCTTCGAACTTTCCCTGAACACCGGCACCACACCCAACCTCAATCTGCAGCAAGCGGTCGAGGCGGCTGCCCGCGCTGGATTAAGCCATATCGGCCCATGGCGTCACCTCCTCGAACAAGCTGGAGGGGCGCAACGAGCTGCGACCATCATCAAGGAAGGTGGGTTGCAGGCAAGTACCCTGTGCCGTGGCGGATTCCTCACGGCCACCTCTTCACAGGCACAGCAAGAAGCCCTCGATTCCAATCGTCAAGCCATCGAAGAAGCTGCCACCATCGGGGCGAATAATCTGATCATGGTAGTCGGTGGCTTGCCGTCAGCAGCGCATCTTCTCGGTGGCGCTGGAGATCGCCAGGACAAGGATATTGTTGGTGCCCGAGATCGAGTGGCACGAGCCCTAGACCAGTTGGTTCCGCTGGCAATAGACCATGGTGTCTGCCTGGTGCTCGAACCATTGCACCCGATGTATGCAGCTGACCGCGCCGTCTTATCTACACTGGGTCAGGCCTTGGATATGGCAACTGCCTATCCAGCTGAAGCGGTCGGAGTGGTTGTGGACACTTTCCACGTCTTCTGGGATCCACAGCTACAACAGCAGATCCAGCGTGCCGGCCACGAACGTCGCCTAGCTAGTTATCAAATTTGCGACTTCAACCTGCCAATCGCCAGTAATGCGCTCCAGTCACGCGGAATGATGGGCGATGGTCATGTTGATTTCTCATCGATCTCTCGTTGGGTAGCTCAGACCGGTTATCGAGGCCCCGTCGAAGTCGAAATCTTTAATGACGAAATCAACGCTCAAGACGCTGATCTAACGCTGAACACCATGTCAGAACGTTTCGCGTCACTGGTTTTACCGCATCTTGAGCAAGCTGCAGGCATCCAGTCGGCGAGCGCCATAAACTGATCTGACTTCGACAATTTCAAGAAGGACAACATGAACCAGCAAACCACCGCAGCGGCTACCAAAGACGATAATTCCGCTTCACCGTCATCAGCGCCAGCGGTGGTGCTGGTCGGTCTTAATGGTTTTGGACGCCAGCATCTGATAAATATTCAACGTCTAGTAGGTGAGGAAAAGATCAGTTTCCTTGCTGGAATTGATCCCAATGATCCGGGCAGCGCTATTCGCGGAGAAAATACTCGAATCTTCAGTAGCCTCGACGAGTTTATTGATTCGGGGTTGAAGCCGGACATCATCATCATTTCGACCCCCATTAATACTCACGCAGATTTGGCTTTGAAGGCCTTAGTAACCGGTGCTGACCTGTATTTGGAAAAACCTCCTACGGCTACCTTGGAGCAGTACGAAACACTGCTGAGTGCCGCGCAAGCAGCTGGTGTCAACGTCCAGGTAGGGTTCCAGGCACTGGGGTCATTGGCACTCAAAGCAGTGGCTGAATTCTTTGAATCCGGTTCCGAGAATTCACCCATTGGTGCCTTACGTGCGGTCGGGGCCAGCGGAAATTGGCTACGCACCACGGGCTACTACAACCGCTCACCTTGGGCCGGTCACCGACAACTGAATGGTATTGAAATCGCTGACGGTGTGGTGACCAACCCACTAGCTCATGCGGTCGCCAGTGCCCTAAGGATTGCCGGGGCACAACGCTCCAGTGACGTCATTTCGGTAGCCACAGATTTGTATCATGCGCACCAAATCGAAGCCGACGATACTTCGGTAGTGAAACTACAAACGACTACCGGCATTCCGGTCACCGCAGCCCTGACAGTCTGCGCGAAGGAACAGCAGGACCCTTGGATCACCATCTATGGAACTGAAGGTTCAGCCGTCTTGTACTACACCCGCGATGAATTGATCATCAAGCCCAATCCGGACTTAGGCCGTTCCGCTACTTCCAAGGTTTTTGATCGGGTGAATCTGTTGGAGAATCTTGTCGACGTCCGTGCCGGAGTTGCCACTGAACTACTAAGCTCACTGGAATCTGCCGGGGCCTTCATGCGCGTTCTGGAACAAATACGAATTGGTCCAGAACCAACAGACATCCCTGAAGAATATGTGATCCCCACGGACGATGGAGATCAATTCCATCCTGTCATCCCAGATATTGAGCATTTCATTGATAGGTCTGTGGCTGCGCAGTCGAACTTCTCCTCACTTGGAGCCCCTTGGGCCGCTGAGCCGGAATCTAGCGGTAAATTCACGCTTGAGCATCCCACCACCGGGCAGAAACAGGTCGTCGCCAGGCTCCGCACCGGTGAGGATATTGCCGTCACTAACTCGCCGCGGCCATTTCTTGATGAGCTCACGACCCTAGGCGGTGTGCACATCAGTGACCAGCAACCGTTGGATCACACCTGGCATCTTGGCGTCGGGGTAGCCATCCAGGACGTCAATGGAAATAACTTCTGGGGCGGACGAACCTATACACGGGCGGACTCACGTTACGTATGGCGCGAAGATCATGGACATATCCGCACTCTTGCAAATTCTTTTGCTGCCAACGGGAGTTCGGTCAATTCCCAACTAGAGTGGGTCGGCCATCAGCAGCACGTTTTGTTGGATGAACAACGCACAGTAGATTTCCGTACTTTCACCCACTCATCCGTTGGGGCAACAGGATGGATCATGGACTTCACGTTCAGCCTTTCGGCCCGTGAACAATCTGTTTCTCTCGGGTCACCTGGATCTAATGGACGGCCCAAGGGCGGTTATGGCGGATTCTTTTGGCGAATGCCTAGAAACAGTAACCCACAGATATTTACCGACTCTCTAGTAGGCGAGGAACAAGTCCATGGCTCTTTGAGCCCATGGTTGGCCTTCAGTGCCGACTTCTTCTCAGAGGCAGTGGGCCTCTCACAGCGTGGCACAGGACATGGCGAAGCGACTCTCATTTTCTGTAGCGACGAGGGTGATCCGTGGTTTGTCCGTAGCTCTGGTTATCCAGGTGTTGGCAGTTCATTGGCTTGGGATGCCCCAGTCGTATTAGAACCCGGCACCTCTCTGACTCGTCGTCTGCGCGTTTTAGTGGTTGACGGTCGTCTGAATGCCACAGCAACCTCCGCACTTGTCCAAGAATTCGGTGCAGACAATCAGAAAGATGGAACATGCCCACGGCGATAACAAGTGAATACACAAAAAAGCACGCTCTGCTCACGGAAATCATTCAAAGGCGGGGAGCCCAAGCAATACTGCTCTCCACCCCAGCATCGTTAGCCTGGCTCCTGGACGGTGCACGTACACACGTTTCGCTTGCAGCTCCTCCGATCGTCCGCGTTTTGGTTCACGCTGAAGGCTGCGAGCTTGCTACATCAATCAGTGAAGCACAGCGGCTACAAGACGAAGAACTCACTGTTCTGAGCTCGGCGAAACTACATGTCACCAACTGGTACGAGTCACTAGATGATGTCAGCGCTTGGTTCCCCGAGGCTGCAGACTGGAAGATTCTTGCAGAGTCCGAGGTCGACTCGGAGCTTCGTACTATGCGCACGGCGCTAACGGCAACGGAAGTGGACCGCTACCGTCAGTTGTGCCAAGACACTGCTTCGGTGATGACCGAAGTACTTTCAGAGTCTTCCAGCGATGACTCCGAATTCGCTATCGCAGCCAAACTATCTGCAGGCGCCATCGCACAAGGTGGAGAAGTCCTGGTAGCCCTAGTTAGCGGTTCCACTCGTACCGATTATCGACACCCTTTGCCGACTCAGGCACCACTGGGGCGCAAAGCCATGGCCGTATTGTGCGTCAGGAGGCATGGGTTGATTGCCAACCTGACGCGCTGGGTCCGCTTTGCGCCTGCTACCGAAGAAGAACTTGCCGGAGAAGCTGACATTCTCGGCGTCGAGGCAGACATTATTTCGGGTATTTCAGAAGGCAAAGCACTCGGCGAGCTGCTGCCTATCATCCAGCAGGCCTATCCAGCCCATGGCTTTGACGAGCTGGAGTGGACGCGGCATCATCAGGGCGGAATTGCCGGATTCAACGGTCGGGATCCGCGACTAGCTCCAGGAGCAACGGACCGTTTCCAAGCAAATCAGGCTTTCGCAGTCAACCCGAGTGCACAACGCGACGGCCATACTTTTAAGGTTGAGGACACCATGTTGTTCACTGAATCTGGTGCCATCGAAGTGCTTAGTGTGGATCCCCAGTGGCCAACCACCATGGTCAACGGATTGCCTAGGCCCCAAGTGCTACAGCGATAAGCGAGCATGGAAAGACTGGTGGGTACCGAGAATCAAATTCTCGGTACCCACCAGTCTTCTTTGTTCGAACGTTTTAGACCTTGGCTTTAAGCTCGGATCTCCAGCTGCGCTTAGGTTCCCAGCCGATCACTTCGCGGGCCTTTTCGATGCTGAAGGCCGGGCTATCGCCGGTCAGGCCCGTTGCCAGGGATGCGAGTTCCGGATAGATCTCTGGGATGATCTCCGAGAGTGGACGGGTGGCCATGGCATCCTTAGCTCCTACAAAGAACACTGCACCGTTCTCAACCCGGTCAAATCTCTCGAGTAACAGCAGCAGGAAGTCTGCGACGTCGCGAGCATCGACATAGTTGAACAGTGCAGGAGCCGAGAGCTTCGGATCCTGCAATCGTTCTGCCACCGTGTGGCCCTGTTGGGTCGGTGCACCATCCCACTCTTCTTCTGCAATCACGAAGCAAGGGCGGAATGAAGCAAACTTCACCGGGCTCCGTGGCCCCATCTTGGCGGCGAACATGGCTGCGATCTGTTCAGCGACATACTTGGATAAACCATAGGCATGCCACGGGCGTGGTGTTTCATTTTCGTCTAGTGGAAGCTTTTCAGGAACCCAACCGCCGGGAGATCCGTAGCCCATGATTGATGGACTAGAGGCCAGGACAACACGCGTCGCTCCCGATTCCACAGCCGCAGAAGTGACATTGTGCGCGATGGTCGCGTTAGTTTGAAGAAGGACTTCTTCCGGAGCCATAAACGGTACCGCCATGGCCGCTAGCGAAACCACGGCCTGAGGAGAAATTTCCTTGAATGCTACGTGCGTAGCTTCAGCATTCATCAAATCAATGCTGCGGTAATCAACACCGGGCACTGGTTCTTCGGGTAACCCCCGGTCCAGAGAAACGACATCATGTCCTGCGGCCGCGAAACCAGCAACGACAGCGCGACCCAAGCGTCCTGAACCGCCGGTAATAATAACTTTCTCACTCATGAATTCAATTACACCTGAACCTTTTCAATTGATGACAAATTAACGCCAAGGCCGGCGGACGTAACGTCCACTAACGCGCCAGTTTCCAAAGATTTATTCCCGCAAATGCCCACGGCGATCGCTCGGGCTCCGTCAAGAAACCCGGCCTGTCGTGAATAGGCGTCCGCTTGGCGTCCTTCGAAGAGTTCTTCCAGCAGGAGCTTATCGCCGCCACCGTGTGATCCATCTGAATTGATGATCGGGATTTCTTCGGCTTCTTGCCAGTGCCGTTGCACCACAAGACGTTCACCCTTTGCTCGGATTTTGCTGCTCTGTCCGTCATCGCTAAAGGAGGGATCAACGGGTCTGCCTCCTGCCGCCGGTAGTACTGCGGCTCTCTCCACGACATCGAGCTCGAGTCGTCCCTCGGTACCGTTTATGGCTACGCGGTACCCCTCCCACGGGCTGTGCGCATTAAGTGAATAGGAGAGGATGGGGCCCTTGTCATATTGAACCGTCAGACTCAGATTATCTTCGATGGAAATTTCTCCATTAAAGACGCCTTGGTCCCGTCGATAGCCGTCAAAATGTTCATTAGCTAAGTACAGCTTTTCTAGACGTTCATCGCTACGTAGGTCCAGGTCAAAGGGTTCCTGATCACTGAATTCATGCGTGCCACGTTCGTGCGCCGCCAGGCCTCTGGACTCAGCATTTTTAGGACCATAGAATTTCAGGCCACCGGCGGCGAAAACGCTCTTAGGTGAGTCATCAATCCACCAGTTAACGAGATCAAAATGATGACTCGATTTATGGATTAGAAGCCCTCCCGAGTTCTCTTTCAGTCGGTGCCAGCGGCGGAAGTAGTCGGCTCCGTGAACAGTATCGAGCATCCAGTTGAAATCAATGGATGTCACCTGACCAATCAGTCCATCATCAATAGCTTTTTTCAGTGCCGTGTTTCTTGGTGAGTATCGATAGTTAAAAGCTACGATCACTTCTCGACCTGTATCGGTCATCGCTTGGGCAATTCGTGCGGTGCTCTCAGCATCGATAGTCAGCGGCTTTTCCACAATGACATCGGCACCGGCATACATGGAAGTGCAGATCAGTGAAGCATGGGTATAGTCCGGGGTCGTAATGATCACTCGGTCGATGGAATGCTCACGAATGAATGAATCCAGCTCCTCCGGGTCAAACGCTCCCAAGCGTTCTCCAAAGGTCTGCTCGACGACATCTTGGTAATACTCAATACGGCCCGGATTTGTATCTGCCAATGCGACCAATTCCGCGACGTTACTGTGATCACCGAGCATGGAAGTGATGTACATTTCGCACCTGTTGCCGGCGCCGATCAATACATAACGTGTGCGTGTTGTTGTTCCCATGGGTTTTCTCCTTAGCTATGGGCCGCTGTAATTACGTGGCTGCCAGAAATGCCAATGGCCCGGATTTCGAAGTCCCGGGCCATTCGCAGTCGGTTATTTGATACCGGTTGTGGCGATACCCTTGACCAGATATTTCTGACCGAAGAGGAAGGCCAGGAAGACCGGGATGAGGGTAACGATCGACATGGCGAACAGAGCTCCCCAGTTTGATTCACCGGTGGAGTCGATGAACGCATTCAGCGCCACCTGCACGGTGTAATTGCTTGGGTTCGTCAGGTAGATCAACGAGGTGAAGAAGTCACTCCAGGTCCAGATGAAAGTGAAGATCGCTGTTGTGGCCAACGCTGGAACCATCAACGGCAAGATCACTTGGAGGAAGATGCGCGGGTGTCCAGCCCCATCGATACGTGCGGCCTCGTCCATGTCCTTAGGAATGCCTCGGATGAACTGGATCATCAGGAAGATGAAGAACCCGTCCGTGGCCAACAACTTCGGGACAATAATCGGCCAGAAGGTGTTAACCCACCCAATCTGCGAGAACATCACGTACTGAGGAACGATGATCACGTGAATAGGGAGCATGATCGTCATGAGCATCAGCACGAACATGATCTTCTTGAACTTGAAGTCCAGTCGAGCGAAGGCGTAGGCCGCCATGGAACACGAGACCAGGTTTCCTAGGATGCAGCCTAGGACCAAAATGGCGGAGTTCATCAGATACTTGCTGAACGGTTCGGAAAGGGCATCCCATCCGTTGGGGTAGTTATTCCAATCCACCTGTGAGATGACTAGCCCGGCTTCCCTGAAGATCAGGTCATTGGGGCGGAAGGAGCTGGCTACCATCCACAACAGCGGGTAAATCATCACGCCCGCGGCGAGGATGAGCAGTGCGTGCTTCACGACCGATCTAAATGGTGTCCGCATTTTTGGCCGGTAACCCTTGACCTTACGTCCACTAGCGTCAGTTCCACCCACCGGTGGTTTCTGGCCTAACATCTTCTCTTCATCGAGAACATGATCATGACTTGTCTGATTAAGATCATCAGACTGCGGTAACGAAGTTTGATTAGTCATCGTAGAACACCCAATACTTTGAAACGAAGAAGTTCACGGCGGTGAATGCGCCAACTATTAGGACCAAAAGCCAGGCCATAGCCGAGGCGTATCCCATATCGAATTGCTTGAAGCCTTGCTGATACAGATACAGAGTGAAGAACATCGTGGAGTCAGCAGGGCCACCCGAACCGTTGGAAACGATGAATGCTTGGGTGAAGTTCTGGAAAGCCCCAATAATCTGTAATACGAGATTGAAGAAGATAATCGGGCTGATCATTGGAAGCGTGATGCTTCGGAATTGGCGCCATTTCGAGGCGCCATCAATAGATGCAGCTTCGTAATACATGGCGGGAACTTGGCGTAGGCCGGCCAAGAAAATCACCATCGGTGAACCAAAGGTCCAAACGTTGAGCAGAATCAGGCTTCCGAGCGACGTATTTGGATCCGAGATCCAACCAATGCCTTGAATGCCTATTAGGTCCAGCATTTGGTTGACCAGACCGGTGGTACCGAAAATTTGCTTCCAGAGCACCGCGATTGCTACTGAAGAACCAAGCATGGATGGCAGGTAAAACACGGATCGATAGAAGGACAATCCACGCATTCCTCGGTCAAGCAAGATGGCAACACCTAGGGCAACGGCCAGTTGCAGCGGAACTCCAACCAATACATAGGTGAAAGTCACGCGCAACGAATTGTGGAGTCGCTGATCATCCAACATCCGTTCAATGTTGGCGAACCCCGTGAACTCCGGTGACTGCAACAAGTTGTAGTCCGTGAAGGCGAGGTACAGCGACATGGCCATCGGGCCGAGGGTGACCAGGAAGAGCCCAATCGTCCAGGGGATCAAGAAGATATGAGCGGCTTTGTTATCTTTTGCAGGAGCCTTCCGACCTTTGGTCTTACTCAGGCTTTGCAACTCGGCAATGGCACTCACTGGCCATCACCTCCTTTCATCAGAACGCTAGGGTGCCCCTTGCGAATCGGGACCGACATGACTGACTCCTTGCTTCAAAACTGTTTCGTCAACATGCTTTGGAATGCGCTTTCCAATCTCTATTCCACAACGCTAAACTAAGAGCAACGTGAGGTCAACCACATTGGTCAGATGACCATCTTTGGTGGCATCGTCATCATTAATGTCAACTCCCAACCCAAGCGGATATGCTTGAAGAACATCCAATATCAAAAAAGGGGCTTATAAATTGTCGCAAGTCAAAACCGTATTAAAAGACACGATTGCCTCTATCGAACTCTATCTAGTTTCACTGCCATTTGATGCGGCACGTCGCGAAACTGAAGATTCCAATGCGGAATCAATTGATACTTTCAATGCATCATCAAGGAGCTTCACGCAGATGGAATCCTTGATCGTAAAAATCACCACGGAGCAAGGGCTTATTGGGTGGGGTGAAGGCTTTGGACACAAGGCCAATCCAGCCACATGGGCGGCGCTTGAGCATATCGTTGCTCCTTTCTTCTTGGGTCGGTCCACCGAGTTAGACCAATGCCTACCCGCCGCGGAATATGCCTTTCATGCATTCGGACGTACCGGCCCCATTCACTACGCGCTGTCCGCTATTGATATCGCCCTCTGGGATATCGCGTCGAAGCGTGCCGGCAAGCCCCTCCGCGAATTCATTGATGCCGATTCACGCGACGAGATCAATGCCTACGCCTCGCTGGTTCACTACGCTGAGGACCCGACAGAAGTTTCATTCCATCTCTCTCGCGCTATGTCTCGGGGGTTCAAAGCGTTCAAGTTGCATGAATCGTTGAAACCAGCAATTCAGGCGGCTCGGAATACCGTCGAGGATTATCCATTGATGGTCGATGTGAACTGCAAGTGGCAGTTACCCGAAGCCCGTTCGGCTTTTGAGCAACTTTCTGACATCAATCTTCTATGGATCGAAGAACCAGTTTTCCCACCAGATGATTCGGATTCTCTGCAAAAGCTTAATTCTGAATTCAAGAATGTTTCCGGCGGCGAGAACCATTCGGGAGTACATGGACTGATCAATGACATGGAACGCGGAGCCATCGAGTTTGCACAACCGAGCATTGGCAAAATCGGTGGCGTCAGCGCGATGTTGCAGGTGCGAGAAGCTGGCAAAAAGCTTAATGTCCATGTCATTCCTCATTGTTTCTATTACGGCCCAGCGCTATTGGCCAGCGCGCAAATCATTGCTCTTGATCCTTCGATGCGACTTCAGGATGGTCAAACACGTCCTGAGCTGGAGGTCCCCTTCTTGAATTGGGAACTTCAACTACATCCTTGGCATGCTCCACATCAGGGTCTTCTTAACTCCGACGGCACCTTGCCCTTGCCCACGGCACCTGGAATTGGCTTCGAACCAGATGCTGAAGTCATGAGCCAGCACACGATTAGGTACTGCTCCGTAGGAACGAGCGAGTAGATCCACAAACAGAATTAGCTGGGCAAGTTTTCCACTAAAACTTGCCCAGCACGATCTGCTACCTGCTGAAGTCGTCGCTAACGGCTCCCGCAGCCAACTCCCGATCCCTGGTTTCTTCGGTAATAACCTTCATGCGTCGGTCAGTGAGCGGGTACATGAAGTACAGCACTACCCCGGCGATGAGTAACGCCAAGCATGGGTATAAGGTCTGCAAGACTTTCATTCCCGAAAGCGCGGTCTCGGTCTGGGCAACATTTGGGACATAACCGACAGCACTTAAACCGAAGCCGGCCAAACCACCAGCAACGGACTGGGCAATCTTTCGCGAGAAGTTGAACATGGAGTACGTAATGCCTTCTCGTCGGGCCCCATTCTTCCAATGCCCAAAATCAATGACATCGCAGACCATGGCCCAGGTGATCCCGTTAGGCAAAGCAACACCGATGAAGGACAAGCTAAAGAGGATCGTAAACAAAATTGGGTTTGTCGGCAGGATGAAATTCAATCCATCCGCAACGACTGCCAGACCAAATCCAAACAAGGCGGTGTTCTTCTTCCCAATCAACCTCGTTAGTAGTGGAATCGAGAGAATGCCTATGATCGATGAGCCGATACTGATGACATTGACGAATGGAAGCAAAGTGACATCGCCAAGGTAGTACTGGGTGAAGTACACAATCATCGATGTCTTCACGTTATAAGCGGAGATCGAAAATGTGGTCATCAAAATAATCGTCAGCAACGGTCGATTTCCAACGATGGCACTGGCAAACCCCTTGAGTGTGAGCTTTTCAGTGGATCGCACCACGGGAACATTTTCATTCGTGCCACGGTAGGTGGCGAAGAAGCAAAGAACACCAGTCACCGCCATGGCCCCGGCAGCAAAAGCATAACCAACTCGTTCGGAATCAAACGCCAGAACGATTGGCATGAAGGCCACGCCGGTGATCAACAGCGCCGATACCGACCCCGCTTGTCTAAACGAGGCGAGCTTGGCGCGTTCAACAGGTTCCTGCGTCATGACCGAGGCTAGAGATCCGTACGGAATATTGGTGAAGGAATACAGAACACCCCACGCCATGTAGGACACGTAGGCGTAAACGAGATTTACACCCTCAGACATTCCTGGAGTCAGGAACGTAAAGATGGTGAGAACTGCCAAAGCAATAGAGGAGTAGAACATCACTCCCCTGAATCGTCCAGAACGTCCGACTTTGCGCCGGCTATCGATGGCCGTGCCAGCCAATGGATCCATAAACGCATCAAAAAGCTTAGTAACTACGAATACTGTTGCCGCCGCTGCCGCGGGCAGTCCAGCGACATCAGTGTAAAACTTCAGAAGGTAGGCCTGCCCCAGATCGAACATGAAACCGTTGCCGAGGTCTCCCATTCCATAAGAGATCTTCTCCTTGAGCGAGAGTTTTCCCTCTTTAAGTTCAGCTCTCCGTTGAGCCGTGGTTTGGTTGTTTGCCATTCAAGTGTTCCTTTTTCTGCACGCAATGTGGGTTCGCTCGAAACGCCTGCCTGAATTAGCGACGTTATTGATTTCGTATCGGCAGGTGTCACACTGCGAGTGGTGAAATCGGTGCCTGAATGCTCAGAACCATCTTTGGAGGTCAATTTTGCATTCAAGATGAAAACGTTCACATTAATGTAACCCGCATTACAGCGTGAGACCAAGCCCACACTGAAAAAATATGGGAGAAAACGTAATCTTCGCTAAACAGCTAAACTTTCAGACAACGGTTTGAAAGGACACAACGATGTCGAAATCTATGACTATCAGGGACGTTGCAAAGGCTGCCGGAGTCTCCCCGGCAACAGTGTCCCGGACGTTTGTGCACCCGGAAAAGGTCGATTCGGTAACCCGCAACAAGATCTTGGCACTCGCCAAGGAGCTGAACTACCGGCCGAATGCGGCTGCACGTTCGCTAATCACCGGACTCACTGGGAATATCGGCATCGTCGTACCCGACCTGACAAACCCGTTCTTCCCGACAATTGTGAGATCGGTTCAGCGCAAGGCCGAGCAGCTTGGGTATTCCGCGTTGCTCGTAGATACGGGCGAGGACGTGAAACACGAACCGGAGCTGACGGAAAATTTAGCCCGTCAGGTTGATGGTCTCGTCTTATGTTCTCCGCGGATGTCCGATGAAAAACTCGTCGACATTTCCAGTCGATACCCCTTGGTGATGATCAACCGGGAAGTCCCCGAAGTTCCGGCAGTTACGATTGACAACCGCAGTGGTATCGCCCAGGAAGTGGCGCATCTCAAGGCGCTCGGCCATCATCGCATCGGCTATGTTGCTGGCCCTCAAACCAGTTACTCATGCCTAATTCGCCAACAGGCCGCTACCGAGCTTTTAGCTGACGCGGGACTAGAAGAAGTTTCTATCGGCCGGTTTGAGCCCACTTTTGATGGTGGTCGCAGCGCTGCCCAGCAAGTTCTTTTATCTTCTGTCTCAGCTGTCATGGTTTACAACGATGTTATGGCTTTAGGGCTCATCAACCAGCTAGCCCAATTTGGCGTCAAGGTCCCGGAGGATTTGACGGTCGTTGGCTACGATGACATTGAGTTTTCCTCGATGTCATCCCCTGCGCTGTCCACCGTGCACGTTCCGCGAAATGACTCCGGGATCTTGGCCATGAATTACCTAGATGCATTGTTGCGCCAAGGAGTTAACGGACCGGAATTGCCTCCACGATTGCCTACCGAGTTCATTTTCCGCGAGACTTCGCGGCGTCTGGGATCACCGTTAGTCGCCCAGTAGGTCGAAACTTAGGGCTCTTAGATTGAAAACGCATGAAACCGTTTTCATTGGTTATTTCAGAAGTTCAGCACCTTCATGAGAAGGGCCGCGTCATCGCTCATGATCGCATCGACTTTGCGTTCCATAAGTAGTTTCATGGTTGGCTCATCGTTGATGACCCAAACGTGCACTTGGGCACCAGCTCGTTGAACGGCTCGCGTAAACCTACGTGTTGCCACAGGTAGCCACGCTTGCTTGAAGGGCACCTGCACCGCCCAGAAATCTTTAACCAGCGCCTTGGGGACCCATCCCAAAAGGTGGGCGCAGAGCCAAATCAGAATGATTTCGCTTTGTCCCGGCGAGCGCCTGATCGGTGCCGAAAGTAAGTGGCGTACCGCATGGCTGCGAGCGCTGGAAAAGGAGGCCAAAGCGATCCGGTCGTGTGCTGCGCGTCGTTCAATCAGCTCCGCAAGTGGCCCAATGACGTGCTCATCCTTCACATCCAGATTCACTACTTGAGCCTGTGGGAAGGCATCTAGTAGTTCATCTAGGGTGCACAGCGGTTCTCCCCCAGCGGTAATCTGCGCGAGTTCCGCGTCGGTGCGTTCGCTGAATTTTCCAGTCGCAGTGGTGACTCGATCCAAGGTTTCATCGTGAAAAAGGTAAACAGTTCCATCGGCTGACGCGTGGACATCCGATTCCAGATGAGTGACGCCCACATCAACAGCGCGTTGAAAAGATACCAAAGTATTCTCTTCATTTGAGTGACGTACTCCGCGGTGTGAAAAAGCGTAAGTCATTTCAGCAAACCTTCGATCACCTGAGCGACACCGTCTTCGGCCAGTGGCGGTGCACTGTACCTCGCGGTGGCCAGGGTGGTGGGGTGTCCGGAGGCCATGGCGTAGCCGTGGCCGGCAAACTCGAGCATCTGGATGTCATTTGGCATGTCGCCAAAGGCCATGACCTCATCTGGGGTGATTCCCAAGCGCAGGCAATACTCGTTCAGGGTTTTTGCCTTGTCGATATCCACGTGGGCCATTTCCAGCAAGGAGACGTCAAACGCCGAGTGGGTGATGGAGACAAGGTGACTAAGTTCGGGGCGCACGGCAGCATAAAAGTCGTCAATGTTCAGGTGCTGGGATCGGGCGAGGAACTTGACGATGCCTTCTTTATCAATGGCATTCGAGGACAAATCTAACGCCGCCTGCACCCCAAAATCGTGGTGGCGGTCGGCAAAACCCTCACCAAGATGTAGACCCACCGTGGTCTCGGCGGCGAAGGTCGCCTCCGGTTCAACCTGTGAAATGATGGCCGCTGCTTCACGGGCCTTCGCCGCGCTAAGGGTACGGGACCAAATCACCTGATCACGTTCTAGGTCATAGAGCACCGCACCATTCGAACAAATTACGGTGCCCAGGCCACCGAAAGCTTCGATGATTGGGGTCAACCAGCGGAAGGGCCGACCGGTAACAAACACGATCTGGATCCCAGCGTGGCGAGCATCCAAGAAGGCCTGACGGGTGCGCGGAGAAATAGTACCGTCCTTGGCGACAATGGTGCCATCGAGGTCCGAAGCGATCAGCTTGATCACGTTAGAGCTCCTCGCGTCGCGGCGGGTTGGCACCGGCGCGCTGCACGGTCACGGCAGCCGCCATAGCCGCAAATTCAAGGGCTTGAGACAATTCGCTGGTGCCCAGCTGGCCCAACTTTTCACGGTTGGAGGCACCAATCAGGTCGTGTTCGGCCAACCAGCACAGTAGGGCCGCGGTAAACGTGTCACCGGCGCCCACGGTATCGGTCACCTCCACAGAGGGGGCAATAAATTCGGCATCCCCGGCGCTTACCACGCCCCAAGAACCCCGCGATCCGGCGGTGGACACCACAATGGCAGGTCCCATGTTCAGCCAGGCCCGCGCCGAGTCTTGCACCGAACGCATTGGGTACATCCATTTCAGGTCAATGCCTGAGACTCGCACAACGTCCGCCTGACCGACGAAGCGTTCCACCTCGGCCACCGTTTGAGCATGATTGGTCACCAGTGACGGGCGCAGGTTCGGATCATAGCTAATTGTTGCGTGGGTGCGGGCCACTGAAAGCAGGGGCAGCAGCTCTTCGGGGCTGAAGAGTGTGGCGATAGAGCCGGTGTGTACCAGCTCCACGTCCTGCGGCAGTTCTGGTCCGATGGTGGGCATCTGCCAGAAGGCATTAAAGGCGAATGCTGCACCACCGGCGGGATCAAGGATGCCGTGGGCAATCACGGTCGCCTGATCATCGGCGCCGCCGAGGTATTTAACGTTGTTGTCTTTGAGGTATCCCTCAATCTTTGCGCCCTTGTCATCGGCACCCCAACGAGAAATCAGGGTTCCGGGATAACCCAAACGAGCCAGTGATACCGCGACGTTCAGCGGGCTACCGCCAACAAACTCCTGCGCGGGGGCAATGCCCGAAGCCAGGACGTCAACGAGGGCTTCACCGATCACGGTCGGGTTCATGCTTGCTCCTTCTAGTAGTGCAAGGGTGTCAGGGCGCCCACGCAGGCAGCCCATTGGCTACTGTGCGGGTCAATCCAAGTGTAGTGATCCCCTGCAAACAACGCGAAGCGGTAGTCCTGTCCCAGCGCCGCTGCCCTTTGAGCGGCCAGTCGAGCGATTTTTACCGGCACATCCTCATCATCTCGACCATGAAAGATGATCACACGGGCAGCCATCGGCCATAATTCCACGGGATTGTAGGCAGCTGGCTGTGCCCCATCGAGTAACAGGTCAACTGCTCCATCACTGAGCGCCAGCCGGCGCGCATACTCGATATCCAGCAGACCTGCCTGACTGATTACCTGGCTGACGCGCGAGTCATTGGCGGCCAGCACACAGGCTAACTGTGCGCCGGCCGAATGACCGATCAGCGTAATTGGGCCGTCTTCCTTGATCAGCCCTAGGGCCAGCCGAGCATCAGCGAGCATCGCTGCAGCGCTACCGGTCCCCCGGCGGTATTCCAGGTTATAGCTCGGGATCCCTCGGTTTGCCAGGTCCTGGGCCAGTGGTACGCCTAATTGTGCGGTGTACTTCTCACGCCAGTACCCACCATGGATGATCATCACCGCACCCTTGGCCATCACGTTCTCGGGTTCAAAGAATTGCAGGTGCTGATCCGGGTGCGGACCGTAGTGCATCATTAGTTGCCCGGGAAATTCGGCGAGCGCTTCTCAACAAAGGCAGCTCGCCCCTCCACCGAATCATTGGTTGTGAAGGCACGCTGGAATGAGTCTGCCTCAACTTTTAACGCCTCATGGGTGTTCAACGCATCCATCTGTACCAAGGCGGTTTTGGCGTTGGCCACCGCGGTCGGTGAGACGGCAGCAATTTCTTCAATGGTGGCTAGTGCCTGGTCAATCAGTTCTGCGGCTGGCACGACCCGATTGGCTAGGCCGATACGCAGTGCTTCGGCCGACTTAATACGGCGCCCGGTGAAGATCAGTTCCCGGGCTAAGGCATTACCAATCCGGCGCGGTAGGCGCACGGATCCGCCAAAGCCGGGAACCAGGCCCAAGTTAACTTCGGGCTGTCCGAAGCTGGCATTTTCTGCAGCGTAGATAAAGTCGCAGGCCAACGCGATTTCGCAGCCGCCGCCCAGAGCAAAGCCATTGACGGCAGCAATGACTGGAACTTGGAGGGATTCTAGGCGTTCGGTTACCGCGTGCATCTGGCGTCCATAGGCCAGTGCTTCTTGGGCGTCCATGGCGTTCATCTGCACAATATTGGCGCCGGCGACAAAGGACTTCTCTCCGGCTCCGGTGATGATCACTCCGCGGTATTCAAACCCGGTGGTTTCAAACCAATTAAGGAAGGATTCCAAGTCGTTCACGACTTCTTGGGACAGCGCGTTGAGCGAAGCCGGCTGGTTAATGGTCAAAATCAGGGCTGAGCCACGCGAAGACAGCGCGAGCGTATCAAATTGCATCATGGCATCACTCTACCCATGCCTGACGGCCCGGTTCTACCGTTTTTTGCGTCCTTTAGCGCCGCCGGGCTTCCCTGGCTTGCCACCGTTGCTGCGCGCTTGCTTCTTAGCTAGTTCTTTCTGTCGCTTCGCTGCTGCTTGGGCCTTAAGTTTGGCTTCAAACTTGGCTTTGTCGTTAACGCGCTTGGCTTTCTGCTCTTGGTTACGTACCGAAGCCTGCCGCGAAGAGTTGGCGCTGCGTCCGCGCACAATGCCGATGAATTCTTCTAATAGCGTGGTGTCTTCCATGTGCACGGGCCAGGCGATACCTACCTGGGTTGGTTCGCCATCTTCAACGAAGCGAGTAACAACATCCTTGCGGGCAAAAAGACGCGCGATGCTCTGTGGCACGCGCAATACCTGGGCCCCGGAGGCCACGACTTCCATGGCAACGCTCGGGCCGCCAACTGCTTCGGGATAGTCCTCAAGGTTCAGCTGTGGGAAGCCTGCAACCACCTCGGCTGGCACCGACTCGTCGTAGTATTCGACCTCATGGTCCTTGGCCGCGCAGACCACTTCAAGTTCCTCATAGAGCGGGATGACGTGGCGGGTGTGATCCTTGGGTGATTGCCCTCGGTAGCGCACAAACACCGCGTCGGCCTGATCCTCTGCCAAGAGATCAAGTATTTGCCCCTCATCGTGTCGCCAAGCTTGTAGCTCAACCTGCGGATAGCGCTCCTTAAAGCGATCCATCCATTTGCCGGGGGTGACGCCGGTGGCGTAGGCGATTCGAAGAGTTTGCACGGGTTAAGCCTACGCTGTGCGGGGTTAAATGCCGCAGGCGGGCACCGAATGATGAACGGTACCCGCCTGTTGCGCGAAAGCGCTATGGCTTACTTGTCGGTCTTAACAACCAGTACGTCGCATGGAGCCGAGTGAGCTACCGAAGAAGCTACGGAACCCAGTACGCGGCCCAGGCCCTTCATGCCAACGTTACCGACAACGATCATCGAGGCCTTGCGGTCCTCTGCATCGGAGATCAGGACGTCGCCTGGCTTGCCGTGGCCGGCAGCTGCGGTGATCTTCACGCCAGGAACGCTGTTCTTCACGTCGTTTGCTACGCGCTGGGCGAGCTTGCGAGCCTGCTCTGCATCGTCCAGGATCCAAGTGTCGGAACCGATGGAAACGACCTCGGTGTTATCCGATGCGTGTGCGGTGACGACCACCAATTCGGCGTCGATCTTCAGTGCTAGTTCTGCTGCTCGGCGAGCTGCACGCTGTGCGGTTTCCGAACCGTCGACACCTACGATGATGGTTTCTGACATATTGCTCTCCTTATTAGTAAGTGATGCTATTAAGTGATGGATAACACTTTATGGCCTTTAGGCCACTTTATCCTGCAAAAAGCCGACGGCGCGTTCCCAAGCGATCACTGCCTGCTCAGGGTCGTAATTTCCGGCGGTGTTTTCGTCATTGTGGAAGGCGTGCTTGGCGTCGTAGAAGTAATACTTCACGTTGGCGCCGGACTGCTGGCGAATCTGCTCTTCCTGGGCATGAGCCTGTTCAGGAGGATACATTTCGTCAAAGTTCGCGTAGTGGCCTTGGATATCGGCTCGAATCCCAGAGAAATCATTGGGCACGCCCTGGCCGACTCCGTAGAACGGAACGGCGGCGGCAATTTTTTCGCCCTGCTGCGCGGCGAGCTGTAGAACGAAGCCACCGCCCATGCAGAATCCGATAACTCCCAGCTTCTTGCTGGTCACATGTTCGTTGGCCAATAGGTAGTCCACGGCGCCAGCCAAGAGCTCAGCGCCCTTAGCTTCAGGAAGATCGGCCATCATTTGTCCGGCTTCTTCGCCGTCGTGGGTAATGGATCCACCGTAAAGATCTGGTGCTAGTGCGACAAAGCCTAGGGCTGCGAGGCGGTCAGCTATGTCGCGAATATGGTCGGTCAGGCCCCACCATTCTTGGATCACGATAACTCCGGGGCCTTGCCCTGAATCCGGTACTGCTAGGTATCCGTGTGCTTGCGCACCCGAGGATGGGAACGTCACGTTCTGGTGCGGGGTTTTTCCTGCCATTACGTCTCCTGATCTTCGTTTGATCCTAGTTTATGCAGGTCTGAGCGTAATTGGCATTGATATGCCCCACATTGCAAAGAAGTTGTTTACTTCTGGGGTGTGACTTCGCCGATGCGTTGCAGTGCGTCCGTCACAAGGTTCCAGAATCCGTCGTGATCCAGGTCCACGGCCACCGAAGTGTTGCAGTGTTCATCGGCTGGAGCGCGGAAGTCGGTGACCGTCATCCCTAGAGTTAGCTCACCTCGAAGCTCCACGTTAACCGGCGCTTTGACGGTGCGCACGATCTGCGGGTCGATGACGTAGGCCACCGCGCAGGGGTCGTGCACCGGTGGTGCGTCGAAGCCTTGGTGGTCGCGGTACGCCTGAGCAAAGAAGTCCATCAATTCGCGCACAAATTTTGCCGGGCCGGTGCCGATCTTTTCGATGCTCTGGACGACTTCGGTGGTGGCCAAGGCCTGGTGGGTCAGGTCTAGTCCAACCATGACTACCGGCCAGTTTTCGTTAAAGACAATATGGGCTGCTTCTGGGTCCACCTTGATGTTGAATTCTGCGACCGCACTCCAGTTTCCGGTGTGGTAGCCACCGCCCATCAGCACGACTTCGCGTACTCGGGAGACGATGCGTGGTTCTTTGCGTACTGCCATCGCAATGTTGGTTAGCGCCCCGGTGGGCACCAAGGTGATTTCCCCTGGCTCATGGCTCATCACTAGGTCAATGATGACGTCTACCGCGTGGCGTGGGTCCAACTCGATGGTGGATTCTGGTTGTTCCGGCCCATCCATACCCGAGTCACCGTGAACATCTGCAGCGGTTTCTACTTCGCGTACCAGTGGGCGGGCGCAGCCGGCGGCAAAGGGAATGCCGCTGATACCGGCGATGGTTCCCACGGCGAGCGCGTTGGCGGTGACCTTCTCAAGGGTTTGGTTTCCGGCCACGGTAGTGACGGCCAGCAGGTCAATGGCCGGGCTTCCATGGGCAAGGATCATGGCGACCGCATCATCATGGCCTGGGTCGCAGTCCAAAATGATCTTGCGGGGTGTTGCACTGTCCTGAGCCATGGTGCCATCCTTCTTCTGCCGGCATGGGGCCGGATGTTAGTGACGATGCGATGATCTTTCTCTGAGCCAATTCTTTCCTGTTCTCGCAGTTGCGTCAAGCGCTTAACTAAGGATTTATCCCGTCGAGTGAGCGACTACGATGGATCCATGACGATTGCTGAGAAGACCGGAAATTCCCGCGAACCACGTCGGGTCACCGCGGCCATGGTGGCCGCGCATGCAGGGGTGTCCACGGCAACGGTCTCTTTAGTGGCCAACGGAAAGTCTTCGGGGCGAGTTTCAGCCAAGAATGAGCAACGCGTCCGCGAAGCGATTCGCGAACTAGGCTACTTTGTTGACAGCATCGGCAGCTCGCTGGCCAAGGGTGTCAGTTCCTTGGTCATCCTGGTAGCCCCAGATATTTCCAACCCCTTCTTCGCCAAAGTCATCGCCGGCGTTCGCTCGGTATTAGCCAACGACTACCAGCTCATGCTCTCCGTCACGGATTCCGGCGTCTCCCCCAGCGCGAGCGAAACTCGCAAGATCCTCGGGCTACGCCCGGCTGGCTTGCTGGTGCACGCACCAAGCCAAGAGTTCCTTGATGAGATCGGCGGTCACATACCGATGGTGGCCCTTGACGCTCCCGGAATTGACGCAAAATTCCCGGCAGTGAATATGGACGTAGCCCAGGGAGCCCGCGATGTAGTGGCACATTTTGCAGCTCAAGGGCATACCAAGGCCGCCTATTTAGATGCCATCACCGGAACGGAAACTCTCGCGGTGCGCCGTGAAGCATTCCTTCAGGCAGCTAAGGATTACGGTATTGAAGTTTTGCCGCAGTGCGTGGCCAGCTCGATGATTGATGTCACCGCGGCCTCGGAAACCTTCAGTGAGCAGTGGCAAATATGGAAGGAAAACGGGGTAAGCGCCGTGGGATGCGCCACCGACAATCATGCCTTCGGCGTACTACACGCAGCCCGTGCCCTGGGAATTCGCATCCCAGATCAGCTAGCGGTCGCTGGCTTTGATGATCTTCCCTATTCAGCCACGTCCAATCCGTCGATCACGTCGGTGCAGCTCAACGCCCAGGAAGGCGGACGGTTGGCGGCCCTGAAACTGCGTGCGTTACTCGAGGGGAAAGACCTCGAGCCATTGCAGAGCATGCTGCCTAGCTCATTGATTATTCGCGATTCCACGAAGAACGGTGTCGACGACTAGTACTGCGCCAGCGGCGGCAGTCTTATTCAGCGAGTTTGCCACCCTTGGCTAATTCGGGGTTGGTGCAAGAAGACAGGTCAAAGCAGCATGGACGGCGTTTGCCGTCGCGCAGCTTAGAAATACTCACCTCAACACGTCGTTGACGCGTATCCGGATTCTTGGTGGCTCCGACCCAACGAACCCATTCCCAGCGGGCCATGGGCGTCAGACTGACCCAATTCTCATCCAAATCACTGGCTTGATCTAAGGCTTCAGCCAGATCTGTCGGGACGGTGGTCTCGGGCCATGATGTACTCGGCTGTACCGAAAGCTGGATCTGTTGCCCAACTTCACCATCGATCACCGGAGCCTGAGCCGACTCCAAATCCAGCCAGTGACCGCGACGCCCATCAGGATCAATCACCACGGTATGCCCAGCAAAATCACCAAGGAGATCGACGGCCACCTGGCCGCGACTGGAAAGAAAGTCACTGGATTCTTGCTCTAAGCGAAGGATCCGATGTCCGTTGATCACATCAACGGTTCCGCGGATTTCAAATGGTTCTTTGGACGCAGCCACAATACTTACCTTTCACTTAGTAAATGGAATTCTAATCCAGTGCTCGATTCATGGCACACGACTAGGATAAAGACATGAGAAAGGTCCCGATACTTGTTAGCTCTTGTCTTGCTGGTATCCCCTGCCGTTATAACGGCAAAGCAAAAACTGACCAAAACATAGTCAATGCTGTAGCGCGCGGCGAAGCGATCGCCGCATGCGCCGAAGAACTAGGGGATCTGCCAACACCCCGACCTCCCGCAGAGATCGTCGGCGGGGATGGATACGACGTCCTTCAGGGAAACGCCACCGTCGTCTCTATTGACGGTCAAGATCTCACCGAGGCCTTTGTCGCCGGGGCTCAAAAAGTTGCCCAGCTGGCTACCTCCAACGGAATCACCGAAGCAGTGTTGCAAGATCGCAGTCCCAGTTGCGGTTGCGGGGCGATTTACGACGGCTCTCACAGTGGGACCCTTGCAGAAGGTGATGGCGTACTGGCGGCCATACTCAAGCAGCGAGGACTGCAGGTTTCGGCACGCCGTGGCCAATAGTTATCAAAGCGATACCTGAAAGAAAAATAACCTCTGCAATGAATGAAAATTCATTGCAGAGGTTATTTTTAATTTGTGCGCGAGGGGGGACTTGAACCCCCACGACCTTGCGATCACTGGCACCTGAAGCCAGCGCGTCTACCAATTCCGCCACTCGCGCATATGTAATTTTTGTTGCGTCGTGCTTTTGCAACAAGAAATAGCTTACACACACATTTTCAGTTCACCTAATCGAAACCTTGACATGTGGCCAGAGACACAGGCATTCGTCCCTGACCTCGGTATCGTTGAGTTACCCTCGCGTCGATCACCCAAGGATTTTTCGGCATTTGCACAGCTGAAAACAGTAAGATCGAATATGAAGTTCTGTGTTCACTGCTTTTACGTACGAATTACGGGACACTAAGACAAACAATGGACCCCTAGGAAGGAGCACGAATAATGGGCTTTCTCGACAATGTCGAACGCGGCTTAGAGAAGGTCGTCACAAGCTTCTTTCGTGGAACCAGCACCGCAGACCTCAAGCCAGTAGAGCTGACTACTGCCCTGCGCAATGAAATGGATCGCGGAATTCTGCCAATTAGCGAAGGACGCAGTCTTGCTCCGAACGACTTCGTCGTTGCGTTGAGCACCAAAGACTTCGAAACCGCTAAAAGCTGGGGACGTGCCGTCGTTAATGAAATGGCTAAGGTCACCGCAGAGCACGCCACCAATCAGGACTACTCGGTCCATGGCGATGTCATGATCCATTTTGTATCCAAACAAGATTTCAAGCCTGGCGAAATGGAAATCACTGGCTCCGTCAAGGAGACCAGCTCCCATGTTGTTGCTTCGGCTCCGGTAAAGACGCCTACCGCCAAGCCAGCCAGCCAGCCATCGCCGCGCACCACCGCGCAGCCACGTCCCAATGTCCGACCTATCAACGAGATCCCCAAGGTGCCAACCCAGAAGCAGGCCATTCTTGAGGTTGCAGGACAGCGTTTCGCGCTGAACCATCACTCGGTTGTTTTGGGCCGTTCGGCAAGCACCGACATTCCGGTGGATGATTCTGGTGTTTCACGTCAGCACATCCGCGTTGAAACCCGCGGTAAGACAAACTTTGTGGTGTCCGATTTGGGTTCAACCAATGGAACCTATGTGGACGGTAAAAAGATCTCCGCTGAAACTCCCATTTTTGATGGTTCGGTCATCACTATCGGACAAACAAAAATAGTCTTTCGGCTCATCACCTCGAATAACGGAGGCCGCGCATGAACGATCTGGTTCTCACCCTGTTCCGACTCGCCTTCCTTGTGCTGATCTGGCTGCTCGTTTTGAGCGTTGTCGGATCGATGCGTCGTGATTTGGCTGTCGGATCTCGAGCCCGCACAGGCAAGCCCAGCGCACGGGCACTGAAAAAGAACCCTGAGCTGGCAGAACCAGAAGCTCCGGCGCGCAAGGCTGCAACATCCTTGGCTATTGTTGAAGGCCCACTGGCTGGCAACAGCATCCCACTAAGCGGTCAGCCGATCATGTTTGGTCGTGCCCAGGATGCAACCGTGGTGCTTGACGACGACTACGCTTCCGGACGTCACGCACGACTTTTCCCACAGGGATCACGCTGGTTCATCGAAGATTTGGGATCCACCAATGGCACCTTCGTCGGTGACAGTCAGCTCACTCGCGCACAGCCTGTGGAACCGGGTCAGCGGATCCGCATCGGAAAGACTGTCCTGGAATTGAAGTCCTAGCCTATGGCCCTCAAACTCAAATTTGCCGCAAAGTCTGACGTCGGACGGATTCGTAAGAAGAACGACGACTCCGCCTACGCCGGTGAGTATCTAGCTGTCCTTGCCGATGGCATGGGTGGCCACGTCGGCGGCGATGTGGCTTCTGCCTCCACGGTCTTGGACCTGGTGCACTTAGACCACGCAGATATCGTCGATCCGCAAAACGCTCTCCCTGATGAAATTCAGGCCGCGAATCTGGTACTCAATGAACTCGTCGGTGCCAACCCGAAGCTCTCAGGCATGGGCACCACTGTGACCTCCCTACTGCTCTCTGGCAGCACCTTGCACATGGCCCATATCGGTGACTCGCGCGCTTATCGACTCAAGCACGATAACTTTGAACAGATCAGCCGTGACCACACCTTCGTGCAACGACTCGTTGATGAAGGACGCATCAAGCCGGCAGAAGCTGAAGTCCACCCTCATAAGAACGTATTGCTACGTGTTCTAGGTGATTCTGATGCTTCCCCCGAGCTTGATGTCCAGCAGATTGAGGCTGAGCCCGGCGAACGCTGGATGCTGTGTTCCGACGGTCTGACCGACGCGGTCCCACTGCCCATCATTGAGCAGATCATCCGTAGTACCAAGGACATGGACGAGGCAGTTAACGACCTCGTGGCCATCACGCTGAAAAATGGCGCACCCGATAACGTCACCGTGGTGATGTTTGAAGTCGTTGAGGACAGCACCGATGAGTCCAGCGAGCCTTCGGTACAGGAACCAGCTCCGGATACCGCCCAGTTAGCTATTGCGGCTGAGGGCGATATTGAAGCCAGCGCCTCACTGCTTCGTCACGAAATTTCGCAACGCCCACATCTTTTGGTCGGCGCAGCTCAGCTAGCTACGCAGACCGGTCAGATACCTGTGGTCACCCAGCACACTGGTGAGCGTCGCGCGGCCGCGCTGCTGACCCACCGTTCGCCGGCGGCCGGTCAGGTACTGGATCCAGTGGAAATTCCACCGACACGCCGTCGCTGGATGATGCCTATTCTGCTCACCCTGGCAGCCTTCCTCGTGGTGGCTCTCGCCGTATGGGGTTATATGTGGACTCAGACCCAGTACTTTGTTGGCACCGTGGATAACAAGGTCGCCATCTATAAGGGTGTTCCGCAAGAGCTTGGCCCGATTTCACTATCTGAGGTTGATACTGTCAGCAAGGTTCCACTCGAATCCCTGCCCGAGTATTCACGCCAACGAGTTGAAGCCACTATTTCGGCCGAAAACCGTGAGCACGCCCAGATGATCATTCAGGAACTGTTGGTCACCGCCAAACAGAACTGCCCGGTACAAGTCCCGGGATCCAGCGATTCATCAAGTAGCACCCAAACCGAGCTGCCAGCCTACTGTCAGGAGATCATGCAATGACCGAAGTGCAGACCGCACCGGTACCACGGCGCAATCTCGAGCTGTTGCTGCTTGTACTGGCCCTCTGTGTCGGTGGTGCAGCGTTCTTCTTGGTGGGTAGCACCACCGAGGGTGTCGACAATACTGACTTCTATGTTCAGATGAGCATCATGGCGGTCCTCGCCCTGTCGGTTCACGTATTGCTTCGCATTTTCGCTAAATATGCCGACCCGGTAATACTTCCAATTACGGTGGCGTTGAACTCTCTTGGCCTGGCCATGATTCACCGCATCGACTTGGCGAAAGGTACCTCCCAGTCAGCCCGACAACTGCTGTGGACCGCGATAGCCATCGTCATTGCCGCAGCAGTTCTCTGGGCCGTCAAGGACCATCGAATCCTGCGTCGCTTCACGTACATTGCCCTTCTGGCATCTATCGTGTTGCTTCTGTTGCCGCTGATCCCACACCTGGGTGTGACCATCAACGGTGCACGAATCTGGATTCGCATCGGCGCTTTCTCCCTGCAACCGGGTGAAATCGCCAAAATTACCCTGTCGATCTTCTTCGCCGGGTATCTGTCGTCCAATCGCGACCTGATTCTGCTCGCCGGACATAAGTTTGGTCCGCTCCAGCTTCCCCGCCTACGCGATATGGCTCCTATGGTCATCGCCTGGTTGCTGTCCATTGGTGTGCTGGTTGTTCAGCGCGATCTTGGTTCAGCCATCTTGTTCTTCGGCCTGTTCATCGTCATGGTGTACGTGGCTACCGCCCGCATCTCTTGGGTACTGATCGGCTTGCTCATGGTGGTCGCCGGTGGATTCGTCGCCGGACTAACCATGAGCCACGTGACGCGACGCCTTGATGTTTGGCTCAATGCTTTTGACCCAGCCATCTATCAGGCCGCCGGCGGCAGTATGCAGATCGTTGAAGGTCTCTTCGGTATGGCTGACGGCGGACTGTTCGGCACCGGCCTTGGCGCTGGCTCCCCGTACCGAGTACCGCTAGCCAACTCCGACATGATCATCGCTTCCTTTGGTGAAGAGATCGGCCTGATCGGACTGACCGCGATTGTCTTGCTCTACATGCTGCTGGTCTCTCGTGGTCTGCGTGCAGCCCTCGGTTCTCGCGACTCCTTCGGCAAGCTCTTAGCCGCCGGTTTGTCCTTCACGCTCGGCCTGCAGTGTGTGGTCATCATCGGCGGTGTCACCCGCCTGATTCCACTGACTGGTTTGGCTACACCCTTCATGGCAGCCGGTGGTTCATCCCTGCTGGCCAACTGGATCATCATCGCCCTCCTGCTCTTGATTTCGCACAATTCACGCCGACCTAAGTCCGGCGTCTCAGGACCCACCGATGAAATTGCAACACCCAGTAAAGCCCCAACGACCAGCACCAAGGTGGTGAAGAGCAAGTGAATCAGGCCATTAAGCGAGTCTGGGTTGCACTAACCCTGCTCTTTGTCATTTGCCTTGGCGGATTGAGCTATATCCAGTTCTTTAATGCTGACAAGCTGACAGATAACGCACTGAATAAGCGTCAGTTGTACCGTGAGTTTGATTTGCCGCGTGGCGCCATCCTGGTTGACGGCAAGCCCATCGCCGAGTCGGTCCCTACCGATGACGGGCAATTTGAGTACCAGCGTAAGTACACCGACGCAGAGGTCTACGCACACCTAACCGGTTACTACTCGCTGGCCAACGGCACCACCCAGTTAGAGTCTTCACTCAATGACTGGCTCACCGGAACCAGCTCGGATTTGCTGTACGACCGCCTGTTGGCGATGTTCACCGGCAAGAAGACCGAGGGTGCCTCCGTCGAGCTGACTATCGATGGGGATCTACAAAAGACCGCTTACAACGCCATCCCGGATGGCGTGAAGGGCACCATCATTGTCACCGATCCAAAGACCGGCGACATTCTTGCGATGGCATCCAAGCCAAGCTACGACACCAATGACCTTGCGGTACATTCGACCACCAAGGCTGCTCAGAACTTGAAGAAGGTCAGTGAAATTGAGGGCCTGAGCCCTTATCTGAACCCTGCCATCAGCAGCCTGAACTTCCCCGGTTCGTCGTTCAAGATCCTCAGTACGGTCGCCGCTCTGGAGTCTGGCAAGTACGACCTTGACACGGTTATCGACAATCCGACCTCGGTGAACTATCCAAACTCCACTCGTTCAATGAACAACTTCCAAGAAGGTATTTGTGCTCGGGAACCACGGGCCCGACTGGCCTTCATCTTTGCCCAGAGCTGTAACACTCCGTTTATGGAAATTAGCCAGACCGTTGGCAAGGAAGAGTTCGCGAATGTGGCTGAGCGCTTCGGTTACGGCCAGCAGTTGAGCATCCCGCAGAATGTGGTGCCAAGCCAGTTCCCGACCGACGACGCTGACGCAGCAGATTTGGCACGTATGGCTATTGGTCAGGGTAGCAACAAGGTCACCGCACTGCAGATGAACATGGCAGCCATGGCCATTGCCAACAAGGGCGTGATCATGAAGCCAAACATGATCGATAAGGTGATTGCCCCGGACCTTCGAGTCATCGAAGAACCTAAGCCGGAGAAGTTCTCCACGGCGACCACCCCAGAGGTTGCTGCACAGCTCGCTGAGCTCATGGAAGGCCCGGTCAAGAGCGGAACTGCGATGAATGCTGCGGTCCCAGGCGTGGACTTCCGCGCTAAGACCGGTACCGCACAGCTCGATAACGGCACCAACCATGTGAATTCCTGGATGACTGGCTTTGCTCCGGCAGATGACCCACAGGTGGCCATTACGGTCACCTTGCAAGACGTAGATTACAACACTGGTCACAATACGACCGGTGCACTGATGAAGACGATGTTAAAGGCGGTGTTCAACAAGTGAGGCCAGTAACCGGCACCACCTTGGGCGGACGTTACAAGCTCACCGACCGCATTGCGATCGGTGGCATGGGCGAAGTATGGAAAGCTCGTGACCAGGTCCTTGGACGCCTTGTAGCGATCAAGATCCTCAAAGAGGAATACACCGACAACGAAAGCTTCCTGACACGATTCCGTGTTGAAGCCCGCCACACCGCCCTGCTCAACCACCCGGGCATCGCCGGCGTCTTTGACTACGGCGAAGAGCAAGGCTCCGCCTACTTGGTGATGGAACTTGTTCCAGGCCCACCGCTGTCCACCATTATCGAGCGTGAACGCAAGCTCGAGGTGGACCGTACCCTCTCGCTGATTGCACAGACCGCTCGCGCGCTAGCCGCAGCCCACGAGCACGGACTGGTGCACCGCGATGTGAAGCCGGGCAACATCTTGGTCATGCCTTCGGGCATTGTGAAGATTACCGACTTCGGTATCGCACGCCTGGCAGACCAGGTCCCACTGACCGCGACCGGTCAGGTGATGGGCACTGCCCAGTACCTGGCTCCAGAACAGGCCACCGGACAAAATGCGACCGGCAGCTCGGATATCTATGCCCTGGGCGTGATCGGCTACGAGTGTCTTGCCGGACGACGCCCGTTCACCGGCGAATCGCAGATCGCTATCGCCCTGGCACAGGTCAACGACGCTCCCCCAGCGTTGCCGGACACCATCCCAGCACCGGTACGTCAGCTGATCATGTCGATGTTGGCCAAGAACCCTGCGGACCGTCCAAAAGACGCGACCGCTTTGGCTAAGGCAGCCGACGCACTGCGTGCCGGTGATACCAACACCGCCACCTTGGCGGTGCCTGGCATGCTCGCCACCGGTATTTCTGAGGACGCAACGCAGGCACTGAACCTGAATGATGACGCAACCCGCGCCATGACCCGCCAGGATTCTGCGCCAACGATGACCAACGCCATGCCTACCGTGGTGGAACCGGTGAATACCGCCAGTGGTTTCACTGCTGCCAGTAATCCAGAAACCAATGGTTTTGATGATGAGGATGTCGACGCACAGGATCCACAGCCTGAGGAATCCAAGCGTAGTCCGTGGCTGATCCCTCTGATCGTGATCATCGCGCTGGCAGTGATTATTGCACTGTTGACCTGGTTGATCCCGGCCTTGAGCAGCAATAACGATGACAAGCCTACGGCGACTATCACCGAGAGCACCTCCGAATCGGCCGAGTCCACTGAGCCTACGGAAGAAACGACCGAACCGACAGAGCAGAGCACTCCGGCTTCGGAGACTTCTTCCACACCTTCGGAAAGTGCTAGCCAGAGCCCCGAGTACGTTCAGGTCTCGTCATCACTGATTGGTCAGGATATCGATACTGTCACCCAAGAACTTGAAGGCCAGGGCCTGAAGGTTAATGCGGTGCCGCAGGAAACCAATGACTATGATCCCCGCGAAGTGATTTCGCTGAACCCCACGGGCAACGTGGAAGTTGGTGAAACCGTTACGGTTACCTACGCCATGGCAGCGGAGACCGTTGAGGTTCCATCGGTGACCGGAATGAGCTATTCCGCAGCACAGCGGCAGCTCCAGAACGCTGGGTTGGCTGTAGCCAAGGGTCAGGAACTGACCGATTCTTCGGTGGCCGGCACCGTTCTCTCGCAGGACGTCACGGCAGGCAGTGAAGTTGCCCCTGGCACTACCGTCACCCTGGATGTGTCTGCTGGCCCGTCGCAGGAGCCAGAGGCTACTGAAACCCCGACACCAACCCCGTCTGCCACCCCAACGCCGACTGCCACGGAATCGGACCAGAGCACAGCACCATGAGCGAAGTTGAAGCATTGCCACCTGGCTTGCCACGGATGATCAATGACCGATACGAGATTGAATCGCTCATTGGTCGTGGCGGTATGGCGGATGTCTACCTTGCGCTAGACCATGTGCTCTCGCGCAAGGTCGCAGTCAAAGTACTACGCCCGGACACGGCCACCAATCCCATGGTGGTCAACAGGTTCCGGCGCGAAGCCAAGGCCGTGGCCGCATTAAGCCACCCAAATATCGTCGCTGTTTACGATACGGGCGAGTTACCTACCACCGAGCAGCAGCACGAACGCCTGCCCTTCATGGTCATGGAGTACGTCACCGGGAAAACCCTGAAACAGGTCATTTCTCAGGACACCATCGATGCCGAATTTGCTGTGCGCGTCGCCCGTGGCGTGTGTGATGCGCTAGATCATTCACATGCGAATAATGTGGTGCACCGCGATGTAAAACCGGCCAACGTCATGGTGACCGATGCCGGTCATGTGAAGCTGATGGACTTCGGTATCGCGCGAGCCCTGGATAATTCGGCCACGATGACGCAGACGGCAGCGGTGGTGGGCACCGCTCAGTACTTCTCCCCTGAGCAAGCTCGGGGTGAGCAGGTAGATTTCCGTTCCGATATTTATTCGGCCGGGTGCCTGTTCTACGAGCTGATTACCGGTAAACCACCTTTCACCGGGGATTCCCCGGTGTCTGTGGCCTATCAGCATGTCGGCGAGATCCCGCCAGCTCCGAGCGAGATCGCGCAGAACGTGGACCCAATCTTTGATCCGGTCTTGGCCAAGGTGCTCTCCAAGGAACGTGATGACCGTTTCCAATCCGCTGGAGCCTTTGCTGCGGCCTTGGAGGATGCCCTGAACGGGGTTGAATTCCATGAGGATCCAGCCGCACCATCGACCTATACTTTGCCGATTTATGGGAACCACGATTCCACGGAAACTGGTTTTGCAGCTCAGTCGGCACCGCTCACCTCTGAGCATCCGGTCTTCGCGGCTAATGATGCACCGGTGGAAACGACGCGTCATCGCTCTAACCGTGGGCTGATTGTGCTGTTGTCGCTGATCGCTGTGGTTGCTGTAGCGTTGGCTAGCTTCTTAGTGATCCGTTCGATTCAGGCTGATGCGGAAAAGCGTGCACCGGTGGCCGTACCTGATGTGAAAAATCTGTCGGAAGACGATGCCAGTAGCCTGTTACGAGATGCGACCTTTAATGTGCGCGTTGAACGTGAATTTAGTGAAGATGTCGATGAGAATAAGGCTTCGCGCACCGATCCCTCCTCAGGTACTCAGGTAGCCAAGGATTCGACGGTGACCTTGTACATCTCCGAGGGTTCAGAGCAACGCGTGATCCCCGAAGATCTTGCCAACCAGTCCGAGGCAGCAGCTCGTGATGCCTTGCGACAAGCAGGACTCGAAGTGGGAAACGTAACGCGTGAAGATTCGGCGACCATTCCCACTGACTGGGTTATTGGCACCAGCCCAGAACTAGGCTCCAAGGTAAAAGCTGGTTCGGAAGTCGATCTGATTCTTTCGACGGGCAAGGTGAAAGTTCCTGACCTCACCGGGATGACTCTGGATGAAGCCGAACAAGTCCTTAAGGATCAGGGCTTGGAAAAACTCTCGCTCAGCGACAGTAATAATACCGAAGTGACCAGCAACTTTGCTCCGGGCACTATCGCGAGACAAACTCCTAGCGCATCGGAAACCATGGAGCAGGGCGGCACCATTACCTACGACCTAGCCGAGGCTCCACCGGAACCAACGCCATCCGACACCCCTTCTGAAAGTCCATCTGAAAGTGAATCCTCGGGCGATTCAAATAGTGAGTCGCCAAGTGAGACTACTTCGCCGTCGCCAACCCAGTCACAGAGCGGAAAATTGCCCCCACCGGCAAATCCCGGTGAGGGCAACTAGTCGGCGAAGTATTATTCGCCGCTAAAGAGTGGGCTCAGGGTGGCAGCCTTATCGGCTGCCCCCTTCAGTCCTAAGAATTCCAACCAGTTGCCGAGCATCTGGTATCCCTGTTCGGTCAGTACCGACTCAGGGTGGTACTGCAGGCCCCAGAGTGGAGCTTCTCGGTGGGCCAGTGCCATGATGACTCCCCCAGCGGTCTGAGCAATGATTTCTAGCTCTTCTGGGATGGTTTCTCGCACCGCGGCCAAGGAATGGTAACGAGTTGCCGTGAACGGATTGGCAACGTTTCTAAATACTGGATGGTTATCATGGCTAACCAACGAGGTTTTGCCGTGCATCAGTTCTTCGGCGTGGGTTACCGTTCCCCCATAGGCCTCTGCCAATGCCTGATGGCCTAGGCAGACACCCAACATTGGTTTGTATTGCTGACCGCACCACTTGATCAGATCAATGCTGACTCCGGCACCGGCAGGATCACCTGGGCCCGGAGAAATCAGTACGCCATCGTAATTGGCAGCCAGCTCAATAGCTTCTTGAACGCTTAAGTCATCGTTGCGGTGAACGGTGGTTTCGGCGCCAAGCTCCTGTAGGTAGCCTACAAGGGTGTAGACAAAGCTATCGTAATTGTCGATGACTAAAATCTTGGTGCTGCTCACGAGGTACTCTGGCCAATCGTTGAATCGGTAAAGGGGCTGATGTACTGGTTCAGCCATGGAAAAACGTACACCATCAGTAATAGCACGATGGCGGCAATGAGAATCAATGCTTCAATAATGCGAAACCACACGGGTCCAGGAAGGTTTCGGAAAATCCAAGCGTACATTTATTCTTCCTAACTCGTTGCGTCGATAACCATGTCACGGATTTCCTTTGGTGGGCCTGCATCGAGAGGCCGCCAATCCGTCAACTCGGAGTACGCGATCATTCGCTGTTGAGTTGTGTATTTAGGGTGGCAGGTGGTCATCGTCAAGATCGACTTTGTTGGCTCCACTCCCCACTGATGCGGGGTTGGCAAGAGGACGTCTCCGTTGGATGGATCAACAATTTCCGTGGCATACCAGGTGTAGGTGTAATAGCCTTCGGAAGTCTGCAGATAAATCTTGTCGCCCTTTTGAAGCTTGTCGATATCCCAGAAGACTTGGCCGTGGGTCTGACGGTGAGCTGCGACTGCAAAGTTTCCTAGTTCCCCAGGCTGCTGAGTTGTGGGGTAATGTCCGATACCCAAATTATCGATGACGTTGTCTCCAACGCCGTTAGTTACGGGGTGGTGTGATCCGTGAGCGCCAAAGCGCGGGAAGTACATAATTCCGAAGGTCTCCCCCGGCCCAATTTTCGTCACTGGAGCTGGACCATAATCCTTATTGTCATCTTCAGCTGCCGAATCATCAGATTCATCCGGGATGACTACATCGCCCAATTCTTGCACCAGGCTTTGGGTTGCCTGTTTTTGAGCTTGGGCGGAATCGATGTTGGTCCACCAGAGTTCCCACGCTACGTAGAGCATCAAGATGATGCCCAGGGTAATGAACAGCTCGCCAAAAAATCCTACGACAATATTGCCCGCAGACCGGGGTCGACGGTCGATGCGGCGACCTTGCACTGTGGCGGATCGATTCACAGTTCTTGGGCTCCTTAGTCATTCGCCATTTAACGTTCTGTTAGTCAACGCGTTCTGATGCAAGCCAAAACGCCGGAGTTTTCACGGGTTGCGACTAGTATGGAAGCTACGTAGGAATGCAGAAAGCAGTTCTCAGCATTCTTGTACCCAAGCCTACCGGGAAGACGTTAAATGTCTCCCACATTTACTATATTAAGCAGATGAAGCCGAGGGAGCATTCGAGTGCCGGAGTCAAAACCACGACGCAAGAAATCAGCGCAGGCCCAAGCCGAGCGACAAAGCGCTCACGCTATTGATAAGCCAATGCCGGGTTGGTACAAGCCGGTCATGTTTGGCCTCATGCTCCTGGGGCTACTGTGGATCATCGTCTACTACCTTTCCCAGACACTATTCCCCATCCCCAACATTGGTGGTTGGAATATTGTGATTGGTTTTGGCATCGCGATGGTCGGGTTCTTCATGACCACAGGCTGGAAATAGAACTTCGCCGGTCCCCTTGGAGGGACCGGCGAAGTCTGTTTAACGGTACTTTCTAGTGGCTAACGGCCTTAAGTCCAATGATGCAGCCAATCAGCCCCAGGATTAACGCCATCTTCAGAACAGAGAATGCTTCCTGACCGGTGATCATGGAATAGATCACCGCCAGTGAGGCACCTACCCCTACCCAAACCGCGTAGGCAGTACCCACCGGTAGTTCTTTCATTGCGAAAGCCAAGCCCGCCATTGAGACAATCAAGCCGGCAAAGAAGATGATGGTGGGGACAACTTTCGAGAATCCTTCGCTTGCCCCAAGTGCGATGGCCCAAACAGCCTCAAAAACACCAGAAATAATCAGTACGGTCCAATGCATGCCAGATTTCCTTCTCTGGCCGTCTTGTCGCGCTCCGGGTACGGCTCCCTCGTCCGGGCTTCAGGCATTCGTGGCCTGTAACAGGATCAGGCTATCAAATGAAGGCCGCTTTGACGGGCTGCTGTGACCAATATGCTATCGATCTTATTGAGGATGCTGGAGTCAACAGCCCAACGCTGTAGGTACAAGGGAACATCTGCAAACCATTGTTCGTGTAAAATTTCGAGCTTCTTGGCCTGCACTAGCTGTATTTCTGGAATCATCCCCCAGCCCATGCCAGCTTCTATGGCACTGACGTATTTGAGAGAGTCTGGGATGTGATGAACCGCGGCCGTTGGTCGACTACCGGTGCCAGCCAGCCGCTCGAGCATGTCATATTGAAGCGGATCTTCGCGATCAAAAACCACCATCGGAGTCCGTACCAGTTCCTCTGGACTCCATTGCTGCAAGTATCGGCTGATAATACGCGGTGAGGCAGCTGCCCGATACCGCATAGCGCCGAGCTTCTTACTGGTACATCCCTGCAAGGCTTCGGCTGTTGCCGTCACAACTGCACTGACTCGACCGGTGCGCAGCAGTTCCAATCCCCTATTTTCGTCGGTGCGAATAATTTCGACCGATAGGTTCTCGATCTCTGACAGCTGTTCAAAGACCGGCCCAAACCAGGTCGAAAGGGAGTCGGAGTTAACCCCTAACGCGATGGACTGTGGTTTATCTGCTGAAAGTTCACGAGCAAATTCTGTGCTGAGCAACGACATTTGTCGGGCGTAACGCAGTACTTTATATCCCTGTTCGGTGGGGACGACCGGGCGGCTTCGGACGACTAGAATCGCGCCCAGTCGGTTTTCGAGTGCTTTGATTCGCTGGCTTACGGCCGAGGGCGTGATTCCTAGATCTATCGAGGCATCATCAAAGCTCCCGGCATCAACAACAGCTAGGAGGGTCTCGAGGTGTTCTACATCGATGTTCACATTAGGAACTCTAATCTAGATCCAGAAAGTTAAGTTCGACTAAGAAAGATTCTTCTCATACGGTTTTCTCATGACCGTTGCACCTTTATTTTTAGGCTTTACCACCGGACTTTCGCTGATCGTGGCGATCGGTGCTCAGAATGCCTTCGTTCTGCGCCAAGGAATCAGAAGAGAACACGTTTTCGTTACCGCTCTTGTTTGCTTTCTCTCCGATGCTGTCCTGATTTTCGCCGGTGTTAGCGGCATGGGTATTCTTGTTGAACGCGTTCCGTGGCTGCTGGTTGCTGCGAGACTCGGAGGTTTCCTATTTCTGGCGACCTACGCCGTGTTTGCTTTCCGTAGGGCGATCAAACCTGACTCACTCAAGTTCTCTGGGGCCAACCAGAAGACAGGCGTGCTGGCGGTTATCTTAACGACGCTTGCACTCACTTGGCTGAATCCACACGTTTATATAGACACTATGCTGTTGTTGGGCTCAGTTGCCGTTTCCCAGGGGGCAGGTGCGAAGTGGTTCGCTCTCGGCGCCGTCGTTGCGAGCTTTATTTGGTTTTTTGCGTTGGCCTACGCCGCCCGTTTCCTCGCCCCGCTCTTCGCTAAGCCAAAAGCGTGGCAGGTTCTCGATTTGATCATTGGTCTACTGATGTCGTTCTTTGCAATCTTGCTTATCTGGCCAGTTTTCACCATGTAATCCACAGCTACAGCGGCTTATCCACAGAAGATGTGTACAACTTTTACAAACAGTTGTTCACAAAGTTATCCACAGGTGGGGACATTGACGAGGGTGTTGCGTAGATTTTGCCAACATTCCTTGTCATCGACTGTTTACTGTACCCAAATCACATGCATGTAAGTTATTAACACTGTGGATTTCACTTGTGGATAAGAGGTTTATATCCAAATCATCCTCATGTTCACTGTCGTCGGTTAAATTTTCGAATCCGCAGTTATTAACAAGTTGGCTGTTCGTATATGCACTGTCTACAGGGATTGTTTAAAAGTTATCCACAGATGGGGACAAAGTTGTGAGTATTGAGCATTCCATGCAGAAAACCCCTGATTTCTAGGGAAACCAGGGGTGTTAATATCTCCACGCTCCCGCAAGTTACACGCATGTAAGTTATTAACAGTGTGGATAATCTGTGTGGATAACGGTTTGGAGCGTATTCGAATGACTAGCCGGTGTACTTGACTGCCTCCATGGCAAAGTACAACGCACCTACGAGGAGAACTGACAGGGCAGTAAGAAGAAGCAACTGCGTCTTGGCTCGTTGTGGATTACTTCGTGGAATCAGCACGATGCAGCATGCAGCGAGAATTCCGGTGATTGCGCCGCCTAAGTGACCCTGCCAAGAGATTCCCGAAACAACAAAGCCAAGGACAACGTTCAAAGCCAGAATGATACCCATTTGGCGTAGCGCCTGCTTGTTAGAGCGGAAGACGACAAAGGTGGCAAGGAAGAGCCCTGCCAAAGCTCCGGAGGCGCCCAAAGTAGCGCTCAACGGTGCGCTGAGCAATAAGATGCCCAGTGAGCCACCAAAAGCACTCAGAAGGTACAACCACGTGAAACGTAGTCTGCCCAGTTTTGGCTCGAGTAGCGTGCCAAAAATGTAGATGCCGTACATGTTCATGGCTAGGTGCAGGAATGAACTTGTGGAGTGTGCAAACGCGCTAGTAATCAGTCGCCAAGGTTCATAAGCTGCAATGGCTGGTGCCAGAACCAGTGAATTGGTGAATCCAGGGATTATCCACTGCAAAAGATAGACGAATACGTTCAGTGCGATGACCACATAGGTCACCAACGGGGCTCCTGCGCGAAGCCTGCCACCAAATTCGGTCTTTTGCGTTGGGATACTTCTATTGGCCTGGGCAACACATTCAACGCACTGCACTCCCACCGGAGCTGACACCTGGCATTGAGGACAGATCGGGCGTTCACATCGGTGACACGAAATGTACGACACGGTATCTGGGTGTCGGTAACACGTCGGTGCTGCTTGGCCCTGTGGGTTTATCTGCCCGTAGGACATCGGTACCTGCCTTTTGTAGTGGGAGAGTGCTTAAAGCTTGAGACCCCGACAACACCACTGAGTGGATCGTCGGGGTCTCGTGAAATGGCGTCGACTATTTACAAGGTCTCGATATCGACCGAGTTGATAACGACGTCTTCCAGTGGCTTATCGCGACCATCGGTGGCTACAGCGTTCAATGCGTCGACTACCTTGCGGGAATCTGCATCGACAACTTCGCCGAAGATGGTGTGCTTGCCCTGCAACCAGGTGGTTGGGACGGTGGTGATGAAGAACTGCGAACCGTTGGTTCCACGGCCCATGCGGATACCCGCGTTAGCCATAGCCAACTTGTAAGGCTCGTTGAAGTTCAGTTCTGGGTGGATCTCATCATCGAACTGGTAGCCTGGGCCGCCGAAGCCCTGGCCCAGTGGGTCGCCACCCTGAATCATGAAGTCAGAGATGATGCGGTGGAAGATGGTTCCGCTGTACAGCGGAGTGTTGGTCTTCTTGTCACCGGACTCTGGGTGTACCCACTCCTGCTCACCGGTCGACAGGCCAACGAAGTTCTTTACGGTCTTAGGTGCGTGGTTGCCGAAGAGATCGACAACGATATCGCCCAAAGTAGTGTGAATCGTGGCTTTATGAGTTGCGTTTGCGGTCATGCCTACATTCTTCCATGATCAGGGCGTGACCCGCTAAAAACTGACGTACGCGTTGAGTGAAAATTTGGAACAATCTCTGGTGGCTTCCCGACAAACACTGGTCTGCGACACGGTAACTGCATAGGCTTGAGATGTCGGATAGCAGATCCTCTTTCAGTCTGGAGCAATGCATGAGCAAGAAGAGCAAAGTGGGAAAAGTACTAGCCGTAGGCTTGATTGCCGGAATTGTCGCGCTGTTGGTAGCAGTTTGGAAGGCTTCAAAACCCGTTGAAGACCCCTGGGAAAACGAAGCTACTGCCACGCAACCACAACAGCCGGTAGCCTCTCGCGAAGCAAGCGTAGAAGAGATTCGCGAAATCATCGAAGATGACAAATAACCTCTAGTTATTCACGAGCTTTCGGTTGGGCTTGTCCTCGTATCACGAGGGCAAGCCCAACGAGTATCACCACAAGGCCAATGTAAGTAGACGCTGAAACTACCTGTCCCAAGAACAATGCTGCAAGTAATGCGGCTCCCGGGATTTCCAAGAGGATCAGCGTGGAAACCGTCAGCGGTCCCAGCAGATTCAGTAAATGATTCATTGCGGTATGACCAAATATTTGTGCGCAGAGGGTCAGTAGGATAATTCCCCACCAACCTGTTGCGTCGAATCCCCATATGGGCATGCCCGTGGCAAGGCAGAGGATCAGCAAGACGACCGCGGTAATTGCATAGCAGCTCGAGGCATAAGTTGCCGTGGTCATCGTCTGCCGAGCTACTGAGCCAGCCAGCGTGTACACCGCTGCCAGCACGCCGCCGGCCAGTGCTAGCAGGTCGCCGAGGAGCGCTTCTGAACTCAATCCCATGTCGAATCCGGTAATGAGGATTGCTCCACCAAGCGAGATGGCCATGCCAAAGAAAACTGGAGTTCGGTATTGAACGCCACGAACGACCTGGAACACAGCAATCCAAACGCCCTGGATACATACAAGAGCCGTTCCGGCTGCAACGCTAGTCAGTCGCATTGAGTACATGAAACAAACAAAATGCAGAGCCAAAGCAATGCCGGCGATGCCTGTAAAAATCCACTCGCGTTTGGTCATCGAGAGGTAGGCTCTCGGGTTTTTCCGAAGTGCCGGAACACTCAATACGGCAGCTGCGGCACCGTTGCGCCAGAACGCCATTGATAAGACTGGAACTCCAGGAAACGCAGCAATGATGGGGCCGGAAGCTGAGATGCCGATGATCCCGACCAGAGCTAGCAATAACGTCACAGACTCAGATTACCTGTGGATGCGACCAGGTACATCTCACCGACTCCAGATGCATGTCCTGCGGGGGAGTTCTTGGAAGGATCATAATATTCCATAAGGGGAATATTACTAATCTTTCCTTCAGTCACAGATCATTCAGCCTTTTTCCTACGCCAATAAGCGGCAACCATCGCACCGGACAAGTTATGCCACACGGAGAATACGGCTGCAGGCAAAGCTGCCTCAGGGCTGAAGTACTGTTTTGCTAGACCGCCAGCCAGTCCAGAATTCTGCATTCCAACTTCAATAGCCATGGTTCGTCGGGCATCGTCTGGCACACGTAAGAGCACACCAGCTCCATACCCGAGCAATAGGCCCAGTCCATTGTGGAGAATCACCGCGACGAGGACCAGAAGACCGGCGCTCAAAATCGCTTGTGCGCTGCCGGCGATAATAATCGTCACCACGAAGGTAATAGCCAGAACCGAAACCCAGGGAAGCAGTGCGTTCACCTTGAGCACCAGCGAGTTGAGAAGCATGCGAAGCACTAGTCCCAGAACCACAGGGATCAAAACAATCTGAACCACGCTAACAGCCATGGAACCTGCATCAACTGGCATGTACTGGCCAGCCAACCACAGAGCCAATAGAGGAGTGAGCACCGGTGCAATCAATGTGGAAACCGAGGTCATGGCCACCGACAAGGCGACGTTACCTCGAGCCAAATAGGAGACGACGTTCGATGCCGTTCCGCCCGGGGCGCAGCCAACCAAAATTAAGCCTGCAGCCAAGGCTGGTTCAAGGTGCAGCACCGTAGCGACAAGCCAACCCATGGCGGGCATGATGACAAACTGAGCAACAACGCCACCGAGTACGGGCAGTGGATTCTTAAAAATTAGTGCAAAGTCCGGCAAGGTTAAGGTGAGCCCCATGCAGAACATGATCACCATCAACAGGGGATTGATCCATCCAGTTAGGCCGAGGAAGGCTTGCGGGAACAACATGCCGCATAGCCCGCCGAGAAGGATCAACGCTGGGAAGAGTAGTACGGCAATGCGTGAGTCTTTTTCAATCTTTGCGGTGTCCGCGTCTTCGCGTACCTCGCCGGAATTTTCGTTAAACACCTACGGTATCTTGCCACCAATGCTGGTTTGGCAAAAATGGGAAGACAGAAGTTAATGAACTGACCCAGTCATATTTACTTGCTTGTTACTGTTGATCCTCATGCTGAAAGTGTGAAGGTTGCTATCGTTGCTGAATCGTTCCTGCCCCACTTCAATGGGGTTACCAACTCTATTCTCAAGACGCTGGACCACTTAGCGCTCACCGGTCACGACGCGGTGGTCATTACGCCAGCAGGTTCTTTGGCTGGCGAATTGACGGGGCATGGTGTGCCTCGACAGTACAAAGGTTTCGCGATCCGTACTGTGCCCTCAATGCCCCTAGCAAGCTATCCGGAAGTCCGGGTAGCAACCACTAGTGTTAGCCGAATCCGCAAGATTCTCGCCCGTGAACGGGTGGATGTCGTCCATTTGGCCAGCCCGTTTATCCTGGGTTGGCAAGGATTGCGTGCTGCCCAAGAACTGAACCTACCTACGGTGGCGCTATACCAAACTGAAGTTCCAAGTTATGCAGAGCGATACAAGATGCCTTGGCTTACTCAGCGCCTGTGGGACCACGTTCGTGCCATCCACACTGCAGCAGATTTGTCGCTGGTCCCTAGTACTTTCTCTTATCGCCAGTTGCAGGACCTGGGTATTGACCGTTTGAAGATCTCAGGCAGGGGAGTGGACACCGAACAGTTCACCCCGCGTCGGCGAAGTGAACAGTTCCGACAGGCCGTGGCACCCAATGGTGAGGTAATCATCGGCTACGTAGGACGCCTTGCCGCCGAGAAGCAGGTAGCTGATCTCAAGGCCTTAGCGGATCTGAAGAACACCAGACTGGTTATCGTTGGTTCTGGGCCGTTAGAAAGCGAACTGCGGGCTTTGCTTCCCGCTGCGCACTTCACCGGTTTCCTTTCGGGTGAACGTTTGGCAGAGGTTATGGCTTCCATGGATGTCTTTGTCCACCCTGGATCTTCGGAGACGTTCTGCCAGACGATTCAGGAAGCCATGGCCTGTTCGGTTCCCGTGGTCGCTGTCGGTCGCGGCGGGCCATTGGACCTGGTGGATTCTTCGCGTACCGGATGGCTCTATCAGCCCGGAAACCTTAATGAACTTCGCAACCGGGTCAGTGACCTAGTTTACGACGATGCCAAACGCCTGGCATTTGCCAGCGCCGCTTTGACTAGTGTTCAGGACCGATCATGGTTCAGTATCGGTGAACAGCTACTCGATCATTACCGTCAGGTGCGGATGGCACGCGTCAGTCGCTAATCCACAGCGGCATTAAGCCGAAGAATGAGAAAGGACGGAAAGCAAGTGCTTTCCATCCTTTTCTTGTGGAGCCTAGGAGAATCGAACTCCTGACATTCTGCTTGCAAAGCAGACGCTCTACCAACTGAGCTAAGGCCCCGTATTTAGTTTTGGTGTTTCCACCGATTGATCCATGACGAACCAATCAAAAAGAATTAGCGGAAAGCTGATGCTTTCCGCCAGTCTTTTTTGTGGAGCCTAGGAGAATCGAACTCCTGACATTCTGCTTGCAAAGCAGACGCTCTACCAACTGAGCTAAGGCCCCAAAAGCTTTAGGAAACTTTATCGGCTACCTGATGCCAGGTTTCCTTTGTTTCCGAAGAAGCCTTCGCTTTCTTGACCAAGACTACCGCAGCAGTCGCAATCGTTGCGAGAACTAGGAACTTTTTCATTTTCCCTCTTTCTCTCCAGCAAGGTTTCCGTGGGCGTACCAAGACTTGAACTTGGGACCTCTTCGTTATCAGCGAAGCGCTCTAACCGCCTGAGCTATACGCCCTTGCTTTTGTTTGTTCCCTTTGGAACGAAATAAAACTCTACCGGGGATTTCCAGAAGATACAAATCGAGCCCGGGTGTCATGCATCACAGCATGAAACCCGGGCTCGACTAGGGGTGTTTCTAGTCGTCGGTGAGCGTGACTCCGACGCCACCTACGAGCGAGGCAGCAATGTTGTACAACACTGCACCCAGCATCGAGACGATAGAAATGACCACAACGTTCACCACAGCGATGATCGTTGCATAGGAAGCCACCTGTCCCAGAGACATCGTCTGGCGCAGATCGAAGCCACCTTCAGCCATGGCGTCTTGAATCAGCTGGTTGAATGCGTCGAACGTACCCATCAGGTCCAACAGGGCCCAGATACCGACGGCAGCGACCACGGTGATGACACCGAAAGCAACCGAAAGCAGGAAGGCCAACTTCAGGACCGAGAATGGCTCAACCTTGGATACCAGCAGGCGAGCCTTGCGGACCTTAGCCTTGGGAGCCGGACGAACCAGTCGTTCTTGGCCGTTAGCTGGACGCTGGGCGCCGGTAGGCCGCTGGCCTGCCGGGCGGGCACCTGCAGGCCGAGCCTGACCGGCAGCTGGCCTAGCACCTGCGGCAGCTGGGCGGCTACCGGTGCCGGTTGGTGCCGGACGCTTTACCTGGGTAGGTCGCGGCGCTTCGCTCTTCGGGGCACTGCCGCTGGGGCGTGGCGTCGAGGGCGTGCTCATGCGTTACCTCCGTTAGTGGTGTCATCTTCCTGGACGTCCGATTCGTTTTCCGGCGCGGTGGATGACTGATCGATCGTGTTTTCTGCGTCCAACGTTACGGCATCTTCCTCCAAGTTCTCTTCGAGCTGCGTCTCCGAGTTCTTGGCTACCGCAATAATGTGGTCCTTCTTATCCGGCTTAGCGAAGATAACACCCATGGTGTCACGCCCCTTGGCAGGAACCTGTGCGGCGGCCGAGCGGACAACCTTGCCCGAGCCCATCACCACGAGCACCTCGTCACTCTCGTCGACGATCATTGCGCCGACCAATTCGCCACGTTCTTCATTGAGCTTAGCTACCTTAATTCCCAAGCCACCGCGGGATTGTACGCGGTACTCGGCAACGTCGGTGCGCTTGGCATAACCCTCGTTGGTCACGGTAAAGACGAAGGAATCCTCGCGGACCACATCAGCAGCCAGCAGCTCGTCACCTTCGCGGAACTTCATACCGGTGACACCACTGGTGGCTCGACCCATTGGACGCAGGGCGGTATCGGTCGCGGTGAAGCGCACCGATTGACCCTTGCGCGAGACGAGCATCACATCATCAGATTCACTGACTAGCTGCGCGGAGACCAATTCATCGTCCTCACGCAGGTTGATAGCGATCACACCGGCGGTACGGTTCGTGTCGTAATCTTCCAGGCGGGTCTTCTTCACCAGACCATTACGGGTGGCCAACATCAGGTAGGCCGCGTCTTGGTAGGTGCGCAGATCCAGTACCTGTGCGATGTGCTCATCAGGCTGGAAGGCCATCACATTGGCCACGTGCTGACCCTTGGCGTCACGACCGGCCTCGGCCAGTTCATAGCACTTGGTGCGGTACACGCGACCGTGGTTGGTGAAGAACAGTAGCCAGTTGTGGGTTGAGGTCACGAAGAAGTGCTCCACCACATCGTCCCCGCGTAGGTTGGCACCCTTGATGCCCTTACCGCCACGGGCCTGCGAACGGTAGTTATCAATACGGGTGCGCTTCACGTAGCCACCACGGGTGATGGTGACAACCATTTCCTCTTCAGGAATCAGGTCTTCCACGCTCATGTCGCCGTCGTAACCCATCAGGACCTTGGTTCGGCGGTCATCGCCGTGCTTATCCACGATCTCACCGAGTTCTTCGGAGACGATCTCACGCTGGCGGGCAGGGGAGGCGATGATGGCTTGGAATTCGGCGATCATCCGCTCGAGCTCTGCGTGGCGGTCCTGGATCTTCTGACGTTCCAGGGCAGCCAGACGACGCAGCTGCATGTCGAGGATGGCGCGAGCCTGGTCCTCATCGATGCTCAGCAGTTCCATCAGCCCATCGCGCGCCGCTTCGGTGGTGGCCGAACGGCGAATCAGGGCGATGACCTCGTCGAGAGCATCTAGGGCCTTGAGCAGACCGCGCAGGATGTGGGCCTCTTCTTCGGCCTTCTTCAAACGGAATTGGGTGCGGCGAACGATCACTTCGATCTGGTGGGTGACCCAGTGGCGGATGAACCCATCCAGTGGCAGGGTACGTGGCACCCCGTCAACGATGGCCAGCATATTGGCCGAGAAGTTCGACTGCAGTTCGGTGTGCTTGTACAGATTGTTCAGCACGACCTTGGCCACGGCGTCGCGCTTGAGCACGATCACCAGGCGCTGGCCGGTGCGGCCCGAGGTCTCATCGCGCATATCGGCGATGCCAGCGATCTTGCCGTCACGAACCAGTTCGGCGATCTTCACCGCAAGGTTATCCGGGTTGGCCATGTACGGCAGTTCGGTGACCACCAGGCAGGTGCGACCCTGGATTTCTTCCACGTTGACGACCGCGCGCATGGTGATCGAACCACGACCGGTGCGGTACGCATCGGAAATGCCCTTAGTGCCCAGAATCATCGCGCCGCTAGGGAAGTCCGGGCCCTTCACACGCAGCATCAGCTCGGCGAGCAGTTCCTCACGCGAGGCTTCAGGGTTCTGCAGGTACCACTGCACACCCTCGGCGACTTCGCGCAGGTTATGCGGCGGAATGTTGGTGGCCATACCCACGGCAATACCCGAGGAACCATTAACCAACAGGTTCGGGAATCGTGCCGGCAGAACCGTAGGTTCCTGGTTCTTACCGTCGTAGTTGTCCTGGAAATCAACGGTGTTTTCGTTGATGTCACGGACCATTTCCATGGCCAGTGGGGCCATCTTGGTTTCGGTGTAACGCTGGGCAGCAGCCCCATCGTTACCCGGGGAGCCAAAGTTACCCTGGCCCAGGGCCAGTGGGTAACGCATGACCCAGTCCTGAATCAGGCGGACCAACGCATCATAGATCGCGGTATCGCCGTGTGGGTGGTACTGACCCATGACTTCGCCGACGACGCGGGCGCACTTGTTGTACGCACGTTCCGGGCGGTAGCCACCGTCGTACATCGCGTAAAGCACGCGGCGGTGTACTGGTTTCAGACCATCGCGGACATCTGGCAGTGCACGGCCGACGATCACGGCCATCGCGTAGTCCAGGTAGGACCGTTGCATTTCGGTTTGCAGGTCGATCTGGTCGATGCGCCCGCCGTCATGGTTCGGCTCGATAACCTCGCCGTCCATAGGTTCGTCCTGTGGGGTTAGCTCGTCGCTCAATGTGTTCCCTTATAAGTCAAAAGTCTTCGGTGGATGATCTTTCGGCGGCGCCGCTTAGATATCCAGGAAGCGCACGTCCTTGGCGTTCTGCTGAATGAAGCTACGGCGGGACTCCACGTCCTCGCCCATCAGCACGGAGAAAACTTCGTCTGCGGCCGCGGCGTCATCCATGGTGACCTGACGCAGGGTGCGGAATTCGGGATCCATGGTGGTGTCCCACAGTTCCGAGTAGTCCATCTCGCCCAGACCCTTGTAACGCTGAATGCCGTTATCCTTCGGCAGACGCTTGTTAGCGGCCTGACCAGCCACCAGGGCATCGTCGCGTTCCTTATCGGAGAACACGTAGTCATGTGGGGCATTGGACCACTTGATGCGGTACAGCGGTGGGGCTGCTAGGAAGACATAACCGTGTTCGATCAGTGGACGCATGAAGCGGAAGATCAAGGTCAATAGCAAGGTGGTGATGTGCTGACCGTCAACGTCAGCATCGGCCATCAGCACGATCTTGTGATAACGAAGCTTGGCCATATCAAATTCTTCACCGATACCGGTGCCGAAGGCGGTGATCATGGCCTGCACTTCGGCATTGCCCAGCGCACGATCCAAGCGAGCGCGCTCAACGTTCAGGATCTTGCCGCGTAGTGGCAGAATGGCCTGGGTGTGTGGGTCACGTCCGCGCTTGGCCGAGCCGCCTGCGGAGTCACCCTCCACGATGAAGACCTCACACTCAACAGGGTTCTTCGAGGAGCAATCCGAAAGCTTGCCCGGCATGCCGAAGGATTCCATGGGCGACTTGCGGCGGGCATTATCGCGGGCCTTACGGGCAGCCATGCGAGCCTGGGAGGCCAGCTGGGCCTTGCGAATAATGTCGCGGGCTACGTTCGGGTTGCGTTCAAACCAGTCGCCCAGCTCTTCGTTCACCACACCCTGGACGAAGCCACGGGCGATCGAGTTACCCAGCTTGGTCTTGGTCTGGCCCTCAAACTGTGGTTCGGAGAGCTTCACCGAGATCACGGCGGTCAAACCTTCACGCGCATCTTCACCGGTGAGGTTGTCATCCTTTTCGCGCAGGATCTTGTTATCCCGGGCGTAACGGTTGAGCAGACCAGTCAACGCGGCGCGGAAACCTTCTTCGTGAGTACCACCCTCATGGGTGTTGATGGTGTTCGCGTAGGTGTGCACGGATTCGGCGTAGGCACTGGTCCACTGCATCGCGATTTCCACGCTGATGCCTCGAGCGGAATCTTCAGATTCGAAGGCGATGACTTCGTCGTGAACGAGTTCAACCTTCTTGGCAGCGTTCAGGTGCTTGACGTAGTCCAGCAGCCCGTCCTTGTACAGGTAGTCCACGGTACGTGGCTTGACTACCTCATTTTCGATCTCTTCTTCGACTTCAGCTTCCGGCTCCGCGTTGATGGGAGTGCGTTCGTCGGTCAAGGTGATGCGCAGACCCTTGTTCAAGAAGGCCATCTGCTGGAAGCGAGCACGCAGGGTCTCAAAGTCGAACTCGGTGGTCTCGAAAATTTCGGGATCCGGGTAGAAGGTCTGGCTGGTACCGGTGCGCTCGGTTTCTTCACCCTGGGTCAGCGGGCTGGTGGTGACACCGCCGTTGCCGAAGCTGATGCGCCATGCGTGGCCCTGGCGGCGAACGATGGTGTCCACCTTGCGCGATAGCGCGTTAACCACGGAAATACCGACACCGTGCAGGCCACCGGAAACCGCGTAGCCGCCACCGCCGAACTTACCGCCGGCGTGCAGGATGGTCATGACTACCTCAACGGTAGGCTTGCCCTCGGTGGGGTGGATATCCACGGGGATGCCGCGACCATTGTCTTCACAACGCACGCCACCATCGGCCTGCAGGGTGACGTTAATGGTGTCGCAGTATCCCGCCAATGCTTCATCGACGGAGTTATCGACAACTTCATAAACCAAGTGGTGAAGGCCGCGAGGGCCGGTGGAACCGATGTACATGCCCGGGCGTTTACGTACCGCTTCGAGTCCTTCGAGGACGGTAATATCCTGGGCGCCATAGGTATGTTCGACTTTGGAAGTCATCGATTCCGCGGGAACCTGGCTTTCTGCCGGCTCCTGCGGTGAAGCATTTTCAGTAGACACGGGTGCTACGAACTCCTCGAATTTAGCGCGCGGTCGCCGTTGGCACTCCGTGGAGTATCTCTAGCGACCATGGTCTGGAGGGACATCGCCACAGGGCAAAACCTGCAGCGGTGCCTTTTCACTACGTCTAATTCTACCGCGTAGAGCAAAATATTCCGTGCTTCTGTGGCCTAAATCAGCCACATAAAGCTAGTAATTGACCATCTAAGGCAGTTGCGGAGCTCAAGTGAGGGGGGATCCACCCTCCGGGTCCGTTAGCGCGCCATATGCCGTATCAGCAATTTTTATCCGTAGGTATCCCGAGGACCTCGACCAGCCACCGATCGCATCCCGTGACGCCAGGACGGGGCGTTTGGACCCAGGACCCTAATTACGGTCACGATTCCCGGGCCCAACTCAGCATCAAACTTTTTCAACAACTGGTGGCTGAGTAGGCGTAACTGTGTCGCCCATGAGGTTGAATCGCAGCGTACAATCACCACCGTATCTTCAAAAGATTCTGGTTTGCAGTGCGCCGCAATGTCTTCTCCGACCAGCTCATTCCAGCGGCCGAGCACCGATCCGACCGCCACTTGGGTGTTCCAGCCGCGGGCCTTCGATAGACGAGCGACAACTTCACCAATGGCTCGTGGATCTCGAATGGCTCCAGGTGCGGCCGCTGATCTTTGCTCCATAAATCCGCGTCGAGCGGCCTGGCGTTTGCGAACTTTTTCCATGCGGGCGGCATCAACACGGCGTTCCCCACGCTCTTCCGCGAGCTTGCGCATGCGGTTAAGCAATGCCTTGGCAGCGTCGATTTCTGGATCAAAACGATGTTCGTCTCGTTCTTCAGGCTCACGCATCGACGACCTGGCCAGGGGATACCTGGAAGAAATGTCCCTTCAGTGCTTCGGGAACATCTTCCACGACGGCGGCGGTGACTAGAACCTGTTCGGCGCCGGCAACAATATGCGCCAAGCGGTCTCTGCGCGTGGCATCAAGCTCAGCAAAAACATCATCCAAGATCAGGATCGGTCCCGATCCTGGGCGAGGATCATCATCGCCAAAGACACGGTAGGCGGCAAGACGCAGCGCCAAGGCAAAAGACCACGTTTCCCCATGCGAGGCGTAACCCTTGGCCGGGGTTGGCCCCAAAATCAAAGCCAGATCATCACGATGTGGGCCAAATAGTGAAATACCCCGGTCAAGTTCGCGACTACGGTTGGCCTCAATGGCATCCAGAAGTAGGTTCTGAATTTCTTCTTGGCTTAGATCCTCTAGTGCGGAAGGCGCAGCACCGTTTTCGTCCGTCTCAGTTTCCAGTGATGAGCGGTAAATAGCTTTGGCGTCCTTGGCCCCATCTGCAAGATCAGCATAAGCAGCCTGCATATATGGCCTGATCAGCATGAGCACATCGAGTCGCCCACGGATCAATCGCGCGCCACAGCTGGCCAGTTGAAGGTCCCAAGCTTTGAGTGTGTTCTCCTGCGAGGTATTCAGCTTAGATTTGCCGCGCACCGACTTAAGCAGCGCGTTGCGCTGTTTCACAATTCGTTCGTAGTCGTTTTTTGTGCCAGCTTCTACCGGACGCAAGGCTACGAGAAGTTCGTCAAGGAATTTGCGTCGATGCGAAGGCTCACCCTTGACCAAAGCTAAGTCTTCCGGGGCAAAGAGGACCGTACGGACCATGCCAAGGATTTCGCGGGCACGGACCGGATTGGCACGGTTGATTCGAGCGCGGTTGAGCTTACCGATAGTGATCTCAACTTCTAAGGTCGTCTTTTGATTTCCGCGGTGCAAGGTGCCACGGATAAGAGCGCGCTCAGCACCAAAATTGAGCAGGGGAGCATCGTTACTGACCCGGTGAGAAGCCAAATTGGCTAGATAGCCAATGGATTCAACGATGTTGGTCTTGCCGACACCGTTAGGACCGATCAGCACGTTGATGCCTGGAGCTAGGTGCACGTCGGCCTGCGCATACGAGCGGAAGCTCGTGAGGGAAAGCTGCGATATATACACCGAGGTCCTGACAGAAACGAGGTGGTGGATGAAAAATTCATCCACCACGCATGGGGTTTAGTTCGAGTTTGGCAAACGTACCGGCATGACGAGGTAGCGGTACTGATCCTGGTCTTCTTCATCCAGTTGCTTCTGACCGGTAAGCATTGCCGGCTTTGGCGCACTGGTGAATGAGAAACGCACGAAGTCGGTAGTGAATGAGTTCAAACCCTCCGAAAGGAAGGTTGGGTTGAAAGCAACCACAATATCTTCACCGCGCAGCGAAGCAACGATGGCTTCTTCAGCCTGAGCATCTTCGCCAGTGCCTGCATCCAAAGTCAACTGACCATCGGTGAAGGCCATGCGAACTGGGGTGTTTCGTTCAGCAACAACCGATACACGACGTACAGCTTCCATCAGTTCGCTGGTACGAACGGTCGCGTGGATGGGGGTATCGCTTGGGAAGAGCGAGCGAATCTTGGGGTATTCGCCATTAATCAGCAATGAGGTGGTGCGGCGGTTCGAGCTTTCGAAGCCAACCATGTCGCCCTTCTCGCTGATGGCTAGCTTCAATTCGCCCGCACCAGAAAGGGTCTTAGCCACTTCACTCAGGGTCTTGGCCTTGATCAAGAAGGAAGTAGAAATCTCTGAAGTGTTAGGCGTCCAGTTCAATTCACGCAGTGCCAAACGGTAACGGTCCGTAGCCAAGAACGTGATCAGGTCATTTTCAATTTCGACCTTGATACCGGTAAGCACTGGAAGGGTGTCGTCCTTGGAGGCAGCAACGATAACCTGCGAGACGGCAGCGGAGAATGCCTGGCCGTCAATGGTGCCTGCGATTGCAGGTAGCTCTGGCAATGTTGGGTATTCATCAACTGGCATGGTGGCCAGATGGAAGCGTGAGCGGCCACAGGTGAGTGAAATCTTTGAGCCGTCGGTTTCCAAAGTCACAGTGGAATTTGGAAGTGAACGGGTGATCTCAGCCAGAAGTTTGCCTGAGACCAGAATTGATCCTTGCTCGGAAATGTCCGCAGGGATCTCAATATGCGAGGAAATCTCGTAATCAAAACCCTCGAGGCGAACTATGCCTTCATGGGTGGTGATCAAAATACCAGCCAGTACTGGTGAGGGTGGGCGTTGTGCCAAGGACCGGGCGGTCCAGGATACGGCTTCTGCCAATACATCCTTTTCAACGCTGAACTTCACGAAAAATCCGCCTTTCGGACACCCTTGAGTCTTAAGTCAGGCCAAGAAGGTTGTTCCCTCGCCAAGTTCTTAAGCATAGAGCAGGTAGTTGCACGTTCTCTCCATTTTAATCTTGCCACGTCCTGTCGATGCAAAGTCAGTCTTCAATCTCATCTGTTGATGAGAGTCCGAAGGACAAGATTTGAACAGGTTTGGCTCGAGGGTCAGGAGTGGACTCGTTATTTGGATGAATAAGGGTTTAAAGGAGAAGTGTTAATAACCCTTGTTGATACTGTGGATAAACGCTAAATGCCTAGATCTGACGGCGATTGTGCATGTGAACAATCTGTGGTTGAACGTGACACTGAGTTCCAAGGTCTTGTTGAAACTCAGTTCCACGATTTTTAACGTCCACACGGCGACCTACTCTTATCCGCAGGTAGTCACCAGATCATCCACAGATTTATCCACACCTGTGGTTTCTTGCTTTTTAGTGTTCTCGCTGGCTCTGCTTAATGCGGTTTGTAAGCTCAGTGACTTGGTTAAAGATGGCTCGGCGTTCGGCCATGAGCTCTCGAATCTTGCGATCCGCGTGAATCACGGTGGTGTGATCGCGTCCGCCTAGCTCGGCACCAATCTTCGGCAGAGACATGTCGGTAAGCTCACGCAGCAGGTACATCGCGATCTGGCGGGCCGTGACCAAAGTTCGAGTTCTTGACTTGCTATTCAGCTCATCAATGGTCAGCCCAAAGTACTCGGCTGTTTGCTTGATGATGGTCGATGGCGTGATTTCCTGGGCACCGTCTTCGCTGATCAAGTCTTTGAGGACGGTTTCGGCCAGAGCAAGATCAACCGGCTGATTATTCAACGAAGCAAAAGCGGTGACGCGAATCAACGCGCCCTCGAGTTCGCGAATGTTGGTGGAAATGCGTGAAGCGATGTACTCCATCACGTCGCCTGGAGCAGAAAGATTTTCTGCGTCTGCTTTTTTACGCAGAATCGCAATACGAGTTTCGAGCTCTGGCGGCTGAATGTCGGTGAGCAGACCCCACTCGAAGCGCGAACGCATACGGTCTTCGAAACCCTGCAGCTGTTTTGGAGGAAGGTCAGAAGTGATTACAACTTGCTTGTTGTGGTTATGCAACGCATTGAAGGTATGGAAGAACTCTTCTTGCGTCGCGTCCTTATTAGCCAAGAACTGGATATCGTCGATGAGAAGAATATCGACGTTGCGGTAGGTCTGCTTGAAGCTGGCACCTTCGTCATCACGAATCGAGTTGATGAAGTCGTTGGTGAACTCTTCTGAATTTACATAGCGAACGCGGATGCCTTTATACAGGTGTCGCGCGTAATGACCGATGGCATGTAGCAAGTGGGTCTTGCCCAGACCAGAATCACCGTAAATGAACAATGGGTTATAGGCCTTTGCCGGCGCTTCAGCTACGGCGACCGCTGCTGCGTGAGCGAAACGGTTTGAGGAGCCGATCACGAAAGTGTCGAAAATGTACTTTGGATTCAGCCGGCCAAACTCTTGAGAATTCGAAGGCGGAGTAGGCTGCGGGGCCGGCTGAGGACGCGGACCAGGGGTTTCAGTAACTGCAGGAGCAGCAGGCGCTGGCGTGCCGGCTTCAGGAGCTTCTTCTTCAGTTTCGTCTGAGAGTGAGAGATCTACGCTGACGGCACAGCGAATATCATCCTGGAATACTTCGCGTAATGCCTCATCCAGCGGTTCACGCAACTGAGTCTGCAAAATGTCGCGGGTCAGGTCATTGGGGACTGCGACCAGCAGAGTTGTACCGATCAGGCCCTGAGGCTTGGCCAAGGATACGAAGGCACGGTAGCGCGCCTTAACTCGATCATCGTCCTCGATCTTGCGAATTACCTGACGCCAGGAGCTACCAATGCTATTGGTCTCGTCGCTGCTCAC